>JAWLBG010000046.1:0-40085 GCA_041395065.1 Prosthecobacter sp. | reverse complement strand
ACCCTTTCTCGAAACGCCCAGCAGGGCGGCCAGCAATGCAGAGGGCAGGATCTTGCTGATCACCATCCATTTGGCGATGGAAAACTTCAGCCTTGGAATCAGTCGTTCGATCAGGATGAGCTGCTTCATCGGAGGCCACGGGAAGCTTTGCATCTTGCGCACAAAAATGTCCGCCGTGAGGAACCGATCGATATCGCCCTGGCGGATCGCGCTGTTGATCGCCTCGCGACCCGCCGTGAAATTGAGATTCACCGGAATCTTGCCCGCCATGATGACGGCCACATTGCACATCAGACCACCGAGTCCCGGCGGGAGGATGATGCCGACCCGCTTCTTACTGGTTTCCTTTTTCACCACCTGCGCCAACGCCAGCGCCACGGCAAAGACCTTGTCAAAACGCAGGATCTTCTCGTCCTTGCCGTCCACGATGCTGTTGCGCGTGCCGTGCTTTTTAAAGCCCTGGATCAACGCGTAGCCGAGGCTCATATCCAACGACGGGCAGGCCTCGCTCATGCATTGCTCAGCCAGCAGCATCAGTCGCTCCTGATATACAGGAAGGCACACGTCCTCGCCGGTCAGCAGCGCGCCAAAAGTGAACACCACTTCCGCATCGCTGTAGCGTGGCCCGATCGGCAGCACCGTGTCCTGGCGACGGTGCACATGCAGGGGCAGCACCGGCACTCCCGCCTTCAGCAAAAACTCCAGTTTCGCGCCCGGCACGGTGGTCAGCGGAGAGCTGATCGCGGACGCCTCCGCAGGCAGGTAAATGACCACAGCGCCCCTCTTTATCGCGCCTTCAACGACCTCGCGATAGGCCGCCGGCTCGGTTTCCCTCGGGGATACCACCAGCGCCTGCACATCCTCCTTTTCGAGATGCACCCTGAGCAGCGGATGCAGCGCCGCGCGGTGCCCGACCAGATAAATCACCTCTCGATCTTCCAGCAGCAATTCCAGTCGAAGCAGGTCAAAGTAGCCCAGTTGGCTTGGCAGGATCATGAATCCACCGGACGAGGGGATGTGCTCCCTGCCGAGGACAGTGAGTTCTTTGAGCGTGACAGGCTTCTCGGAAGACATGGTTATAAGTAAGCGGCTGCCATGCTGCATTTCCAGCGGGAAAAGGCTTGAGCGGCGGGTTGTCCGCAGTTTGCAGTTGTTGACGATGGTTGACGGTGGAAAAAGAACCCCCTGCATCTGTCGGCTCTGTCACCGCGACTTCTGCGCCACCTTCATTCACCGTCACTCATCTCGCATGCCTCCTCCGCGCCATCCCCGCCGCGAACCCTCCCTGCCCCGACAAGCTGCCCCCGCGGGCAGCGAGAGCTGGCCGCGTCCATGGGCACAGATGAAGTACTTCTCCTTCCACCCGGCCGTTTACCCGAACATGCTCCGCGCCGTCTCCCCGGACGCTGGCCCCGGCGATCTCGTAAATGTCATGGACAAGGAGGGGCAGATCTTCGGCGGCGGTTTTTTCAATCCCAACGCCCGTGTGCCGCTCCGCGTGCTCCATCACGGTGAAGAACTGCTCACGGAAGAAAAGCTCGACACCCGGCTCGATGCGGCGCTCGACCTGCGAATCAACACCCTGCGGCTCAATGATACCACGGACGCCTGGCGGGCTGTGCATTCCGACGGTGACGGCCTCAGTGGTCTCGTCGTGGATCGCTACGCAGATGTGCTTTCCATCGAGGTCACCACGCTCGGCATCTGGCGCCGCCTGCGTCGCTGGCTCCCCCGACTCCACGAAAGACTCGGGACCAAGCAGCATGTCATCCAGATCGATCCGGACATCGCGCGAATCGAAGCCATGCGCTGGGCCGACGTGCCGGAGGCGGACGATCCCGCCCCGCGCAGCGTCCGCATTCGGGAAAACGGCGTGCGATACCAGGTAAACTTCGAAGACGGTCACAAGACCGGCTTCTTCTGCGACCAGCGGGACAACCGGCTCAAATTCGCCCAGCTTGCCCGCGGAAGCCGCGTGCTCGACCTTGCAGTTACACCGGCGGGTTCTCCCCTCAGCGCACGCGTCTCCGGTGGTTGCGAGGACGTCACCGCGTGGACTTGATGAAAAAGCCGTCGCCCAGGCAAAGAAGAACGCGGATCTTCAACCAGGTGCGTATCGACTGGGTGCATGCCGATACTTTCACCTGGGGGCGGCAGATGCAGCAGAATGGCAAACTGTGGGATACCGTCGTGCTCGATCCGCCAAAGCTCGTTTTTTCCCGCGACCCGGAGGAGGGCCAGCTTGGTCGCAACAAGTACTACGACATGAACGCCGTCGCCCTCAGCCTGCTGAAGCGCGGCGGCCTGTTTGTCACCTGCTCCTGCTCGGGCTTGCTGGATGTCGCTGAATTCGAGGACATCGTCATGCGCGCCGCGCACCGCAATAAACGTCGTCTCCAAATCATCGACAGGACCGGGCCGGGTTGCGACCACCCCGTGATGTCGAACTGCCTAGAAGGCCGCTACCTGAAAGTCCTCTGGTGCCTTGCTTGGTAAACGACTGCGGAATGCTGCAAGGTTTCCTTTGCCACAATCCCACAGACGGCTAGTCTGCGCGCCCCATGAATTCAGAGGTGCAAAACATCGTGGCCGCAGGCAAGCTCCCGGCTGCAGACGGCGAAAAACTATCGAAACTTGAAACAGGAACGTTCTGCGTTCACAAAAGCTGGGGCGTCGGCAGAGTCGCCTCATGGGACTTGCTCGGAGACCGCATCATCATCGATTTCGAAGACAAGCCGGGTCACCCGATGAAGATCTCCTTCGCGGTAAATTCGCTGGATATTCTTCCCTCCGATCATTTGCTGTCCCGCCGTCATTCCGACCTCGACGCGCTGAAGGCCATGGCAAAGGAGAACGCCCCCGGCCTTGTCGAACTCGCGCTGAAAGCTGGCAACAACTCACTGCACCTCGATGCTCTCGAAAAACTCATCAAGGGCCGCATCGTGCCGGACGTGGACTACAAGAAATGGTGGGAGGCCGCCAAGCGCGCGCTCAAGACACATCGCCACATCGTCGTCCCCGCCAAGCGCACTGAAAATCTCATCCTGCGGGATCAGGCCGAAGGTGCCGGCGGTCAGATGGTGAAGCTCTTCCTCGCCGCACGCGACTTGAAGGACAAACTCGCCGCCCTCGCCGGCATTCAGAAGGACATCGATCTTTTCACCGATCCAAAGACGGAACTCATCCCGGTTTTCCAGGACATCTCCGACACTGCCCGCAAGGCCGTCAAACTCAACCTCAAGGCCGCCCTGCAACTGCTGCTGGCGCGAGACGAACTCGTAGAGAACCTGGGAACCACCGCTCCCATGGGTTCAATGAAGGTCGCCGACCTCGTCTGCGAGACCAGGGACTCGCTCTCCGACGCCATCAAGGCGTTCTCCTCCGGCATGCTGGCCCGCATTTACAAGGCCTTCCCGGAAGCCTTCCCGGACCGTGCCTGGGTGCCGCAAATTCTCGACCATCTTAATAAGACGGGTGGTCGTGCCGTCGCCGAAATCGCCTCAGTGCTCGACTCCAACGACGAACTCGACGTTCTGGGAGAAGCCCTGAAGAAGACACTGCGCAACCGCCAGCTCTCCTCCGACCTTCTCATCTGGATGGCCCGCGAGCGCAAGGGACTGGCGGAGTCCGTGTTCGGCATCGATCTTGGTCACGCGATTTTCGACGTCATAGAGCACGACCACATGGAAGGCGGACCAAAGCGCACCGGACGCCTCCAGAGCGTCCTCTCCGACGACGCCACCCTCCTCGGCGAAATCGTCTCCGACGCGGATGACGAAGACGTCCGCCTTCTGGCCAAGCGCGTTCTCGGCTGCTCCTCGTTTGACGAACTTTCCCGCCGTTCACTCATGGCGCGCATCATCAAGGCCCGTCCAGAAATGGAGGCCATCATGACCGACAACGCTGCGGCGAAGGCCGAAGACCCGCTCATTGCATCCTGGGACAGCCTCAAGCGCAAGAAGGAGGAACTCGAAGACCTCGTGAACGTCAAGATCCCTGAGAACAAGCGCGAGATCCAGATTGCCCGCGACGAGGGTGACCTTCGTGAAAACGGCGGCTACAAAGCCGCCCGCGACCAGCAGGCCGTGCTCCTTCGCCTTCAGTCCAAATACGAACGCGAACTCCGCAACGCGCGCGGCACCGACTTCGCCAACGTTTCCACGGACAAGGTTGGCATCGGCACCATCGTGGATGTGGAAGACCTCGCCACCGGCAAGAGCGAAACCTTCACCATCCTCGGCGCATGGGACGGCGATCTTGAGAAGAACATCATCAGTTACCTCTCGGAGTCGGCCAAAGCCCTGATTGGCAAGACCATCGGCGAAGAGGTTTCCCTGGGCACCGACGCGCTCCATGGTACCCGCCAAGTCCGCGTGACAGGCATTCGGGCCTATAACACCGGAAACTAGGATTCCTGAGTCAAAAGATTGACGAAATTTCACTCATGAACATGAGCAGTTCTGACGTTAATGCGTCAGAATAGGTCTCTCCACCTCTCCGCATGCTTCGCCCCCACAACCCCGCCCCGGCTCGCTCCGCTTCATTTGCGGCGCTACTGGCGGCATCCACATTCGTCCTCCACCTGCTGACGCCCGGTGGCGCTCATGCTCAGATCACCCGCGCAGAAAATCTCAATCTGATCCTCGGACCCGGCTCCGCTTCCCCCCCCGTGGTCGAACGTCCCACCGTTCACGAATGCGCACCTGGCCCTTGGGGAAACTTGCGGTACGTTTATGTCTATCTGGAGGCCCCCTACCAGCTCATCGAAAACTTTCCCCTGCCCAGCACCACGCCGAGTTGGGCCTTCGAGACACAGCGCCTGTCCGAACTTCCAAAGCTCTTCGCTGACGCCGGACTCTCCCAGGCTCTGATCGACTACCTCGTCGCGGAGAAAAATATCGTCCGCGATCGCGACACCATCTATCTCCATCCGCCCCTTGCCGAGTTGGAGGAGATGTCTCCCGCAGCGCGCACCGTTATTTATCCACAACTGGCCAAGCATCCCGCCAACGCCTACCACGCCGACCCCGTCATCATCACCAGTCCCTCCATTGAGGAATGGTACGCCACCAGCAAGCTGCGCCCCGAGATCATCGCAAAAATCAAGAAGCTCAGCTACGTTCGCAACAACACGAACGTCTTTAGTGACGTCTCACTGCTGCTGAATTACGCCCAGTCAGACACCGAGGCACGCGCCATTTTTAAAGCCTGCACGCGCACCCGCACCATCATGGTCCGTTTGCATCTCGACAAAAACTCCAACTCCGAGGAAATCCTCCGGTATTGGAGCCTGGGGCTCGGCCTCCGGCGCAAGGACATTGAGCCCCTGCTCGACTCCATCATCGAGACAAACGGCATTGAGGATATCAGCCTCTCCCATCTCCTGCCGCCGCTCGCGCGCAAGCTTATCTACACCTATCCCGGCGCCGAACTCGCCAGACACGGCACCCTGCCGGACTGCCACTGGACTTCCCTGAACTTCTTCAACTACGAGCCGCACGAGTACCTCCTCGACGTCAGTCTCGCCACCAGCCGAGTGCTCGAGCAGTTCACTCAGGTCGAAAAACCCTATCAGTATGGCGACATCCTCTTCTTCCTCGACGACACGACGGGCGACGCTTTTCACTCCTGCGTCTACCTTGCCGACGACCTCGTTTACACGAAGAACGGACGCAACATCCTCTCGCCTTGGGTCATCATGAAGATTGAGGACGTCCAGAAAATCTACCTCTACCGGGGAGAGGGAACCGTACAGGCCTTCCGCGCTCGTTCGGAAGAGACCAACCCGGACAAGAGAACCTCGGAATAGCTTCCCCGTCCCAACCAACCGCCATGAACACCCGCCGCCATTTCATTCACACCATCATGGGGGCCGGGGCGACAGCCGCCTTGGGTGCCGCCGCCCAGCCTTCCTACAAGGGGGAAAACATTCAGTTCGGGCTGGTGACATACATGTGGGGTGCCGACTGGGATCTCCCCACGCTCATTGCCAACGGCACCAGCACCGGCGTCTCCGCCGTCGAACTCCGCGTCGAGCACGCTCACAAGGTCGATCCCTCGCTCACTCCAGCGCAGCGCGCCGATGTCCGCCGCCAGTTCGAGGACTCCGCCGTCAAGCTCCTCGGCATGGGCACCAACTTCGAATTCCACGCTGTGGAGGCCGACGCGCTCGCGAAGAACATCGCCGGCGCCAAAGAGTACATCAAACTCAGCCACGACATCGGCGGCACCGGCGTGAAGGTGAAACCCAACGCCCTGCCCAAGGATGTGCCCGTCGAAAAGACCCTCGCCCAGATTGGCCGTGCGCTCGCGGAGATCGGCGACTACGCCCTCGGTTTCGGTCAGGAAATCCGCCTTGAAGTACACGGCAAGGAAACTTCCAACCTCGACCATATTCGCACCATCATGGACGCCGCCGACCGCAGCAACGTCCGCGTCTGTTGGAACTGCAACGGCGAAGATCTCGCCGGTGAAGGCATCGAGGCAAACTTCGCCAAAGTCCGCGACTACCTCGGCGCCACCGTCCACATCCGTGAGGTCAACACTGGCGACTACCCCTATGACAAGCTCGCCGCCCTGCTCGTCGATGCCGACTATGAAGGCTACGTCTGCCTTGAGGCGCGCACCAAGCCTGAAGACCGCGTCGCCGCCCTTGCCGAACAACGCGAGCTCTTCATGAAGCTCGTCA
Source organism: Prosthecobacter sp. (assembly GCA_041395065.1). Classification (GTDB taxonomy): domain Bacteria; phylum Verrucomicrobiota; class Verrucomicrobiia; order Verrucomicrobiales; family Verrucomicrobiaceae; genus Prosthecobacter. The sequence goes on along the minus strand of JAWLBG010000046.1, from coordinate 33,397 downwards.
TGGACGCCCGAATGGCTGCGAAGGATTGACCCGGCTTGACCCGCAGAGCGTATTAGCCGACGCATCCTGCATCATGTCATCGAGCTATCTGCAATTCGACCGCACCGGCGATCCCGCCGAAGTTCTCAGCCTCCACACCCGCGAACTTGGTCCTCTTTCCGGCCACGACGTGCGCGTCCGCATGCTTTACGCGCCCGTCAATCCCGCCGACCTCAACTTTATCGAAGGCACCTACGGCCGCGCCGCCCATCCCCCCTGCATCCCCGGCCATGAAGGCTGCGGAGAAGTCGAAGCCGTCGGCCCCGCCGTCACTTCCCTCAGTCCCGGAGACGTCGTCATTCCCCTGCTCGGCGCTGGCTGCTGGACTCAGCACCTCACCGCCCCGGAGCACCACTTCGCCAAGATCCCCCCGCAGCTCGACCGCGTTCAGGCCAGCATGCTCCGCATCAATCCCGTCACCGCCTGGGCCCTCCTCAATCACTACCTCCCTCTTGAAGAGGGCGCATGGGTCGTGCAAAACGCCGCCAACTCCGGTGTCGGCCGCGCCCTCATCCAACTCGCTGCCCACTTCGGCCTGCGCACCCTGAACTTCGTCCGCCGTCCCGAACTCGTCGACGAGCTCAAAGCCCTCGGTGCAGACGCTGTCCTGCTCGACACCGACGAAGGTGTGGCAAAAGCCAAATCCCTCCTTGGCGACGCTCCCATCCGGCTCGCCGCCAACGCCGTCGGCGGAGACAGCGCCATCCGCCTCATGGACGTCCTCAGTCCCGGCGGCCTCCTTGTCACCTACGGCGCCATGAGCCGCCGCAGCCTCAAGGTCCCGAACAAATTCCTCATCTTCAAAAACCTCCAGCTTCACGGCCTCTGGATCACCCGCTGGTTCGAGAGCGCCAGCACCCCGGAGCCTCCACGAGGTCCTCGATCCCCTCACCGCCCTTCTTGAAAAGGCGGCCTCGTCACCGCCGTCGATCAGATCGTCCCCCTCGCCGACTACCGCCAGGCCGTCGCCCGTGCCGCGGAAGGTTCCCGCCACGGGAAAGTCATCCTCGACCTCGCCTGATCTGCCTTCCCCCCATGCGCGTCCTCCTCACCAATGACGACGGCATCCACGCCCCCGGCCTTCGCGCCCTCGAAGACGCCGTCCTCGCCCTCGGCTGGGAGCCCCACGTTGTCGCCCCCGCCCATGAGCAGAGTCAGTGCGGGCACCGCGTCACCACCCACGAGCCCCTCGTTGTCCAGCAAGTCTCCGAGCGCCGTCACGCCGTCCACGGCACCCCCGCCGACTGCGTCCGCATCGCCCTCTTCGCCCTCAGTCTGAAGCCGGACCTCGTCCTCTCCGGCGTCAATGCCGGGGGAAACATGGGGCAGGACATCGTCATCTCCGGCACCGTCGCCGCCGCCCGCGAGGCCACCTACCACGGCCACCACGCCATCGCCCTCTCCCATTACATGATCCGCACCCTCCCGGTGGACTGGAAGCGCACCACGGACTGGATCGCCCACCTCCTGGGGGAAACCCACGCGCGCGACCGCGCCGCCCGCAGCTTCTGGAACATCAATCTGCCCCACCTCCCGCCGGAGGTCCGCACCCTGCCCCCGCGCATCCTCTGCCATCCCGCGCACTCCCCACTGAATGTCTCCTACGATCTCAGCGAAGAAGGCGGCTACACCTACAGCGCCTCCTACGCCGCCCGCCCCCGCGACCCCGGCTCCGATGTCGAAGCCTGCTTCGCTGGGAACGTCGCCCTCTCCCTCCTCTCCCTCTGACCCGCCCCCCTCTCTTTTCAAAAAAGGGAAGCCCCTGCTCTTTCCCCTTTTCGTCTCTTTCGGCTCATCGGATCGGCACCCAAGGAGGTGGGGGCTCCGGCCCCACGCCTGCGGTGGTTGGCCTAAAGAAACAAAAGAGATCAAAAAAGGGAAGCTCCCGCTCTTTTCCCTCTTTCGGCTCATCGGCTTGGCAACAAGGAGTGACGCGATCGCTTCGCGGCTTCGCAGCCTGGCGTCTCAGCCCAGCGATCCAGTGAGCCGCAAAGGAACACAAACACCGCAAAGATCGGGAACTCCCCGTCTCCCCTGTCACCGACCTCAACCGAAAACTGCCAACCGATCACGGCACACGGAGAACCCAGCGGCTCGGACCGGCTGTCAGGTCGTGAAGAAAACGAACCATCTTCTCCCACTCCCCGGCACGCCCAGACAGCCGCTCCTCGCGGCTCAAAGTCTTGAGCCAGTTGGGCTTTGCCTTGATTCCAATTCCGGCGGCGGCAACGTACGAAACCAAACAACACTATGAGAATTGACGCTTTGCCTTGATTCCAATTCCGGCGGCGGCAACGTATCCAGAGCATCGATGCCCTGGTCGATGCCGCTTTGCCTTGATTCCAATTCCGGCGGCGGCAACGTCAGATACGGCGACTTCGCCTGCAGCACCTCGCTTTGCCTTGATTCCAATTCCGGCGGCGGCAAAGTCAGCCAATACCAGAACTGCTGCTCCATGTGGCTTTGCCTTGATTCCAATTCCGGCGGCGGCAACGTTTTATGAGCGCGGGGGCGACACGGTTTTAGCTTTGCCTTGATTCCAATTCCGGCGGCGGCAACGTCTCCCCGACGATGTGGAGGCGGGGCGGTGGGCTTTGCCTTGATTCCAATTCCGGCGGCGGCAACGTCGCCGTTTTGACGCCGAATTCCACGCGCTAGCTTTGCCTTGATTCCAATTCCGGCGGCGGCAACGTATCGCCACTGGTTTCAGCGGGTCTTCGGATGCTTTGCCTTGATTCCAATTCCGGCGGCGGCAACGTAATCATCTTTGCGCTTCTCTCCGCGCCCGGCTTTGCCTTGATTCCAATTCCGGCGGCGGCAACGTAAGGCGGCTATTTCCCAACGCTTGACCCAAGCTTTGCCTTGATTCCAATTCCGGCGGCGGCAACGTCAAGCTTCAACTCAACCCAAAGCCGGACCAGCTTTGCCTTGATTCCAATTCCGGCGGCGGCAACGTTGAAACGGAAAACCATACCAACGCGCTTTCTGCTTTGCCTTGATTCCAATTCCGGCGGCGGCAACGTTCGAGGCGTTCGCAGGCGATAAGGACAAGCGCTTTGCCTTGATTCCAATTCCGGCGGCGGCAACGTCGCCCGTCCGCCGCTTCAATCCTACTCGCCAGCTTTGCCTTGATTCCAATTCCGGCGGCGGCAACGTAGATCGTCATCAAGCCCGACATCACCGGCAGCTTTGCCTTGATTCCAATTCCGGCGGCGGCAACGTTTCATGGATCCCCATGTCACCGCTCGCCTGGCTTTGCCTTGATTCCAATTCCGGCGGCGGCAACGTCTTCACCCAGGCCTTCACCGGCTTGTCCAGGCTTTGCCTTGATTCCAATTCCGGCGGCGGCAACGTGAGCGTGCTCACTTTGGCCGGCGTCGGCACGCTTTGCCTTGATTCCACCCGGCGGCGGCAACGTAGCAGCCCGCTGTCATATGAGCCAGCTTACCGCTTTGCCTTGATTCCAATCCCGGCGGCGGCAACGTGACGGACACCGGCATCGGCTCCTCCTCCATGCTTTGCCTTGATTCCAATTCCGGCGGCGGCAACGTCGGTTGGCGAGATCCTTGGAGGTGTCCAAAGCTTTGCCTTGATTCCAATTCCGGCGGCGGCAACGTCGCTTGGCCCTCCGGCGGGGCTGGAATCCCTGAGTCATCAGGGGTTCCAGCCAGCCGATGCCTCGCAGCGAATCGTCGATTTCGCCCCGATGGCATCGCCCAATTCACGCGAAAGGGTGGTTTCGCCGTTTGAGCTGCGACGGGAGTCGCGGACTACCACAGCAGAATCTGCTCCGGTAGGGATTCCGGTTCCTCGCCCTCCTGCGTCGGCTGCCCATGCATCACAAACGATCGCTCCCACTGCGCCCGCGTCACAAACACCGCCCGCACGCTGCCCTCCGGTGGCAGGTGACTCTTCAGACGGTCCAGATGCGTTTCCTGCCGGGCAAAGGTCACACAGGCCCGCACATAGACGCTCCATTGCAGCATGGAATAGCCGTCGTCCTTCAGCCACTCGCGGAAGTCATGCGCGGCCTTGCGCTCCTTCTTGGTGAGCGTCGGCAGGTCAAAGGCTACGAGCAGCCAGCCCATTTTATAGAGTTCGGTGTCCACGGCTTGTAAATCGTGGGTTTGTGTTCCAGAACCGCGCGGCGGAAGGAGCGCACCACCCCTTCGATCACGCCGCGGATTTCGATGCTCATGTCCAGGTAATCCACCTTCTCCAAAGGAAAGGCCGTCACCCAGCGGCGAAAGTCCTTGGTCACTTCGAGATCTTCGAGGGGAGCGCGGACTCCTGTCCGCTTCCCCGCTGGCGGCAGCAGCCGCCTCGTCCGTCGAGGGTGGCACGGCGGACAGGAGTGTCCGCGCTCCTTTCCCATGCTTCCGCACCCACTGCGCCACCCGCCAGTCCACGCAGGGGCGGAAGGGCTCCATCAAATCGTAGGCCAGCGGCGTCGCTTGCTCCCGCGTGACATGAAAAATCCCGAAGGTCGGGTCCAGCCCCACACCGAAGAGCTTTTGCAGCGTGGTGGAGAGCAGCACGGCGTAGCCATAGTTCAGCAGGGCGTTCACCCCGGCCTTCGACTGGTCCCGGATGAAATCCGGAATCCCGAGCGACCTGCCAAAGATGCCCCAGTGAATCCGCGCGCCCATCGCCTCCTTGTGCGGATGGCTGCTGTTCAGCACGGCTTCCAGTTCATCGAGCTTCGGGTCCTCCGGCGCCAGATGCCGCGCCAGCAGGAGCTGGTTTTTCACCTTGGCGTTCACCGTGCGCCGCCACAGCGTCTCCTTCGTCCTGCCGGTGATGTCGAGCTGCGCCCGGGTTAAGAGCGTGTCCGTGCTGCGGTTCGCCGGGAGCAGGATGCTCACCGGCTGAAAGCTCTCGCACAGGATCAGCGCGATCCCGTGCTTCGCCGCTTCGATCAGGAGATGGCTGTGAAGCGATGCCGAGAAGCTGGTGATGATGATGCTGGCCACGTCCTCCAGCGGCACCGTGCGCGGCTTGTCCTCCCCGTTCACGCGACAGGTGAGCTGGCCATCCCGGCAACTCAGGGACACCTGCGCGTCATCAATGCTGACGATGTGGTACGACATAGGACGCTCCACCTAGAGCACCCTATTATAAACCCATATGTCAAGAAATGCGGCTCATTCGGGACGGAGGATGTGTCAATTACTTCTGCTCACTAAAGCAGCGCTAACCAGAAAGACCTGCCTCCCGCACGCTAAGCCCTCCTTCGATCAGTGAGGCCAGACGGACATTGATCTTATGGCCTGGTGTTTTGTTCTTGAGTGTAACGACATCAGGCCAGCCCATATCGACTGACAATGCGTTGGCGTTGTTTTTGACGCTGTGCATCATCCAGGTGCCAGGATAGGTGCCTTCCTTTACGTCAATCACATTGCCGGCACGAAGAATCAGGGGCATGTGTCCGGCGTTTATCTTTCGGAGTTCAGCAATCCGATGCCAAACCCGATGCCACGGAATGATCTTGAGTCGATCTTGAGTGGGCGTGCCCTCCGGAAGAGACGTCAGCACCGCCACACCAAAGTTGTCGGTGATGACCCGCACTCCTTTTTGCTGCTTCAGTTTTCCTTCACGCAGGCCGACCAATTTGATGAGCGGTTCCTCCGTCTCCTTCAGGCTGAGTTTGCCTGTTTTCGGGTCCCGCACCTGCTGCCGCAACTTGGCACGGCCTTCTTTGATGGAGATCACCCGGCGGGTATTTTCCTCCACTTTCATGCCGCTCATGTCCTTGGGAACATGCTGCACAACTCGTTTTTGCATGAGACATTCGGCAATCTGTTCTTTGAGAGCGTCTCCAAGGTCATCGACCAAATGTAGCTGGCCTTTGGAGTCCTGCTCAAAAATGCCTAGTGCCACCAACTGCTTTTTTTCATGATCGCTGGGGTTGCGTTTGGTGATGAGAGTCCAAAGACCGCCATCTCTGGGGAAATACATCTCCGCGAGGCCGATGGTGCAGGCGTCCAAGGCATGGTGCAGGTGGGTGATCTCCCGGATTTCGGTTTTAATCTTCATTTCACCCGTTTCAGGCTCTTTGACATTGGGATTAGCCCTGGCGAGCAGGCCCAGAAGTTTCCAGCCATTGCGCAGCACTGCGGTGACGCTGCCGGGCATGGCCGTTACTTGAGTTGGTTTCAAATCGGGCAGCGCACGCAGCACGCTTTGCTGGCCGAGACGCACCAGATGAGAGGTTACCGTCAAATCCCTGGGCAAAAAGCCTTCAGCCTTCTCCTCCCACTTCCCCAGCAGCAACAGACCCTGACGGCGGCGCTTGCGTTTACGGTCATCATCATGGCCGCGCCGAATGTCCAGGCCTTCCACGAAGGCACGATACTCACGGACTGTGCAGATAGAGAGACGATCCCTTTCCTTGGCGTTTTCGGGCAAGTTCATCTCTTCAACAAATTGCAGGCCCGTTCTCTTGCCTTTGGCTTCATTGATTTCACGGCGGGTGATAACCAAAGATTCCAAGCTGTTTGAGGGCCGCAGAGCATAAGGAATGACGTGGTCTTTGTCCCACTCCTTGCCCATCGCCAGACTCATCGCTTCGAACTTCCGTCCGGTGTATGGGCAGGTCCATCCCATGTCCATCGCCACGCGGGTTTTACGTATGAGCGAGGGAGTGATGGGAATGTTCTTTCCCTGAAATGCTTCTTCCAGATAGGCCACGGCTGACTTGAAGGCGGAGAGACGCAGCCCCATGTCGGAGGCCATCTCCTTGGCCGTCATGCCGGACATGGCTTGCAGGTCACGGTTCACCTCGATCACAGCATTCTCGATCTTCTGCCCGTTGGTCAGGCTTTGATTGGCGCGAATGTCCCGGATCAACTTTTCGAGGGTTTGCAGCCTTTGGCGGATGAGGTGGTTGTTGGTCTGCTGATCCAAAGGCTTTCCGAACGCGGCGGCAAGGATCGCAGGGCTCCGGTAGAGACAGCCGTCTTCGGCTTTCACTTCACCTGTTTTCGAATCGCTACCTGTGGACGCTTTGCGTGGGTCTAGCCCTGCCAATACTTCCTCCTCGGCTTTGAGTAATCTTTCAGCACTGTAGGGCGCACGACCGCTAAGCTTTCGGAAGCAGATGATCTCACCACTCAACTCCTTGCCTTTTTCAGGATCAATCTTGCCTTTCTTGCCCACGCCAAGCCCGCTGAGCATCTTCTCGGCAGCTTCAGCATCGCCGCGTTGCCGAAGCCAGTTTGCCATGTCTTCCGGGGTCAGCTCTTTTCCCCGCATGAGCATGTTTGCGAAGATCTGGCGATGCTTTGGAGTGAGATTGATCCAAGCGGCTCGGAAAGCTTCGCGGCCTTTTGCCAGTGGATAAAGATCCAATCCTTCTTTCGCGTCTGGATGAAGCAGCATGGCATCGAGATTCGTCCAAGGACAGCCCGCGATCTCTTTTACAAAGGTCTTTAGCTCGCCGGGACTCAGGTAACCACGTTCGACCATCTTCTGATGCAAAGCCTGCCGTTGTTCGGCATTCAAAGGATGCAGTCCTTTATCGCTCACCGCTCCAACGAGGATGTTTGCCACCTGCATGATCCAACGGTAGCGGAGAAACTCAAAACTGTGTCGCCTGGGGACAGTCTGCTGGGTAAAAGGGCACTTCGTCAGGATGCGGTTGTCAAAGCGCGGCACCAACTGTCCAAACAGCAGCCCCCCGTGGTAACGCTTTGGCAGCTTGATGGCTTCACATTGAGCCGAACGCCCCTCATGCATGAGGGCTTCGATGAGCTTTTCATCAAGCTGAGGCAAATGCCCTACATGCGCCCGGAGAATTCGAAGCACTTCTGCTTCGACCTTTTCACGCGGGAAGGCCGCGTTTTGACCTTTGATGCGGCATTGCTTGGCCGATTCATTGAGATTAAAAGGGGGCAACTTCTCCGGATTCATCTTGAGAATGTCCAGTTCGCCAAAGGGCTTGAACATGAAGCGGGCCGTTGTTTCCGCCATCGTGTCACACCCAAAAGCCTTCATGAGTTCGATGGCGTTGCCGACCTTTTCGACGTCCTCCTCGTCTTCATCGCCTGCTCGGCTCCAGCGCTTGTTGCCATCATAACCGCGATTATGCGCATACCAGCGCAGCACATCCCAAAGCTCCGACCAGCTCAGCAAACAATCTTTAGCACCGTTTGAAGCCAGAACACGAGCCGCGAGCAGCCATGGCGCGGGATGTCCACCACCTTGCTGATGCTTTTGATCAACGTCAGCACGCTGCAATGCGCCATGATGAACAAGCAAATCAGCCGTCTGGCGAATGCGTTGCCGAATCGACCGCGCATGTCGGCGCTGGCGACGGTAGGTGCGGCGTTTTTTTGCGAGACAATCATTCGCAGGAAAAGTCACCACTCCTGTGGCGTGAACGGATGGCTGTGGTGTTTCCCGAGTTCCGAGATTCGATAAAAGCGCCCAGCCAATGGATGAATGCCCCACATCAAGAGCGAGTGTAAGAGGGCTAGCTGCACCTGTGGAATTACTGCTTGAATTCATTGGTTGGTCTATTAATCGTTAATCGGAATCAAGACAAAGTTTGAAGAGCAACTCGTGTCCCTCATCGCCATGCGATGACACCGCGAACAAAAGCATCTTCCTTAACACAAGCCGTCCGGGACGCTGGACGGCTTGTTTGTTTTCCTGAGAGACGCGTCCTGAGTCAATGCGGTTCATGGGGATTAAATGCGAAAATTCAGGGCGGTTTTAGCCTGCGGGGTGGGACAGGGGCTGGGGGTGGGGAAAATTATTTTCGTTTTCCAGCGGGGCGGGTGGCGGGGGTGGCGACGGGGGGATGGGCTTGATCTTCAGTGGGTTAGGCAAAGATCGCAGAGTCGGAAGGGGTTTTGCAGGGGACTGGGCTAGGACAGGCTTGCATTTTTGGGCTGGCAAGTCATCCCGTTTTTTGGTTTTCTCCCCGGCCTCCAACCCTTTTGTGTCATGCAGGCGAAGGCGTCTTCCGTGCCACCCCGGCGGCGACGCCGGACGGAGCGGAGCACGCCGAAACCGCGACCGCCGCGCGGCCCGGTCTTCCCGCTTTCCCGCGCAGAGATCATCCAGCGCTGCCGGGAGAAGCCGCATGACATGCTCTGCGCCGGGGAGGCGCTGGCGCTGATGGACCTCATGTCCCGCTTCCACCTGACGATCAAGGGTCTGCATGAAAGCTCCGGCGTGACGCGGTCGATGATCCGCGATCTGCTGACGATGGAGGCGGTGATGACGAATGACACCGTGGGGAAGCTGGCCCGGGCCTTCGAGCTGGAGACGATCGAGTTCCACCTGCTGGGCTTTTACACCCTGCGCGCGGAAGTGACTCCATAGAGTCATCGACGGTGCGGCGTCCCGTGGGACACTGCGCCCATGAACGACCGCCACGTTCCCCGGCCACGGCCCGCCACACGGCGGCACGGTGGCCGGCTTTCCCGCCGGAGGCGGCGGGAGGTCGGGAACCGTCAGACGCAAAGCGTCCAGCTCTTCCCCACTTTCCAGAACCGTCAGACGCAAAGCGTCCAGCTCTTCCCCACTCTCCGGATCGGTCAGACGCGAAGCGTCCAGCCCTTCCCCACTCTCCGGATCGGTCAGACGCAAAGCGTCCAGCTCTTCCCCACTCTCCGGATCGGTCAGACTCAAAGCGTCCAGCTCTTTCCCACTCTCCGGATCGGTCAAACGCGAAGCGTCCAGCTCTTCCCCACTCTCCGGATCGGTCAGACGCGAAGCGTCCAGCCCTTCCCCACTCTCCGGACCGGTCAAACGCAAAGCGTCCAGCCCTTCCCCACTCTCCGGAACCGTCAGACGCAAAGCGTCCAAGCGTTCCCGACTCTCCAGAACCGTCAGACGCTTCGCATCTGTGAGAACCGGAGGGCAAGCCGCCGTGTCTGCCGACTTCGGCCAACGGGCCACCTTCCCCTCCCCCAGCCACCGCCAACCGCTGATCCCCATGCCTGACTGGGATTCCGGAAGCTGGGACAGCGGATCCTGGGACCAGCCTTCCTCGCCACCGATTTTCCCGACCGCCCCGAAACCGAAACGCAAACTCAACCGACGAACCATGGCCTCGAACCCAACACCCGACAACCCGGACGTGCTCCGGGCCCTCGCCGACCGCATGGCGGACGGCTGCGCCACCTACGAAGGTGCCATCGGCATCCTGCAAAACACGGAGGCCGCCATGCGCGCCGCCATCGCCGCGCTGTCCACCACGGAGACGCAGCTCGGCTTCAAGAAACTGGAACTCTCCACGGCCAATGCCGCGCTGGAGGCCGCCGACGAGGGAAACATCACCTGCATCAACAACTGCAAGCTGCGCCTGAAGCAGCTGCTGGGGGAGCGCTGGAGCACGGCGTGGGAGCCCACCGGCTTCCCGGACAACTCCACCAAGCTGCCGACGACGCAGGACAAGCGCTTCACCCTGCTGGACGCGCTCAAAAACTACTTCACCACCATGCCCGCCAGCGAGAGCGCGGACATGGGCGCCACCGCCGCCCTCTGCACCGCCGCGTGGACGGCCATGTCCGACGCGCGGCAGGGCGTGGCGGACGCCGCCGATGCGCAGACCACCGCGCTGGCCGCCCGTGATGACGCGGTGCGCGCCCTGCGCAAGCGCGTGCGCGGCCTGATCTCCGAGTTGGAGACGCTGATCGCCGATGACGACCCGCGCTGGGAGGCCTTCGGCCTGAACATCCCCGCCAACCCCGCCGCGCCGGAGGGCATCGCCACGCTGACGCTGACCACCCCGGCGGCGGGCAAAATCCACGCCGAGTGGAGCTACGCCACGCGCATGAGCGGCACCCGCCTGCTGACCAAGCGCATCGGCCTGGACGACGACTTTGTGAACTCCGGCACCGCGGACGGCCTGGAGAAGACCCTCAGCGGCTTCACCGCCGGCCAGACCGTCGAGATCAAAGCCGTCCCCTACAACGACGGCGGCGACGGCCCCGCCAGCCCCACCCAAAGCATCGTCGTGACCTGAGGCTTTGGCAGGGACGCGCTGCGCCGCGTCCGACAAAGAAATGGGACACGGCGCAGCGTGTCCCTACCCATTGGACGCCATGCCCTTCGACCCCAACCTTCCCGCCAACAACAGTCCGAACTCCAGCGCCGAAATGCGCGACCAGTTCAACGGCCTCAAGAACCTCATCGACGCCATTCCGCAGGGACCGCCCGGTCCGGAAGGCCCCGAAGGACCGCAGGGGCCGGAGGGTCCCCAAGGCCTGCCCGGTGAAGTTTCCGCGCAGCAGCTCAGCGATGCCATCGCCACCACCAGCAACAACAGCAACGACGTGAACACCCTGGACGAGCCCTATGGCGACGTCGCCTCCGAGGAGTTGCGCCAGAAGATGAATGAACTGATCTACGCCCTGCGACGCTGAGGGCGGGAGGGTTGGCCGAAAGAAACGAGAAACATAAAAAAGGAGGGCTCTGCTCTTTTCCTTCTTTCGTCTTTTTCGGCTAACCGGATCGGGAGACAAGGAGGTGGGGAGGTGGGGAGACAGGATGACCGGGTGAAGGATGACAAGGAGCCGTGGCGGCCCGCCCGGGGCTCGTGGGTGGAAGACAGGACCGGGCCGGTCCTGCTCCTTGAGGGGACAGGGACGAGCAGGCGGTGCCGGGCAATTGCTTTGGGGTGGCCCGCGTGACCGTCTTGACATCCGGAGCGGAATGGATGCCCGGCGCAGCCCCTTTCCCCGACCCGTCCCACGTACATGAAAGCTCTCATCATCGCCGAAAAGCCTACAGCGTCGCAGCCGATCTAGCCCGCGCTCTGGCCAAAGCGCTCGGCATGAAGCCTTCAGCGAAGGAGAAGGACTGGTATGAGAACGACACGCACGATCTCCTCCGCCGTGGGGCATCTCCTGGAGCTGGGCATGCCGATGGTGGACGGCGCGAAGATCGGCTGGGCTTCACCAGCTTCCGCTGATCATGCTCGAGGAGTTCGAGCTGAAGCCCATCGAGAGCAGCGCGGACTGTTACAAGCCGTTGGCCTGGCTGATCAAGCGCAAGGACGTGGATGAACCTATCAACGCCTGCGACGCTACCGCAAGTGGAAACACCGCCACATCGTGGACGCCACCAAGACGAAGAAGCTGTCAAGCGCCTGGGACGCAGCGCGTCGATGACGCAGGTGCCATCCTCGACGCCTTCCACAAACTGCGCACGGACGATGAATGCAGCCGCTGGCGGACGCGGCGAAGTGCCGCAGCGAGAGCGACTGGATCGTGGCATCAACGGCACGCGCGCGCTGACGGCGCTGAACTCCAGGCACGGCGCTTTCGCCTGACGTCAGGCTGCGCGCAGAGACGCCGACGCTTCCATTCTGGCGAAGAGGGAGCACGAGATCGCCGCCTTGCCGCGGACCTATTTTACGAGTACATTGCTCTGGCCGAAGGAAGGCCGGGCAGTATCAGGGCTGCTGGACTGGACGAACCCTTCAAGAAGGACGAAAACGACGAGCACAAGAAGGCGGAAGCGCATCTGGGACCGGGCCGCAGCCTGCCAGTGCGATCGGGTGGATGTCACGTATCGGGCAAACCGGTGTCATCGAGCAGACGACGAAGCCTACGTCAAGCTGCCCTCTGCTCTACGACCTGGACCAGCCTGCAGCGCGGAAAGGCGAGCAACCGCTTCGGCTTCTCCGCGCTGGCACGCCGCAGATCGCAGGCGCTGAAGGAGAAGTTCAAGGTGCTGACCTATCCGGCGTATGGATTCCCGCCATCTGCCGAGGGATTATCTGCCCATAGTCACCGCCACGCTGAAGACCTTCGCCAGCCACGATAGCCGCAAGCAGGACGCCTTGCCGCACGAGCTGGGTACGCACGCGGCGACGGCGCTTCTAGACAACGGCTGGGTGCGCCCGGAACAAGCGCATCTTCGACAACAGCAAGGTCAGCGACCACTTTGCCATCATTCCCACCGGACACATCCCGCCGAAGGAGCTGCCGGAGGCCGAGCAGAAGATCTTTGATATGGTCTCACGTTGTTTCGTGGCGGTGTTCTTCCTCCCTGCGGCGGAGTTTGAGGTGACCACCCGCATCACCCGCGTAAGTGCGATGCGCTCAAGAGCGACGGCAAGGTGCTCAAGTCCCCGGCTGGCTCGCCGTTTACGGCAAGAAAGCTGCCGAAGAATCCGCCGAAGGCGAGGAAAAGGGACGAAGCTCTCGTAGCCGCCAGCGACGGCGACAAGGCCGGACACGCTGGAGGTGGAGGTGGACGAGCTGAGACCAAGCCGCCGCCCCGGCTACACGGAAGCGACCCTGCTTTCCACCATGGAAGGCGCGGGCAAGCTGGCGGAGGACGAGGAACTGGCGGAGGCGATGAGCGAGCGCGGCCTCGGTGATGGCCGGGCCATCGCGCGCAGCGATCATCGAAGAATGATCTCGACTGGCCACATCGAGCGCGTGCAGCGACATGCATGTGACGGCGAAGGGACTGGCGCTGATTGATCAGATCGGCGCCATCGGCATCGAAACGCTGGAGCCTCACCGAGATGACCGGACAGTGGGAGAGCAAGCTGCGCCAGATGGAGCACCGGTAGCTCGACCGCAAGGCCTTCATGCGCGAGATCCGGCAGGTGACGAAGCAGGTGGTGGAAAAGACCCGCGCCCGATTTCAAGGCGGTGAAGGAAAAGGTCTATCCGGACTTCGTTGCCGTCTGCGGCGTGCGGCAGCAAGGAAGGCCACAAGCAGACGGAGGAGTCGACGGCCGCAAGAACCCGGCGTGGCGGTGCGCGTCTATAAGAACGTGGCCAGCCGCGCCCTGAGCGAGGATGAAATCCGCACGCTGATCGAGAAGCGCTTGCTTCGGGCCGCTGGAGGCTTTCCGCAGCAAGAAGGGCAAAGACTTCATCAGCGTCTTCTGTGCTTTCGATGACGACATGAAGGTGGCCTTTGCCCTCGAGGGCAACGATCCCGACGCCATCAACTGGAGGAGTGTCCCGTCATCGCTGACTGCCTGGCCCCTGCGCGGAAAAGGACGCGGCGGGAGAGAAAATCTACGAAACCCCGGACGGTCACCAGCGTAAAGTGAACGTCACTGATTCACCCGCGTACGCCAAGCTGCCGAAGAAGCTACGGAAAGCGACATCACGCCGTGGAAAACGCGCGCGAGTTCTTCCACGATTGGCAAGACCTCGCTGATCACCGATGATCTCGAAGCGCGGGCGCCTTTCCAGCACCTTCTCGTCTGCACGCCGGGTGAGAAGCGTACCGCGAGCTGGGAATTCCCGCCACGTGAAGCGAAGCTGGTCGCAGGCGCTGCAAAGAAACCTGCTGATGCTATCAAGGCTAAGAAGAAGCCCTCTTCGACTTGACGAGGTGGGCGTATTTCTCCTGCCAATCCTCTGGCAGCCGGGCGGGACGCCCTTCCGGCATCTGGACCAGCGCCAGTGACTGGCGGCAGGTGATGAGAAGCGCGCCGTCCTCTACGCGTCGCACTTCGAACGCACACCAGAAACGCACGCGCTCGACGCTTTCCAGGACTCCGTGAATGGCCAGCTCGTCACCGAGCTTCGCCGGTTTTTTGTAGTCGATCTCGGTGCGCACAACGACCGGGTAGAGGTGGGTCTGCGCCATCTCCCGCAGTTTCATGCCGAGCAGTGCCGCGAGCTTGGTGCGGGCGGTTTCGATCATGCGGAGGTAGGCGATGTTGTGCACCACACCACCGCAGTCGGTGTCAAAGAACATGACCTCCTCGCGGGTCTCGATGGTCGGCGTTTCCATGAATCAGTTCAAAGCAGCACGCACGGCGGCTTCGTCGATGCCGCGCAGTTGGAACACGCGCAGAAGCGTGTCCTCGATGAGGTTGTTCGGGCACGAGGCGCCGGCCGTGATGCCGACCGTCACCGGCCCGTCACCGGCGAGCTTGGCGGAATAGCTTTCCTTCTCCGCCTTCAGATGCAGGTCAAAATGAACGATCTGCTCGAGCGACTTGAGGCAGTCGGCGGTGCGAATGAAAAAGGTCGGCAGTTGCTGCTCACCGATTTCGACAAGGTGGGTCGTGTTGGAGCTATTGTAACCGCCGACAACGAGGAGAACATCCAGCGGCTGACGTAGCAGGCCGAAGAGTGAGTCCTGCCGCTCCTGTGTGGCCCCGCAGATAGTGTCGAAGACTTGGAAATGCTGTGCGCCCTCTTCGGGACCGTAGCGGTCCATGACGGCTTGCTGCAGGCGCCGCTGCACCTCCTCCGTCTCCGACTTCAGCATGGTGGTCTGATTTGCCACACCAATCCGGGCGAGGTGCAGGTCTGGATCAAATCCCTCCGAACGCGCCGCGGCCGGAAAGCGCGCGAGGAAGGCCTCCCGATCACCGCCATTACGAATGTAATCGCAGACATAGTCCACGTCCGCCAGGGTGAGGACAACGAGGTAATTCCCCATGCCGTCGTCCCCCATCGCGCGCGACGAGGTGGCGCGGGTTTCCTCGTGACTGGCCTTGCCGTGGATGATGGAGGTGAATCCGTTCTTCGCATACTGGCGCACGCGTTTCCAAACGCTCATCACATCCCCGCAGGTGGTGTCCACCACGAGGCAACCGCGCTCGGATATGAGCTTCATGAGCCGCGTCTCGGCGCCGAAGGCTGGCACGATGACGACGTCCTCGCTGGTCAGCGTGGCGATGGTCGACTCATGCTCCGAGATGGGCACGCTGATGACGCCCATCTCGGCCAGTTGGCGATTAACCTCCTGATTGTGGATGATTTCGCCGAGCAGATAGACCTTCCGGTCGGCGAAGACCTTGCGTGACGCGTAGGCCAGGTCGATGGCGCGCTCCACGCCGTAGCAGAAGCCGAAATCGCGGGCCAGCCGCACGGTCGTATCTCCGACGGTGACGGTGTGGCCCTGCGCACGGACCTTTTCGACGATGACACTGCGGTAGTGTGTCTCCACTTCGGCCTGGACGCGCTCCATGACCTCCGGGGTGCGAATGTTCACACGGCGGGAGGCTGGAGCGGCTTTGGGAGCGGACATCGAACGAAGGGGAGACTGCCTGGGCTCTACGGCAGGAATCAGTAGTACATCTTGCCCTTGGCGGCGTCTTCGAAGACCTTGTTGCTCAGCATGTAGGAATCGGGTGGATCGGCCAGGCTGCTGTCGTCAAGAACCGGGAGCGTCTTGCCAATGGTGGCGTCCTCGGGATGAGAGGTGGCGATGATCAGCGGCGTGCCCGTCTTGACCATGCTGAAGATCTTCTGCGCGGACTTGATCGGCAGGCGAACGCAGCCGTGGGTGCATGGATAGGGCTTCACCCAACCCCAGTGCATGCCGTAGGCGGACTTGAACTCCATCCAAAAGGTCATCGGGTAGCCAGCGCCGGGGCTGCTGATGCGGCGGCGGTTGGCCACCTTGCTGTAAATCGTGTAGGTGCCCAGCGGCGTCGGCGTGCTGGCCGTGCCCACGGAGCAGGGCGTGGCGAGGAGGACTTCATTCCCCTCCATCACATACACACGCTGCGCTCCGGTGCTGAGCTTCACCTTCACTGCGGACGGGTTTTTCACCGCCTTGGCGGGCGGGTCAAAGTGGACGGAGTAATTGCCCTTCTTTTTCGGGACGTTGCACTGGCTGAGCGTCAGGGCGAGACCGGCAAACACGAGGACTTTGAGGGAGCAACGGAGGGCGGATGAGATGGTTTTCATGCGAGCCTGCCTCTAGCACGGGATTGCCCGCACACCACTGGTTTTTACGCACCGCGCCGATATGAGAAGCGCGCGAAACTTTGCCCGGGGCTTCGCGTTGTATCCGCCTTCATGCCCTCTCCCTCCCTGATCGACGTACTCGTCCGCACCGCCGCCAGCGCCGGATGCGAGGAACCCACCCGGTTGCGCCACTCGCTCGAACTCGCCGCGGACAACCGCCAGCCGCTGATCGAGGCGCTCGTCGATTCGAACATGGTAGACGAAGACAGGTTCTTCTCCCAGCTCGCCAGCAGTCTGGGCATGTCCTACGCCGACGAAGGCGTGGCCGAGGCCGCCGAAGGTCTGCACTCCCGTTTCCCCGCCAAACTGGCCCTGCGACACCGCATCTGCCCGGCGGAAGTTTCCAACGGCGAAGTCACCATCCTCACCTACAACCCCTTTGACCTCGGCGCGCGTCAGGCCGTCGGCCAGGAACTGCGCAAGCGCGTGCACTGGCAAATCGCCCCACGCCACCGGATTCTGGAGGCGCTTCACCAGGGCTATGGTGTCGGCGCGGAAAATTTCGAAGAACTGCTGGAAGGCCGCGAGGCGGGCGATGACAACGACGACCTCAAACAGGAGACCACCGTGCTCGACGAGGCCGACGAGGAGGCCACCGTCATGAACTTCGTCAATCAGGTCTTCCGGGAGGCTCTGAAGGAACGTGCGACCGATATTCACGTCGAACCCCTGGAACGTGATTTGCGCATCCGCTACCGCGTCGACGGCAAACTGCTCGAGGTGCCCGTGCCACCGAACATGCGTCTTCTCCAAGCTTCGCTCATCTCCCGCCTGAAGATCATGGCTCACCTCGACATCGCCGAGCGCCGGATGCCGCAGGACGGCCGCATCAACCTCGAACTCGATGGCGAGCCGATCGATGTCCGCGTGGCCACCATCCCGAGCGTGAACGGAGAATCCGTGGCGCTGCGTCTGCTGACCCGGAAGAAATTCGACCTCCAGGCGCTGGGACTCGACGACAAGACGGAAGCGACCATCCGCAAGCTGCTGGCCTCACCCAACGGCATCATCCTCGTCACCGGCCCCACCGGTTCGGGGAAATCCTCGACCCTCTACACCTTCCTCAAAGAACTCAATACGAAGGAGCGCCGCATCGTCACCATCGAAGACCCGGTGGAAAACAAGCTCGACGGCATCATCCAGATCGCTGTGAAGCCGGAGATCGACCTCACCTTCGCCGCCGGCCTGCGCAGCATTCTCCGTGGCGATCCAAACGTCATCATGGTGGGGGAAATGCGCGACCAGGAAACCGTCGAGATCGCCATTCGCGGCGCTTTGACGGGCCACTTGGTGTTCTCCACGCTCCATACAAATGACGCCGTCGGTGGCATCTCCCGCCTGCTCGACATGGGCATCGAGCCCTTCATGATTTCCTCCTCCGTGCGTGCCTTCCAGGCCCAGCGCCTCGTCCGCACGCTCTGCGGCGTCTGCAAGCAGCCTGCGCACCACGACGACAGTCACCTGCGCAGTATCGGCTTTCCCTTGGAGTGGAAGGGCAAGCTGTTCAAGCCGGTCGGCTGCCGCGCCTGCCGCAACACTGGCTTCACCGGACGTCTGGCCATCATGGAAATCTGCCTCATGTCCGAGGCGCTGCAGGACAAGATCAACAACCGGGCCAACACCATGGAGCTCAAAACACAGGCGCTCAAAGACGGCATGGTGCCGATGCGGCAGTACGGCTTCCGCAAAGCCTCAGAGGGAATCACCACCATCGAAGAAGTCATGACAGTCACCGCAGCGAGCGAGTGACCGTCGTTTCATTCGTCATTCTGATTTCCTCATTCGTCATTCTTCCGCATGCCCGCCTTCGCCTACACCGCCCTCACCGCCACAGGCCAGACCGTGACAGGCTCCATCACCGTGGGATCGCGGGCGGAGGCGTTTCGAAAGATCGAGGCGCAGGCGCTGACGCCGGTTAAGGTCACTCAGGAGGAGAAATCGGCGGCCGCCAAGGCAAAGGCGGATGCCGAAGCCGGGCCGGTGAAACTGAAGCGGGCGCAGCTCATCCAGTTCACCGAAGAGGTCGCCGACCTGCTCGACGGCGGTCTTCAGATCGACCAGGCCTTCCGCGTCATGCAGGAGCGTCAGGAGGCCGAGGTCATGCGCCGCGTCGCGACGACGATGCGCAATGAACTGCGCGAGGGATCCTCCGTGGCGAAGGCGCTGAAAAAAGCCTCCCCGAGCTTTGACGAACTTTACTGCAATCTCGCCGCCGCTGGCGAGGTCAGCGGCTCACTTCCCAGCATTCTGCGTCGCTTGGCCTCCAACCTGAACGTCATGGCCGAGCTTCAGGCCAAAGTGACCTCGGCGATGATCTATCCGGCCTTCCTGATCGGCGCCTGCGTCGTGCTGATGATCGTCTTCATGACCTTCATGGTGCCGCAGATCACCGACCTCATGTCCAAGAACGGCCAGCAGCTCCCGGCGGCCACGCAGTTGCTTATCAACTTTAACAATTTCCTCGCCTCCTGGTGGTGGGCCATCGCCGCCGCCATCACCGCCATCGTGCTGACCTTCCGCGGCTACATCTCCAGTCCGAAGGGCCGCCTGTGGTGGGACGAGACCCGGCTCAAGCTGCCCCTCTTCGGCGCCATCATGAGCATGCGCTTCTACGCCCAGTTTGCCCACTCGCTGGGCAATCTGATCACCAACGGCGTGCCGCTCCTCAACAGCATCCGCCTTGTCTCGAAGATCTCCGCCAACGTCTTCATCCAGAACCTCCTCGCCAAGGTCACCGCGCTCGTCTCCGAAGGTGCCCCGCTTTCCACCGCCCTGCGCAAGGCGGGCAGCTTCCCCCTGCTGCTGGCGGACATGATTGCCGTGGGAGAGCAGACCGGCCAGCTGGGCAAGTCGATGGAAAAGTGCGCCATTCGTTACGACAAGGAGCTCGACAAGCGCATCAAGCGCATGACCGCCATGATCACGCCGATCATCCTCGTCATCATGGCCGTCATGGTCGGCACCGTCGCCTACTCCATCGTCGCCGCCATCGCCCAGAGCGTGACCGGCATTCGCCGCGGTTGATTCGCTGAAACCAAGGCTATTTCTTCCTGTTCATCCCGTTCAAAACTCTGTTCACTTCGATCCTGTCATGAAAATCCGCACCTCGAAATCCACCGCCAGCCCCGACGCCTTCACCCTCATCGAAATCGTCATTACGCTGACCATCATCGCCATCCTGGCCTCCGGCTCGATCTACCTGCTCAAGGGCCAGATCGACTCCGCCAAGGACACCCGTGTCGGCAGCGACCTTCAGGCCATCGGTCTCGCCCTTCAGTCCTACGAATCACGCGCCCTGCGCAAGCCCACCACCGAGCAGGGTCTCAAGGCGCTGGTTGAAAAGCCCACCATCGAGCCCATCCCGGAGAACTACCGCTCCTTCATGAAGGAGATGCCGAAGGATCCGTGGGGGCAGGAATACAAGTACCGCATCCCGCCGCAGAAATCGAAGGACGACTACGACATCTGGTCCGTCGGCCCCGACGGTCAGGACGGCACGCCGGACGACATCGGCAACTGGAAGTCCGCCAACTAGCCCGCCATGAAATGTGAACCCACGACGGGCCGGCACCGGAATGCCTGTGGCATGCGGTTGCCGTCGTTGGTTCACCGCCTTCCGGCCACTTTCTCGCGGGGCTTCACCCTCGTCGAAATCATCGTTGCGCTGACCATCGTCGCCATTCTCGCCGTCGGCGCCATGCCGCTTCTCAAGGGGTTTCAGGACGAGCGCCTGGCCCGTGAGCCCGTGGCGAAGCTCGTCGAGCTGGCGCGCGAGGTGCGCATGCGCGCCATGACGGAGAAGCGCCCCTACCAGGTGGCCTTTCACAGTCGCGGCTTCACCGCCTCACGCTACTTCAACCCCTACCTGCAACTCGCGGAGCTGGAGGACTTCCTCGCCACCGCTGAGAATCCGGTGCCGGAGGATGAGGGATTCGACATGAATGACCTCGACAACGGCGGCAAGCTCACCAAGACCACCGAGCTGCCGCTCGCCCCGCCGCCGCCGAAGTATGACGAGCATTGGACCGAGAAGTATGACATGCCGCAGGACATGCAGTACGCCATCCAGTTCTGGTATGACAACGAGCCGACCTATCTCGAAGGCGACCTCGTGAAGCTCTGGGTCTTCCAGCCCAGCGGCATCTGCCAGCCGCTCAAAGTTCACATCGAACGTGAATCCGCCACCTTCGATGTCGAGTTCGCTGCCCTGACGGCGGACATTGTCAAGGAAAGCGTCGACATGCGATGAAAACACAAGCGAAGAGCAAAGCGCAAAGAGCAACCGACCGGAGCATCGCCCGGCCGGACTCTGCGTCTTTGAATTCGTCATTCCTCATTCGTCCTTCGTCATTCCGCCGCAAAGGCGGCGGCTACATCCTCTTCGAGCTGGTCCTCGCGCTCGGCATTTTCGCCATCGCCGTGCTCGGGCTGGCCAAGTCCCTCAATCAGGCGCTGGAGACGGCCAACCTCCTGAAGCGGGATCAGATCATCCGCATCGGCATGCGCAATTTTTTCGAAGAGATCCGGCGCAAGCCGCTGCGGGACATGAGCACCTCGAAGATGGACGAGACCTACGGCGTCACCTACACCAGCAGCACGGAGCCGGTGACGCTGCGCACCACCAGCGGCGGCACACTCTCCGACCTCTACAACCTCACCATCGTCGCCACCTCCACCTTCAACGACGTGCCGCAGGAGGACACCCTGAGCGTTTATGTTTACAAGCCCGCGCAGAAGTAGGCGGCGCTCCGCCTTCACCCTGATCGAGGTCGTCATCGGCATGACGATTCTCTCGATGATCACGGTCACCCTCTTCGCCATCATCCGCGGCTCCATGCGCGGCGCGTCGGAGATCGAGCAGCTGCAGCGGGAGAGTGACTCGGTGAACCGCTTCATCGACCTCAGCCGGAAGACCTTCGCCTCCCTGCCCTCCACCGCCACTCTCAAACTCAAGCTCGTGCAAAACACCGAGCCCATCGTGCAGGAGCTCACCATCGTCGGCTCGCCGGACTGCTTCCCCTTCGGCCTGAATCCCATCACCCTGAAGGACACCATCCTGCGCATCCGGCCGCATCCCGACGCCCTCGTGGACGACAACCAGATGCCGCTGAACTACCTCTGCCTGTCCCGCGAAGACCTCATCCCGCAGACCGACGACCGCCAGGGCGGCATCCGCCAGGAGACCACCGGCCTCTACGCACCCGACGAGGAGGGGCGCTACTGGATGCCGCTGCTGCCGGACGTCGTTTCCTTCAAATGGCGGTTCTATGTCGAGAAGGACGAAACATGGTCCGAGGAATGGACCAAGTCCGCGTGGCCGGACCTCATCGAGGCCGAACTCGTGCTCAAGAACCGCACGCGTCCCATCCGCATGGTCTTCTCGACTCCGGTGCTCGCACTTTCCCCGGGGCGCAACCCTTCAGGCTCCTCGTCCTCTTCGAGCAACAGCAGCAGCACCTCGACCTCCAGCTCCACAGGCGGGGGCGTTCCACAGCCCACTGGGGTGGGCGGTGGGGGCGGCGGTCCCGGAGGAGGCCGCGGCGGCCCCGGCGGCGGTCGTGGAGGTCCCGGTGGGGGCCCAGGCGGTGGTCCCGGTGGCGGTCGTGGTGGTCCGGGCGGAGGAGGACCACCCGGCGGCGGCAACTTTGGCGGTGGTGGCAGCGGCGGAAACTTCGGCGGAGGCGGGGGACGTTAACCTGGGAGCACACTTCGCATGACACTCACCTCCAGCACGTTCATCCAGCCCACCCGCAACCGCTCCCCACGGCGGCGGGAGCGCGGCTCCGCGCTCATGCTCATGATCTGGGCCGTCCTGGTCATGTCCATCACCGTCCTCGGCGTGGTGCAGTACATTCAATCCAGCGCCAAGGAGGCCACCCTCGCCGCCTATGAGTTCCGCGCCCTGCATCTGGCGGAGAGCGGCCTCGCCGTCGGCATGCACCCCAGCACCCGCCGTGGCGATCTCGTCCTGAAGCAGAAGGTCGGCCCGGACAGCGGCTTCGACGTCGTCATCAACTACGAGGGTGCCCGCATCCCCATCAACTACGCCACCGACGAGCGCCTCCGCGAGGCCATCTACAATCTCTTCATCTACTGGCAGCTCGACGCCGAATCCGCCGCCATCGCCGCCGACTCCCTCGCCGACTGGATCGACAACGACCAGACCCCGCGCTCCAACGGCGCCGAGGCCGACTACTACCAGCAGCTCGGCATCTACGATGCCCCGCGCAACCGCGGCTTCATCCGCGTCGATGAAATGCTCCTCGTCCGCGGCATGGACGCCGTGGACCGCAGGAAGCCCACCTGGCGCGACTACTTCAGCGTCTATGGCGAGGGCCAGATCGATCTCCGCACCGTCTTCAAGGACGTCCTCCTCGCCGTCACCGGCGCCTCCGAGAGCGACGTCACCCGCTTCATCAGCGAGCGCGACGGCGCCGATGGCATCCCCGGCACCGAGGATGACCGCCGCATCCGCGATGACGAGGCCTACCAGCTCCTCGGCCTCAGCGGAGACCGCCTCGCCGCCATCCGCGGCATCGTCAACGATGACGACACCAGCCTCCGCCGCATCACCAGCATCGGCTGGGTCGGCGAAAAGCGCAGCAAGATCATCGTCATCACCCGCCGCGACGAATCCACCGGCGCCCTCACCTACCTCGGCCGCATGGAGGAGTGACCTCCCGGGCTCAAGGCCGTCTCCGGGATCAGGCGGCGAGCCATCTCCCCACGCTCGCGGGTCAGGCCCTCGCTTCCGCGTCCCACCGGTACAGATTCTCCTTCGATGCAGGGAATGCGTCCGTCGCTTGAAAGCCCGATTTCTCAATCACCCGAATCGATGCGCGGTTCCCCTGGTGGGCCGACGCGTACAGGCTCCCGATGCCTTCGCTCAGGGCAAAGCGCTTCGCCTCCTCCACAAACGCCGTCGCAATGCCGCGCCCCTGAAACTTCGGGGCGACGATGTACGGACACAATCCACGCCTGCAAAAAGTCCGATTTCAGCAGGTGCCCGTATCCGGCCACCTCGGCGTTCCAGTACATCATCCAATGGTGGCTCGGATGCCGGAAGTATCCCCTCAGCATCTCGCCCGCCGATTCCCCGTCATGCCGCTGGCCGCCCTCCCAAAACTGCGTCTGGGACGCGTCCAGAAACAGCGGGACCACCACAGGAACCTCCGAAAGCGCCATCTGCTTCAGTCTCAACATGCCGGTGTGCGGTTTGACCGGGGCGAACGTCAAAAGTGGTGGCACGGCGGCGCAGGGCTCACAGAGCGAAGCGAACGAGGGAGCTTGTCCGCCGTTGCCACCCACGACTTGTTGGCCGGTTCAATCATACCTGTGGCGTCCGACGAGTTTTCCAGCTTCATCGAACGTGAACTCGAATGTTACTGGCAAAATGAAGGTTTTGACTGTGTAGCTAATCGCATTGCTCACCCGAGCATCAGCCTCCGCTCCTAGAGGTTCGTCATCCCACCACGCATTCGATCCATCGTGGCTTCGGTAGTCGGGCCTATTCATGGCGTTGATTACATCGCTACGGCTCATCCCCCTTGAGACTGTAGCGTAGCGCGAGTCGAGATCGCGATTCTTGACAAATGGCATAGAAATCCAAACAGCACCGGAAATCACGATGACGACGAGCACTGTCGCGCAACTCGCTATCGCTCTCTTCGTCTTTGGTTTCATTAGGGCCAACGTAATAGCTGTGGCGACGGCGAGCGCAAGACTCCGCTCATGCGACCGACTGCTACGAGCCGTTGCCACCAGCGTTTTGTTCGCCTTTGGTTGGCCGGTGGTTGTGCTCATCTGATGATCTGGGCCTGAAGTATCTGCCAGTTGCTGTCGATATTCTGTTGCTCATCAGTATCGGCGGCCAACTCGGCTATCCTCCCCCTGACGTGGTGCGAAAGATCGACAACCCGCTGGTAGATGGGAGCCAAATATGGAGCTGTCGGCGACATGAACTGAGTCATCAGACCTGCTGCGATGATCGCCGCATAGGAGTCACCCACTTCACCCGGCCCGGAGCCAACTCGATACTCGCGAAGGTATCGCTCAATCACGGGGAAATAGAACAGAAACGCCCTCCCACCCATGAACATAAAGTCCTCTTGATAGCACATCGGATGCTCGATGAACTTGCTGTATGCCTGATCAATCGATAAACCGCCAAACTCTCTCCAAGCATGTTGTGCATCAAGGCATCCTCCAAACGGGTCAAAGTCTGCTTCACCGGGAAGCATCTCTGTCGGGTCGGGGATATGCTTCTCAGCCTTCACAAAGGGCGCCGTTTTAGTTGGGCGAACATTGAAGATGGTTAACAGATCGTGAGGTTTGTCAGCAGCTTTATCGCCAACGTTTTTGTCGGAAAAGTACGGGCCGGGACGCTCATGGGTGTCGCTTTACACTCCTATGCCGTTGCTGGGCAACAAAAATGTAGCTTTACAACGGCATAGGAGGGTAAATCCCATGTGTGAATATTCCACCCACCCAACCCAAACTGGAGGAACAACTGCGCGGCGTGATGCGGCTGAAGCAGTACAGCAGGAGGACCGAAGAGGGTTACGTGCAGTGGTACAAGCGCTATGTCGTCTTCCAGTCGCAGGTGACGGGTCGGATGCGTCATCCTGGGGAGTTGGGGACCGAGGAGGTCCCTGGCTTCCTGACACACCTGGCACCAGCGGCGGTGTGACGACGGCAAGCTGCGCAGCCGCGAAGCGATCCCGGCGCTCCTTGGTGAGCTCACACGGAGGCACAAAGGAATGAGATGGCCGGGCTTGGTGCCTTCGTGTCTTGGTGTGAGAAAATCGGGATGACGAATGGGCGGGGGAGAGGGAGACAAGGAGTGACGCCATCCTGGCACAGCGGCGACGACGGCAGGCCGCCGCTCCTTGGGGGGTGGCCTAAAGAAACGAAAGAGATGAAAAAGAGGGGATGCAGTCCTTTTCCTTCTTTCGTCTTCGGCTGACTGGTTCGGAAACAGAAAGCATTGACAGCAGGTTAATGCTTCCACTGAAAAGAGGCCTGCGGAGGGTGCATGGCCGCCTCCGCGAAATCCTTGCGACAATCCGGGCACTTCGCTGCGCAACTTCCCTTGGAAGGTGGACGTTGTAACGCCTTCTCTCTCCCACCCCTCCACGAATGTCTTCCGCCGCCACCTCCCGTTCCTGCCCGCTCTGGATGCCGCCTGGCGCGTGTGGAAGCCTGCGGGAGGTCCACGCAGGCCGTGGAGAGTCCTTCGGAAACGTCCCATCTCGGGGCCGCTGGTCATCGGCCGGCGGCGGCGTGCCGGACGATCGGCCTGATCGTGCCGCAGGCGGACGAGGAGCTGATGGAGCAGATCATTTCCACCCAGCTGGAGCGCCGCGGCTTCCGGCTGGAGCAGGACAAGGCGGGCCGGAACTACCGCTGGCACCTGCTGGGCACGCGCAGCGGGCAGTGCATCGTGAGCGTGGATCTGCTGACGGACCCCTTCCCCGAAGCGCTGACAGCCGCGCATGCGAGCGATTACACGGCAGCGCTGCGGCTGGGCCAGCTGCCACTCGGCCACATCGTGATCACCGAGGAGCAGGGAGACCTGGTGCTGGCGGCCAGTCACGAGGGAAAGCTCTACCACAGTCACATTTTCAGCCAGACGCCGGCCTCGGAGGAGGCACTGGCGCTGGCGCTGGAGATCACGCTGGCGCGACTGACGCTGGAGGCGGAACTGGGCGAGGGTGTCATCACCGGCGTGGCGCTGGTCGGCACGGGCTTTGACAATTCCCTCTGCCAGCGGCTGGAAGGCGCGATCGATCTGCCGGTGCGGGTCGTCGCGGACCTCGCGCCGAACACGGGCCTGGACACGCGTTCGTGGACGAAGATGCTGCCGGCGGACATCCGCGCGGCGCAGATCGCCAGCGTAACGCGCGGCAAGGTGATCCGCGCCAGCATCCTCGGCGCGGCGCTCTACCTCTCCCTGGCCTTCCTGGCCTTTGCCTACCTGCATTTCCAGGAGCAGCGGGCCGCCGCCCTGCTGGCGGAGATCGAACTGACGCGGGAACCCGCCGCGGCGGTGCGCAAGGCCACCGAGCGCTGGAAGGCGCTGGCCCCGGCGATCGACTCCAAGCGCTACCCGATGTTTCTGCTGGCGGAGATCAACCGCATCATGCCGGGCAGCGGCATCGTGATCCGCGATTTCGAAGTGCGCGGATCGCAGATCGAGATCCGCGGTGAAGCGCGCGACGCGCAGCTGGCGGTGCAGTTTGTGGCGGACATCAAGAAGAACCCCGTGCTCAGCCGCTACGAGTGGACCGCGCCGAATCCCGAACTCAAGGGCACCACCGCCTCCTTCCGCGCCCAAGGCAAGCTGCTGTAACCCCGCCCTTTCGCATCCCATGGCCCTCGCTCTGACCCCGCGTGAAAAAAAGCTCCTCGGCGCCTGCATCTCCGCACTGGTGCTGATGGCGACGTTCATCCTGCTGAAGCAGTTCCTCGACCGGCGCAGCGCCGTGCTGGCCAAGATCTCCGCCCTGGAAAGCGAGAAGCAGGAGAACGACATCTACATGGCGGACCGCGAGTTCTGGGAGAAACGGGCGGCCTGGGTGGAGCGCACCCTGCCCGAGACGGAAAGCCTCGGCAGCGCGCAGGCCCAACTGCTGGAGGAGATCCAGAATGTCGCGCTCGACTACGAGCTGCAGTTTCAAAAGCAGCCCGTCCTGCTGCCGGAGTCGAAGGACGCGAAGACGAACGAAGCCTACTACCGTGAGGCGGCCATCGACGTCCGCCTCCGCGGGGATCAGGCGACCGTGCTCGGCTGGCTCGCCTCGCTGCAATCGCCGGAATTGTTTCAGGCCGTGAAGCAGTTGGAACTCGAACTCGACACCAAGGCCAAGGAAAAGACCCCCCAAGTCCTCTGCAACCTCGTACTCGCACGGTGGTTCAAACCGGAAACCGGACTTTGATCATGAAACCGTTCCTGCTTTTCCTTGCCCTCGCTGCGTCCGTTTCGGCGCAGGATTTTTTTGGCGACGGTCCGCTGACCACCGCCGACCTCGTCCCGCTGCCGAGCGATTCCCTGGACCCCACGCTGGCGGTCGCCGAGCCTGCCGCGCCGCTCGATCCCGACCTGCCGCAGCCCTTTGACCCGAACACCCTGACGGCGGTGGTGGAGAACTCGCCCTTCTCCCGCATCGTCAGCATTTCCGACTCGCTGGTGCTCACCGGCATGGCCTACGTGAACGGCAAGCCCGTCGTCACCATCTTCGACAAGGAGGCGAAGCAGTCCATCGTCGTCTCCGACGAGCCGAACCTGAAAGGCTGGAAGCTGGTCGGGGCCAAGCCGTCTGAAAAGATCGACTACGCGTCCGCGCAGATTTCCATCGCCGGCGAGACCTTCAGCATCCGCCACAGCACCCTGAGCAAGGATGACATGCGGCCGGACAAGCGCGACCGGGACCGGGGTCCGGGCGGGCCGCCGCCTCCGGGCGGGGGTGAGCGCTTCAGCCGCGGCAGTCGCGGTCCCAGCGAGGAGGACCGCAAGAAGTACGAATCCCTGTCCGACAAGGCGAAGGAGAAATTCCGCGAAGTGCTTCGCGAAAAGATGAGCGATCCGAAATTCCGCTCTGCCTCCGAGGAGGAACGCCGCGAGTCCATCCGCAGCGCCTTCGACAAGATCCAGAAGAACGATCAGGAAAAACGCTAGCCTGCCGCTCTTCATCATCCGCTCCAGCCACCCTCCCCGACCTTTTCATGCATCGTTCCTTCCTCGTTCTCGGCCTTTTCGCCCTCGCCCTTCCGAGCTCTTTCGCCCAAGACGCAACGACTCCCGCGCAGCCCGCCCCCACCAACGACGCACCCGCCGCCCCGCCAGCCGATGGTGGCACCCGTCAGGGACCCGGACCGGGTGGCGGATTCGGCCCCGGAGGCGGCTTTCCGCCCGGCGGTGGCAGAGGCGGCTTCGGAGGCAGACGCCCCGGTGAAGGCGGCGGCTTCGGCGGGCCTGCCACGGCCTCTCAGGGTGAAGGCGAGACCTACACCATCTCCGGTGACATGGTCATGATGCAGTTCGCGAACAACCCCGTCGCCGACATCCTGGCCATCTATGAGAAGCTCACCGGACTGACGCTCATCAAGGACAGCAGCATTTTCGAAGGTGCGCAGATCAGCCTCGTGACACCCAAGCCTGTCGCCAAGGATGAAGCCGTCAAACTCATCGAGGCTTCCCTGCTGACGAACGGCTACGCCATCGTCACCGAACCCGGCGGCACCAGTGCCAAGATCCTCCCGGCCCGCAGCCAGAACGCCAACGCCGTGCAGTTCTCCCACGGCGTGCGTTTTTACACCAGCGCCGCAGATATTCCCAACAACGAAAGCATTGTGTCCTACTTCATGAAGCTGGACAACCTGACGCCTGAGGACGCGGGCACGATGCTCTCCGGGCATGTCGGTCTCGGTGCCTACGGTCGCATCACCCCTGTCGCCACGCCTCCAGGCCTGCTCATCACCGAGAGTGCCACCGTGGTCAAACAACTCATCGACATCCGCGAGGCCGTGGATGTGGGTGATACGGGATCGTCTCTGGTGACCAAGTTCATCCCCATCACCTATGCGGACGCCGCCACCGTCGCCCAGATCATTCAGGCCACACTCCTCGCGCAGGCGCAGGAACGGGAGACCAAGGGCATCAACACGATCCGCGGCAGCGCGGGTGAAAGTCGCGGTGGGGACAACAACAATAACAACCAGCAGCAGCAGCGCCCCCAGATCATCTATGCCAACGGCTCACAACCGCCCAACAACAAGGAAGTGCAGCCCAGCGCGCAGGTTGTCGCCGACACCCGCCTGAACCAGATCCTCGTCGTTTCCTCGCCCGCCGACTACGCCTACATCGCCAGCCTGATCAGCGAGTTCGACAAGCCGGTCGATGTCGAGGAGCCGTATGAGCGGAAACTGAAGTATGCCGCCGCCATTGACGTGCTCGCGGCCATCGTGGACCTGCTGCAGGACCCTTCCGCCGGTGCCGTGCAGCTTCCCGGCGGCGGCACCATTCAGCAGCAGCGCCAGCAGGCGCTCGCCACGAACAGCAGCCAGCTGCTCGGTGGTCGAAACACCCAGGGCACGCGCGGCGGCACCGTCGGCAGCACTGCTGGTGGAACAACGGGTGACACTGAATCCGCCACGGGCACCACCGGCATCGGCTCCCGCGCCGATGTCATTTCAGGCCCCAGCGAAGACAACGCACCCGTCTCCGTCCTCGTCGGCAAAACCCGTGTCATCGCCGACCCGATGGCCAACGCCATCCTCGTGATCGGACCCAAGGAGTCCATCGACAAGGCCAACACCCTCCTCGACAAGCTCGACCGCAAACCCGCCCAGGTTTACCTCGCCACCGTCATCGGGCAGTTGACGCTCAACGACAGCATCACTTCGGGCATCGACTATGTGTCCGCCCTCAGCCGTGCCGGGGACGGCACCAACTTCAGCGCCAGCAGCTTCACCCGGCGCGCGGATTTCCTTGGCAACACCACCACCGGGGTCGGTCGCGCCATCAACGACCTGCGCAACAACAACATCACCACCCCATTCGGTCCCGCAACCGGTCTGAATCTCTACGGAGCGATCGGGGACAGCCTTGAAGTCTTTGTCACAGCCCTCGAGACGAACAACAACTTCAAAATCCTCTCCCGCCCGTCCGTCTTCGCGCTCAACAACAAGAAGGCCGTGATCACCTCCGGGCGGCAGATCCCCGTCCCCTCCCAGCAGACCGTTTTTGCGAACAACAATGCCGCTCAGGGAAACACGACCACCACCATCGAATACCGCGATGTCGTGTTGAAGCTCGAAGTCGTCCCGCTCATCAACGCCGACGGTGAAGTGACCCTCACGGTCGCCCAGGTGAACGACACCGTTGTCGGCACCCAGCTGGTGCAGCCGAACGAGGTGCCCATCATTGGCACTGAACAACTCGTCACCACCGTCACGATTCCGGACCGCAACACCATCGTTCTTGGCGGACTCATCTCCGATGAGAAAACCCGAGACAAGCAGGGCATCCCGGTGCTCGGAAAAATCCCCGCGCTCGGAAAGCTCTTCCGCACCGACACCGACACCACCATTCGCAAGGAACTCATCGTTTTCATCCAGCCCCAGGTCGTCACCGACGATTTCGCCGTGCGCTCCACCTCCTACACTGAGGACCTCCGCACCGGCGTCGGAGCGGAAGCCGCCAAACGCTTCCCCCAACAAGTCACGACACCCGCCCCGCCCGTTCCCGATTCCGGCGAGAAGAAGACCCTCTTCCAACGCCTTTTCGGCAGGGGCAAGAAGCCGTGATCGCATTCGACTGATGAGATCCGGCGACCCGCTTGACTCCAGGGTGTCTTGACCGTTCACTGGCGGCCTTGCACGCCGAAATCAAAACTTTCGAACTGGCCGAGGCCTTCCGCATCGCCCACGGCGCATCCACTTCTCGCCAGGTTCTCCGCCTTTCCGAAGCCGGACACACCGTGGAGGCGCCTTTCGTCCCCTACTACAGTGACGATCCCCAGGCCACCCTCGAGGCCTTGAGCGTCGAACCGCTGCGTGACCCCCTGCCCCGCACCGCAACTCTCGCGCTGGACCTTCTGCGACTTGAAACAGCCGCGCAATCCGCGGGACGCAAACTTTCCGAACTCGCCGAGCCACGGCTTGCCGACGCCACCCGGCGCAGTGACCCCATTCCCGGTTGCCGGTCGCTGGGCATCCCGGACGACCTCGATGCCTTCGCCGAAAAGGTGGCTTCCATCGCGCGACAGTTCAAAGCCATCAAACTCAAGCTCGGTTCCGGCGATCTCGGTCTCGACATGGCGACCGT
Organism: Prosthecobacter sp.; assembly: GCA_041395065.1. Lineage (GTDB taxonomy): Bacteria > Verrucomicrobiota > Verrucomicrobiia > Verrucomicrobiales > Verrucomicrobiaceae > Prosthecobacter. The sequence goes on along the minus strand of JAWLBG010000046.1, from coordinate 1,834 downwards.
CTCCGTCGCCCGCAACGCCGCTCCGGACGCCGATCTCATTCTCGACGTGAACGGAGGCTGGGACCTGTCCGAAGCCGGGCTCATGATCACCCAGTTGTCAAACTATTCGCCCGTGCTGATCGAACAGCCGATCCACCACCGGCACGGACCGGACGTATGGGAAGAACTCCGCGCCAGTCTGCCCGGCGGTGCACCTCCCATTTTTGCGGACGAAACCGTTCAGAATGAAACGGACCTCGCCATCTTTGCCCCGCTCATCGACGGCGTGAACATCAAGCTCCTCAAATGCGGCGGCTTCGACGCGGGCGTGTCCATGATCGCCGCTGCGCGGAAGCAGAACCTGCAAATTCTCCTCGGCTGCATGATCGAATCAAGCCTCGGCACCACTGCCACCGCGCACCTTGCTTCCTGGGCCGACTGGATTGACCTCGACGGTCACCTCTACCTCGCAGACGATGATTATTGTGGCATCACTTACGATGCGGAAGGACATCTCGTGATGCCCGACCGCCCCGGCATCGGCGCCGTCAAGATTTGAGGCATGACCTCCGTGTCCAATTTCATCGAGGTGATTGGATACGTCATGAGCGGGCCCTCGGTGCAAGATGTCCCTTCCGCTCCCCGTTCGGATTCGCCCATGAAGTTTCCCGCCGCCGCCCTTCTTTCGTTGTGTCTTGTCAGTCCTCTCCATTCCGCCCCGCAGGATGATCAGTATGTTCTCGGGCCGGATTCGCAGATCCAAAAAGACGTGCCGCAGGGCAAAGTGACGCAGATGCCAGCATGGACAAACTCGAAGATCTACCCGGGCACGACACGGGACTGGTGGGTCTATGTCCCGGCCCAATACAAGCCCGAACAACCGGCAAACGTGATGGTGTTTTGCGACGGCGGCGGGTTTGTGAAACCGGAAGGCACTTTTCGGGTGCCTGTGGTGTTCGACAATCTCATCGCCAAGGGCGAGATGCCGGTAACGATCGGCATCTTCATCAATCCGGGCGTGTTTGCGACCAGCAACCCGAAGGAGAAGCCGCGCAGCAATCGCAGCTACGAATACGACTCGCTGGGCGACCTGCATGCGCGTTTCCTGATCGAGGAGATCCTGCCGGAAGTCGCCAAGAGCTACAAGCTGACGAACGATCCCGAAGGCCGCGGCATCTGCGGCAACAGCAGCGGCGGCATTTGCGCATTCACCGTCGCGTGGGAGCGCCCAGACGCTTTCCGGAAGGTGATCAGCCATATCGGCAGCTTCACGAACATCCGCGGCGGTCATGTCTATCCTGCCTTGATCCGCAAGACGGACAAGAAGCCGCTCAAGATCTTCCTGCAGGATGGAAAGAACGATCTCGACAACCAGTTCGGCAACTGGCCGTTGGCGAACCAGGACATGGCGGCGGCGCTGAAATTTGCAGGCTATGACTACCAGTTCGTGCTCGGCGAAGGCACCCACAACGGCAAGCATGGTGGCTCCCTCCTGCCGGACACTCTGCGCTGGCTGTGGAAGAAATGATCAAACTGTTCGGGGTTATCAGTTCGCGGTTTTGCTTGAACAGGCCGCTGAAAACTGCGAACCGGGAACAGAAAACCGCGAACTTTTTGAGTCCATGAAACACACACTTTTGATCCTTGGCTTTGTTGCCACGACCGCTTTTGCGCAGGACACCTCACTGCATGATTACCTGATTGAAGGCGAACCGTGGAAGGAAGTCGCTGCGGGTTACGCCTTCACTGACGGGTTGTGCTGTGATGCGGCGGGCAACCTGTTCTTCACAGACGTGAAGGGCGGTGAAGGAATCTACAAGCTGGATGTGGACACCGGGAAGGTAGAGTTGTTCCT
>JAWLBG010000045.1:0-42409 GCA_041395065.1 Prosthecobacter sp. | reverse complement strand
CGTTGAGATCGGGCGCGATCTTCACCAGCAGCGGCACCGATTTGCCGTGTTCCTTCTGCAACGACACCTGCTCCTTCTTCAACGCGTGGATCAACTGTCGCACGGCATCCTCGGCCTGAAGATCACGAAGTCCCTTGGTGTTCGGTGAGGAGATGTTCACCGCAATGTAATTCGCGACAGGATACGCGGCCTTCAGGCAGATGAGATAGTCGTCCACGGCCTTCTCATTCGGCGTGTCGAAGTTCTTGCCGATGTTGACTCCGACCACCGCTTTTGTTTTGCGACGTTGGAGTTTCTTCACGGCGGACTGAATGCCGGGATTGTTAAAGCCCATGCGGTTGATGAGCGCTTCGTGCTCCGGCAGACGAAACAGGCGCGGCTTCGGATTCCCCGGCTGCGGACGCGGAGTCAGGGTGCCGACTTCAACGAAACCGAATCCCAGCGCGCCCCACGCATCCACAGCTCCGGCCGACTTGTCCATGCCTGCGGCGAGGCCGAGCACGTTTGGAAATGTCAGGCCCATCACCTGACGCGGCGACTGAGGCGTATCGACGACACTTTTCAGCATGCCCAGTCGATGAGCGATGACCATCATCTTCACCGTGAAGGTATGCGCCTTCTCAGCATCGAGGCGGAACAGCCACGGCTTCATCACGGGATAAAACTTTTCAACCAAGGTCATGCGTCGGAAGGGAGCAGAGATTTCACGGCAGTGGCGACGGCTTTGCCAAGCTTGGCGTGGGCCGAGGCGTCGAGATGAATGCCGTCACAGCCCGGCGAGATCAGCGACTGGGTGTTGATGTAGCCGCAACCACACCATGTCGCGAGCGCCTCGTAATAACGCGGCAGTTCGCGGCTCAGCGACTGCGCATTGGGGAACTTCGCGGCGAGATCCGGAAGATGTTTGTGAAGCCCCACGACCGGCGGACAGAGCAGCAGCAACTTCGGCGGTTTGGCATCGCGCCCTGCATCGCTGGAAAGAATCATCTGCGCCAGGATGCGAACGCCGGTGACGATCTCCCCCGGTGAAACACCGAAGACGGACTTCAGGTCGTTCGTGCCCAGCATCATCACCACCAGGTCCAGCGGCTTGTGCGATTCGAGCAGCGCGGGAAGAACGTCCTTGCCGCTTCTCGCGACGGCAAAGGGATCCTCATGCACCGTGGTGCGTCCGTTCTGCCCCTCCTCGATCACATGAAATTCCGCACCGAGTTCCCGCGCGAGCACACCCGTCCAGCGGACATCATGCGGATGGCGTTCGGGATGCGGAGCAGTGATGCTTTCGGGGATGAATCCCCATGTATTCGAGTCGCCAAAGCAAAGGACGTTTTTCATGTGGTCCGCATCATGCCCTGCCGCGTGGGAGGAGCAACCTCTCTCGACAAGCAGTTAAAAAGCGGCGAAAAACTCCCTGCAAAACGATGAAAATCCAGCTTGCGCAGGATTTCGACTGTGTTAGACATCCCGCCCCCCGCTTCCAAAAGCGGGATTTTGAGTTCTCCCCGAGACTCACTTCCCCCTTCACTCCGTATGCGTGTCCGTACCTCCGTTAAACCTCTCTGCGAACTTTGCCGCGTCATCCGCCGCAAAGGAGTCGTCCGTGTCGTCTGCAAAAATCCGCGCCACAAACAGCGCCAGGGTTGATCCACTTTTTATCCACATCACTCACTGAATTATGGCACGCCTGCTTGGAGTCGAAATCCCGAACGAAAAGAAGATCGAATATTCTTTGCCCTACATCTATGGCATCGGTCTTCCCCTTAGCCGCAAAGTCCTCGCTGCAACCAACATCGACCCGAACATCCGGGCCGGCGAGTTGACCGACGAACAGATTTCCACCATCACTCAGGCCATTCAGGCGCTGAAGATTCCGATCGAAGGCGACCTTCGCCGCGAAATCCAGATGCACATGAAGCGCATTCTGGGCATCAACTGCTACCGCTCCCTCCGCCATCGTCGCGGCCTCCCGGTTCGCGGACAGCGCACCCACACCAACGCCCGCACGCGGAAAGGTCCGCGCAAGACCGTCGGTGCACAGAAGAGCAAGTAATCCGTCCCCACGCAACGATCCGCACCTTATATCATGGCTGACGAAACGACCCCCGCATCTCCCGCTGCAGAAGCATCCCCTGCTCCTGCCGCCGAACCCGCAGCCGCGCCGGCTGCCGCACCCGCTCCCGCCGCCGCACCTGCCGAACAGCGCTCCTCCGGTGGTGGTGACAAGCAGGTTTCCCAGAACATCTGGCTCGAAATCGGTGGTGAAACCGAAGAGAAGAAGATCACCAAGGCCAAGGGATCCAAAAACGTCTCCAGCGGCATTGTTCACGTTTACGCCACCTTTAACAACACCATCGTTACCGTCACCGACCGTGCGGGTGGTGTGATTGGCTGGTCCACCTCCGGCAAGATGGGCTTCCGCGGCTCCCGCAAAGGCACTGCCTACGCCGCCCAGGTCGTCGCTCAGGATGCCTGCCGTCAGGCCATGGGCCACGGTCTCCGTGAAGCCGAAGTCCGCCTCCGCGGTCCCGGCTCCGGTCGCGAATCCGCCGTGCGAGCCGTGCAGGCCCTCGGTGTCGAAGTGACCAGCATCAAGGACGTGACTCCGGTGCCGCACAACGGCTGCCGTCCGCCAACCGCCCGCCGCGTCTAATTTACCCAGCTCTTTTTTTACCCCACTATGGCTCGTTACACTGGTCCTCGCGAAAAGATCAACCGCCGCTTCGGCATCGCCCTTTTCGGTCCCTCCAAAGCGCTCGAACTCCGTAATTTCCCTCCGGGACAGCACGGTGCGCGCAACACCCGCCGCAAGACCTCCGAATACGGTCTCGCCCTCGCTGAGAAGCAGAAGCTGCGCTTCCAGTATGGCCTGATGGAAAAGCAGTTCCGCCGCTTCTTCGCCGAAGCCCAGCGCCGTAAAGGTGTGACTGGTGAAACCCTGCTTCAGCTGCTCGAAATGCGTCTCGACAACGTCGTTTACCGCATGGGATTCGCCAATACCCGCTTCGCCTCCCGCCAGCTTGTCAGCCACCGCCACTTCACCGTGAACGGCAAGGTCGTCAACATCGCCAGCTACCAGTGCAAACCCGGCGACGTCGTCACCGTCAAGAACGCTCCCCGCTCCCAGCAGTTGGTTGGCCGCTTCCTTGAAATGACCCAGGGCACCCCCGCTTCCGACTGGATGACCGTGGACCGCGACAAGATGAGCGGCACGATCAACCGTGTCCCGGTTCGCGAGGAAATCGCTCCGATCGCCAACGAGCAGCTCGTCGTCGAACTCTACTCCCGTTAATCCCCGCGGATTGACAGTGAATCTTCAAAAGGGACGCTTTCGAGCGTCCCTTTTGCTTTCCCCGCATTTCCCAACGACTCATGACACCCCAGCGCATCGAACTCATCGGCAGTGAAGTCGCCATCATCTGGAACGACGGAACGGAGCAGTACATCCTCATGGAAAAACTCCGCGCCGCATCCCCAAGTGCGGAAAACACCGGCGAACGCGACCTGTTGGGCAACAAGATTGGCGGCACCGATCAGAAGACCTTCCCGGGCGTCACCGTGAAGGACTGGCGCATGATCGGCGGCTACGCCATCCAGTTTGATTTCAGCGACGGACACAACACCGGCCTCTACACTTTCGACTACTTGAAAGCGCTCTGAGGCTGCGCCGCGCGATTGATATCGTTACTCCACATGCACGCGTGATCCCTGCATCGCGGGCCGTGTCGGCACCGGATTGAGCAGTTCGTTTTTCAGACTTTCCAGTGCGGGCAGCAGCGGCAGATTCTTCAGGGTGCCGGTGATCATATCCGCGACCGCCGTGGGTTCTTCAACCGGACGAGGCTGGCCATTCCACGCCGTGTTTCCAAACTTGCTCACCGCCCAGTGGATCTTGCGCAGGTGACTGGCGGACTTCCGGGTGTTGAACAGATCGGGGTTCTCCATCTGCGCCTTGATAATCTCGGCCATGATCCAGTCCGCCTGATCCTTGGTGTAATGTACAGGTTTCCCACCGGCATCCGTGCCCGCAGGAACCTTGCGACGATGCGCTTCATACATCCAGTCGTGCACCAGATAGGCCGGCGCGTAGGACCATGGAGAAAAATCTTTTTGCGACCATAGCATGCGCGGAATGCTACCGCCGTCAGTTTCGATACTCCCGGGCCGGATCACCTCGCCATTCGAGCGCTTGAAAACGAAGTACGGATTCTGACTGCGTGCATACACAAACTTGTCCGGTTGCGTCCATTCCACCGTCGGCTTCCCCGCAATCACGCCAGTGCCATCCACCCTCTCGTAAAAGCGGTTCGCGGCACAGGAACTCAGGAAGGTGATGGCGAGGAAAGCTAAAGTGATACGCATGCTCAAGCAGGGTAAGAACGCCATCCCAGACCTGTCAACGGCCGGTTCGCACGAGTCACCTACGAGCTGCATGCGAGCAAACATGCGTGCCGGTTAGAAGCAGCCTTGCTTCAAATCCAGCAGCGCAGCGCCAAGAAACTTCGCCACATCGCTGGCGCACACGGACTCAATGGCTCCAACATCGCCGATGGCCGCCACTTCGGCCGCACGACCGCACAACCAGGCGGAAAGCCCCGCCGCATGCTGCAGCGGCACCTTTTGGGCCGCGAACGCGGCACACACGCCAGTCAGTACGTCTCCCATACCGCCACTGGCCATGCCAGGATGTCCGGTGGAGTTGAACCATGTCGGCTCCCCGCGAGTCGCAATCACAGTACGCGCTCCTTTCAGCAGCAGCGTGCGACCGGGGGCCGTCGCCACCAATGCCTCGACCACCTTCCGCCGACTCATGCCGTGCCAGCCGGGAAAACTTCGCAACAGACGATCCAACTCGCCGGGATGCGGCGTCATCAGGCGCGGCAGTTCGCTGGTTTGATCGAGCACTTCGGGATTCTCCGCGAGCATGGTCAGCGCGTCGGCGTCGATCACCGCTGGAAGCTTCCACTCCTTCATCACTTCCAGAACTTCCTTCTCGTCGTCAAATCCGAGTCCCGGTCCAATCGCAAGCGCATCGAACCGCATTTCCAAAACATCGCGATAGTCGTCGATCAGCTTCACCATGACTTCCGCAGGCACGCACGTCGCGATCAGCGGATAGGCATCCTTCTTCACGAGAAGCGTCACCAGTCCGGCGCCCGCACGCAGGGCGCCCAAACAGGCCAGCTCCGCCGCACCCAAAAATCCGCGTGAACCCGCAAGCACGCCGACGCGCCCGACATCTCCCTTGTGCATGTCATTTGGGCGACGCGGAAGGAACGGGCGCAGAAGCCTCGCTGTCAGCACTTCCGCCTCGGAGTCACCCTCGCACGCAGCGAGTTCCGGCAGCGGTACGAAGGCAATTCGTCCGACGTAACGATCCGCTCCGTCCTCGACGAGTCCCGCCTTCACCTGCGCCACGACAGCCGTCACATCCGCCTCCACCGCATCCTCGCACGCTTCGCCGTTCAGACCGGAGGGAATATCCATCGCGACTGTGAGGGCGTGCCTTTGCCGATGCAGCGCGTTCATTTCACGCGCAAGCACCTGCAAATCTTCCTTCATCGGCCCTTGGGCGCCGATCCCCAAGAGGCCGTCGAGGCAAACCAGTGGTCCGGTTGGAAACTCGTGCGCCAGGACATCATCGACGACTTCGACAGATTCACCCAGTACCGCAAAATGCCGACGCGGCAGCTCCTTCATTTCGTCGGCCTTGCAGGACAGCCTCACATAGAGTCGCCAGCCGTCGGCGGCCAGTTCACGAGCCGCGACAAGCGCATCCCCCGCATTGTTGCCTTTGCCGAGGAATAGCACCAGTGATCCCGGCTCTGGCGCGAACTGCCGAACCACCTCGGCGATCCCGCATCCCGCTTCTTCCATCAGCGCTGCAGCCGTGACGCCGCGCGCAAAGGCAGCCTCCTCGCACTGCTGCATCTGGCGGCAGGTGACAATCATGGCCGTCCCGCCGCATCAATCAGCAGCGCTTTGAGTTCATGCGCGGACTGCACCGCCTGGGATACATCATTGGTAACCGGACGCGAAACGACACGCGTGCCCTTCGATTCGGTTTCCAGCACCCTTTTGATCCGGCTCAACGGTTCCGCGTCTGGTCCGCCCACCACAAACAAGTGCATCACGCGCTCGTCATCACGGCGCAGACCCTCCTTCAGATTCTGCAATGCATCCTCTGTATCCGGAACCACCGCGAACCGCAGCGACCGCGCCACGGACTCCCCTGTCACCTCGTGCGCGACACCCAGCAGCTCCGCCGCAGCCAGCGCGGTCGATTCGACTCTCGCCGCATCGTTGTTGTAAAGCACCAACGCAATGACCATCTCACGTGGCCGAGTCTTGCCGGTCAGCTCTCCATCGATGATCGACTTGCCGTCCTCCATTCTCACGCGTCGCACGTTGTAGCCCATGTTTTCGGCGCCCATCGTCGATTCGAGATAGGCGGGCATGCTCAGCGCCCAGTCGGGCTTTCTCAGCACCTCGCGCAGAATGCCGATATGCCTTTCGATTCCGGTGGCGCTAATCGGCTGCCGCAGCGCCATCGCATACTCGAAGGAGCGGTCCGCCGCCTGGTCCTTTTTCCACTGCCAGATGCCAAAGCTCGCGATGCCCAGCAGGACCGTTCCCGCCGGTAGAATCACAAGGGCGGCGCGAATCCAGCGTCCAGGATCGGCTTGAGGTTGGGCGGCTTCGGTCATGTCCTGTATCCCATAGCCAGATTCTGCGGGATGCCACGCGGAATCCATCTTGAAACCCGGCGCGTCCTGCGGCACTAAACCCGCCCCTCATCCAACCATGTCCGCCAAACGCAAGACCCTCGAAGAACGCGCCCAGATGTCAGACATTGACCGTCTGCGTCACTCCTGTGCCCATGTGATGGCCACCGCCATCCTGCGCCTGTGGCCGAACGCCCAGTTCGCCTACGGCCCGCCCGTGGAGAACGGCTTCTACTACGACTTCGACCTGCCGGACCACCGCATCACGCCGGACGACTTCGAGAAGATCGAGGCGGAGATGAAAAAGATCGCCAAGGAGAACCAGAAGTTCGAATGGAAAGGCGTGAGCCGCGACGAGGCGATCGCCCTCGCGAAATCCGGCCGCCTCGGCGGTCTCACGGAGCGTCCGGGCAATCCGAGCACCTTCAAACTCGACCTGCTGGAAAAGATTCCCGAGGGCGAGCAGATCAGCACCTTCCAGAACGGCGACTTCATCGACCTCTGCGCCGGTCCGCACGTCGGCTACACCTCGAAGTGCAAAAACGTCAAGATCATGTCCGTCGCCAGCGCCTTCTACATGGGCGACGAGACCAAGCCGCAGCTCCAGCGCCTCTACGGCACCGCCTTCCCGACGAAGGAGGAGCTCGACCAGCACCTCGTTCAGCTCGAAGAGGCAAAGAAGCGCGACCACCGCAAGCTCGGCAGGGAACTGAAGCTCTTCCACATCGACGAAGATGTGGGCCAGGGGCTCATCCTCTGGACGCCGAACGGCGCGACGCTGCGCCAGGAACTGCAAAACTTCATCAGCGAGGAACTGCGTAAACAGGGCTACTCGCAGGTCTTCACGCCGCACATCGGCAAAACGGTGCTCTACAAGACCAGCGGTCACTTTCCTTATTACAAGGAGAGCCAGTTCAGCCCCGTCATCGAGAACGACGACCTCAGCAAGATCATCAAGGAAGGCTGCGGCTGCTGCGAGATGATGGAGCGCCTCGGCGCCGTCTCCGCGAAGCTGCGCAGCCTGCTCAACGAGCGTGCCGGCACGGAAGTGGTGACCGAGGACCGCGTGCTGCCGGACGACCAATTGCTCGACGGCTTCCTGCTGAAGCCGATGAACTGCCCGCATCACATCAAGATCTTCGACAGCCAGCCGCGCAGCTATCGCGACCTGCCCGTGCGCCTTGCCGAGTTCGGCACCGTGTATCGCTGGGAGCAGAGCGGTGAGTTGAACGGTATGACTCGCGTCCGCGGCTTCACGCAGGACGACGCGCATCTCTTCTGCACCGAAGAACAGGTCGCCGACGAAGTGCTCGGCTGCCTCTCGCTCGTGAAGATCGTGCTCAACACGCTCGGCATGCACGACTATCGCGTGCGTGTGGGTCTGCGCGATCCGGACAGCAGCAAATTCACCGGTGATCCCGCCAAGTGGGATGCTGCCGAAGAGGCCTGCCGCAAGGCCGCTGCCACGCTCGGCGTGCCGTTCACCGAAGAACCCGGCGAGGCCGCGTTCTACGGCCCGAAGATCGACTTCGTCATCAAGGACGTCATCGGCCGCGAATGGCAGCTCGGCACCGTGCAGGTCGATTACGTCCTGCCTGTGCGCTTTGATCTGAGCTACATCGGTCCGGACAACAAGCCGCATCGTCCCGTCATGATCCACCGTGCGCCCTTCGGCAGCATGGAGCGCTTCTGCGGCGTGCTCATCGAGCACTTCGCCGGTCATTTCCCCGCCTGGCTCGCGCCGGAGCAGGTGCGCGTGCTCACCATCAGTGAAAAGGCGGACGCCTTCGCCAGCGACGTGTTCACCCAGCTCAAGGCCGCCGGCCTGCGCACCACCTTCGACAACGCCGCCGACAAGATCGGCGCCAAGATCCGCAACGCCCAGCTCGACAAGGTTCCCTACATGCTCGTCGTCGGCGAGAAGGAGGCCGCCGTGCACAGCGTCGCCGTCCGCCACAGCAAGAAAGGCGACCTCGGCGTCAAGCCGATCGCCGACTTCATCGCGGAGATCACCGACGAGGTGAAGGAGCGCAGGCTGTAAGCCTCCTTGATGCATGAAGTGGATGCGCTGGTTTTTCCGAGAGTGGGGAATGCGCCTCATCCAGCGCTTCGGGATGCTCATCGTGCTCGGGCCTTTGATCTTCTTCGTGTTGCATGCAGCCGAAGATCGCATTGATACCGTCGGTGAATGGTTGTGGGCTCTCGTGGCCGTGCTCTTGCCTTTGGTGTTGGGCAAGTGGCTATGGGATCTTCACGATATTGTCGATGTAGAACAGCCGCCACCAAGCCCGGCGGAAGAACGTGGTTTGCGTTTAACGACGGTGGCAGATTCCGTGAACGACCTGCCTGGCGGCATCAGTTTTCAGGAACTTTGCGATCAGTTGGACGAAAAGCAGATGAGGAAACTGCTCCACCTGCTCCATCAAATCCGTCCAGGCGAACGGCACCTGAGAGACGTGGTGTCGAAGTTGTGAGAGGCATCGTTTGTCCGTCACAGCAAGAAAAGCGATCCCGGAGTGAAGCCAAGGGCCGAATTCATTGAGGAAGCGCCGTAGCCGCGGCTTTAACGCTCACTCCCACAAACTGAGGAGTTTCATCGCCTCGATCCTTGCAGACCTGCTCGGAAAGGAAAAGTGCACATCAATTGGATAAGCGGTCTTGGCCGCTGTGACGATGACATTGTCTTCGTGAACATCCGTCACCAAGATTCTACCGGCAGGACCAGCGTCCACCCAAAACCTGGACTGATTGCTTCCATGTCGCTCATGGAGGAGCCCTTGGGCTTCGAGCATATCCACCAACTCCCGCCATGACGGATGTCGCCCCTCAATGAAAGGTTGGCTCAGAAGCAAGTGCAGGTTGGATTGTTCCAGATAGAACCCTCGAAGCCGGATGTCGTCACCAAAGAAGTGGTTGGCTAGCAGATGATCCGTAAGGTATTCAAAAAGTAGCTCCGCAGGCTTGTAGAAGATATCCAATGTTTCTTCGTCGATCACACGTGGATCGTAATCCTTGAGCACCCAGTTCACTCCCTCTGGCGCAACAACCTGATGTTCCAAGCCTTTGCCCACGAACTCCGATTCTGCGATCAGGTCTCGGACGCCGCTTGAATTCAGCATCAAGCCCGCTTCGTCGCCAAAACGGGCGAGTGCGCGTATTTCCTGCTTTGTTGGATCCGCTGGATGGCCATCTTCGTGATGGGGCCTTGCGCATGCAACTGCCGCTGCCGCGCCTCGGAGAAGACCATGCGGACCTCCAAATAGGGTTTCAGCTTTTTCGAGGGCGTCGGGTCCATGCGGGTAGAGCTGTTTCAAGCTGGATGAACGTTGCGCTTCCAAGGCCAACCTTGCAAGCGCAAAGGTTGGCCGACTTCTCGCCCATTCAGCTCACACATCCTCCGGCACGACAAACGGCTCGCGGTACTTGTCCTTGAGCATGTCGTTGGCCACATCGTCATCGATGAAGCGCTCGGCTTTGCCGTCCATCTTGAGGATTGAGCCCAGAGTCAGCTGCTCCTTGGTGAGGTCGATTTCATTCAACTCCAAGTGCTCCTTCATGCGCTCAAACGTTCCTGAGGCAAAAGCATCCCCCTTGATCTTTTCCAGAATCACATCCGGATTCTCCTTCTGACCGAGACGGTGACTGATATTTCCGGTATGGCACAAGGCGCTGGAGAGATGGCCTTCGAGAATGTCGGCGTTCAGATCATCCACGCGACGGCTGCGGCAGGCATTGATGAAGTTTTTGAAGTGGTCTTCGCTGCCTTCGAACTTTTTGATCTCCTTGCCGTCCTTGTCCTGAATGATCGCTCCTGAGTAATTCGGCACCACCACCGTGCCTCCCTCGCACTCGACAATGACACCGACCCCGGCTCCTTTAAACTTGTCCATGTTCTTGCTGTCCTTGTTCTCCGGCAGTCCGCGCACTTCGAAGATCAACGGTGCCTTCTCGTAGCCGTGGTAGATGATCTGGGTGTTGGCCGTTTCACCATCATCTTCGTAGCCAAGACGACCGCCCACGCTCCACACGCTCGGGGAAAGTTCCATCTCTCCGAGGAACCAGCGCGCGATGTCCATCTGATGGATGCCCTGATTGCCGAGGTCGCCATTGCCGTAGGCCCAGGTCCAGTGCCAGTCATACTTGAGGTTCTTGCGAGTCAGCGGTCCCTTCGGTCCGGGACCGCACCACAGATCGTAATCGATGGATTCAGGAATCGGCTGCTCGCCTTCCGTCTTGCCGATGCTGGCGCGGCGTTTGTAGCAAAGGCCGCGTGAGAGCAGTATCTTGCCGAGGTTCCCCTCCTGCACCCACTTCACCGCCTCGCCGATGCCCTTGCGGCTGGAGCGCGACTGCGTGCCGGTCTGCACCATCTTGCCGTACTTGCGCGCGGCTTTGACCATCTGTCGGCCTTCCCACACGCAGTGCGAGACGGGTTTCTCGACATACACGTCCTTCCCGGCCTGCACGGCCCAGATCGTGGCCAGCGCATGCCAGTGATTCGGCGTGGCAATGCTCACGGCATCAATGTCCTTGTTCTCCAGAAGCTTCCGCAAATCAGTATAGCCCGTGACTTTGAGCTTCTCCTTGTCAAAAGAGCCGACGCCTTTGCTCAGCGTATTGCTGTCCACATCGCACAGTGCGGCGACACGCACGCCCTCATTCTTCAGTTTCTTATAACCACTGATGTGGGAGCCACCGCGACCGCCGAAGCCGATGACAGCCATGTTGATGGTGTCGCCCGGGCTCTTCTGCGCCCAGGAAGTTTTGGCGATGTAGAATACGCCGGTGGAAGCGGCGGCGGATTGTTTGAGGAAGGAGCGACGGTTGGTCATGGCTTGAACAAAACGCGGCGCGCATCCCGGCCTTTCCCTTTTGACAAAGCGAATGAAGTCCCTTCGTTGCGGGCACCATGCTCCGAACCATCCTGACCTGCCTGCTTTCGTCATTCGTCTTTTTGCATTCGTCATTCGCCGCGAAGCCGAACGTCCTCTTTATCCTCTGTGATGACATCCGCCCCGATGCTGTCGGAGCCTACGGCTCGAAGCATGTGAAGACGCCGAACATCGATCGCCTGGCAAACGAGGGCGTGTTGTTCAAAAACACCTTCTGCACCACCTCGCTCTGCTCTCCCAGCCGCGGCTCGATTCTCAGCGGCCTCTACGCCCACGCACACGGCGTCACAGACAACTTCACCGAATATCCCGCCACGCTTCGCAGCTTCCCCTCCGTGCTGCACGACGCCGGATACGCGACCGCCTACTTCGGGAAATATCACATGGGCGAGGAGAACGACGACCCGCGTCCGGGTTACGACGTGTTTGTGACCCATAAAGGCCAGGGCAAATACTTCGACACCGAGTGGAACCTCAATGGCAAGGAGCGCAAGGTCATCCCCGGCTATTACACCACCATCGTCACCGACCTCGCAATGGACTGGCTCAAGCAGCAGAGCCCGGACAAGCCCTGGTGCGCATGCATCGGCCACAAGGCACCACACAGCTTCTACACGCCGGAACCGAAGTATGAACACGCATTCGATGACGTGCGCGTCCCCTACCCCGCCACCGCTTTCATGCTGGATGACAAGCCCGCGTGGATCAAACAGCGCCTCTACACCTGGCATGGCATCTACGGGCCGCTCTTTGACTGGCGCAAAAAATTCCCCGATGACAGCCCCGAGGCCGTGAAGGACTTTGAAAACATGGTGCATGGCTACTGGGGCACCATCCTCAGCGTCGATGACAGCGTCGCCCGCGTCCGCAAATGGCTCGAAGAAACCAACCAGCTCGACAACACCATCATCGTCTTCATGGGCGACAACGGTCTCCTTGAAGGCGAGCACGGCATGGTGGACAAGCGCACCGCACACGAAGGCAGCCTGCGCATCCCGCTCATCATGCGCGCACCGCAGCTCACCAAAGAGGCGAAAGTCGTCGAAAAGCAGATCCTCACCGTCGATCTCGCCCCCAGCCTCCTCGAGCTCTGCGGCGCTCCCGCCTTGGAAAACATCCACGGCAAGTCCTTCGTGAGGCTCGTCCAAAGCGGCGATCCCGACTGGCGCAGCGGCTGGTTCTACCACTACAACTACGAAAAGCAGTTCCCCTACACCCCGAACGTCCGCGCCATCCGCACTGATGACTGGAAGTTCATTCACTACCCGCACGGCGATGGCTCGCCCGACAAGCACATGGCCGAGCTTTACGACCTCAAGAACGATCCCGGTGAGACGAAGAACCTCATCAGCAAACCCGAACTCGCCAGCAAGATCGCCGAGCTGAAGGCCGAACTCGCGAAACTCATGCTGGCCACCGGCCTCGACGCCAAGACCGACAAAATGCCGCTCGATGAAGGTGTGAAGAGCGAACTGCCGGACGCGAAGATCCGGTGAATCGGCCATAACGACGGCCCCAAAACAAGGGCCGCAACGAACTGAAGCAGCGGGACAACTAAAAATTCGCCAGGTAGCGAATAAGCTCTTGTGCAAACGATTGGTCAATGAGACTGAATCTCATCTAAAGTCATCCATCGCCCATGATCCGTCGTTTCGCCGCCTCTCTCTGCCTCGCCTGCACCCTGTCCGCCCAAACAGCCCCCCCACCTGCCCCGGATGCGCCAGCCCAGCCACCTGCTGGGGAAACGAAAAGTGACGCTCCCCCTGCGCCCCCCACGCCTACAGCCGCAAGTCCAGCGGACCCGGAGAACGCTGTACCGAGTGAACCAGCACCAATACCAGACGCTCCACTGCCCCCCATGGAGCCAGCTCCGGTGAAAGTGCCGGTCACGCCAACCTTGCCAGACGGACCGCCGCCAAACATCATCGTGGTCCTCATCGACGACATGGGCTGGACCGACCTCGGCTGTTACGGCTCGAAGTACTACGAGACACCAAACATCGACCAGCTCGCAAAGGACGGCATGCGTTTCACGCAGGCATATTCAGCATGCACGGTCTGCTCCCCCACTCGTGCTGCCATGATGACGGGCAAGTCCCCTGCCCGCCTGCACCTCACGGACTGGATCGCCGGACATGTGCCTGACAACAGCCGTCTTGTGATCCCGAAGTGGACGATGCACCTGCCGCTGGAGGAGGAAACGATCGCCGAACGGCTCAAGACACGCGGTTACGCCACCGCGAGCATTGGCAAATGGCATCTGGGCGAGGAGGAGTTTTATCCGAAGAAGCACGGCTTTGACTTGAACATCGGCGGCACGCACGCCGGATCGCCGCCGAGCTATTTCTCCCCTTACAAGATCGCCACGCTGCCAGATGGACCGGAAGGCGAGTTCCTGCCCGACCGCCTCACGGACGAGGCCTTGAAGTTCATCGAGAAAAACAAAGCAAAGCCCTTCTTCATTTACCTCCCGCACTACGCGGTGCACACACCGATCATGGGCAAGCCAGAGGTCATCGCCAAGTATCAGGCCAAGCCCGCCGTCGGTAATCACAGCAATCCCGTCTATGCCGCGCTCGTCGAGAGCGTTGACGATGGCGTGGGCAGGCTGCGCGCGAAGCTGAACGAGCTGAAGCTCACTGAGAACACTCTGTTCATCTTCACCAGTGATAATGGCGGCCTGAGCCACCTCGTGCGTCCGAATGGCTGGTCACGCGGCCCCACGGACAACAGCCCGGCGCGCCTTGGCAAAGGCAGCGCACATGAAGGCGGCGTCCACATTCCACTCATTGTCGCCTGGCCCGGACTCGTGAAACCCGGCACCACCTGCGACGTGCCTGTGATCACTTACGATCATGTTCCCACCCTTCTCGCCGCCACGCAGACACCGTTGAAAAAGGATCAAATCGTCGATGGGGAGTCGCTGCTTCCTCTGCTCGGCCAAACAGACACCCTCGCCCGCGATGCCATCTACTGGCACTACCCGCATTACCATCCGGGCAGCGCACGCCCCTACAGCGCCATCCGCGAAGGTGATTGGAAGCTGCTGCAGTTCTACGAAGACAATCACGTGGAACTCTACAACCTCAAACTCGACGTCGGTGAGGCGGACAACCGCGCTCCGTTCGATTCCGTCCGCGCCCTGCAGCTCCGCGACAAACTGAACGCCTGGCTCAAGGAAACCGGCGCGCAAATCCCCGAGCCGAACCCCAAATACGATCCCGACAAGCCCCTCAACGAACCGCGGAAGGCGAAAGGTGCAGGAGACAAAAAGAAGGCGAAGTGAATGCCAGGTTTGCACCTGTTCTGTTCGATGAAGGAAGCCTGAAGGGCTTCAGGATTTCAGCCCAGGGATGAAGCGAGGCACGAGCGATTCCCTGGGTTGGTAGCCCGTCATAGGAGGAAGCAAAGCAAGCGATTCGACGGAGCCCCAGAATTGCCAGCAGCGTCGGGGAGCGGTGCTGCTGGCATGTCATGTGTTCCAACGCTGTTCTGGGTTTGCACGGGTGGTGCTGCGCACCAGAACGGGAATCGCTCGCCAAGGACTCGCTCATCCTGAGCACCATGACTGACGCCTTTCAGGCTACAACGGAGGCGAACCGTTCCCCTAATTTCAGGTTTCAAGTTGGTGCCCGAGACGCGCGCTTAACTTGAAACTTTGAACCTGAAACATGAAACTCGGCCTCCGAAGCGCGTTGTTATGCGCACCATGAGCGCCCCCCCCCCCCGTCTCCTCCCGCCGTCAGTTCATCACCCGCAGCGCCACGGCGACGGCTGCGTTCGGATTTCCCGCCATCGTCAGTTCACGTTCTCCGAATGCGAAACTGAATCTCGTCTTCATCGGCGTCGGCGGTCGTGCCACGGGCAACATCAAGGAGCTGACCGGTGTGGCGCTCTACAATCCGAAGACGGCCAAAAAGAACCCGAAGCAGGGCGATGCCGCGCTCCAACCGCCGCCTCCGATCGAGCCGCGCGAAAACGTCGTCGCCCTGTGCGATGTGAACGGTGAAAATCTCGACAGAGCCGCCGAAGCCTTCAAAGGCGCGAAGAAATTTCGCGACTTCCGCAAGCTCTACGATTCGATGAGCGCCTCGGAGATCGATGCTGTCATCGTCAGCACCACCGAGCACACGCATGCTTATGCCACGCTGCCCGCACTGCTGATGAAGAAGCCGGTCTATTGCGAAAAGCCGCTCACACACAACGTCGCCGAGGCGCGCCTCATCACCAAGGCGGCCGCCGACGCAGGCGTGGTCACGCAGATGGGGACGCAGATTCACGGCATGCCCAATTACCGCCGCGTGGTCGAACTCATTCAGAGCGGTGCCATCGGTAAAGTCACCGAGGCGCATGTGTGCGTGTCACGCGCCTGGGGTTTGCAGAGCAAGGAGGACGCCGAGAAGAATGGCGATGTCATTTTCGTCACCGAACGTCCCACCGTGGCCGAAACGCCGCCGCCCTATCTTGACTGGGATCTGTGGATCGGCCCCGCGCCGATGCGCCCCTACAGCAGCGTCTATTTCCCCGGACCGAAGTGGTATCGCTGGTGGGATTTCGGCAACGGCACCATGTCCGATCTCGGCAGTCACTGGAACGACCTGCCGTTCTGGGCGCTGAAGCTCGACGCGCCGCTCAGCGTGGAGGCCTTCGGCCCCGCGCCGCATCCCGAGATCGCGCCCGCCACGATGCATGCCGTTTATGAATACGGCCCGCGCGGCGACATGCCCGCGTGCAAGCTCCACTGGCATCAGGGTGCCAGCAAACCCGAGGTGTGGCTGAACGATCCGATCATCAGCAAGTGGAACAGCGGCGTGCTTTTCATCGGCGACAAAGGCATGCTCCTCTCCGACTACGGTAAGCACATCCTCCTGCCGGAAGCGGACTTCAAAGACTTCCAGGCACCGAAGCCGTTCATTCCCGATTCACCCGGACATCACGCCGAGTTCCTCGCCGCCATCAAAAACGGCACGCCCACCGGAAGCCCCTTCAGCTACGCCGGACCGCTCACCGAGGCCAACCACCTCGGCAACGTCGCCCACCGCGCCGGCGGCAAAATCGTCTGGGATGCTAAAGCCATGCGCATCACCAACAACGAAGACGCTAACCGCTTCCTCAGCCGCGTACCGCGTGAGGGATGGAAGCTGGGGTGAGACCAGGCATTGAATCAACCGAATGAATCGGCTGCTCTTGTATGGGTGCGAGTAACGCAGGAGTAATGTCCCTGCCTTCAGCAAGTTGCATTCCCCTCCGGCGTATTGACAGGACATGACGCCCCGCCACTGCACTCTATGGAATTATTTCCACGTGGCGGCTGCGATTTTGATCGCCACGGCTTCTCCGGCTTTCGCCGCCGAGAAAAGGACGAACTCTCTGGAAACCCGCTTTCAGAAGGAGTTTCGGCCCATCTTGGCGGAGCTTTGCTTCAACTGCCACGGCCCGGAAAAACAAAAGGGAGACGTTCGGCTCGACACTCTTGCCGCGGATGTCTCCAAGTTGTCCGATCCGGTCATCTGGCATGACGCGCTCGATCAACTCAGTCTCGGCGAAATGCCGCCGCGCAAATCCACACAACCCAGCGCCGCCCAACGAAAAATCCTGACGGATTGGATGACGGATGCCCTGCATGAAGCTGCCGAAGCGGCGCGCTACGCCGATGGTCGCGTAGTGACCCGTCGCCTGACCCGCTACGAATACGCCAACACAATGCGTGACCTACTCGGGATTAACATCGATTTCGCGCGAGACCTCCCCCCGGACCCGGCTTCCCGCGAAGGTTTTCTCAACAATGGGGCAACCCTGGAAATGTCGCCAAGCCAGATCCAAACGTATCTCGATGCAGCACGCATGGCGCTCGATGTGGCGATCGTCACCGGTAAACGCCCAACGTTGCATCAGTTCACCCAGACCAAGACGGCCGTCGGCAATCTTCCGGACAAAGAAGTCGCGGGCCATCTTCCAGTACGCCCCGAATTCATTCTCGACGTGGATCAGTTTCCGCGAAGCGGCGAATTTAAATTGCAAATACGGGCACAGGCTTCGGTTCCGGAAACGGCGGGATTGCCCAAAATGCGGGTTTCCCTGGGACATGTCCCCGGGATCATTCACGTTCCCCGCGGAGAGATCGGAGAAGTTGACGTCACGCCCGAAACAAGGGTCTACACGTTTTCAGGAAGAATGGAAGATTTCCCCCAGCCGGGTCCGATCGCCTTTGGGAATTCCGGATTCAAGGGCATGATTGTGATGCTGGATTTTTACGACGCCGACGGCAACGAGTTGCGTTACCCGGATCAAACCTACGCGCAGGCTCCGAAGAAGCCCGACAAAGGGCAAAAATCGGCAGCGAAACCAGAATCTCAGCCGTTTGGCTCCCGTCTCGATATCCTGGTCGAATCGGTTGAATTCGAGGCTCCCGTGCTGGCAAGCTGGCCGCCGCCCAGTCATCTGGCCCTGCTTGGCCGCGCTTCGGCCACCAAAGAATCCATCGAAACGGTCCGCTCGCGGCTGGAAAGCTTCATGACGAGAGCCTATCGTCGCCCTGTTCGCCCGGATGAGATCGAGCCCACGATTCGGTTGTATCAGGCGATTCGCCCAACGGTCGCTTCCCACGAAGCCGCGATGCGCGAAACATTCGCGTCAGTTTTGGTTTCTCCACACTTCCTCTACATCGTCGAAGACCGCAGCACTGAAGGCGACGAACTCGAACCACTGAACGACTACGAAATCGCCTCCCGGCTATCCTACTTCCTCTGGAGTTCGATGCCGGACGAGCACCTTTTCCAACTCGCCAGGCAGAAAGCCATGCGCCAACCCGGAGTGCTGCAGCGCGAAGTGGAAAGAATGCTTGCCGATCCCCGTGCGGAGCAATTTGCGTCCCATTTCACGGATCAGTGGCTCGATCTCGATGCCCTGGACCGCGTGGCTGTGAATCCGGAGTTTTTTCCGGATTTTGACAACAGCTTGAAAAATGACATGCGGCTCCAAACGCAGGCTGTTTTTGCCGAAATCCTTCACAGTGACGGGAGCGCGATTGACCTGATCGACGCGGATTGGACGCTGCTCAATCGCCCCCTGGCCAGACACTACGGACTCATTGGCCCTCGTTCCTCCCGCATGGAGCGCGTCGTATTGGAACCAGAAGACCGGAGGGGGGGAGTACTCACCCATGGGGCGTTTCTCCTCGCCTGTTCCAACGGTGAGGACTCGCACCCAATCAAACGTGCGGTTTGGATTCTCGATCGCCTGCTGGATTCCCCGCCGGCTCCGCCGCCACCAGACGTCCCGGAGCTGGACCCGAAGAACCCAAACCTCGCAGGACTGAGCATAAAGGAACAGCTGGCCGTTCACCGTGAGAAAGAGTCTTGTCGCAGTTGCCACGCAGGCATTGATCCGTGGGGGATTCCGCTGGAAAACTTCGACGCCCTCGGTCGCTGGCGCAATGCAAGGGATGCGAAGAGCACCCTGCCCAATGGGACGGAACTCAATGGAATCAGCGAACTGAAACGCTACCTGCTCAAAGAGCGCTCCGAGTGGTTTGCCCGCTCCCTGGTCAAACGAATGATGGGATACGCTCTGGGCCGCTCGCTCGACTTGGGCGACCGCGAGACAACCGAGGCCCTGACCCGCGAATTTGCAGAAAACGACTTTCGCTTGAAAAAGCTCATCGTGGATCTCGTGAACTCTCAAGCCTTTATGACCAAATGAAAAAATCCTGGCACCTCTCTCGTCGCACTGCCCTCAAAGCAGCCGGAGTCACCCTGGCGCTTCCCTGGCTCGAGAGCATGGCGGCGTCCGCCGGAAGCGGCAAAATGCCGCGCCGCATGTGCGCCATCATGTTCCCATTCGGCATCGCCGTTCCCAAGGACGATGCGCCGGACCGGGAGTGGGGCTGGTTTCCCACGGGCTCCGGAAAGGACTATCGTCTGAGTCGAGTGCTGCAGCCTCTGCAACCTTTGATGGATGATGTCTCGATCATCGGCGGCATCTCCCATCCACGCTGCCGTTCCATGAACGGACACGACACAGGCGACACCTTTCTCACCGCAAACAACCTGCAGGAGGTTACTTATCAGAACACCATTTCCCTGGATCAGTTGGCGGCCCAACATCTTGGCGACCGCACTCGACTCGCCTCTCTCACCCTGTCCACGGATGGAGGCGTGGGACCAAGAACCCGTTCGACCACTCTTTCCTACACCGCAAAGGGCCAGCCCATCCCCGCTCTGTGTGATCCCAAACAGATCTTCGAACGCCTCTTCGGCCAGGACGGCGCCAGCCAGAGCGACCGGAACAAACTGGAAAACACCGGCAGCATTCTGGATCTCGTTCTCGATCAGTCAAAGTCACTCAGCCGAAACCTGGGCACAGCAGACAAACGCAAACTCGACGAGTTCGAAACCTCCGTCCGCGAGGTCGAACAACGCATTCAACGGTCGAGGGAATGGCTCAAGATTCCGCTGCCGAAGGTTGATCCCGGCTCCATCTCTCTGGATGCCTCTGCTGATACCCCCAAGGACTACCTCCGGGCGATTTACGACCTGAAGTTTCTCGCTTTTCAGACCGACCTGACTCGCATCACCACCTACCAGATTGGCAGTCACGGGCCCTCCCGCGCCCGCACCTTTCCAGCCTGCATCGGCTTGAAGGGAGACTGGCACGGGCTCGCCCACGCTGCGGGGAAGCAGGGCGGTCCGGAAAACATCGGCCGCTTTGATCAATTCCTCGTGGAAAACCTCGCCCGCTTCCTCACCCGGCTCAAAGAAACTCCCGAAGGAGACGGCAACCTCCTCGACCGCACCCTTGTGCTCTACGGCAGCAGCAACAGCCGCACGCATCAGAACGTGAATTACCCGCTCCTGCTCGCCGGTGGAGGCAAACTGGGTTTGAAGCACAATCAATACCTTCGCTTCAGCGAACAAACACCGATGTCGAATCTCTTCGTGACAATGCTCCAGGCAATGGGCATCGAAGAAGAGCACTTTGTCGACAGCACAGGCACGCTCGACGGCCTAACCTGACGCAGCTCCCGGGGCGAACTTCATCTGGTTCACACGACCGGACATTGCCTCACCGCGAGTGGTCCTGAATCGCTTTTTTCAGCCATTGCGATTCACTCTTCCACGGAGATGCCTGGCTCATCTCCGCGACAGTCATCGGCAGACGTGCGCTCCAATTGCTGTCGGCGGCGATGCCTGGGACGTTGAAGCGGTCCTCCAGACCGAACAGGTCGGTGAGCATGAAGGCGGCGTAGCGAGACTCGCTGGCCAGCAGCGCCTCCAGGAGAGCATGCCGAATATGCTCGTCGTACTCCGGCCAACCGCCGTCTGAAAAGCGCAGCCCGGCGAAGTCGGCGAGGTCACCGAGTTCCTTGTTTCCAAGTGCCCGTTCGGCCTCGTCTTCGCTCATGGCGTCGCGACGGCGGTGTTCCCACAGGGTCCTCATGGGCTCGTGGTCATGCGTGGCGTAGGTGGTGAAGGAGCAGTTGTCGTAATCCGCGCCCATGACCACACGCCCCTGATCGTCCCTCTCCCATTGGCAGACTTTGAAGCCGGGCACATCGAGACTGAGCAGATGTGGACGGACATAATCCGGCACCGTGCCGAGATCCTCCGCGACGACCTCGGCTTCGCCGGCTTCAGCCAGGATGACACGCAGATACTTGTCACCATGGGCGAGGTTCGCCGCCTTGTTTTCGGGTGTTTCGTCGTCGTGTTCGATGAAGTGCGGCAGGCGACCTCCGCTGAGATCGCGCGCTTCGTCGTCGCTGAGATAGCAGAACTCGTCGTTCCGAGTCGGCCGCCACGGGAAGCTGTAAATGCGGTAAAAACCGAGCACATGATCGATGCGGAAGATGTCGAACACCTCCGTCAGTTTCCGCGTCCTTTGCCGCCACCACTGAAAGCCATCCTGCTCCATGAGACCCCAGCGGTAGAGCGGGATGCCCCAGTTTTGTCCCCACCGCTGCACAAAATAGTCGTCCTTAAAATAGGTTTCCGGCGGGGCGCCGCCGCACCACTCGAGGTCAAACTGCTCCGGCTGGAAAAACACGTCCGCACTGCACCATGAAATGCCGAAGGGGATGTCCCCCATCAGCTTCACGCCCTTGTCGTTCGCGTAACGACGCAAGTCCCCCCACTGGCTGAAGCAGAGCCACTGCACATAGGCGTGAAACAGAATTCGATCATCGATTTCGTCCCCCTTCGAGTCGCGCCAGGCGCGGGCTTTGGCAGGGGTGTTCAGGTCGGCGCGCCAGTTCGTCCAGTCCTCGTGCCCGTGCTCCTCCATCAGGACCCGGAAGAGGCAGAAATCATCCAGCCATGAAGCTTCGCTCACGCAGAACTTCTCGAAGAGTGACATTCGCTCCGGTTGGGATTCGATCTGGCTGAAGGCGCGGCGCAGCAGTGTGTTCTTCACGCGGCGCACCTTCGGATACTTCACCGAGCCGTGGCGAAGCTGGTCCACGCGCAGGATGCCCGTAATGGTGCGGAAAAACTTCTCGTCCAACTCCGGCACCACCGCGGGCGTCAGCTCCAGCGTCAGGTAGTCCAGCGCCACGGAGCTGATGGCGTTGTAGGGACTGCTGTCACTGCCGGTGGCGTTGATCGGCAGGAACTGCAAAAAGCCGATACCGGTTTCCGCCGCCCAATCGACGAGTTGTCGAACGCCTCCGGTGTCGCCAATGCCCAGGTCAGTGACGGTCCGGAGAGCGAAGACGGGAATGAGAATGCCTGCACGGCGGGGTTGAATGCTGGGCATTGGGATGCGAAAACGTGGAAGTGCCGTTGTCTGGTGCGATTTGCACAACTTGGCAAGCGTATAGAGCATAATGCGTCCCAGATTTCAGATTTTGACCTGGCTTTTGTGTCTGCCTGCCGTCCATGCCGCAGACACCAAGGAGATGCGCGTCATCGACTTTCGTTCCGCACCCCACAACTATCTCGAATGGAAGCCGAAGGACCGCTTCGCCGAGGTCAGGGAACGCATTGAGCAGGGCGAGGTGAAGATCGACACTAGCAGCGACAAAGCCTTCCTGAGGAGCATGCTCGACGCCCTGAACATCCCTGTCAGCTCCCAGATCATGGTCTTCTCCGCCAGTTCCCTGCAAAGCGAGATCATCAACCCGCGCAATCCCCGGGCGCTCTACTTCAACGAGGACACCTATGTCGGCTGGGTGCCCGGTGGACTCATCGAAATCATCGCCGCCGATCCGGAAATGGGGCCGATGTTTTACGTCTACAACCGTCTCAACCCCGGCGGTCCCGTCCCCGGCGTTCAACGCTCGACCAAGTGCATGAACTGTCACGCCGGCAACGCCACCCGCCGTCTGCCGGGCCTCATTGCCGAATCCCTGCTCGTCTCACGCGCCGGCTCCAGTCTTGAAACGTTTCGCCGCGACGTGCAGGGGCATCAGATCCCGCTCGAATCCCGCTTCGGCGGCTGGCACCTGACCGGGAAGCACAACATCTCCAACCACCGGGCCAACGTCATGGGAATCCCCAACGCCGGGAAGAACGAAGTCGTCCCCGTCGAGCCCGGCCAGTACTCCGACCTCAGCCTGCACCTCCTTCCCACCAGCGACATTCTGCCGCACCTCATCCACGAGCATCAACTCGGATTCGAGAACCGCCTCGTTTATGCCATTTACAGCATGCGGCAGCTCAAACATGAGAACAAAGGGTTCATGGGTTCCGGGGCCAAGGCGGAGATTGAGGAACGGGCGGTGGAACTCGCTCGCTATATCACCTTCGCCGAGGAGGCCAAGTTCCCCGCCAAAGGCATCAGCGGAGATGAAGCCTTTGCAGCGGACTTTCTGCGCGACCGCAAAACCACAAGCGCCGGTCTTTCACTCAAGGATCTCGACATGAAGACGCGCATCTTCAAGCACCGCTGCAGCTACATGCTCTACACCGACACCTGGAAGGAAGCGCCAAAGGAACTGAAGGAGCGTGTTTACTACCACATGGCCCTCTACCTCCGCGACCAGCCAGACGCCCAACACGCCCACATCCCGCAGGCCGAGCGTCTCGCCATTCGTTCCATTCTCAAAGAAACGATGAGCGACCTGCCAATTTGGTGGAGGTGATAGCAACTGATGGTGGGCGTTACCCAAACCCGCCCTGTGTTGCTCCAGCCTTCTACCGGCTCAGCTCAAGCATGCGCAAAATCGGCTTTTCGGCCTTCTTGCGCAGGTCCTCCGGCATCTCGACTTGAGGAGAAAGATCGCGCAGGCAGTCGTGCAGTTTTTGCAGGGTGTTGAGCTTCATGTAGCGACAGTCAGCACAGGCGCAGTGGCCGGTGGGACCGGGAATGAAAGTCTTGCCCGGCACTTCCCGCTCGAGGCGGTGCAGCATGCCACTTTCGGTGACGATGATGAAGGCGCTGGCGGGACTGCTGCGGCAGTAGCCGACCATCTTTTCGGTGCTGCAAACCTCGTCTGCAAGAATGCGCACGGCATAAGTACATTCAGGGTGCGCGACGACTTTCGCATCCGGATGCTCGTCCTTGATCTTCTGAATGCTGTCGCGGGTGAATTCGACGTGGACGTAACACGAACCCTTCCAGAGATCCATCTTGCGACCGGTGCGCTCCATGACCCACGAGCCAAGATTCTGATCCGGCACAAAGAGGATCGGACGGTCCTTCGGCGCGGCTTCAACGATCTTGTCGGCGTTGCCGCTGGTGCAGATGCAGTCGCTGAGCGCCTTCACGTGCCCGCTGCAGTTGATGTAGGCGATGACGTAGTAGTTCTTGGCGGCATTGGCCTTGAGGAAGGCTTCAAGTTGCGGTCCCGGGCAGCTTTGCTCCAACGAGCAACCCGCGTTGGCGTCCGGCAGCACGACGGTCTTCCCCGGATTCACGATCTTGGCGGTTTCCGCCATGAAGTGAACACCGCAGAAGGCGATGACATCGGCGTCTGTCTCCTTGGCTTTGTAGGCCAGACCGAGGGAATCCCCCACGAAATCGGCGATCTCCTGGATGGCCTTGTCCTGGTAGTTGTGTGCCAGAATCACGGCGTTTCGCTCCTTCTTTAGGCGCAGGATTTCATCGACAAGACTGGGGGCGGCGGTGGCAACCATGGCAAATGATTAAAGCGGACGAAAGCCGAAGCAAGGGGCGTGGTCAAGGATGGGGCAACTAACTCGAAGCCAATCGTCATTCGACATTCCAGCTTCGGCATTCCAAAGTTCTGCGTGACCCAAAAACAGCCCCATCCCCTTCTCGATCTCGCGCTCACCATCATCCTGCCATCCATCGTTCTGGAGAAACTCGGCACGCCGGAACGCCTGGGACCGGCTTGGGCGCTGGTGGTCGCACTGCTGCTGCCGCTGGGCTTCGGCGCATGGTGCTTCGTGAACAAGCGCGGACTGAACTTCTTCTCCGTGCTGGGACTCGTCGCCGTGATCATCACCGGCGGTCTGGGTTTGCTGCAATTGAACGCCGTCTGGTTCGCGACAAAGGAGGCGCTTTTTCCCATCTTCCTCGGCATCGCCTTCCCCCTCAGCCACCGCTGGGGCAAGCCGTTGGTCAACGAGATGCTGCTCAACCCGCAGGTCATCAACCTCCCCGCCCTGCACCAGGCGCTGGACACGCCGGAGAAGCACCACGACTTCGCCCTGCTGCTCAAACGCGCCTCCTGGGGCATGGCGGGCACCTTTCTTTTCTCTGCCATCGCAAACTTCGCCCTGGCCATGTATCTGCTGGGTGAAAAGACACCCGGCAGTCAGGAATACATCAAGGCTATCGGTCGACTGAACTGGAGCGGCTTCCTTGTTATCGGACTGCCGCTGATGGCTGTGACCCTGACCTTACTGTTCTGGCTGCTGCGAGGTATTACCCGTTTGACGGGTCTGGAGCGCGACGACCTGATGAACCAGGGAACGACGGTCCGCAAACAGGTGAACAACGGTTGAATTCGGGACTAAAAACCGTTTGCCGAAACGGAGAGGGCCGTTTATAACCTTCGCCCCCGGACTCGCGCGGTTAGCTCAGTGGTAGAGCATCACCTTGACATGGTGGGGGTCACAGGTTCGAACCCTGTACCGCGCACCATCCGACAATGCTTCGCATCGTCAGGATGAGAGACGAGCCGACCGTAACTTCCACGATGAAGTTTGAACCGGAGTCCGCCGAGTTCTTTTCGATTGCCGCCGACTCATTGACGGGCATAATCGGCCCACGGTTTCCAGTCGGGGATATAGCTCAGTTGGTAGAGCGTCTCGTTCGCAATGAGAAGGTCAGGGGTTCGAATCCCCTTATCTCCACCACCGCAGAACTACGGACCGGAAACGACGGGTGAATGGACAAGCCTTGAGTCCGTCTGAGGGAAGTCATGAAAAGGCTCCTCCCCAACCTTCTTGTCGCCGCGCTCATCAGTAGTTGCACCACCGCCTATGACGCACAGGGCCGTCCACGACAGGTTGTGGATCCGGGCGCAGCATTGATCGGCGCCGCAGTCGTCGGACTGATTGCCTACGGGATTGCCAATGCCAATGATGATGACGACTGCCGGCGCCGAAACTCCGGCCATCGAAGTTCACGCTACCGGGACGATCGCCACTGGCACCACTGATTTCCGAGCAACCCGGGATCAATTCGCCCGCTGGATGCGCGCAGGTACGTCGTTGATGGAGAAGCCCGCCTCGCGCAGAGCGTCCCAGACTTTGACAAGGACGCCCAAGGCGGCGGTCGTGTCCGCTTCGAGTTCGAGTTTCATTCCGGGCTTCGCTTCCTTCAGCGAAGTGATGGCGATGGCGAGTTTGTCGATTTCCACGGGATCACCATCGAGAAAAATCTTCTGATCCTGGGTAATGCTGATCGGCACCCGCGCCTGCGGCGTCTCGCTGGTGCCACCGAGGGATTTGGATTCCGGTAGGGTGATCTTCACCTGCATCTTGTCTTTCTTGAAGGTCGTGGTGGCGACGAAGAAGATCAGCAGGATGACCATGATGTCGATGAGCGACACGATGGGAATCGTCGGCACTGGTCGGCGGCGGGGGCGCAGATTCATATCGGGAAGCGGGAGGTCAGGACGACGGACGCTGCACTTCGAAGTGCTGGTAAAAGTGCTGAATAGCCTCCTGCATGATGGACTCGACCTTCACGGCCAGAGCATCCACACGGCGCACGAAATAGGTGTGAAGCAGCACTGAGGGCACGGCGACAAAGAGGCCCGCAATCGTGCAGCGCAGGGCCACGCCGATCTCACTGGCGACCGCGGCAGTGTCTGGCCCACCCTCGCCGCCTGCTCCGAAGGCTTCGAACATTCCGACGAGGCCCGCTGTGGTACCAAGAAGGCCAAGAAGCGGAGCCACGGTGACCATGACTTCTAACAGGGGAATGCCCCGCTCCAGATTGTGAATCTCCTCGCGCGCCTTGATCTCGCACGCGGCGTGGCATTCTGCCTTGCTCGTGAAGGCACCGCTGATGGCCATGGCACCGAGTCGCGAAAGCATGGAGCCGTCTTTCTCCAAAAACTCCTGAAGCGGCCTGATGTCCCCCTTCAGCGCGTAGTTGGGAATCGAACGCAACTGACTGGTGACCGACGCTGGCATAATGACGCCCTCGCGAAGTTGCAACCAAGCGAGGATGGCGGCCGTGATGGCTGAAATCGAGCAGAGAACGAGCAGCGCCATCACGAAACCACCCGTGGCCAGGAAGTCGTAAACATACTGGAGTCCGGACGATCCGGTTTTGTCGGCGGCTTCTGCGAAGAGTGGGGCGGGCGCGAGGAGGAGGTCAGTAAATGAGGACATTGTAATCGATTTTCAGGCGCTCCTGATCGTTCATCGGGAGCGAGGGCAGGACATCGGCGGGGATGGGCGGGATTTCCGCATCGCGGATCGCCTGCAGAGTGAAACCGGTGAGGACGGGATTGGAGTCCTTGTCGTTCACCACGCGGAGATCCTCGATCTTGCCCTTCTTGTTGACGTAAAAGGTGATCTGCAGACTGCCATAGGTCACCCCGTCACGGCGCAGATGCCGGTAGATGTGCCACTTCTTTTCCACCTGTCCGGTGACTTGGCGTATGTAGCGCCCCTTGGGCGACTCCTCGGCATCCACGGAAGCCTGGCTGCCCCGGTTGGACAGGGTTCCCTTTGTTTGCTGCACCCGGGTGAATGGCGTGAAGGCGTTTGGATCCTGATTCGGCGTTGTGCGAGTGACCGGCTCGGCTTCCATGACGGGGATGGCCTTCGGGATCGGCTGTTCCTGAGCGGGGGGTGGCGTTTGAGCGACTTCACGCGGCTCCGGCACTTTCATCTCTGGCTTCAAAGGAGCAGGGGGCGTTTCATCGGCTGCTTGCGCCTTCTTTACTTCGACTGTCAGGCGATTCTTCTCCAACTTCGCCAGCGCACTGTCGGCCTCCTCCATCATCTTTGTCAAAGGCGTCGATTCAGGCACCACCTTGGCAACCGATTGTGGCGGTGGCACCCGGGGTGCAGGAGGGGGCGCCGCATCCTTTGGCTTCAAAATGGAGGCGGGGGACGGAGGAGTGGGCGGCATGGGTTGAAGCATCGCCAGCGCACCCGCAGGCGTCTTGGGACGTGCGTCGTCCTTCAGTTCGCCGTCCTTATAGTCACGATTAGCCAGTTCCATGCCCGGCAGTTTGATGCCGTCCATGCTCGGCAGAGGGGCAGTCGCGTCCGGAGAGGGAGCCTTGACCGTGGCGGCAGTGGTGTTTCGGTCGGAGATGAAGGCGGCGTTTTTAGGCGCGGCACTCTCGGGCGCGTTCTGCGAGGTGCGGATGAAAATCTCTTTCTTCGGGGGCGGAGGCGGCTCCGGCGGTCGCATTTCCGGCTCCGGCATGATCTGCTCAGGGAATAGCAGGACCACCTCTTTTTCCTTCGGCTTCGCCATCGACTGCTGCCACAGCTTCCGCGCCGCCTCCCCCGCAAACAGCCACGCGAGGATCAGAAACAACAGCCCGTGCAGCACCAGCGAACCAGTGATGGCGATGCGAAGATTCTTATCAGGAGCGGCGGTCACTTGAGGGAAGCCCCATAGTGCTTTCCCGCCGCCCGGAATCAATCGCGGATTGCGATCACTTGGCGATGGCTTTGAAGGCGATCGGGATGATCAAAATGGCAAGAATATTGACCACCTTGATCATCGGGTTCACAGCGGGGCCGGCGGTGTCCTTGTAGGGATCACCCACGGTATCGCCCGTGACAGCGGATTGATGAGCAAAGCTCCCCTTCCCGCCGTGGTTGCCTTCTTCGATGTATTTTTTTGCATTGTCCCAGGCTCCACCAGCACTGGTCATGGAGATGCCGACGAACAGGCCGGTGACGATGGTGCCGATCAGCACCCCGCCGAGCGCCTCCATGCCCACATAGGCCATCCCGATCACAAAAACGAGAGGCAGCAGCGCCGGCACGATCATCTGCTTCAAGGCGGCGCTGGTGACGATGCCCACGCACTGCGCGTAATCCGGCAGGTCTGTGCCGTTGAGGATTCCGGGCTTGGCGGTGATCTGGCGGCGAACTTCGAGGACGACTGCACCTGCGGCACTGCCCACGGCGCTCATGCAAAACGAGGTAAAAAGGAAGGGCAGCAAGCCGCCGATGAACATACCGATGATGACTTCATGGTTCATGAGGTCGAAGGTCACTTTGTGGCCGACGAAAGCCTGCAAGTCCTCGACGTAGGAACCAAACAAGACCATTGCGGCCAGACCGGCACTGGCGATCGCATACCCCTTGGTCACGGCCTTCATGGTGTTGCCCACGGCATCGAGTTCGTCGGTGATTTTGCGAACGCCTTCCGGCAGGCCGGACATGACGGCGATGCCACCGGCGTTGTCGGTAATGGGACCGAAGGCGTCGAGCGAAATGATGATGCCGGAGAGCGAAAGCATGGACACCACCGCGATGGCGATGCCATAGAGTCCCCCAAGATCAAAGCAGCACCAAATCGAGGCAGCGATGGCGAGGACCGGCAGCAGTGTGGCTTGATGGCCAATGCTGATGCCGGCGATGATGTTTGTCGCATGCCCGGTCTCGGAAGCCTTGGCGATCTGTCGCACCGGCTTGTGATGTGTGCTGGTGTAGTAATTCGTGATCCAAACCACCAGAAGCGTCATCACGAGACCGACGACGGCGCAGTAAAAGATGTTCACGCTCGGGATGTCGAGTTCACCGATCTTGAGAGACGCGCCAAAGATCGAAGAAGTGGCCCACCAGAACAGCCCAGCAGCCACCACGCCGGAGACCGCCACGCCGCACACGAGCGAGGCCGTGGCCTCCTGCTTCACAAAATTCACCCAACCGATCCCGATGAGCGAGGCAATGATCGCCAACCCACACAGAACAAAGGGGTAAATCACCGCCGCTTCCGTGCCTACGGTCAAATGGCCCACCAGCACGCCGCCGATGAGGCTCACGGCGTAGGTTTCAAAAACGTCCGCCGCCATGCCGGCGCAGTCGCCGACGTTGTCACCCACGTTGTCGGCGATGGTGGCCGGATTGCGCGGATCGTCCTCGTTGAGATTCTGCTCGTTCTTGCCGACAAGATCGGCGCCCACGTCGGCGGCCTTGGTGTAAATGCCGCCGCCGAGACGGGCAAACACACTGATGAGAGAACTGCCCAGCGCCAGTCCCACCAGGGAGTCGATGGCGTGCTTCGCTGCGTGCTCAGAGCCTGCCGTCATGCTCGTCACGATCAGATAAAAGACACCGACGGAAAGCAGTCCAAGCGCCACGACCAGCAGGCCGGTCACCGCACCGCCGTTGAAGGCCACTTTCAGCGCCGAATGGCTGTTCACGGAAGCCGCCTGTGCTGTGCGCACGTTCGCGCGAACCGCGATCATCATGCCGATGTAACCGGCAGCCAGCGAACAAACCGCTCCCACCACGAATCCAGCCGCCGTGATGCCATCGCGCAGGTACCAGACCGCTGCGAAAATAACCACAGCGATCACACTTACCGCCATGATTTGACGATTCAAATAGGCTTTGGCACCGGCCTGAATCGCACTGGCAATGGCATGCATCTTTTCATTGCCGGCATCCGCACTGACGATCTTGCGGATCAGGACGAGAGCGACCACCAAACCCGCGACAGCGAGGGCGATGGACAGTGCGATTCCGTTGGTTTGCAGGAAAGAGGGAGGCATGTGTAAAAGGTGGACGAGTGAAGGGCCCGGAACGGGTAAAGCCGCGAAGTCTAACGAGTCGAAAAAGGGAGGCAAGGACTTGCTCCATTTTTGTGCGGCGCTTCCCTACGCCCGAAAACTCGAACCCCTTGCAGATTTCGCTCTTCTCGGGCATTTGCCTCAGAATGAACCGCCGCCGCTTCACCAAAACCGCTGTCGCGACACTCATTCCGGCGGCGTGCGAGAAACCACCGCCGACTCTGCCCGCCTTTAGCACGCTGCATGATCTCGTCGCTAAGATAGAGGTCGGTGCCATCCACCCTACCCAACTTGTGGAGCATTTTCTGGCCCGCATCGCGCAAAACGACCATTCCGGCGCTCAAATCAACGCCATCATCGAACTCAACCCAGAGGCGAAGGCCAGCGCCTCCCATTGCAAAGCCGGCCACCTCCACGGCCTGCCCATCCTCATCAAGGACAACATCGAAACCGCCGATGCGATGCAGACCACCGCTGGTTCGCTGGCGTTGCGGAATCACAAGCCGAAACACGATGCCGCTCTGGTCAGACGCCTGCGCGAGGCCGGAGCGATTCTGCTCGGCAAAACCAATCTCAGCGAATGGGCGAATATCCGCTCGCCGAACTCCACCAGTGGTTGGAGCGCGCGAGGCGGTCTCACGCGCAATCCACACAAGCTCACGCACAGTGCCAGCGGTTCCAGTTCGGGTTCGGCAGCGGCGGTGGCGGCAGGACTGGCTCCGGCGGCGATCGGCACCGAAACGAACGGCTCGATCGTCAGCCCGGCAAGTGCCTGCGGCATCGTCGGATTCAAACCGACCGTCGGATTGATCGACGGCGCCGGCATCATTCCGATCACGCATCATCAGGACACCGCCGGGCCCATGACGCTGACCGTTCGCGATGCGGCGCTGCTGATGAGTGTTCTGGCCGATGGCTTCGATGCCAGCCTGCCATCGGACGCGTTGAAAGGCGCACGTCTCGGTGTGTTGCGAGGTCAAAGCGGCAAGCATCCGCAGGTGCTCGCGCAATTTGAGCAATCCTTGGAAAAGATGCGCGAAGCCGGCGCCATCATCATCGACAACGTCGAACTCCCCAAAGCCCGTGAGGCCGGCGACCTGTCATTCAAGGCGATGCTGATCGAACTGCGGGCCGACTTGAACGCCTATCTCGAGCAACGCGATGGCGATGTGCGATCGCTGGCCGAACTGATTGCCTTCAACGAACAGCATCGCGACATCGAGATGCCACACTTCGGCCAGGAGTTCTTCGAGCAGGCAGAAAAGTTCGGCACGCCGGAAATGATCGCGACAGGCGAAGAAGCCCGCGCACTCGCCCGCCGGCTGGCCGGACCGGAAGGAATCGACGCCGCGCTTCACGCGCACGATCTCGATGCGCTCATCTGCCCCACCAACGATCCCGCCGGTGTCATCGATTTGAAGAAAGGCGATGCGCATGGCCGCGTCGCCAGCACGCCAGCCGCCGTGGCCGGCTATCCGCATCTCACGGTGCCCATGGGCTTCGTGGATGACCTGCCGGTCGGCTTTTCGTTCATGGGCAGCGCCGGATCGGACGCGCACATTCTGGCGCTGGGTCACGCCTTCGAACTCATCACTCAAGCCCGCCGTCCACCGGCCTTGGTTGCCGGATAAGGCACATCTTTTGCCAAGATCCGTCCGGCCTTTCTCGAAACAACGGCACACCTCGGCCCGTAGGCACAAACATACAGGTCCAGAGCACTTTCATACCAACCTGCAACCATGCAATCCCTCCGCTTCAACCTCCTGACCTTCCTTGCCCTCGGCATGGCCGTTCAGGCGCAGCCCGTCGGCTTCAACAAGGACATCCGCCCGATCCTCGCGGACGCCTGCTTCCATTGCCACGGCCCCGATCCGGGAACGCGCAAGGCCGGTCTGCGCCTCGACACCGAAGCCGGTTTCTTCACGGCAAAGGAAGGTGAGGAACCCACGGTCATCAAAGGCCAGCCGGACAAGAGCAGCCTGTTCCAGCGTCTGATTACCAAGGACGAGGATGATCTCATGCCGCCACCGGAGTCGCACAAGGATCTCAAGCCGGATCAGATCGCGATGATCAAAACATGGATCGAGCAAGACGCGCCCTGGCAGCCGCACTGGTCGCTCATCCCGCCGCAGAAGCCCGCAGCACCGGCGGTCAAAGACGATTCGTGGGTCAAAACACCCATCGACCGCTTCGTGCTCGCGAAACTCGACGCCGCCGGCCTCACGCCCGCACCGGAAGCCGATGCACGCACGCTTGTTCGGCGCATCAGCCTCGATGTCACCGGTTTGCCGCCCTCGCCTGAATTGGTGAAGAAGTTCGCCACATCGGACAAGCTCAGCGACGTCCAGATCAGCGAACTCATCGACGAGCTCATGAAATCGCCCGCCTACGGCGAACATCGCGCCCGTTATTGGCTCGATGCCGCGCGTTACGGCGACACCCATGGCATGCACTTCGACAACTACCGCGAGATGTGGCCCTACCGCGACTGGGTCGTGAAGGCGTTCAACCGCAACGAACCCTTCGACCAGTTCACGGTCGAGCAGATCGCGGGCGATTTGCTGCCGAACCACACCGACGACCAGCTCATCGCCACCGGCTTTCAGCGCTGCAACATCACCACCAATGAAGGCGGCACTATCGACGAAGAGAACCTCGCCAACTACGCCGTCGATCGTGTGCAGACGATGGGCTGGGTCTATTTCGGTCTCACCACGAACTGCGGCCAATGCCACGACCACAAGTTCGATCCCTTCACGCAACACGACTTCTACTCGCTCGCCGCGTTCTTCCGCAACACGACGCAGGGTGCCAAGGACGGCAACGTAAAGGACGGCCGCGGCCCCATTCTCGTCATTCCGAGCGAGCAGGACAAACCGCGCTGGGACAAACTGCCCGCCGAGATCGCAGATGCGACGAAACTGCGCGACGAGCGCCGCAAAGCTGCGGGCAAGGATTTCAATCAGTGGCTCGCCTCCGCCAAGCCCGAACATCTCGATCAGGACGTGCCAACGAAGGGCCTGCAGCTGCATCTGCCGCTCAATGAAGGCGTCGGCAACGAGGTCGCCAATGTGTGCGGCACCGCTTCCAAAGTCACCGCCACCGGTCAGATCTCGTGGACGCCCGGCGGCAAACTGGGCCCTGCGCCCGTCATCAAACCGGGCAGCACCTTTGAAGTGAGCGATGCAGGCGATTTCGAACTGAATCAGAAGTTCAGCTACGGCGCGTGGGTCAAAGCCGGTCGCAATGGTGTCTTCGGCGCCATCATGTCCCGCATGGACGAGAAGAATGGCTATCGCGGCTGGGACCTCTGGCAGAATGACCGCGGACTGTCCGTCCACATCATCGATAAGTGGACCGAGAACGCCATGAAGGTCAGCACACGTGACGCCGCGCTCAAACCCGGCGAATGGCAGCACGTCTTCGTCACCTACAACGGCAGCGGCAAGGCCAACGGCATCAAGATCTTCGTCAACGGCGTCGAACAGAAGCGGCTCATCGTAAACACGAACACGATCAAGCCGAAGGCCAGCATTCGCACCAAGGTGCCGCTCAAGATCGGTCAACGCAGCGAAGGTCAATACTTCACCGATGGCTCCATCCAGGACGCCCGCGTGTATGATCGCCAGCTCTCGGAGGCGGAGATCAAAACACTCGCCGATGTCGGCCCGCTGCGCGCCATCCTCGCTGCTGCGAGCGACAAGCGCACGCCGCAGCAGCGGAACGCGCTCTTTGCCCACTACCTCGCCACCCGCGATGCCGACTGGCAAAAGTACGACGGCCTGATGAAGAAGCTCGAAGCCGAGAAGGAAACCATCAAGGGCCGCAGCCCGATTACGCACGTTCAAGAAGAGGTCATGAACGTCACGCCGATGGCAAACATCCTGATGCGCGGCCAATACGACAAGGTCGGCGAGCGCGTCGATGCCGCCGTGCCTGCTTCACTTGGCAAACTGCCGGCCAAGGCACCGAAGAACCGCCTGGGTCTCGCGCAGTGGGTCGTGAGCAAGGACAATCCGCTCACCGCACGCGTCACGGTGAACCGCTTCTGGCAGGAAGTCTTCGGCCAGGGCATCGTGAAGACGCCGGAAGACTTTGGCATCATGGGCGCTGCTCCGAGTCACCCCGAACTGCTCGACTGGCTCGCCGTCGAATTCCGCGATGGCGGCTGGGATGTGAAAAAACTCTTCAAGCTCATGCTCACCAGCGCCGCCTATCGTCAGAGCGCCGTCGCCACACCCGAGAAGCTCGACAAAGACCGCGACAACTCGCTGCTCAGCCGCGGCCCACGCTTCCGCATGGATGCCGAGATGCTGCGCGACTACGCGCTCGCCGCCAGCGGTCTGCTTTCTCACAAGATGGGCGGCCCAAGCGTGAAACCTTACCAGCCCGAAGGCATCTGGGACGTCGTCGGTCTGCCGAACGGCGACACGCGCAACTACGTGCAGGACAAGGGCGAAAACCTCTACCGCCGCACCTTCTACACCTTTTGGAAGCGCATGGCGCCACCGCCGAACATGGAAGTCTTCAACGCGCCCAGCCGCGAAGTCTGCACCGTGCGCCGCGAGCGCACCAACACGCCGCTCCAGGCCCTCGTGACGATGAACGACCCGCAGTTCGTCGAAGCCGCCCGCAAACTCGCCGAGAAAGCCCTCGAATGCGGCTGCAACGACGACGCCAAAGCTCTCGCCTTCATCGCCGAGCGCATCCTCTGCCGTCCGCTCACGGAAAAAGAGAAACCCATCATCACCGCGAGCCTCAAAGACCTGCGCACCTTTTACTCCGCCCATGCCACCGACGCCGAAGCGCTTCTCAAAGTCGGTGAATCGCCTGTCGATGCCAAGCTGCCGAAGCCAGAACTCGCCGCGTGGACGATGCTCACCAACGAGCTCTTCAATTTGGACGAAGTGCTGAACAAGTAATGTCCCGCAGGCCCTCCAGTTCTAGCCATACGAATATCCGCGATGATTTCGCGGATGCTTGGCTGCGATTGACCTCGGTGATCATTGTTTCGCTTCTGCTGGCAAGCTGCCTGAAATTTGGAGAAGAGCGTGAGTTCATCGCGCCGAATGTCACATCTGCTCACCTTGATGTGATTGAGAAACGAACTGGCATTGATCTCCCAAAAGGCTCAGTTGGAATGGCGCTATATTCGGACGCCACAGGTATCGACCCGTGGATGATCGCCAAAATCCAAATCCCTTCAGACAAAGCAACCACATTGCTGGCTTCCAAACCCTTTCAAGAAGCCAAACCTGGGCACTCCTCTTTGGCGTCAGGATTTGACCGTCCTTGGTGGACGCCGGACCAAATGAACGAGCCATCAACGGGAGATTTAAAACTCCCAAACGCCATGGTGAACTGGACACTCGGGCAAGAGGATAAAAAACACGTGCTCTACATTCGCTGGGACACTTTCTGACGCCAAGCCGCCCAACTTGCAACTTTAAACCTGAAACTTAAAACCATGAACCTCTTCCAAGAAGCCAACGCCCTGACTCGTCGTCGTTTCTTCACCAACGGCTCCCACCTCCTCGGCGGGGCCGCGTTGAGTTCGCTGTTCAGCCAGTCGCTGCAGGCGGCGATGTCGCACAAGGCCAGTGGACCGCATTTTGCACCGAAGGCCAAGCGTGTGATCTACCTGCACATGGTCGGCGGGCCGTCGCAGATCGATCTCTTCGACTACAAGCCGGAGATGCAGAAGTGGTATGACAAGGATCTGCCGGACAGCGTGCGTCAGGGCCAGCGACTCACCACGATGACCAGTGGTCAGGCGCGCTTCCCCATCGCGCCGTCGAAGTTTCAGTTCAGCGCGGCGGGACAGTGTGGCATGATGATGAACACCGAACTGCTGCCGAACCTCGCGAAGAAGGCCGATGAAATCTGCTGGATGCGCTCGCTGCACACCGAGGCGATCAATCATGAACCGGCGATCACCGCGATGCAGACCGGCAATCAGATCACCGGTCGCCCCTGTCTTGGTTCCTGGGCCTCGTATGGTCTCGGTTCGGCCAATGAAAACCTGCCGACTTTCGTCGTGCTCGTCGCCACGCCGACCAACCGCGAGCAGGAGCAGGCCATCTCCGCACGTCTGTGGAGCAGCGGTTATCTGCCAGGCGAACACGCCGGCGTGTCCTTCCGCAGCAAGGGCGATCCCATACTCTACATCAACAACCCGCCCGGCGTGCCCGACAGCGTGCGCAAGCGCACCATCGACGGTCTCAATGCGCTCAACGAACTCAACTACCAGCAGTTCGCCGATCCCGAAACCGCCACGCGCATCCAGCAGTATGAGATGGCCTTCCGCATGCAGGCCAGCGTGCCGGAACTCACCGACCTGAGCAAGGAATCCGAAGCCACGATGAAGCTCTATGGCGACGATGCGCGGAAGCCCGGCTCCTTTGCCAACAGTGTGCTCATGGCCCGCCGCCTCGCCGAGCGCGGCGTGCGTTTCATCCAGCTCTATCACAACAACTGGGACCACCACAGCAACGTCGGCGGCCGCATGCCCAGCCAGTGCAAGGACGTCGATCAGCCCTGCTTTGCGCTGCTCGAAGATTTGAAGCAACGCGGCATGCTCGACGACACGCTCGTCATCTGGGGCGGTGAATTCGGCCGCACCATTTACTCCCAAGGTGGTCTTTCGAAGGAGAACTACGGCCGTGACCACCATCCGCGCTGCTTCAGCATGTGGATGGCCGGCGGCGGCGCCAAAGGCGGCGCGATCTACGGCGAGACCGACGACTTCAGCTACAACATCGTCAAAGACCCGCTCCACATCAGCGACTTTCACGCCACCGTGCTGCAACTCCTCGGCTTCCACGCCGACCGCTTCAGCTACAAGTTCCAAGGCCTCGACGCCAAGCTCATCGGCATCAATCCCGCGAAACCGGTGAAGGCGCTGATGGCTTGATCATTCACTTCGCCTTCGGGCGGTTCCGATATTTCTCCGCCAGTCGTGTGTGCCGTGATTCGAGCGATTGCTCGACGCCGCTGATCCACAACTGCTTCACCTGGCTGCGGATGTCGAGGATGTCGCCCGTCGCGACGAACAGGGATGCATCCTTGCCGGGCTCGATGCTGCCAAGCCGGTCCGCGACACCGCGAATCTGCGCGGGCACCAGCGTGATCGATGCCAGCGCCACGTCAGCGGGCAATCCGAACGCCGCAGCCTGCGCGGCGATGTAGGGCAGGTTTCGCTGACCGGACGCGCTGGCGCGATCAAGCCCTCCACTAATCGCCACACGGACACCCGCCTGATGCAAAATCGACGGCGCGGCAAACTGCACATCGTAGCTGTCGCTCGCACGAACCGGCAGGGTGAAGACCTCGGTGTAGACGACGGCGATCTTCCGCTTCGCCAGTTCTTCGGCGTCCATCCATGCGTCGCGACCACCAAAGATCACGACTCGCAGCTTCGGGTGCGGTTCGCTCCAGGCGAGTGCCGCCTTGATCTCGCGCTGGCCGTCCGCGTGAATGATGAGCGGCACCTCACCACGCAAAACAGGCTGCATCGCCGCCCAAGCGGGCACTTTGGCCTCGTTGGCATCACGTTTGCCCCACGCCTCGGCGTCCGCAAAAAAGCGCTCAATCTCGCGCACCTTCTCCTTCCGCTCGCGCGACTGCTCATCGAGCGATTTCGCATCGGTGGGCGTGTTAGGGCCGGGAATCTTCAGCGAATGGCCCGGCCACACGAGATGCATCGCCGTGTGACGACGCACCAGCATGTCTTCAATGGTCCATCCTCGCGCCGCCATCACGCCGGAACTGCCGGTGATGAATCTCCCCTGTGGAATCGGCGCGAAGTACGTGATCCCGTTCGCCCTTGCCACCGGAATCAACTCACTATCCGGATTCACCGCATTCCACGACTCCACCTCCGGCGTGAACTCGCCCGTCTCCCTGTCATCCACCGCCGCACGCAGCGCCGGAATCTCCACGAGTCCGAGATCCGTGCCCGCACTCACCAGACCGGGATAAAGATGCATCCCCTTCAAGTCGATCACGCGATCCGCCTTCTCATCGATCTGCACAGCCACCGCCGCGATCTTGCCATCACGCACCAGCACATCGCCCGTTTCGAGTGTTCCGTTGGCAACCGTGTGCACGACCGCTCCGCGCAGCAGCAGAGTATCAGCATGCGCAGTTCCCAGCGCGAGGAGGAGAAATGAAATCAGTTTTGCCATGAGAGAGTCCTTTCCATGCAGCAGTCCACGCAGAGGTGGTTCTGACGTTCTTCGAGTGTCCTGAAAAAGAATCGCGCCTTCGCCTTTTCATCGCCGCCTTTGTCATCCGTGCTGCTGGAGGCGAGTTTCTTCGC
The DNA here is from genome assembly GCA_041395065.1 of Prosthecobacter sp. Classification (GTDB taxonomy): domain Bacteria; phylum Verrucomicrobiota; class Verrucomicrobiia; order Verrucomicrobiales; family Verrucomicrobiaceae; genus Prosthecobacter. Next base: position 3,349 of record JAWLBG010000045.1, on the reverse strand, counting down.
CTTGGCGATCAACGCGAGCCTTTCAGTGTTTCGCGCCTCGGCACGACGTTTGGCGGCCTCGCGTTCGAAGTACTGCTTTCCATCAATCCACGTCTGCAGACAGATCGAAGCCGTGGAAAGCGGATGACCGCTCCAGATGGCAAAATCTCCGTCCTTGCCCGGCTCGAGGCTGCCGACTGTCTTGTCGATGCCGAGTTGTTTCGCCGGATTAATCGTCACAAACTTCAGTGCCTCCTCCTCACTCGTGCCGCCGTATTTCACCGCCTTCGCCGCCTCCAGGTTCATACGCCGCGCGTGATCGGAGGAATCGGAGTTGAACGACACCAGCACGCCACGCTCGCGCATGATGCTGCCGGCGTGTGGAATGGCGTCATACACCTCCAGCTTGTAAGCCCACCAATCGGAGAAAGCGGACGCGCCCGCGCCGTGCTTCGCGATCTCGTCGGCCACTTTGTAGCCTTCCAGAATGTGTTGCAGCGTGCCGACGCGCACCTTGAAACCTTCCATCACTCGCAGGAACGCGAGGATCTCATCCTGCCGGTAGCTATGACAATGAATGAGACGCTCGCCACGAATGATCTCCGCGAGCGCTTCCAGTTCGAGATCGCGTCGCACCGGTGGACCGTCTTTTTTCGCCAGCGCGGCCATGTAGTGCTGCGCTGCGATGAAACGGTTGGTATGGAAGGCGGGAACGCCCATGCGGGACTGCGGAAAACGCGATTTGAAAGCATCACCCCAACCCGACTGCTTCACGTTCTCCCCCAGAGCGAACTTGATGCCGCCGGGAGCACCTTTCAGCTTCAAATCCTCAGGAGCAGCACCATCGCGCAGTTTGATAACACAGTTCTGACCACCAATCGGATTCGCCGAACCATGCAGCAGATTCGCGACCGTGAGCCCGCCTGCGAGCTGCTGGTGAATCGTCTCCGACTCGGAATTCACCACGTCACCGACCCGCACCATCGCGGTCGAGGGCAGCGTCCCTTCGTTCACGCCACCCATGATCATGCTGTGGCTGTGGCAGTCAATGAGGCCCGGCGTCACGTGAATGCCCGGCAGGTCAATCACATGCGCATCTTTCGGCGCCTGCTCAATGGAACCCACCGCCTTCACCTTGCCATCGACGACGAGCAGACCAGCATTCTCGATCTTCCCCTTCGGTCCGCAGGTCCAGATCGTTGCGTTCTTGATCCAAATGACCTTCGGACTCAGAAGTGGTCCGCGATCCTGTTGTGCAGGTGTGGCGGTGAGCGTTTTACGTTCCTCCTTGGCGTCCTTCTTGTCTTTTTCATCCTTCAACGCAGCCGGATACAGGCGCCCGTCGATCCACACCTCGCGCACGCGTGCCTTTTCATCAAAGTAGCCGCCATTCTCGACCACAGTGAGGTTCGCGAGCTTCCCCGGTTCGATGGTGCCGAGTTGATCTGCCACGCCGCAGATTTTCGCCGGAATGGTCGTCAGCGCGGCCAGCGCATCGTCCGCACTCAGCCCACGTGCGACAGCGAGACGTGCGTTCGCACGAAAGGAACTGCGTTTCGCCAGCCCATGCGTCGTGAGCGCGACTTCAATGCCCTCGCGGCGCAGCAACGCGGTATTGCCCGGCGCGTGATCCCACGCACGCAGTGTTTCAAACGGCACCGCCTGCCAGTCATCGTCCTCCGGCACCTTCGCGACCTCGGGAAAGTCGAGCGGCACGATGAACGGCGCCTTTGCTGCACGTGCCAGTTCCGGCCTTCGCCACTCCTGACCGCAGGCGAGCAGCACGGGCTGCAAATCAAACTCGCGTGCCAGATGAGCGGCGCGCTCCACCATCAACACACTGGCGGGTTCAAACAGCACCGGCATTTTCTTGTCCGCCGCAGACTGCAGCGCTTCCAGTGAAGTGTCCATGTTCGGTCGCGGACGGTCCTTCGGATGCTTCGCAAAATGCGCGTGATCCGCCGCTTGATGCCGTGCATCGAGAAACGTCTGCCGCACTACCGCGATCACGCCCATGAGCGAGGCCGGATAGGAGCGCGGCTTGCGCTCTTCGTCATCACCACCCGAACGCGGTGCATCGATGCTCACGTGCTGAAACGTGTCAGGCTTGAGGATCGCCACATCGGGATCGGACGATGCCAGCGTGACAAAGGTGCTCGTGCCACGAATCACGCCCGCATCCGGCACGACATTTGCAGCGGTGAAGCCTTCGTTCCGCAAGGCGTCGAGTAATTTCTGCGACGGTGCATGCTCACGTGCCATGCGCCGCTCGGGAGTGACCACCGACTTCGCCCCGGTGCCACCCGCTGCCGAGTTCACCCCCAAAAACGGTGCTGTCGCACCCGAAGTCAGCGCGTCCTCGTTCACTGGAGGGCCACCATCGGTCGGCGCTTCGCGTGTGGACTTCGCAAAGGTTACATGCGCATCGATGAAACCGGCATACACCGTCGCGCCATTGAGATCATGCACGCGCGCATCGTCCGGAATGGCCACTTTCTCACCCACGGCCACGATTCGCCCGTCGCGCAGCACGACGGTGCCGTTTTTGATCTCGACCCCCGGCTTCACGACAATCCGCGCATTCGTGAGCGCATGACTCGATGCCTCCAACGGCCGCCATCCGGGCGGTCGAATCGAAGAATCAACAGCCAGGACCGGAAGTGCGAGCGCGGCGAGGACCAAGACGATTTTCATGCGCGCCTTTTAAAAGATACCGATCGCAATGGACAGACAAAACCCTCAGCGCCCCCCAATTTTCAGGTGCCGCCCCCCACGTCCAACGGGCACGGCACCTCACACCCGCAGAAAGATGCCGCGATGGTGCAGAAAGCGTGCAAAGAGCACGACCAACGCCATGCCAGTGACCGCCACGACGAGTCCACCGAAGCCCGCGGCAACGTGCGTGTCGACGAAGAGGCTCACGTCACCGCCGACGAGGCGGGCGGCGAGCGATTGAAAGCCGACGATGGGATTGAGGATGTAGATCGTGAGCGGATTGCAACCGATCCAGATGAACGGTCGGCACCACGCGCGCCAGCCGAGCACATCCACGATCGCATAAAACACCGCCATCAGGCACGCGCTCGTGCCACCAGCCACCAGCACGAAGGAGGAAGTCCAGATGCGCTTGATCAGCGGGAACTGCATCGACCACAGCAAGCCGAGCGCGATGCACGCGATGCCGCCCACGACCAGCCACAGCAGCTTTTTCGTCGGCGTGATGTTCGAGTTCTTGAACAGCAGCGCCGCCAGCGCTCCAAACAGTGACAACGCCACCGCGGGCAGCGTGGAGAGCAGGCCTTCGTTGATGTAGTAGGTCTGCGCTTTCTTGCCGGGCAGGAAACGGAAATCGAGGTGGTTGGTCAGGTTG
>JAWLBG010000044.1:0-46398 GCA_041395065.1 Prosthecobacter sp. | reverse complement strand
TGCGAAGGCGATCTGCCTGACGATTCCGATCAGCATGCAGGAGATGGAAAGGGCCACGCTGGAAACGGTGGCGGCGAACAACTTGCGCGACGGCTACATCCGTCTCGTCATCACGCGCGGCGTGGGCTCGCTGGGCCTGAGCCCGTATCAATGCCCGAAGGCGAGCTATTTCATCATCGCCAGCAGCATCTCGCTGTATCCGGCGGAGCGCTACGAGAAGGGCCTGAACCTGATCACCTGCGGCACGCGTCGTCCGAACTCCGCCGCGCTCAGCCCGCAGGTGAAGAGCCTGAACTACCTCAACAACATCATGGCCAAGATCGAGTGTCTGCAGGCCGGATGCGACGAGGGCATCATGCTCAACGACCAGGGCTTCGTGGCCGAGTGCACCGGCGACAACATCTTCATCGTGAAGAACGGCAAGGTCACCACGCCGCCGGTCTCCTCCGGCGCGCTCGACGGCATCACCCGCCGTGCGGTGATGGAAGTGCTCGCCGAGATGGGAGTGACCTGCGTCGAGGCCGTGATGACCCGCTTTGACATTTACACCGCCGACGAATGCTTCCTGACCGGCACCGCCGCGGAAGTGATCGCCGCCGTGCAGTATGACCGCCGCCCGATCGGCGACGGCGCTCCCGGCAAGCTGACGCAGGAAGTGACGAAACGCTTCAAAGCCCTAGCGAACAGCACCGGCACGCCGGTTACTTACGCCTGACCGTTTGTCTCAGGACGTATGGCTGTGTGACGCCGCAAGTGGCGTCGCAGCAGGCATGTTGCACAAACCAGGGCTTTTCAACGGCCTGCCAAGCGGTCCATGTGACCGCTTGGTTGGGCGGATGGCCTACCACTTCTTCTTGAATTCGCCGCTTGAGCCGAAGCGCTTGCCGCCGCCGCCACCACCACCGAAGCCGGCACTGGGGCCTTCGCCTTCACGATTGAGCCAGGGTTTGGGCTTGTTGAAGCCGCCTTTTTTGAAACCGCCGCCTCCGCCAAATCCGCCGGGCTTGCTGAAGCCGCCACCGGCACCTTTGTAGCCGCCGCCACCAAAGCCGCCCTTGCTGAAGCCGCCGCCGTAACCGGGTTTCTTGCCGAATCCGCCGCCGAAGCGCTTGGGCCGCACGCCACTGATGTGGTCCGGCCGGTCGGCGTAGTCCATGCGGATGTCGCGGTTGCGCAACGAGGCGCCTTTGACGCCTTCAAGCACGGACTCAACGACGTTGTCGGGGACTTCGACGAAGCTGCATTTTTCCAGCACGTCGATGGCGCCGATGCTGCCGGGCGTGAGGTCCTGAATCGTGTTGTAAAGCATGCCGGCGATGTCCTGCGGACGCACATGGTCCATGCCACCGACATTGATGAAGAGGCGCACCATGCCGGAGCGCGGGCCTTTCTGGACGTAGCTGGTCTGTCTCTTGGGCAGAGGGCGTTCGTCTTCTTCCGTTTCGTATTCGTTGTCGAATTTTTGCGCGGTTGGCGCCTTGCGGGGGCTGGGGGCGCCGCCGCCTTCGCTCGCCTCCGTGCTGCTCGGTGCAGACGCGGATTCAGTTTCGTTGCTGACGGTTTCTGTCGATGCGGCGTCTTCGGAGGAGGCTGAAGCCGCCTCGGTGGTCGCCGGTGTCGGGGCGGCAGATGCGGGGCGGGCTTCGACTGCCTGCGGACGCGGTTTGAACTCGCGCTGCGGGGTTTCCTTTTTCCGTGTGCCGCGATCTTCGACGATCTGCTCCGGTTCACGTCCCTGATCCTTCATGAGGAGATCCATCAGCACACTGGCGATCTCGGTCGCAGTGTAGCCGAGATCGAGCAGGCGCTGGATGCTGTGTTCGTGGGAGGTGTATTCGCCTCCTTCGAGGGCGGCCTTCACTTTCTCAAACGCTTGATCCACGCGCGTGGCCTCGACTTCCTCTTGGGATGGTACGCGGGCGCGTTCGACGCGGACGTTGATGAAGCGCTGGATGCGCTGCATGAGGTAAATCTCGCGCCCGGCGACGAGGCTCACAGCCTTGCCCTTCCTCCCGGCACGTCCGGTGCGTCCGATGCGGTGGACGTAGTCTTCGGCGTCGTAGGGCAGTTCCAAATTGACGATCAGATCGATGTCGTTCACGTCGAGGCCGCGTGCAGCGACGTCGGTGGCCACGAGCACTTCGACGTTGCCGCTGCGGAAGTTCCGCATCACGCGCTCGCGCATGGTCTGATTGATGTCGCCGTGCAGGCGGTCGGCGGCGTAACCGCGGGCCACGAGGGCGTCGGTGGCGTCATCGACGGCGCGTTTCGTGTTGGCGAAGACGATGGCGAGGCGCGGTGTTTCGATGTCGATCACACGGCAAAGCACTTCGAGCTTGGAGCGGCCGTGCACCTCGTAGTAGCGCTGCTCGATGGTCGGCACCGTGAGCGCTTTCTGCTCGATGGTGATGGTGGCGGCGTCGTGCGTGTAGCTTTCCACCAGTCGGCGAATGCGCGGCTCGAAAGTGGCGCTGAAGAAGATGGTCTGGCGTTCCTTTGGCACGGCCGCCATGAGGCGGTCGATGTCTTCGGCGAAGCCCATGTCCAGCATTTCGTCCGCCTCGTCGAAGACGAGAGTCTTCAGGCCGTCGAGCTTGATCAGGCCGCGTTCGATGAAGTCGAGGATGCGTCCCGGCGTGCCGACGACGATCTGGGAGCCGCTCTGCAGCGCGCGAATCTGGCGATCGTAGGAAGCGCCGCCGTACACCGGCGTGGCGCGCACGCCTTCCTTGAAGCTGGCCAGCTTGTGGATCTCCGCGCAGACCTGCATGGCCAGCTCGCGGGTCGGGCAGAGGATCAGTCCCTGCACGTGGCGCTTCATGCCGTCGATGTTCTGCACCATCGGGATGCCGAATGCCATCGTCTTGCCGGAGCCGGTGTGGCTCTGGCCCACGACGTCGCGACCGCTGATGGCGACCGGGATGGCCTGGGCTTGAATGGGGGAGGGCTGTTCGAAGCCGAGGGATTTGACGGCGTCCAGGAGTTCTGGAGCGATTCCCAATTCAGGGAAGGTGTGTTGACTCATAATGCGGTCCCCCGGGGTTTTGGGGGCGGCCATAGTCTCACCACTGGGATGGATAGCAAGGGGTTTGATCGCAGGCGGGCGAAACGCAAAAAGCTGAAGGTGAGCATGGACGATTTGCAAAAGCCTTCATACAATGGCGTTTCTGTCACCCACCAACCTGCGGTGCATCCGTGCCCGCATCCAACCATGTCAACAGCCACAGCCTCCGCTCCCGTCTCGCCCGCTTCCGGTCAAACCCTTCGCAATGCCGTCATCCGTCTCGCCGGAAATTCGCAGGACGGCATTCAATCCATCGGCGGTTTCCTCGCCCGGCTCGCGGGTCGCACGCAGCACGATGTGATGACCTACATGACGATCCCGTCCACGATCTCGGGCGGGCCTTCGATCTTCCAGCTTCACCTCGGTTCCGGTCATGTGCTCACCGCAGGTGACGAGGCGGACGTCCTCGTGGCCTTTTACCAGCACAGCTACGACAGCCACATTTCCTCGCTGCGCGACGGCGGCATCTGCATCTACGAGAGCGCCGAGGTGACGGAGTTCAAAAACGAGCGCGGCATCCACCACATCGGCGTGCCATTCACCGCCGCGACCATCGAGGCCATTGGCGGCAGTGCGCGTGACCGCGGCAAGAACATGTTCGTGCTCGGTCTCCTCTGTGCCGTCTACCAGCTCGACCGTGAAAAGCTCACCGGCATCGTGGCGCGCCAGTTCGGCAAGAAGGACGAGAGCGTGCTGCGCAACGCCATGCTGGCCTTCGATGCCGGCTTTGCCTACCCGGTCGGCGACATGGGCACCTTCAATTTCGAGGAGGGTGAGCACCTCGACGAGCACCGCATCAGCACCGACGGCAACACCATCATGACCATGGGCCTGATCGCCGCGGGTGTGCGCTACGGCGCTGCCTACCCCATCACGCCGTGGTCGCCGATCATGGAAATCCTCCGCAGCGAGCTGCCGAAATACGGCGGCATCTACGTGCAGGCGGAGGATGAGCTCGCCGCCGTCTCCATGACCATCGGCGCCGCTTACGCGGGGCATCTGGCCATCACCGGCAGTTCCGGTCCGGGACTCAGTTTGAAAATGGAGGCGCTCAGCTACGCCAGCATGGCCGAGCTGCCGCTCATCGTCATCAACGTGCAGCGCGGCGGTCCCTCCACAGGTCTGCCCACCAGCGTGGAGCAGTCCGACCTCATGCAGGCCATCTACGGCAGCCATGGCGACTGCCCGCGCATCGTGCTCGCGCCTCAGGACGTGGAGGACTGCTTCTACATTGCCCTTGAGGCTGGCAGGCTTGCCCGCGAATACTCCTGTCCGGTCATCATTCTCAGCGACCAGGCGCTCAGCAGCCGCATCGAGGCCTTCACCGAGCCGGATCTCGACAAGCACTGGGTGGAGCCCGCGCTCGACCTGTCCGCACGCGGTGACGACTTCAAACCCTACCCGCTGGACAAGATCACCCGTCATGCGCCTCCGGGCACGAAGCTCACGGGCAAATATCCGCACGTCACCGGCCTTGAGCACGACGAGCACGGGCATCCGTCCGGCAGCCCGAAGATGCACACCGAGATGACGGCCAAGCGCCGCAACAAGCTCATCGAGCTGAGCAAGAAACTTCCGCTGCCGGAGATCTATGGCGACCAGGAGGGCGACGTGCTCATCGTCGGCTGGGGCAGCACCTACGGTCCGATCAAGGAAGCCGTGGAACGCCTCCGCGCCGAAGGTCACAAGGTCGGTGCGGCGCACATCCGCCACATGCACCCGATGCCGGCCGGTCTCGACCGCCTGTGGGCGAAGTTCAAAAAAGTCGTCGTCGTGGAGATGAACGACTACGGCATGTACGGCTACGGTCAGCTCGCCATGATGCTGCGCGCCGCCTATGCCGAGCCGAAGATCCAGTCCGTCTGCAAGACCGACGGCCTCGCCTACCGCATCCGCGAAATCGTCACCGGCGTCGAAAAAATCATGTCCGCCTAGTGCGCCCCTCCGAAACCCACTCAACTTTATCCGATCATGTCCACCGCCACTCTCGAAGCCCCCGCCACTGCGGACGCTGAAAAGCTCACGAAGAAAGCCCTCACCGCCGACCACCCCACGTGGTGCCCCGGCTGCGGCGACTTCGCCGTTCTCGCCGCCTTCTACAAGGTGCTCGAAAAGCTCCAGTATCCCCACGAGAAGATCGTCTGCGTCGCCGGCATCGGCTGCTCCAGCCGCTTCCCGTACTTCATGAACACGCACGGCATTCACTTCATCCACGGCCGCGCCCTGCCGCTGGCCACCGGGGTCGCGCTCAGCCGTCCGGACGTGCATGTGTTTGTCTTCGGCGGTGACGGCGACGGCTTCTCCATCGGCGGCAACCACCTCAACCACGCGGCCCGTAAAAACGTCAAGCTCACCTACGTCATCATGGACAACTTCGTCTACGGCCTGACGAAGAAACAGACCAGCCCCACCAGCCCGCAGGGCTTCAAGTCGAAGACCGACCCCACCGGCAGCATCGACCGTCCGATCAATCCGATGAAGCAGCTCCTCGCCAGCGGCGCCACCTTCATCGCCCGCACCCACGCCGCGCAGGTGAAGCACATGGTGGACACCTTTGAGCGCGCCATCCTGCACGACGGCTTCAGCGTCGTCGAGTGCCTCAGCGAGTGCACCATGTTCTACTCCGGCTCCTTCGACGACAGCTGGCCGAAGAAGGGCGGCGTCTTTGACATCATCGACGAAACCCAGCACGACGTGACCGACGACGTCGCCGCCTTCCAGATCGCCAACGAACCCGCTCCCGGCAAGTTCGGCGTCTACTACCAAGTTGAGCGCCCGACCAAGAACGCCCTCGAGCAGAAGTGGATCGACTCCAGCCGGGCGAAGCTCGGCGGCATGAGCGACAAGGACATCCTGCGCAAGCGCCTCGAGGTCATGCGCTGATCCTGGGGAGCGGCGGCGATTCGCCGCCCACGTAAAATCAGTGGCATGCCGACGAATCGTCGGCTCTCCATAGCCATGCGCATCCGCACGCTCGATCTTCATTTCCAAAACACGCCCGGCCTCATCGCCTCCTACCTCGTGGAGAGCGGCGGGGAGCATGCGCTGATCGAGACGGGACCGGGCTCCACCTTGGAAACGCTGCGCGCCGCGATCCGGGATGCGGGTGTGGACGAATCAGCGATCAGAAAGGTCTTCGTCACCCACATCCACCTCGACCACGCCGGCGCGGCGGGGTGGTTCGCGCAGCAGGGCGCCACCGTTTACTGCCATCCCAGCGCCGCACGGCATCTCGTCGATCCCTCGCGCCTCATGGAAAGCGCGCGCATGGTTTACCAGGACCAGATGGACGCCCTCTGGGGGGAGATGCTGCCCGCGCCCGCTGGGAATGTCGTGGCCCTGCAGGACGGTGAGTCCGTCAGGCTCGGCGATGTCGAAGTCACCGCGTGGGACACGCCCGGCCACGCGCGGCATCACCACGCCTTCGTCATCGGCGATGTCTGCTTCACCGGCGATGTCGCCGGCATGCGCCTGCAAAACACGAACTACCTCTCCGTGCCCTCCGCACCTCCGCAGTTCGACCCCGTGGCCTACGTCCGTTCCGTGGACCGTCTCATCGCCGGCGGCTTCCAGACGATCTACCTCACCCACTTCGGTCCGGTGCATGACGTCGCCGCGCATCTGCAGGCCTACCGGCCACGCATCGCCCAGGTGCACGAGCAGGTGGCCGCATGGTTGCAGGAAGGCGTCAGCGAGGAGGAAAACCGCCGCCGCTTCCACGATGCCGAGCACGCCCTCGCCATGCGCTGCGGTCTCACAGAGGCGCAGTGGCAGCAGTGCGAGAAAGGCAACGGCACCGCCATGTGCGCCGACGGCATCCGCCTCTTCTGCGTCAAGGGCAGGTGAGGTGTCGTTCTTCTTCTAACGTCAGAGTGCTGCCACAGGCTGCCTGGGGGCGCCAATTCGACACAAGGTAAAGGGGTCTCATCAGGGTTCAATCTCCGACTCGCGGCGGGGTAGCGGGTTGTCCACCCACGCCTTGTTGTGCCGGTATTTTTGTGTTCTCGCAGAAGACGTCGGCTACATCATTGCCGATCCACTCGCAGTCCTCAAACGTGGAGCTGCCGATCTCTCCTTTCCGAAACTTACAGTCCTCGAAGCGACATCGGACGAATTTGATCCAGTGGTAGGTAACTTTGGTGAACGCCGCTTCGCGAAAGACGCAGTCCTCAAAGGTAACTTCAGATGCGCGTGTTCGGGACAGGTTGGCCTCCGTGAAATCGCACCTGACGAATCGCCCCCGAAGCACAGATTCGGTGAGGTTCGCTCCACGGAATGAACAGTCCTCAAACGCGCTCCCAAGATTCGTGCTGATCCTCGCTTGCTCAAAATTGCAGCGAGTCAGCGTGCAGTAGATGAACTGGGCAGGCGCAGCGATCTCCTCCTCCTCGAATGAGCGATCAGCGATCTTCTGCGACTTGAGGATCTCGTTCATTCTTTGGCACAACGTTGAAGGTGACTCACGCGCGGTAGCGCGTTGAGCCCACCGATTTGTTAGCCCTGCGGCAGTAGAGCCTTGATCCGTTTGATCCCATCACCTTCCAATTTGTGGCCTTCCTTACCTAACCTACCGCGAATCCATTTATGAATCTTGTCACCTGGACAAGTGCTGTTCGCGACCTCTCTGTGAACGCGGATCACATCGGTTTTGAGGTCGTGCTTGTCCATTAGAAATGCCGCAAGTTTGACTGCGGAATCGTATGCCTCCTTTGACGGTTCCTCCCCTGCAACAAGGAAAGATATAGTCAGATGCCCCTGATTGTTCCCCGGCTTTTCGCCGCCATTAAGGTGGTCGAAATCAAGTCTACCATTTTCTTTGTATTTTGGATTTTTGATATCGTAGTAATAAGTCCCAGAGGCCGGCGCGATGTCGTCAGGCCGACCCTTGTATATTCTACCGCTCTGCCCAATTAGGTAATGATATGCAACGTCTTGATACGTGTTATCACGCGCATGATTCATCCAGACTTTATCACCTAAAGTCTTTATTTCCGCCGCTTCAGATCTATCTTTTGGAGAAGCGTCGGCGTGGTGAAATGTGAGATACGTTATCGTGCCATTTTCACGATACTGAGCCTTCGGATCTGCTTGCTTAAGATTTGGTGCGTTCGTCTCATTCCAGTATTTGTATTTATCCTGCCATTTCTTCAGAGGGATAACTTCCGGCATCTCTAGGGCTTGTATTGGGAGTATTGCCAAGATCAGAAGTAGAAATGCGAGCACTGCTGATCGGTTTGGTATTTTTGTTTTCATATGATTCAGTAATCTTTTTCAGACTAACAATTCAGATGGTAAACATTTCTGTCGGTTTGCCAGCACCTTTATAGGCGACAAAAATGTGGGAATAACACGGGGGATGCCGGATTCATGGTGTGGCTTTAGCCGCACATAACGGAATAGGGCAACAAAAATGTCGAATAACACATGGTATTCGGATATTGAAGGGTGAAAAATAACATGCAGCCCAGTAAGCCACGCCTTGAAGAGCAGTTGCGCGGTGCGATCCGGTTGAAACAGTATTCGCGGCAGACGGAACAGTCCTATGTGCAGTGGTACAAGCAGTTTGGACGCTTCCAAGCCAAGGTGGGTGGGAAGATGCGGCATCCGGCAGAGATGGGCACGGAAGAGGTGGTCACGGGCTTCCTGACACACTTGGCACCAGCGGCGGTGTGACGACGGCAAGCTGCGCAGCCGCGAAGCGATCCCGGCGCTCCTTGGGGAGCCTCACACGGAGGCACAAAGGCACGAAGGAATGAGATGGCCGGGCTTGGTGCCTTCGTGTCTTGGTGTGAGAAAATCGGGATGACGAATGGGCGGGGGCGAGGGAGACAAGGAGTGACGCCATCTTGGCGACAACGGCGAGTGACGACGGCAGGCTGCCGTCGCTCCTTGGGGATTCCAATCACGGGCTGAAGCCCGGACTACGAACACGACCGAGATCTACACCCATCACGCCAAGGCGATGCGCGGGGAGATCACCAGCCCGCTGGATGACCTGTAAGGGGGGGCTGAGGTCGCTCCGGGCGTCGGCGTCCCGGATGCGCAGCACAACCCGCTCGTATTGACGCGCCCTGCCTTCCGGGAAAGACTTTCCGAGTCCGTTTCGGGGTGGAATGGAGCGGGGAGGCGGGTCTCGACGACGATAAGGGACGACTTTGAGACGGAGGAATTGGGGACGGGGGGGGGACGGAAGACCGAGCGGGCAGTCTCCGACCCCGCTCTTTGGTGAACATGCTGAAAATGAGCCATTTACAGCCGCGATCGCGCCGGAGGATCGTGTTTTTCCGCCGGAACCACGCGCAGTTCCTGAGGAATCGTGGGCAGTTCCTGAGGAATCGTGGGCAGTTCCTGAGAAATCACGGGCAGTTCCTGAGAAATCACGAGCAGTTCCGCCGGGGGGGGGAGGCAGTCGGCCGCCCGTTTCAGGAAGGGGAAGTGCGTGCGCAGCAGGGCGCAGTTTGTGCTTGCCGGTGTCTTGCCGAACTCAGTAGATTTCCCGCCATGAACCCCGGACGAACGCCCCTTTTTCGCCATGTGATGAACATTCTCGCGGCCAGCCTGCCGGAGGACGCAGGACGGCGGAGGTTTTTGAAGCAGGCAGCACTGGCGGGAGCCGGGATGATGCTGCCGGCCTGCGCGACGCCCTCCGGGCCGAAACGCACGGTGGCGATCGTCGGCGGCGGCATCGCCGGACTGACGGCGGCGTGGCGGCTGGTGAAGGCGGGACACGCGGTGCATCTCTATGAGGCGGGCAGCCGCACCGGCGGGCGCATGTTCACGCGGCGGAATTTCAATGCGGACGGCCAGTTCGTGGAGCTGGGCGCGGAGCTGATCGACACGAACCACAAGCACATCATCGCGCTGGCGAAGGAGGTGGGCGTGAAGGTGCAGAACCTCCGGCGCGGGGAGCAGGGCTTGGATTTTGTGTGGCTGGAGGACCGTCTGCGCACGGATCACGACATCCCGGCGGCCTTCAAGCCGCTGGGGGCCAAGATCGCCGCGGATGCGGAGGGATTGTATGACGCCGACGGCGGCTTCACGGACAAGGCGCGCGCGCTGGACCGCGTGTCATTGGCGGCCTACCTGAAGGACCGCGGCCAAGGCGTGGAGCCGTGGGTGATCCAGATGCTCATCGCCGCCTACGAGCCGGAGTTGGGGGCGAGAGCGGACCAGTTGTCCTGCCTCAATCTGGTGGACTTCATCAATCCCGATGTGTCGAAGGGCTTTCAGGTCTTTGGAGACAGCGACGAGGCGTGGCGCATCCACGGCGGCAACGACACGCTGCCGACGGCGATCATGAACCGTCTGCAGGGAAAGATCGGCCTGCACCTCGGACACAGGCTGACGGGCATCAAGACGCACGGGGACAGCATGCAACTCGCCTTTGGCACCAAGGCGGGAATGAAGACCGCCGAATACGAGCGCGTGATCCTGGCGATGCCGTTCACCGTGTTGCGCGGAGTGTCGGGCGTCTTCGATCTGCCGATCAGCCGGTCGAAGAAACGCTGCATCCGCGAGATGGGCTACGGCAGCAATGTGAAGGTGTTTCGCAGCTTCACGCGCCGCGTGTGGCGGGACCGGGTGGAGGGCAGGGACTACATCTGCAACGGCAGCGTCTTTGCCATGGAGCCCACCTATCAAAACGTGTGGGAGACCAGCCGAGGCCAGCAGGGAGAGCGCGGGATCATCACCAACCTGCTCGGTGGACGCCGTGGGGAGAACTACTCGGAGGGGATGATGGCGGGCTATCTCGATGAACTCGATGCCGTGTTTCCCGGATTGAAGCGTGCGTATGACGGGAAGGGCGCGGCGATGAACTGGCCGAAGCTGCCCTTCGCGAAGGGCAGCTACAGTTGTCCCTTCGTGGGACAGTACACGTGGATCTACGACGAGTCACCGAAGCCGGCGCTGGATGGGCGCCTGCTCTTTGCCGGGGAGCACACGAGCACCGTGTCTCCCGGATTCATGAACGGCGGCGTCGAGTCCGGCGAGCGCGCCGCGCGCGAGGCGATGAGTTGAGGCGGCGGGCGAACGTCACCTCATGGCACGCAGACGGCGGACGATGGTGCTGCGATAGAGCGGAAGGAGCGCCAGAAAGGCGGGGATCAGCAACCACGCCGGCAACTCGACCCTTTGTTGCGTTTTCGATGCCTCCGCTGCCTTCTTTTCCGCCTCCTGAATGAAGGGATCCTCCGCGTAGCCGGTGTCATAGGTGTACTCCGGCTCCAGTCCGCTGAAGGGCACCTCCAGCACCTCGCCGTCCTGCTCAAACAGCCCGCGGATCGTCTGCATCGGTCCGGTCTGCTCGAAAATCTCGAAGCCGATCCAGAAGTCCTCCAGAAGCTTTGCTACCGGCACCGTGAACGTGACGTCCACATTCCGCGCCGAATAATCGTATTCCGTCATCGGTTCCGTCTTCGCCGCATTCGGCCACAGCGGCGCAAACTTCACGTCCTCTCCCAACGCGGAGGCCTCCTGATTGATGTCGAGCCGGATGTTCCCGTTCAGGTATTCCACCAGCGCCGGCTGCGCCGCCTCCAGCTCCGCCATGCTGATCTTCATGTCGCCATCCGTGTCGATCCGCACAAAGCGCGTCAGCGTGAGGATGTTGAACGTGAAGCGCACCTCCAGCGCATGCGGCGAAGGTCGCACCTGCATCTCACTTTGATCCGCCGGATGCGCGCAGGCGGAGAACCGGACGAAGAACGAGAGAATGACGAATGCCGTCACGATACGGAGATGCGTCATGACGATGAGGATGCGCTGCGAACTTGTATGATCCCGGTGGTCAGCAAGCACAGGCCAAGACACACGAAGAGAATCTCATCCCATACGACTGTGTCCGGCCCTCCACTCAGAATCTTGAACTGAGCCATAATCGGAATCGCCAAAGCCAGGAAGATGGTCATTGACGTGATCACGACCCATCGAAACAGCCGACTTGAAAAAGCCTCATGGGAAGAAAAGCTGATCAATCCGAAGCCAATGCTGCTTGTCACCCAGCACGTCAGGAGTGACAACAATTCATCCGGCAGGGCAATTCGCACCCAAATCGTCATCCGGGGCAGATGGTTTGCCGGCATCTCTCGCCAGAAGTAGTCAGCCGCCTGATCCAGGTTCATCGCCGCGATGTAAATGACGAACAAAAACCAGCCGAACAACAAGCCCTCCCAGATGGCCATGGGCCATCTCGTCCAGTGTTTGCCCGGCTCATTCCTCATTCGCCATTCTGGTTTCCTCATTCCAACGTGATCCACATCGGGGAGACCCACACCAGCTCGCCGTTCGTCTGCTCGCCGCGGAAGTAGTAGTAGCTGGTCTTGCCCTTCTCCGGTTTCGGATCGGTCCAGGTGATGCTGATGTCCTTTTCCTTCGGCGCGTCGATGGGGAACTCGACGTTGTCCTTGATCATCGTGACTTTCTCGAAGGGCATCGTGCCGGTGAGTTTCAGCGTGATGGTGGGCGCGCCATTGACGCTGAATTCATCCCCCATCATGCGCTCCTTGCCGTCGGCGGCGGTGCAGCGGCTGTCGGCGACGATGTTGTCCGTGGCGCCGTAGGTGTGGCGCTGCTTCATGGCCTTGAGGATGCCTTCGCGCGTGGTGTCTTCGGTATAGACCATGGCGTAGCTGATGTGCGTGCTGCCGTGGTCGCTGCTGCTCTGGAAGCTGAACTTGTAGCCCTTGGCAAAGGCGTCGCAGATCCAGCCGCCGGGCTCCCAGCCGCCGATGGCGTCGTCCTCCGTGGGGCAGCGCGGGCAGCCCGGATACTCGTAGTTCTGGCGCGCGCCCTGGTAGATTTCGACCATCGGCTCCACGTCGCCACCCCAGTTCCGCCAGTCGGTGCCCATGCGGCCCACGCTGGTGTGGCTGGCGCAGACGCCGCCGAAGTGGCGCAGGTACTTGTAGAGCATGTTCGTGTCCGGCGCCGGCTCATGCACCCGCGGATCGCTGATGGGCAGGCGGGGCAGGGTGCGCACGCCGCGCTGGGCGAAGACGACATTGCGATGCCCCTCCGGATAGCTCACGCTGCGCTCGTAGCTGAACATCGGTGTGAAGGCTCCCGGCAGCATGAAGGCGTCCGTGGTCTTCTGCGTCAGCCACCAAGTGTATTCGCGGCCGTTGCCGTTGTCGTGGTCGCCATTGCCCAGCCAGTCCATCGACGCGGCGTCGATGGCGTAGCGCCACATGTCCTCCAGCGGGCCGTCGCCGCCGCCGTCGCCGCTGATCTCGGTGTGGCGGTGGAATTCTCCGCGCAGGATGCGCAGCTCCGTGCCGTCCACCTTCGCGCGATAGTTGCGGATCGTGGTCACTTCATCGCGCTCGGCCTGCGTGCGCTTGCTGGTGGCGGTGTCCGCGGCCGGCTTGTCGGCGAGCGGCTGCAGGGCGGCTGGCTGCACCTCTCCCTGAGCGTGAATGCGGCTGAAGTACACATCGTTGTCGAACGGATCCTTCGTGGCGTCGAGCGAGGCGTTGCCGCCCTTGCCGCCGGGTGTTTTCGCGCGGTTGAACTCCGCCATGCGGTCCATGCGGTGATCGCTGCTGTGGGCGATGAAGACGTTCTTCGGACCGCGGCCACGGCGGGCAGGTTGTAGAGCAGGTTGTCGCTGTGTGGAATGGTGATCGGCCCCACCCACTCGTCGCCGTCGAGGTAGTCGCCAGCTGCCCCAGGTGCTGCCGAGGATGCCGCGGAAGCTGTTCAGCCGCGTGCGGGTTGATGAGCCAGATGCGCCCGTCCGCGCCGCAGAGCAGGTTACCGAGATTGCCAGGTCTGCGTGGTCCGGTGGTTTCCGCATGCGCGCCGGGCGCGCCTTTGCGCGCCGCTGGCTGCAGGAAGGCGACGCCGTCGGCCTCTCGGATTTCTTCGGCGGCGCGGGCGCCTGCTCATCGGCGGTCGCCTTCTTCTTGCCCTTGCCTTGTCGCGGGCCGCGGGCGGTTGCGCCCGGCAGCGCGTCGGCGACTTTGCCGACCGGCTCCATCAGCTCGCCGTTCTTTACGACGACGAGGCCGATCTCGCGATTCTTGTACAAGCCGATGCCGTCACCGCCGTCGTAGGCGCCCCAGTCCTTCCCCCAGGTCGGACCGCTCTTTTCAAAGGCCACCCACAGCGCGCCCTCGTGGTCAAAGGTCACCGCGGCGCGCGCTTCGTAATCCGCCGAGGTGGCGATGGGCATCGGCTCGCCGTCGCTGAAGCACATCCACACGTCGTAGTCGCCCTTCGCGTAGGTGTCCCAGGCGACGGCAAACTTGTCGCCGTGCGCGGCGATGGCGGGGTTCCAGCAGTTGCCGGCATTGTTGGAGATCGTCTTCGTTTCGCCCCACTGGCCGTCCTTCAGCGTGCGCGTGTCGATGGCGAAGACACCGTCCTTCCCGGCCATCCAGGCCACCATCACCGTGCCGTCTGCTCCAGTGGCCGCCACCGGGCACAGGTCGTTGCCCTTGGAAGGGGAAAGCGTTTCCACAGCGCCCAGCGCGCCGCCGGAGTAGTGGCGCGCGAGGATGTCGAAGTGGCCGTCCACGCGCTCGCTCCACACGATCCACGCGCCGTCCTTGCCGTCGAGCGTCACGGAGGACTTGTAGATGTCGCGACCGGTTTCCGTCACCGGGATGCGTTCCTCCGTCCAAACGTTGCCCTTGCGCGCGTGGAGCCAGAGCTGGTCGCCGCCGGCCGGGGTGGCGAGGTAGGCGAAGTCCTCCGGCTCCGCCGTTAACTGCCGGGCGCGTTCATCGCGGTCGATGCCCGGCGTGAAGCTTTGGTAGATCAGAAACGCGCCGCTGGCACCCGCTGCCAGGGCGGGGAAGTCGTCCTCCGTGCGCTCGGGTGAGACGCGGCGCAGCGTGAAGGCCGTCTCCTGCACCGCCACGCGTCCGTCCATGAGCCGGAGCGTCTCGCCCTGCGTCAGGTCGCTGAGCTTGAAGCTTACCTTGCCCGGAGCGGTGTCCAGTTCGATGACGCTCTCCGGCGTCACGTCCTGCAGCTTCACAAAGACCCCGTTTTCAAAGATCGGTCCCAACTGCCGCGCCGCGCCGAGCTTGCGCGGATTGTTCCCGCGCGGCTTCACGGCGCCCTGCGGCGTGCGCGTGCTCGCCTTCCACGAAGTCTTGCCGGTGAGGGCGTCCTTCTGCTCAAAGCGGTAGCCAGTCACGTCCCGCACCTCTCCGGGAGACACGCTGACCGAGCCGTCCCAGACAGTCGGCTCGGTGTCGCCGAGGCCGAGGTGGATCAGCAGTTCGGCGTCGGCGGCGGACGCGGGCGGGGCGAGAAGCGCAAGGAGGAGCAGGAGACGTTTCATGGCGGGCGGTGGTGAACGAAGGGATTCTGCCAAGTTTGCCGCGACTTGTGAAGACCCTAATTTTTGAAGTGCCCGCGCTGAATCGGCGGCGGGCGTCCGCTCTCCACCGAAGATGCAAGCAGCGCCTTGCGTGCCGCCTGCGTCTCGTCATCATCCGCAGACCATGCCAACCTCCTTTCACATCGTCCCCACCGAAGCTCACAACGAACTCGTCCGCGCCGCCTACCAGCATCGCGGCTACACGGCAGCCGAGGCGGCCGATGGAGCGCGGTTTTGCGAAATGGCCAGCGCGCATGGCATCCGCACGCACAACGCCATCAAGGCGCTGCATCTCGATCATCTCTTCGGCAGCGGCTCCGGCGGTTGCAAACCCGGCGCGGAGATCGAAGTCATCAAGAAACCCTTCGCCGCCAGCGAGGCATGGGACGGCCGCTTGAAGCTCGGTCAAAGCGTCGCCTTCAGCGCCATGGAGCGCTGCATGGAGATGGCCGACAAGTACGGCATCGGCCAGGTCAGTGTGGACAACGCGTTCCATTATCTCTGGGGCGGCGGCTACGTCATGGACGCCGCGAAGAAAGGCTACATCGCCTACACGAACTGCACCTCCACGCTCGGCGAGGTCGTGCCCTTCGGCGGCAAGTTCCCCGTGCTCGGCACCAATCCGCACTCCTGGGGCCTGCCCACGCAGGACGCCTGCGGTTTCCCCGTCGTGATCGACTGGGCCACCTCCACCGTCGCCATGGGCCGCGTGCAGCAGCTCAAGCGCGAAGGCAAACCGCTGCCTCCCGGCGCTGCGGTCGACAAAGACGGCAAGCCCACCACCGATGCGAATGAAGCCGCGTGGTTGCTGCCCTTCGGCGCGCACAAAGGCTACGGCCTCTCCCTGCTCATCGAAATCATGGGCGGCATGATCGGTGGCGGCCTGCCCACCCTGCGCGGTGGCGGCGCGCATCCCGACATCAAGTCGAAGCCGTTCCCGGCGGGCGAGAAGCGCACCTCCTCCTTCTACTTCCAGGTCATCCATCCCGACGCCATCAGCACCGGCCTCTTCTCCAACGGCCGCAACTTCGCCGAAAACGTCAAGGCGGTCATTGGCGACATCCTCGGCCACGGCAATGAGAACTGCATGCTCCCCGGCCAGCCCGAGGCACAGAACGCCGCCCACACCGCCAAGGCCGGCGGCCTCCTCTTCAGTACCGCTGAAGTCGAGGCGCTCAACGAGATCGCCGATGAAGTTGGGGCGAAGCGCTTCGATGTGCCGGCGCTGGGCACTTATGAGGTGCCGTGACCCTATGGAGCGGCGACGACTCGTCGCCATCCGCTGAGCCGGTAGAAGCGGGCTGTGTCCCGCTCATTTAGAACCTCCGCCCTCTTTCTGCATGCCGACCTTTTTGAACACCATGGTGACGGGCACAACGGTGCTGTTGGTGGCCGGGAGTCTTTGGATGGCGGTGTGGGCGTGGCAAAGGTTTCGCGTGTCCGTGTTTCTATGGTGGTTGGCATCGCGGGTCTCAGCATTCGTGGCGTTACTACTCGCAGGTGTGCCGGATCAAGAACGACTGAATGCGAAAGTCGGAACGTTCGCCAAGGAACAGCATCTGGATCTGGACCCTGTGGAAATGTATGTCTCGATGCTCACGCTCACCAATCTCATTCCCATTCTGACAACGACGTGCCTCGCCGTGATCGCCATTGGCGAACTATCCCACGTTGGACCGCGGATTGCGCCGGGCTATGAGCCGGGTCGAGTATTGCGATGCGTTCACCGTTTGCGAATCATCTGGGGCGTGTTGGCCGTGCTGTTCTCCGTGGCGCTTCATCTGGCATCTCGCGCGTATTGAGGCGAGGACAGCTTCTGCGATCTGCAAGCCTCAGTAGATCATCGCATTGTCCGGAGCGGTCGTTTCCTCGACCTTGCTGGCTTCGATGATGGGCACGGTCTGGTCACCCTCTTTCTTGTAGGCCATCTTGCCGACAACCTTGATCCAGGTGGAGTCCTTGAACTCGGGGGCCTTCTTGCCGAAGTCCACCGGCACGGAGTAGGGGCGGGCGTCGGCGGCACAGCACTGGACGAGCATGCGGAAGATGCGCAGGCGGTGGCCGTCGTCGTTGTTGACCTTTTCCGGCAGCACCTGGGCGACGGTTTCCACCATCTGTCCAGCGAGGACGTTCTGCACCTCGACATCGCCGGCGGTGTAGTAGAGTTCCGGGACTTCGAGGATGAAGTTGCCCTCCTTGCTCTGCGGCACCTGGGCCTTGAGGTCTTCAAGGGTGAAGCTGCCGTAGCTCTTCGACTCCTGCGCGGGGGCGGGGATATCCTTTTCATTCGGCGTCTTGCCATTCTCGGCCATCATCGCGGAGGCCGTGGCCACACCTGCAGGGGCGGAGGCGGGAGGCGCTTCGGCGACGGCTTCAGGTACGGCGGCGGGTGCCGGCGTCTTCGGTGCGGTCTTGGCGGCGGCCTCCAGCTTGCTCTGCAGGGAGAACTGCTCCTTGCGGGCGCCGGTGCCGTAGTTGGGATTGTAGAAGTTCTTGTTGAGGATGGCGTTGGCGCTGAACTGGTCCGGCGTGCGCATGGCGGCAAGGGTCAGGGGAATCGCCAGAATGGCCACAGCGGCGAGTCGGCCGAACCAACCGCCTTCTTCCAGAATGCCGTGCGCATGGTCGGCGTGGTCGTGATCATGGTCATGATCGTGGGCGTGAGCATGGCTGTGGCCGTGGTCGCAGCAGCCCTCGTGCTTGTGTTCGTGTCCATGGTCATGGCCGCAGCCTTCGCCATGTTTGTGCTCATGTGCGTGGTCGTGGTCGCAGCAGCCATCGCCATGCTTGTGGGCGTGGTCGTGACCGTGGTCATGGCTGCAGCAGGCGCCCTCGTCCTGGGAGTAGGTGAGCAGATTGAAGAGACCAAGCACGACCATGCCGATGCCGCCGACGAGCATGAGCGGACGGAAGAGGCCGTCTGCCGGGAGGTAGTTCACGACGCGGCCGCTGACGTGAAAGTAGATCATGACGCCGCCCCACAGGATGAGGAGGAGCACGCTGAGCAGGTGGATGAGGAGACGTTGTGCTTTCATGGCGGAGTTCAGGGTGTGGAGACTTGGACCGCTTTCGCGGTTTTTGGCTGAATTTGATCAATGAGCAGGGTCCAAGGCTTCGAGAGGCCCGCGACCAGGACAAACATGGCAACGCACAGCCAGACGAGGAACTTCCGGCGGAAGACTGCCGCGTACATGAACACCAGCTTAACGTCGAGCATGGGACCGAAGACGAGAAAGGCCAGCTTCGAAGCGCTGGAGAAGGCCGCCATGGGTGCGGCGATGAAGGCGTCCGAGGTGCTGCAGAGCGCAAGGACAAAGGAGAGGCCCATGAGGGAGGGGATGGCCGACCAGTCGCTGCCCGCGACCATCTCCACCTTGGACTGGTCGATCTGGGTGTTGAAGACGCTGGTGATGATGACGCCGATGGCGAAGTACATCGCCGTGTCGAGGAAGTCCCGCATGGAGGTGCGCATTGCATGCACGAGGCGGGTGTTGAAGGGCGGAGTGGCGGGTTCCTCCGTTTCAGCCGCTGCCTTGGCGACACCAGCGGCGACGCTGGCGCTGAGCACCTCTTCGGGCTTCTTTCTCAGCAGCAGCATGCCGATGAGCACGGCGATCGCATAACCCAGGGAGACACGCGCAAAGGCCATGCCGGCACTGCCGAGCACACCCGCCTCCGTCTCCACGTTTTGAAAGGCACTCATCGTGCTGAAGATCACGATGGGATTGATGATGGGGGCGCTGACGAGGTAGGTGATGGCGCAGGACAGAGGCAGGCCTTTCTGAACCAGACGCCTCACCACCGGCACCACCGCGCATTCGCACACTGGAAAGACGAGTCCCATGAAGCCGGCGATCAGCGTGGACAGGACCCGGTTCTTCGGCAGCACCCGCTCGAGTAATTTGGAAGGAAGGAAGGCCGCGATGAAGCCGGAGAGCACGGTGCCGATCAGGATGTAGGGAGCACCTTCGAAGACGATGCTCAGGTAGGACATCAAAACATCCCCCATGCGGCTGGGTTCGGGCAGATCGGCGAGAAAAATCATGGTTGAGACTGTGTAAACGCTCCGCCGGCGCTCCTTCAAGCGGGAAAGAATCAATGAAGGCAACTGTTCAGCGATTCAGAGCTCGGAACGGTTGTTCGTGCGCCGCGATGATAGCGTCCTGCGCTTAGGACAAGGCAGAAAGTGAAGATGTTGATGGCTGCTGCACTGCTGTTAGGCCGTTTCAGGGCAATTTTTGGGTATTGTTTGATCTTTCCGTGGCTGTTTTTGGCGAAAAAGTGGTGTTTTTGAGTGCTTGTTGCGGTGGTTTGTGTGTTTTTGGTCTTAAAATGACAAAGTTTAAGTTGTGATTTTCATCTTTGGTCGCATTTTGGCCGCTGAAACAGCAATTTTCACCCCCCATCATCATGAGTGACACCAAAATGGACGGCGCCCAGGCGCTGATTAAAACCCTCGCCGATCTCGGCATCGAGTATGTCTTTGGCTACTCGGGAGGCGCGGCCATCCCGATCTTTGACGCTCTCCAAACCGTGAAGACGGACATGAAGTTCATTCTCGTCCGTCACGAGCAGGGGGCCGTTCACATGGCGGACGGTTACGCCCGCGCCACTGGCAAGCCGGCGGTCGTTTTGGTCACCTCCGGCCCGGGAGCCGGCAATACCGTCACCGGTATCATGACCGCGCAGATGGACAGCGTTCCGATGATCGTCCTTTGCGGCCAGCAGGTCACTTGGATGCTCGGCAAGGATGCCTTCCAGGAGGCTGACATTTTCAACATCACCAGCCCGGTCGTGAAGCACAACTTCCTCGTCAAGGAGACGAACGCGCTGCCACGCATCGCCAAGGAAGCCTACCACATCGCCACCACGGGCCGTCCGGGTCCCGTTCTGATCGACATTCCGAAGGACATCAGTCAGGGGCCGTTCACCGGCTCTTTCGACGAGCCGATGGATCTTCCCGGATACCACCCTGAGGATAACTTCAAGATTGACCAGGCTGGCATTCAAGAAGCCGCCCGTTTGATCGCCGATGCGAAGCGCCCGGTGATCCTCGCCGGTCAGGGAGCCATGATCGCACGTGCCGACAAGGAACTGCTCATGCTCGCGGAAACGCTCGGCTGCCCGGTCACGACGACTCTGCTGGGCAAGGGCGTCTTCCCGGAAACGCATCCGCTTTCCCTCGGCATGCTGGGCATGCACGGCACCGCCTACGCCAACAAGGCCATCGTTGAGGCCGACCTCATCTTCAATGTCGGCTCCCGCTTCGATGACCGCATCATTGGCAAGCCGCACATGTTCGGCCGCAACGCCAAGCTCATCCATATCGACATCGACGCGGCGGAGTTCAACAAGATGATCAAGGTCGATGTCGCCATCAAAGGCGATGCCAAGGCCGCGCTTAGCGATTTGCTTCCGCTCGTCGAAAAGCTGCCGACCGAAGACTGGCTCTCCCACCTCGACGGATACAAGAAGAAGTTCCCGCTCGGTTACAAGAAGCAGGGGGGGCTGCGCATGCAGCAGGTCATCGACGAACTCTACCAGCTCACGAAGGGCAAGGCCATCGTCACCACCGACGTCGGCCAGCATCAGATGTGGGCGGCGCAGTTCTACAAGACCGATGAGAGCTACCACTGGCTCAGCTCTGGCGGTGCCGGCACCATGGGCTTCGGCTTCCCGGCCGCCATCGGCGCCCAGCTCGCCTGCCCGGACAAGACGGTCGTCTCGATCTCCGGCGACGGCGGTTTCCAAATGACGCTGTTTGAACTGGCCACCGCCGCCATTCACAAGTTGCCGATCAAGATTCTCGTTCTGAACAACAGCTATCTTGGCATGGTCCGCCAGTGGCAGGAGCTGTTCTTCGAGAACCGCGAAAGCGGCGTCGATCTCATCGGCAACCCCGACTTCGTGAAGCTCGGCGAAGCCTACGGCATCAAAGGCTGGCACATCCGCCGTCCGGCCGATGTCGAGCGCATCCTGCAGCAGGCTCTCGACTACAACGACGGCCCCTGCATCATCGAAGCGGAGTGCATCAAGATCGAAAACGTCTTCCCGATGATCCCCGCGGGTGCCGCGCTCGAAGACATGCTCACCGAAGCGCCGAAAACAAAAATGGAAAAACCGACCGGTTCGACGTGATGAAAAAAGGCTCGCACAAAGCCACGAAGCCACAAAGAACAGCCGACTCGGGAAGCCTTTGTGACTTTGTGCCTCCGTGTGAGACCAAAGCCAACCGCATCATCCATGGCGACGCTCTTCAGGAACTGCAAAAGCTCCCCGACTGCATCGCTCAAGCCATCATCGCCGACCCGCCTTACTTCAACGTTCTCGAAAATGAAGCCTGGGACACCCAATGGAAAACAGCCGCCGACTACCTCGCCTGGTGCGACGCGTGGGTTGCCGAATCCATGCGCGTCCTGCGCGACGACGGCCTCGCCTTCATCTTTGGCCAGCTAGGGAAACGCGAACACGCCTTTTTACATCTCATGTCACGACTCAGCCAGCAGCACCAGTTTCACGATCTCATCATCTGGGATCGTGCGGTGGGCTATGACGAGCGGAGGGACAGCTTCACTCCACAATACGAGATGGTGCTCGTTCTGCGCAAAGGCGAGCGCGTGAAGTTCAACAAGGATGCCGTGCGTATTCCTTACGATGCTGCGACGATCGAGCTCTATCTCAAAGACAAGCGTTATAAAGACAAGGACGCGCGCCGCAGGCACCTCGAAGCCGGCAAGTTCGCCACCAACATCCTACGCGTGCCCAGCTTGAAGGGGGCCTCCAAGGAAAAGTGCGGCCATCCCTCGCAAAAGCCGCTCGATCTCATTGATAAACTCATTCTCTGCTCCACCGACGCCGGTGATCTCGTGATCGATCCCTTCGTTGGCTCCGGCACCACCGCCGCTTCCGCAAAGCGCCTGAAGCGCAAATGGCTCGGCATCGAAAAGGACTCCAACTACCTTAAGATCGCTAGGAGCCGTCTCAAATCCGCCAAGTAACTTGCTTTCATTCAACACCCGTAATCCCATGAGCGACCGCATCCCCGCCACCACCGATAAAAAGCCTGGTCCGCAGGCCGACATCATCAACATTCACACGCTCAGCGTTATGGTGAACAACCAGCCCGGCGTCCTCGGTCGCATCTGCGCCGTGTTCAGCCGCCGCGGGTTCAACATCGAGTCTCTGGTCGTTTCGCAGACGCGTGATCCGCGCTTCAGCCGCATGACCATCGGCATCAGCGGCCATCCCGAAGGCCTGCACCAGATCATCATGCAGGTGAACAAGCTCATCGACGTCATTCACTGCATCGAGCACACCGACCGCGACGCCGTTGCCAAGGAAATGGTGCTCATCAAGATCGCCGCAGGCCCGGGCGAGCGGACGGAAATCCTCCAGATCATCGAGCACTACGCCGGCAAGACGGTGGACCTCCAGGAGGACAGCCTCATCGCCCTCATCAGCGGCAATACCGACAAGCTCGACGCTGCCGTCCGCCTGCTCACGAAGTTCGACATCGTCGAAACCGTCCGCACGGGCAAAGTTGTCATGGCCCGCGGCCTGACCGAGACGTAATGCCTCGCAAGCATGCGCATTCTCCATCTGACCCCCGGCACCGGTAACTTCCACTGCGGAAGCTGCCTGAGAGACCATGCGCTCATCAAGGCGCTGCGTGTGCGCGGGCATGACGCGATGATGGCGCCGCTGTATCTGCCGCTGGTGACGGATCGCGAGTTTGGCACCCAGGAGTTGCCGGTGCAGATCGGCGGCATTTCGCTGTTTCTGCAGCAGAAGTTCCTCTGGTTTCACAGGCTGCCCCGGTTCGTCCATCGCTGGCTGAACTCGCCGGACAAACTCCGGAAGGCCGCGAAACGCATGGGCATGACCAGCGCGAAATCACTCGGCGAGATGGCGCTGGGCAGCCTGCTCGGCGCTGAAGGTCGTCAGTGGGGGGAGTGGCACAAGCTCATCGAATGGATCCGGGCCGAGAAGAAGTTCGACGTCGTCTCCCTCAGCAACAGCCTTCTCACCGGGCTCGCTCCGGCGATCGAGAAGGAACTCGGTATCCCCGTCGTCTGCTCACTCCAGGGAGAGGACAGCTTTATCGACACGCTGCCGGAGCCGTATCGCGAGCAGTGCTGGGATGCGATCCAAAACAACGCGCGCAGCATCCGCCGCTTTGTTTCCCCCAGCCGGTTTTACGCCGAGCAGATGCGTCCGCGGCTGGGAGCCTCCGCCGAGCAGATGCAGGTCATCCCCAATGGCATCGACGCCAACGCCTTCACGACTGCTGCACCGGACCCGAACTGGCCGGTGATCGGCTATTTCGCGCGCATGATTCACGGCAAGGGGCTCACGACGCTCGTCGATGCGTTCATCGATTTGGCGAAGCGAGGCACCGTCCCCAGGGTGAAGTTGCGCATCGGCGGGGCGAAGACGCCCGTCGACGAAACCTACGTTGCGGGATTGACCGCCCGCCTGGCGGACGCGGGACTCTCCAAGCGTGTTGAGTGGTTCCCGAATGTCGACTTCAAAGGCAAGGTGCACTTCTTCCACGATCTCACCGTGTTCAGCGTGCCCGCGACCTATGGCGAGGCATTCGGTCTCTATGTCCTAGAGGCCGCCGCCAGCGGAGTGCCCTTTGTCCAACCGGATCACGGCGCGTTTCCTGAACTCGTCACTGCCACGGAAGGCGGCGTGCTCTGCAAGCCGGACGACGTAAAGGCTCTGGCCGACGCACTTGAGAACCTCCTGCTGGACGACGAATTGCGGGAGAAAATGTCCCGAGTGGGCACCGCCAAGGTTCGCCAGGAATTCTCCGCCACCCGCATGGCGGAGGGTTTTGAAGCCCTCCTGCTTGAAGCTGTGGCCGCCTCCGCTTAAAGCATGGCTTCCATGCAGTCCCCAGTCCGTCCATGACCTCCATCAGCTTTGTTGATGCCGTCCGGCGCTCGATTCAGAACGATCCGCGCTACCATCCCGCCGCCTATGAGCTGGTGCGGGATGCGCTGCACATCGCCGCAAAGAAGTTTCGGGAAGAAAACGCCGACGATCAGCATGTCAGCGGCCAGGAATTGCTCGCCGGTTTTCGCGAGCACGTCCTGTCCGAATACGGCCCCATGGCCCTGATGCTCCTCGAACAATGGGGCCTGAAACGCGGGGAGGACGTGGGCAACATTGTGTACAATCTCATCGACGTCGGCTACTTCGGCAAAAACGACGGCGACAGCCTCGAAGACTTCGCCGGCGGCTATGAATTCGCCTCGGCGTTCAGCGAGCCGTTTCTGCCCTCGTCAAAGCGGCAGATGGCTTAGCAGGCCGCCGGGCTTTCAATCCCGTTCTCTCCGCCTTGCCCATTCCGCATCCCGCGCCATTTAGTGCGCCTTCCATGCCCACTCTCCGAAAAGCCAGCTCCTCGAAAAACCTTCCCTCACTCGCACCCGCCGCTGACGCCGCCGTCACCACGCTGCCGAACGGACTGGAACTCATCATCCGGGAGGATCACGCGCATCCACTCGTCAGCGTGCAGGTGTGGATCAAGGCCGGCAGTCTGCATGAGGAAAAGCATACGGGGGCGGGCATCGCCCACTGCGTGGAGCACATGCTCTTCAAGGGCACCGAGAAACGGACCCCTGCGCAGATCAGCCAGGGCATCCAGGCTCTGGGCGGCTATGTGAATGCCTACACATCCTTCAACCGCACGGTTTACTGGATCGACGGCCTCGCGGAACACGCCGAAGGCTATCTCGACATTCTGGCCGACATCGTGCAAAACTCGAAGCTCGACGGTGAGGAGCTGACTCGCGAGATGGATGTCATCCGCCGCGAAATGGCCATGGATCACGACGATCCCGGTAGCGCGATTCAGCATCTGGTGCAGGCCACCGCTTTTCGCCAGCACCCGCTGCGCCACCCCATCATCGGGCACCGCGAAGTTTTTGATCAAATCTCCCGCGAAGACGTCCTCGGCTTCGTGCGCCGTCACTACGTGCCAAACAACGCGTTCATCGTGATCGTCGGTGACGTGGACACAGCGGAAACCGTGGAGGCTGTCGGCAAACTCTTCGGCGGCTGGAAGCGTCGTGCCTTCGATCCCGTGCTGCTGCCGAACGAGCCGCGCCAGCAGGGCGCCCGCTTTGCCGCAAAAAACTTCGCCACCGAACTCTCGCGCGTCGCCTTCGCCTGGCAGATTCCGGGGGAGAGTCATCCGGACAAACCGGCGCTCGACGTGCTGGCCTTTCTGCTCGGCTCTGGCCGCAGCTCGCGGCTGTATCAGGAACTCAGGGAAAAGCAGGGACTCGCCCACTGGGTCTGGGCCGGTGCGTGGTGTGCGGCGGAGTGCGGACTGTTTTCCGTCGAAGCCGAATGTGACCCCGCCGACAGTGTGAAGCTCCGTGAGGGCATGAAAGCCGTCATTGAAAAGATGCGCCGGACCGGCCCCAATCGCGCCGATCTTGAAAAGGCCGTGCGGGCGACGATCAGCAGCCAGGTGCGCACCTTGAGCACGGTCAAGGGGCAGGCAGGCTCAATCGGTCACGGCTGGTTGCTGGCGGGCTCGCTGGACTATCAGCAGCGATTTCTCTCATCGATCCAGTCGCTGACGCCCGAAATCGTGCGTGACGCCGCCCGTCGCCACCTGTTGCCGGAAAACGTCAGCACCGTCATCGTCGGCCCGAATGTCGAAGATCAGCGAGGCGCGGGGAACGGCAGCGACTCCTCCCGCGCGGAGGTCCACCATTTCAAGCTCAGGAACGGTCTCACGCTGCTTGTGGGTGAAAATCCGCGACTGCCGCTCGTCAGCATGCGCGCGAACTTTCTCGCGGGAGTGCCAGCGGAGACGGACATCTCGGCCGGTGTGTCGCAGATCTCCGCGCAGATGATGCTGAAGGGAACCAAGCGCCGCACGGCGGCGGTGATCGCCTCGGAACTTGAAAATCTTGGCGGTCATCTCAGTTGCGCAGCCGACGCCCACCGTCTCGTCGTGGGTGCTGACGTCATGCTGGGAGATGAGTCGCAGGCGCTCGATCTCGTCTCCGATCTTATTCTCAATCCCGCCCTGCCGCAGGCGAGTCTCGCCGACGTCAAAAAGCGCCAAATCGCCAGCATCCTCGAAGAGCAGGAGGATCCGCTCACGGTCGCCATGCGCAAAGCGCGTCGGGAAATCTTCGCAGGCCAGCCCTTCCACCGCACAGCGCTCGGCACCGAGGAAACCGTGTCCAAGCTCAAGCAGGGGGATTGCCGCGACATGATTCGAGCCAGTCTGACCACGCACAATGGCGTTATCTCAGTCTTTGGCGCCGTGAAGGCCGCCGAGGTGAAGAAGCAGGTCGAAAAAGCCTTTGCCAAGTTGCCGAAAGGTCCGCGACATGCCACGCACAGCCGCACCTATCACGCCAGCAGCAAGCCCGGCGCATGGACGGAACATCTCGACAAGGAGCAGGCCGTCATCGTTATCGGTTTCCGCACGGTCGGTCTCGAGGACCGCGATGTGCATGCGCTGAACCTTATTGACGAAGCCTGCAGCGACATGGGCAGCCGTCTCTTCAACCGCATCCGCGAGGAACTCGGCCTGGCCTACTATGTCGGTGCGCAAAATTTTGCGGCGATGGGTGCTGGGGCCTTTTACTTTTACGTCGGCACCGACCCGAAGAAGGCGAAACTCGCCGAGAAGGAGCTCATGGCGCAGATCAGCGACCTCGCAGCGAAAGGGCTCACCACGGACGAAATCGACCGTGCCCGCGTGACATGGCGCAGCTCATGGCTGCGGGCCCAGCAGGGAAATCCGGGCATGGCTGACACCCTCGCGTGGAACGAGATCAACGGCCTTGGCTGGGATCACTTTCAGAAGCTGCCCGGCATCATGGCCGACATCAGCGCGAAGGAAATTCAGCGCATGGCAGCCAAGTACTTCGGAGCCGAGAAAGCCTTCATCGTTCGCGTGATGCCGAAGTAACCGGTCTTCGATCCCACGCATGCAAGCTGCGTCAGGGGGCAGGCTTTTTTGCGGTGGCTGGCTTTTCCGCCGGCTTCGCCGCCACGGTCAGCCATGGGCGGTTGTCGGTGGTGATGAGGAAGTCGCCGCGAGGTTCGGGGAAGGGGAGTGCATAGATGGCGGTCACAGTTTGGACTTTGTCCGGTTCGCTCGTCACAAGTTCCACGGCAAAGGGAGACTGGCTCACTTCCGCGTCCGCCTGGGCTTCCAGTTTCAGTTTCAGTTCCCCGCCTTTCGCTGGAACCTCCACGGGCTTGGAAGTAACGCCGGGTGGCAACTGCACCGCCCGGGCTTGGATTTTGCCTTTGAAGACACCATTGAGTTTCACCTGCACCTTCACATCGGTGCTCTTTCCGACTTCGACACGGTAACCATGATTGTCGAGCGTTGCGGCGAAGGAGGGTTCGAAGGGCTCGACGGTCAACTCATAAACATGATCGTCGCCCCCGCGGTGAAAACGGTCAGCCACGACGAGTTTGTATTCGTCATCCTTAGGCGCTTTCCACTTTAGCACGGGGTCCTGATTGTCGCCGTCGTCAGCTTGCGCCAGCACCTTGCCCTCCCGGTCTTCAATACGGAGCGTGGCGTCCGTCGGACTGTGAATTGCCTGCGCTCGAATGGTCAGCAGTAGTTCCTCGCCCTTTTTAGCCGGGAAGGTGAAGCCATCCTCCTCTCGCTGTTTGCTGAGGAGGCCGGTGAAACTCGCGGGGATCGCCAATCTCTTGGGTTCATTCACTTGGAGCGACGGCGCCAGTTCGTCAGTGATGATGAGGCGGTAAATGTGGTTGGCGCTGCCGGTGAACGAGACGTCCGCCTTCGGCGGGTGCGAGAAGGAAAAAATTTGCACGAAGAGCGTGCCGTCCGCCGCGGGTGTGTGCCGGATCAACGGGTCGAGATTGTGAGAGTCATGCCCAGCGGCGACTTCCACGCCGCGCTCATCCAGCAGGCGCAGGGCCGGATCCATGGGGGAGCCCAGCGCGTAGCCGTGCAGTTCCAGTGTGACGGTCTTGCCCTTGCGGACGGAGATGGGAAACGTGTCCACGTCACCGGACTTTGACAGCACGCCGTTGATCGTGGTGTTCATTCGCGGTCCGGCGGTCCGGGCTTCGGCGAGGGTGTTGTTCGGTTCGTTTTCGAGCACTTCCTCAAAACGACCCACTTCCACGATGCGCGGAACCGAGCTGCCCTGGCTGTTGTAAAACCTGACGAGGCAGGGACCCGGCGATGCGTCCTTAGCGATGTGAATGAAGACTTTTTTGGGATCCTCGCCGGCGAGGATGACGACCTTGGGATCGCTCGTCCAACCGAGCAGTGGTTCCTTGTCGAGTTCTTTGCCTGCCACGGCGGCTTCCAAGCGCATGCCCGGCGCACCTCCGGCTGGGAAGATGCTGTCAAATCCGGGTGGTGCGGCCTGGGCGCTCAGGGCGAGCGCGGACAGCCATGACAGCGTCCTCATCAGGCAAACAGTTCGTGGATGCGCTGGCCACCGTTGACGAGTTGCACAGGCCTGCCGGTGTTGGTTTGCAGGTGCTGATGCGGATCGATTCCCAGTTTGGTATAGAGCGTGACAGCGAAGTCCTCCGGCGAGTGAATGTTTTCACTCGCGTAATAGCCCTTCGGGTCCGTGGCACCGATGATGCCGCCGCGCGGCACCCCCGCTCCGGCAAAGAGAATGTTCATGGCGCCCGGCCAGTGGTCGCGACCGCTGTCCTTGTTGATCTTCGGCGTACGTCCAAATTCCCCTAAGGCGACGACAAGCGTGTTGTCCATCATGCCGCGACGGTCCAAGTCGGTAATCAGGGCTGCCAGCCCCTGGTCAAACTTGCTCATGAAGGTGCCTTTGCAGGTCTTGAAAAGGTCGCGGTGATGATCCCATCCACCGTAGTTCACCGTGACGAAGGGCACTCCCACCTCCACGAGACGACGGGCCAGCAGCATGCGCTGACCGAGGTCGTTGCGGCCGTACATTTCGCGTGTCTTTTCGTCTTCAAGGCCGATGTCGAAGGCCTCCTGGGCGGGTTTCGAAGCGATGAGATCCACCGCCTTCCCGTAGTAGGTGTCAAAGCTGACGGCGGGGTCTTCGGCGAGGGCGTCATTCAGCCGCTGCATGCGGTCCAGAGAGCGGCGGAGATCGCGGCGGGAGAGCCCTCGCGCGTCCGAGATGTCGGGGGGCAGCACCACATCCCGCACCTTGAAGCCGTCCTTGTTCGGATCCCCATCGGCGACGAATGGTGCGTATTCGGCACCCAGAAAATTGGGGCCGCCGCTGCGGGTGATGCTGGGCAGCGTCATGTAGCCCGGCAGGCCGTTTCGCAGTCCGCGCTTGTAGCTGACCACGCTGCCGAAGGAGGGGTGGAAGGTCACGAAGGCGCCGCAGCCCACCGGCACCGGCGTCGGTGCTCCGGTCATCATGTAATGATTCCCGCCGCCGTGGTTCGGATCCTTGTGCGTCACGCTGCGCAGCACGGTGAATTTGTCCGCCGCCTTCGCCAGATGTGGCACGCACTCGGAAAAATGCACGCCGGGCACGCTGGTGGGAATCGGTTTGAACTCGCCGCGAATGTCCTGAGGCGCGTCCGGTTTGGGGTCAAACATCTCGTAGTGCGAGGGGCCACCGTCCAGCCAGAGGAGAATGCAATTGACGTTTGGTTTCGCAGATCCGCCGATGTCCGCTGCCATGGCCCGTGCGCGCAGCAGATCCGTGAACCCCAGGCCGCCGCCTGCCGCAGTGAGGCCGAGTTTTAGAAAATCACGACGCCTGTGGCCGGCGCAGTTGAGGGTGGTTCGCGACATGTGGGGGTAGAGAGGTGGCGATGATACGGCGCTCGTTTCCATATCTTGCGTCAGCCGAGAACGGGCCTGGTTCAGTTTCTGCGGCGGACTTCGCCCCAGGCTCCCAGCTGCTGTTCGCGTGCCACGGTTTCCAAGCGGCGGAGATGCTGCTGAAACTCGAACTCCGTTCTTCCGTCCGGTAGATCCGTTCCGCGCGTGTAAATGCGGCAAAGGCCCGCCTTCACCAGTTTTTCAGAGAGTGTTTCACCATCATCAAAAAAGACGAACGCATAGATCCGGCCGCTGTCGTAAACGCGTTCCATCCGGGTGTGCACGGTGAAGCGCCGCTCCGTCAGCAATCCCTCAGTGAATTCCTTCGCCTGCTGCCCGACTCGCAGCGCCGCTGCCACACTGATGCCGAAATACGCTGCCTGATCCCGCAGTCGGGCTTCGACAAGCTTGTAGCTTCGCTTCTCCGGGCAATCGACAAAGTACAGCCGAAGCACCTGACGTCCTCCCTCGTGCGAGATGAGAAAGCTGTCGCCATCATTGCCCTTGTCCTCCACTAGGTGAAGGCTGCGTAGCGTGATATACTCACCTGGCGTCTGCTGCACAGGTGCGGGCTTGGGCTGCTGCTCGTGTAGGATTTCCAGCGCCACCACCACGACGGCCACCAGCATCCACATCCAGGGGAAACTCGATTTCGGCCTTTTCATGTGCCGCGGCGGTTGCCAAAGAGGTCGATGTGCAGTCTCGGCGTGTAACGCCAGCCCGTGCGCTTGCAGAGTTCCACCAGCCAATCCTGCCGTTTCTTCAGCACTTCCCGCGTCACACCTTCCGGCATGACGAGAATTCTCTCCGGCGGCACAGACAGGCCGATGCTGTCCACGACAGATTGCAGTTCCTCTACGCTCGATTCGTCCGCCACAACAAACTTCAATTGATAATCATAAGCCGAGCACCAGGCACTCAGCACCTCGGGCTGGAGGCGCAACTTTTCATGCTTCTCCACCCATGCGGGTCCGGCGCGCGCTTCGTCGGGAGTGGAATGGGCCAGCTTGGGGCTTAGCGAAGCGAGATCGCAGGGCACGCCGTTCGGCGGGACGGTGCCCGCTGTCTCGATCGTGATGTGTTTGCCTGCATCGCGAAGCTCCGTCAGCAGCAGGGGCATATCCCTGGCGATCATGGGTTCGCCTCCAGTCACCACCACAAAGCGTGTGGGGTGCACGGCGACGGCTTCCATGATTTCCTTCACGCTCATCTCCGTGCCCTCGGGCTTCCATGAGGCGTAGGGAGTGTCGCACCAACTGCAGCGCAGGTTGCAGCCGGAAGTTCGCACAAAGACGGAAGGAACACCGGTAAGCGAACCTTCGCCCTGGACGGAATAGAAAATCTCTGAAATCAGCATCGCCTCGGATTGAATGGGCGACACTGCCATCACTCAGCTCGGTCGCAAGCCGGGCTCTAGGACGAGGGTTCGAGCGCTGCGCGTTTGCCTTTGGAGAAGCGGATGTCCTCGGCTCGTTCGATGAAGATGGTGTCCTCACAGATGTTTTTGGCGTGATCACCGACGCGCTCCAAGAAGCGCGCCACGAAGATGAGGTGGATGTATCCCTCCAGAGTCGATTGCTGAGACTCCATGACGTCGATCAATTCTCGGTCCAGCGCCTTCTCGGCGGCATCGAGTTCCTTGTCGAGGAGTCGCGCAGCGGCAGCCTCGTCCGGGTCGGCATTCAGGAAAGCCTGCAGGCTGGCTCCCAGATTACGGTCACACAGGGAGTAGACCGGTTCGATGAGTTTGATCTCGCTGAATTCGGGGAGGTTGTTGATGAGCCGGGCGCGTTTGGCGATGCTGGATGCTTGGTCGGCGATGCGCTCAAGATTGTTGGCGACGCGGATGGTGCCCATGATTTGCCGCAAATCGTGCGCGGTCGGCTGGAACTTGACCAGGATCTGCATGCCGAGCTTGTCCACGGACTTTTCCAGTTCATTGACGTCCTGGTCGGCAGCGATGGCGCTGTTGCAAAGGTCGGTGTCGCGCTCCAGCAGGCCGCGCATGGCACTGGCGAGGTTTTTGCGCGCCATGCTTGCCATGGTCAGCACGTCCTGGCGTAGGCGGTCGAGGGAGTGATTGAAAGTGGACAAAATGTGTTCGTGCATTGGGTTACTATGCCTGAATGTGACGATTTCGCCACATTCGAGTAGGGGAATTATTGCGCGGTCGGCGTCTCATTGGCCACTTCCGCGGAGGGGGCGTCCCCTTTCGGCACGCGGTTGGTGCGCTGGCAAAAGGTGTCGTAGTTGATGACCTCGAAGCTGCCGTCGAGGTTTTCGACCACCGCCGTAAGGGATTCGACCCAGTCGCCGGAGTTCAGGTAATGGGTGTCTCCCACGAGTTTGTTGGCGGGTTTGTGGATGTGTCCGCAGATAATGCCCTTGCAGTGGCGCTGGCGGGCCAGGTTTTGCAACTGCTCTTCATATTTGCCGACGAAGCTGACGGCGGACTTGACCTTGTGTTTTACCCAGGCGCTGAGGGAGAAGCTTTCTTTCCCACGGAGGCGGCGATACCAGTTGTAGGTGCGGTTGATGCGAAGCAGGGCGTTGTAGCCCAGACCGCCGAGCTTTGCCAGCCAGGCGTGGTTGGTTGTGACAGCGTCAAAACCGTCGCCATGAACCACCAGGTAGTCACCTCGGGAGGTTTTGTGGATGTGCTCGTCGGTGATGCAGAATCCCTCAAATTGAATGGGGATGAAACGGTCGAGGATGTCGTCGTGATTGCCGCGCAGGTAGATGATTTGGGTGTTCTCCTTTTCCATTTTGCGGAGAACGGTGCGCAGGAAATGGGTATGGCCCTTGTTCCAGCCGCCGAGCCGCCGCAGGTGCCAGGCGTCGATGATGTCGCCGTTGAGGACGAGTTTTTCGCAGCGGCAGTTGCGAATGAAGTGCGAGGCCTGGGCCGCCTTGCAGTCCGGCATGCCAAGATGGACGTCGGATATGAAGATCGTCTTGAACTGCAGCTTGGTCTTCTCGCTCTTGGCTGGGGTGTCCGGTGTTTCGCTCATGGGCTAGTGCGGGGCGGGTTGAATGACAGTGGCGAGTTCCTGCTCGAATTGGGTGATGACACGCTCCCAGCCCAGGTCAAACGCGGCTCGACGGGCGGATTGGCGCAACGGTTCGGAATTCCACGAGGAAGCCGCCTGCCGCACCTTGGAAAGATAGGCGTTCTCGTCACCCAGGGGTGCCAGCCAGCCATTGACGCCGTCTTGAATAAGCAGTCGGGGCGCGGCGTAGTCGAATGCGACGACGCCCAGACCGGAGGCCATGCCTTCCAGCACCACGTTTCCAAAAGTTTCCGAAATGCTCGGGAAGAGGAACACGTCGCCTGAGGCGTAGTGTGCGGCGAGATCTTCACCCGTGCGTGCTCCTGCATAGTGATAATCGGGATGCTGCTCTTTGAGGCTGGCAAGTTTCGGGCCGTCGCCGACGAAAACCATTTTGGCTCCGGGTTGCGCCTCTCGGAAGACCTCAAAGGCGCGGGCCGCGAGATCCAGGTTCTTCTCGGCCGCGATTCGTCCCACATAAACAGCCACTGCGGTGGTTTCGTCCGCTCCCCACGAGCGACGCAGATCCGCGCTGCGTTTGACCGGATCGAAGAGGTCCGTATCCACACCTCGTCCCATGACTCCAACATTTTTGATGCCCCAGCGCTCCAGCATGGAGGCGGTATCGGTGGAGGGGGTGAGGGTGCGGGCGGTATGGTTGTGGATGCTCCGCAGGATGCCTTGGGCCACCATTTCCATCCCGGGGAGGTGGTAGTCCTCGAGGTAGGTCTGAAAGTTGGTGTGAAAGCCGGAGACGACGGGAATGTCACGTTTCCCGGCGGCCCGGATGGCGGCCACTCCCATCAGGGTTTCCGTGGCGACATAGAGAACGTCTGGCTGGAAATGATCAAAGAGCTCCAGCATCTGCCGGGTGGATGAAAAACCCATTCGCAGTCCCGGGTAGCCCGGCAGAGGCATGGAATGCATGACATGGCGTGGCAAACCGCCAAGCCCGGCTTCTTCGACGGTGGTGACCACCGCCACGCCGTGTCCCCGGCGTTGCAGCCCCTCACCGAGGGTGTTCAGTGTCCGCGCGACGCCGTTGATGTCCGGCGGAAAAGTGTCTGTAACAATGAGGACCCGCATGGGCAGGAAATAGTGTAGGGCGAATAGTGCAACTGCCGACGGCATCCAAACCGGGAACCGTGACGAATTTGACACGGGTGAAGTTTGGGTGCCAAGCAAGTGTGTTGCCATGTGACACGTTCGTCACCATCATTCTTTTGCCCCCAATGCCGTCACACAGCACTAGAGGCCACCTACCATGAGCAAAATATTGATCGTCGAGGATGAGTCGGACATTTCCGAGCTGATTTCCATGCATCTCGAGCGCGAAGGGCATGAGCATATCTGCATTGCCAATGGACTGCAGGCACTGCCCGCTGCCGTGGAGCATCAGCCGGACATCATCGTTCTGGACCTGATGCTTCCAGGATTGGATGGCATGCAGATATTCAGACGACTCCGCGCTGACACTCGAACAACGAATATTCCCGTCATTATTTTGACGGCAAAGGCACAGGTGACGGACAAGATTGCAGGACTGGAACAAGGGGCCGACGATTACCTCACGAAGCCCTTCAGTCCGCGTGAGCTCTATCTCCGCATCAGTGCCATCCTTCGCCGCGTCAAGAAAGTTACCCATATCTCGGAGATTCACCGCGGTCGCTTCATGCTCGACCGCAAAAACATGAAGCTCTTTCTGGACGGCACTCAGCTTGACCTGACGACCACAGAGTTCAAACTGCTGACCACTCTCATGGAAAACGACGCCACCGTTCACACCCGCGCCGATCTTTTGCGCGAGGTTTGGGGCTACAACACCGACGTCGCTACGCGCACGCTTGACACGCACATTAAACGCCTGCGCGAAAAGCTTGGCGAGGCGGGCGGGCACATCATCACGATTCGCGGCACCGGGTTCCAGTTCCAAACTGAATTGCCTGAGCCGGTTGCCGCATGACACCGACTGGCTTCGCCCTGATCATCATCCTTGCGCTCGTCGCGCTCATATGGGCGCGGCGTGAACGTTGGTGGCGCAAGCGTTGGGAGGGCGTGGCACGCGCACTCGAATTGCGTGCACGGGATGCGGACGACCTTCCGGCGCATGCTGTGAAGGTCCTAAGTGATTACAGGGAGACTCGCCGTCAGTCGGATCAAAGGCTGACATTTGAACTGTTGCTCGACGAGATCAGCCAGGGTCTCGTCCTCGTTGAAAAGAACATGACCATTCGCTATGCGAACCGGCCCCTGGCCCGCCTGCTGAACCGGCGGGAGATCAAGGCTGGCCGTTCGCTCATCGAGGAGGTGCGCGATCACCAGATCACCGATCTCGTGCAGGAGGCACTGGAGGAAAACCGTCACACGACGCGCCGCATTCAGATGCTTCCTTCCGATGTCGGTGCGGGAACGAACCTCGCCGGACGTCACTTTTTGATCGAGGCGGCTCCTCTGACGGCGGAAGGAGACGGCGGAGCATGGCTGATGATCCAGGATGTGACCGAAGCGGCCATGACCGAACAGATTCGAAAAGACTTTGTTGCCAACGCCTCTCACGAACTTCGCACACCGCTCACCCTGATCATTGGTTACATTGAAATGCTTCAGGATGGAGGAGTCACTCCGCCCGCGATGATGAAGCGCAGTCTGGAGGTGATGGAAAAGCACACCAAGCGCATCACCCGGATCGTTGAGGACATGCTGGCCATCTCGCGTCTCGAGGACGGTGGCACGCTGCTGAATTGCGAGCCCTTCAATGTCCGTGCCTCGGCTCAGGATGCCGCCGACCATCTCGGTCCCATGCTCGAAGGGCGCGATGTTCGGATCGAGTTTGACTTCCCTGAGGACGGTGGACGGTTGGCCGGCGACCGCTTTTACTGGGACCAGATCTTCACCAACCTCATCGAAAACTCGATCAAGGAGAATCCCCGCCCCGGACTTATTATTCGTGTCTCCGGAGAATGGAATGACAAGGGTTGTGTGCTCAAGGTGAGCGACAACGGCATCGGCATCCCGGCGCACGATCAGCCATTTGTCTTCAAGCGCTTTTACCGGGGGAACAAGCACCATTCTTCCGCCTCGCAGATCAAAGGCACCGGCTTGGGGCTTTCCATAGTGAAGCGTGCTGTTGAGGCCCATCGTGGCACCATCGAACTGACGAGCGTCCCCGGGGTCGAGACCACCTTTACCATGACAATACCTGCCCCCAAAGATGTGGGGCAGGACTCGGGCGCTGCCTGATCGTGTGCCAAAAGCCACTATGGGTGGGATTAATGGCTACCCCGAGGGGCATGTAGACGCTGTTGGGTGGTGCCGGCGGATGGCAGAGATTCCCGGGATCATGAATGCCTCTTTTAGACTCTTTCAAATACGCCTTTGACACAGGAGGCGGGGCATGTATTCTCGCGCCCCTTTTTCCCCGGGGATCGTCGTCATGGCAACCACACAAGTCATTCTCAAAGAAAAAATCAAAGGTCTCGGAGCCGAGGCCGATGTCGTCAAAGTGAAGCGCGGCTTCGCTCGCAACTTTCTGCTTCCTCAAGGCAGGGCCTACGAGGCCACAAAAGGAAACCTGCGTCATACAGAGCGTCTGAAAGCCGTGCGTGCTGAGCGCGAAGCCAAGGAACTGGCCGAAGCAGAAAAGATCGCCACCAAGCTGCGCAAGCTGAAGCTGAAGATGACCCTGGCCACCGGTCAGGGCGGCAAATCCTTCGGCTCCATCACCACCATGGACATCGCCAAGGCCATCTCCGAGCAGTCGGGCGTCGAAGTGGATCGTCACCTGATCGTGCTTGATCGTCCGATCAAGAATACCGGAGACACTGAAGTCGAAGTGAAACTCGGTCACGACATCGTTGCCAACGTTAAGATCTCGGTCGCTCCCGAAGGAGCTGAAGAGGCCCCCGCCGCCGAATAAGGGTTCGGTGTTCACCCGTTTTAAAGCCGCCTCGCGCAAGCGTGGCGGCTTTTTCTTTTTCCATGCACTAGACACGAAAGTACCAGCAGCGCACGGAAAAGAACCGAAGAAGCGGCTCAGGAATGCTGTATTGACATGTTCCTTCCTGTTTTGGAGCATTTCTCTTCCTCACCATGAAAAAATACAACGTCGGAATCATCGGATACGGCTGGGCCGCAGGCGCCCACATCGAAGCCATCAACAAGACTACCCAAGGCCAAGTCACCGCGATCTTCTCCTCTAGAAAGCTGGATGATGCGGAACTGAGCGCGAAGCATGGTTCACCGATCAGGAGCTATCAAGGTCTCGACGAGATGCTGGCGAATCCTGACATTCA
This sequence comes from Prosthecobacter sp., assembly GCA_041395065.1. Lineage (GTDB taxonomy): Bacteria > Verrucomicrobiota > Verrucomicrobiia > Verrucomicrobiales > Verrucomicrobiaceae > Prosthecobacter. The sequence continues at coordinate 8,849 of JAWLBG010000044.1, read as the reverse complement.
CGTCGTTGACATCGCCAGTTATCCAAGTCAGCACCGCGATCAGGCGGTGAAGGCTGCAAACGCCAAGAAGCATATCATCCTGGAGAAGCCGATGGCGAACTCCCTGCAGGAGGTTCGTGAGATTGCGGCGGCCGCGAAGTCCAACGGAGTGAAAGGCTGCGTGTGCTTCGAATGCCGCTGGTCGAACCAGTTCACCGTGACGAAGGCTCTGATTGACGAGGGGCTTTTGGGGCAGTTGCACTACGGTGAGGTGGATTACTACCACGGCATCGGCCCGTGGTATGGCCAGTTTCGCTGGAACACTGGCAAGAAGGATGGCGGCAGCGCCCTGCTCACCGCTGGTTGCCACGCCATGGACGCCCTGCTGATGATGATGGGCAGCGAGGTGGAAAGCGTCTCCAGCTTCTCCACAAAGAGCAGCAGTGAAATCTTCAAGCCCTACGAGTATGACACGTCGAGCGTGACAATCATACACTTCAAGAACGGCGCCGTGGGCAAATCCGCCGCGATCGTCGACTGTCTCCAGCCCTACTACTTCCACACCCACCTGTGCGGAAGCCAGGGCAGCCTCCTAGACGACAAATTTCACTCAATGAAGCTGCACACGGACAAAGGCGCTTGGAGTCAGCTTTCGATGAAGATGCTGGACTCGGGGGATGTGAGCGATCACCCCTATCAAAGCCAGTTCCAAGCGTTCTTTGACGCGCTGGATGAAGGCAAGGACATGCCTTTGACAAGTTTCCCGGAAAGCCTGCGGAGCTTTGAGGTCATCTTCGCGGCGGACAAGAGTGCCGAGCAGGGGGGCAAGCCGGTGAAGATCAGCGATTTGGACTGAAGCGGATCTTGGAAGTGTCCCTAAACGAGAAAGCCCTCACGACGAGAATCGTGAGGGCTTTTATGTGAAGTCAAATCACCTCGGCTGAGGCAATCAGAGGCTCACTTCTTCTCTCCGGTTGCGGGATTGGCTTCCGGGTCTGGAGCGGGCTTGAGTTCGAGCTTGGGCGCCTTGGGGAGGGGCGTTGCTGGTTTTGTGATCGCGTTGGTTTCTCCTGCAGGCATGGGTTTGAGTTCCACGGCAGGAGTGACGGCTGATGCTCCAGAGGGGATGGCGGGTGTTGGTTTCGGTGCTATTGGCGCTGGAGCGTCCGCTGTGGGGGCCTCGGCCAGTACTTCGGAGCGTTTTTTCAACAGGCTGCTGACAGTGTACTCGCTGACTTCGTAGGCCCAGCCTTCGAGCTTCTTTTCATTGGCGAGTTTTTCCTCTTTTTTCTTCTTCTCTTCGGCGAAGGCTTCGTCGTTGGCCTTTTTGTCCTCGTCTTTTTCATCCTTCACTGCTGGACGTTCTTTGGGGATTTCTGCGGAGACTTTGAGCGCCAGGTAATACTTGTCGGCTCCGTCGACGGTCTTCTTGGCCACCTGCAGTTCGTAGGTAAAGCCGTCGAAGGTGGTGATGCGGGCCTTGCTCGCCCCTTTCATGGTTTCTGCCACCTTGGCTTTCGGCACGACATCGTTGAAGGTCGGACTCGAAAGAATGCTGCCGAGGGCAACCTTGCCGTTGTCGAAGCTCTCGCCGCCCTTGGCATTGTCGAGAACGAAATCCGTGGCTTCGGCATCCTTGCGCGACGCCTTCCAGGAATCGGCGGCTTCCGCAAAGATCACTTCGACGGACTTTGGTTTCACAACGTCGAAGAACGATTTTTCCAGCCAGGCGTCCGGATTCGACTCGATGTCATAGAAGGTGTTTCCAACAGTCCAGATGGTATTGCCATCATCGGGGGATACCATGCGGATGATGCGCTCGCTGTTGCCGCCGTAGGGGGAGGCGTTCAGGCTGCCGGAACTCGTGACATTGCCGCCGAGGACAAAGGAGGACTTGATGTTTCCTTTGGCGTCCAGCAGTTCGACAAGAGTGCCGATGCCCATGCCGCTTTGTTCTCCCGGAGGCTGCACGCCGATTTTACCCCAGGAGCCCTGTCCGACAGGCATGCCATGGCTGATTTTTTGCTCCTTGAGCGCCATAAGAACGCGGCTGATGCGCTCAAAGCTGGCTTCGTAGCCGCCGCGTTCTGAGATGGTCCACGTTGTGCCTTTGACGGCCACGTTGACTTCAGATTTGCCGTCCTTGATGCGGAGTTTCTGCACGCTGTTGACGTCGAGGTCTGGGAGAAGCAGTTCACGCATTTCCACACCCTTGCGGGCGCCGGTGCTGAGGCTGGCGTTGCGGGAGTTCTTCTTGAACACGGCCACGCCGATCAGCGCAGCGAGGACGATGGCCAGGATGAGTATCTTTTTCATGAGGATTCGTCGGGGATTAAAAGTTTTCGGTTGAGGGGATCAAACGGCGGCGGTGGCCACACGGCGGCGGATGGCGAGCAGGACGCCCACACAGACGACCAGCAGTGGCACGGAGAGAATGTTGAGCCACTTGAGGAGCGTCTTGGTGAACTCAATTTCCCGGTTCTGATCCTTTTTGATCTCACGCACTTTGCGGGAGAGTTCGACATCGCTTTCCATAAGGGCTTCGAGTTCCTTCTGCTGCTGGGGATCAATGATGAAGCCCTTGCCCTTGGCATCGCGCTTCAGGCGGAGGGCACCCATGTCCTGTTCGATTTTTTCGCGCTTGGCTTCCAGGGCCATGAGTTCAGGGCGGTAGCGGCTCTCAACCTTCGCGCGCATTTCGTCGAGGGTCTTAAAGGGGCGGACGGAGGACTTGCGATTGCGCACCTGCAGCAGGTCGCCGCCACCGGAGAGAACTTCGACCGCGTTGAGCAGGAGAGGCAGATTGCCTGTGCGTGCAACGAGCATGCCGGTCATGGGATCCTGCTGAACACAGAAGGCGTCGTAAAGCATGTCCACGTCGGCAAAAAGCACGACCGTGCCCTCGCTGTTGACGGATTCCTTCAGGGAACCGTCGTCCACGGGAGCTTCTTCTTTTGCCGCTTCAGGAGCCGCCGGCGCCTTTTCTGCTGTCGGGGCGTCTGCAGCCGGCTTTTCGCCTGCGGGCTTGGCTTCATCTTGAGCACCGCCGCCTTCGGGTGAGGCTGCCTGTTTGGGCTTGCCGCCCGGGAAGGCGGTTTTGAATTTGCCCGTCAGAGTCAAACCAATGATTTGGCGACGACCGCTGGCGGTGAAGTTGGTGAGGCCCTGCGGCGAACGTGCCTTTTCAGCTTCGGGGATGTCGATCATGTCGGAAGCCTCGGAGCTCTGTGCGAGGATGATGGATTCAATGCCGTCGCGCTTGTCGATGGTGAAGGCGCCCGAGGTGATGACCGTCAGCGAGTTCAGACCGTTGGTGATGCGGTATTCCTGGTCGATGGCCGAGGCGGGAAGCTGTAGTGCAGTCGGGTTCTGACGACCCTGAAGGCTTCCGCGGTAGCTCATGTCGGCGACGACCATGTCTTTCTTGTAACCGATGCCCCAGGTCTTCAGGAGATTGGGAAGATCGGAACTGGTGTTGATGACGCCGCCGGGCTGTCCGGTCATGGGATTGGGCTGGCCGCTGAAGGCTTGAGCAACGACGCTGTTCGGATCGACGAAGGCGATGACCTTGCCTCCACCGAGGAGGAACTGGTCGATGGCGTATTCGGCACCTTCACTCAAGTCGGCCGGATGCAGGACGAGCAGGACTTTGATGTTGGAGTCGATCTTGTCGGTGCCCATGGGTACTTCCTGCACCTCATAGTCGGCGCGGAGCTGCTGAATGATCTGCCAAGGTTCCTGGCCGCGCTGGCGCTGGAAGGGAAACATCGGCGATCCCATGACGGGAATGGCGCTCATGACGCCAACGACGATGTGCTCGCGCTTGATGACCTTGTTGATGGCGCGGGCGATGTCGTATTCCACGGTGGAGCCTTCGTTCGGCCGCGGCGGATTGAGGAAGGGGATGACCTCTTTCTGGTCGAGGCACTCGATGGTCATGCCGAAGTAGATCTTGTCGCCCTCTTGGTTCACGGGACCCATGTCCTGAATCTCGTCGGCGCGTGCGTCGTCCTCCTCGTCCGTATTCGGGTTCGGATGAATGGTTTCGAGGATGATCTTGTCGTTGGAAGCCTTGACGAGTTCCAGGAGGAGATCTTCCACGGCGCGGATGTGCGGTTTGAGCACCGTGGGCATCACGCGGTCGTCCGTGGTGTAGTAGTAGCGAATCGTCACAGGCTCGTCCTCGTTGATGCGGCTGAGGATGTTCCGTGTGCCCTGTGAAAGGGTGTAGAGGCCGTCTTCGGTCAGGTCGATGCGGACGTTGCCGACACCGAGTCCGCCGACGAGGAAGTTCACAACGACGATGATCGCCACGATCAGCAGGGCGGTGATGCCCGCGGTGGCCTGCTTGCTGTTGGTTTTCATGCTCATGGATTCAAAAACAGGTTGGGGTTGGGCTGAGGATGTCTCAGGCGCGTTTCGCGCGCAGAACTTCGTGGGTGAAAATGAGGGTGACCGTGATGACCGAGACGAAATAGAGCACGTCGCGCGTGACGAAGATGCCTTTTGTCAGTTCGTAGAAGTGGTCCATGAAGGAGAAATAGCTCACGACGCGCACCAGCCATTCTGCCCAGCCGGGGACGCTGCTCACGATCAACTGGGTGAAGCCCGGGTCTCCGATTAGGGCGATGACAAGGCAGATAAAGACGCTCGAGATGAAACAGACCACCTGACTGCGGGTGATCGCGCTGACGGCGCAGGTCAGTGCCAGGCACGAAAGCGCGTAGAGATAGCTGGCGATGTAGCCGCTGATGATGGGACCCATGTCCGGATCGCCGAGATAGCAGACCGTCCAAACGATCGGGAAGGTCAGCACTAGGCCGGCCAGCCAAACCGCAGCGGCTGCGAAGAATTTCCCAAGAATGGCGTGCCATGGGGATACGGGCATGGTCAGCAGCAGTTCGATGGTGCCGAGGCGGTGCTCTTCCGACCAGAGGCGCATGCCGACAGCCGGGGCGAGCACTGTGTAGATCCACGGGTGCCAGACGAAGAAGCGTTCGGTCAGGTTGACATCGTCGCTCTCCAGAATGCGCGAAAACAGGAACGGAAAGCCCATCGCGGCGAGTAGGAAGATCACGACGATGACGTAGAAGACGGGAGAATTGAAGTAGGCCAGGAACTCCCGCTTGAAGACGGCCATGGTGTTTTGGATGTCTCGATTGCTCATGTTTGGAATAGTTGGGGTAAAACGTTTATCAGGACCGATCAGGCTGCTTTGGCAGGTGCGGTGTCCGGCTTCGTGATGGTGCGGAAAACTTCGTCCAGCGAGTTGGCGCCAGGGACGAGTTTTTTGAGGCTGTCCGGTGTTCCATCGGCGACGACCTTGCCCCGGTCGATGATGATCGCGCGGGAGCAGGCGGCTTCGACCTCTTCGAGGATGTGGGTGGAAAAGATGATCGCCTTGTTCTGGCCCATCCGCTTGATCATGCCGCGCACTTCGTGCTTTTGGTTGGGGTCGAGACCGTCGGTCGGCTCGTCGAGAATGAGAACATCGGGGTCGTGGATGATGCTCTGCGCGAAGCAGGTGCGGTGGCGGTAGCCTTTGGAAAGCGTGTCGACGCTTTGGTTGCGCACCTTGTCCAGAAAGCACATTTCCAGCACGCGATCGATCGCTTTGCCGCGCGCCGCTCCGTGCAGGCCGCGCATTTCGGCGCAAAAGCCAAGGAAGCTGGCGACGGTCATGTCGGAATACAGCGGCGCGTTTTCTGGCAGGTAGCCCAGCCGCTGTTTCGCCGCTTCGGGATTCTCCAACATGTCGATGCCGCAAAGGCTCACGCTGCCGCTGGTGGGACGAAAGTAGCCGGTGACCATGCGCATGGTGGTGGATTTGCCGGCGCCGTTGGGGCCGAGGAAGCCGAGCACTTCGCCTTTCTCCACCGAGAAAGAGATGTCATCCACGGCCACTTTGGTGCCGAATACCTTGATGAGGTTTTGTACTTCGATCATAACGTCGTTGGGGTTGGTTGGGAGTTAAACGTCCAGGATGGGGGAGGCTGGTTGTTCGCCCCTCCCGGACGTTCAATCGCGGACGGGCTTTTTAGGGGGAGCCCACGGCATTTCAACTGAATTTTCATATTCCTCCGAAACGTCGCCTTCCGGCGGATTCGTGGGAAAAATATTTCAACGTGACGGCATGACGGCAGCACCTACATTCGTCACGCAAACGCTTCATGCTTACCAACCAAAATATCGACCCCACCAGGGACTTGTCACGCAAGCCCTTCATCTTGTGGCGTCCTTTCATAACCGCATGGCGGTGGTTGGTGCCAGCCTCCGTCGCCGAACGTGACCGCCAATCGCCGCTGGCCCGCTGGCTCGGTGTTTCCGTCGTGGTGGCGATTTCGACATCACTTCTCATTTTGGCCGTCATCTACGCCCGGCCCCTGAAGAACTCCTACAAGAACATGCGGGCGGAAAGCATGGTGAAGGAAGCACGGCAGATGGCGGAAAACGGGCAGATGGTCAATGCAGTCATGAAGGCCCAGGAGGCGGTGCAAAAGGCGCCTGACAGCATTGCTGCCATCCGCCTGAACTTTGAATACTTCACCTTCATGCGGCGGGATACCGCGTTGTACTTCTTTGATCGCCTTGACGAACTGGGAGCCCTCACGCCTGCGGACGAACAACTGCATGTGCGCTGCTTGCTGAACCTTGGCCGTCAGGCAGATGCGGCGGAGGCTCTGGAGAAAATCATGAAGAGCCAGCCTTCGAGCGAGGCGCTCATGAAACTGGCGGAGGACGTGTGGGGGACTCGTGGGCAGGACAAGGCGCTGTTGAACGTGTTGAGCGCCTACTCGGAAACGCATCCCGAAGATGATGAGGGCGCTTTTCGTTTGGCTCGGGTTGAGGTGACTTCCGGAAACGCGGTCGAGGCGGGGAGAGGCATGGAAACCCTGTGGAGACTGGCGGATCGGGATGATGCGCTGGGACTGCGAGCTCTTGAATTCATCAATGGCCTGCCGAGCCACACTCCGGCAAATCTCGATCGCCTGATCGCAAGGCTGAAATCTCATCCCAAAGGTGACGACCGGCACTACGTCACGGCTCTGAAACACGAGGTTCAGCGTTCCCCTTCGAGAAAAAAAGAGATCGTCATGGAAGCGACGGCCAAATATCGCGATAAAAAGCGCGACGAACTGCTGCCGTTCATTCGCTGGCTCGTGGAAGAGGGTGAGGTGCTTCAGGTCCTGGCGGTTCTTCCCGAAGAGGACGCGCTCAAGCACCGTGGGTTGCTCGAAAACTATCTGAATGCTCTGACAATTCTGAACCGTTTCGACGACGTGGAGAGAATTCTCGCCGACAGGGCGGTGGCCTCAATCCTCGATCCCACGACGCTGTCGATGTTCCGGGCCCATCTGGCCTACGTCCTGAAGAAACCCGCTGAAGAACTGCGCTCGAAACTCATTGCAGCAAAAAGCAGCGCCCAAGTGAACGGTCGCTATCCCTCTCTTCTGCGAATTGCGCAGTATGCCGAAGACCGCGGGCATTATGACATTGCCGAAGACGCCTATCGTCTAACGATTCAGGCAGCCCGGCGGGCATCAGCTGCGCCACGAATCGAAAAGCAGGCCTATACGGGGCTGATCAAGGCCTGCGAGGCCAATCGAGACACCGAAGCCCTGTTGGCGGCGACGTCCGACGCTTCTTCGCGCTGGCCGGATGATTCATCCTTCCTGGACCGCAGCCTCTACGTTGCGCTGCTTGCCGGGCGAAATGTGGAATTATCGCTCGTCCAAGCGCAAAAGCTGCTTCAGCAGCAACCGAAGGACAATCTGCGGAAACTCAATGTCGCGCTCGCTCAGTTTCGGCTGCAGGACATTCAGCAGGCCGTTTCCTATCTTCAGTTCATGGATCTCAATTTTCTGACGGAAGGCCAGAGAGCCGTTTTTGCCGGCATTGCCCACCGCGCAGGATTTATTGATGAAGCCACAGGCGTGGTCAAAGCGGTCTCGCCTCAGGCGTCAATGCTCCCTGAGGAAAGCCGCTTCATTCAGCGCGTTCTCAACGCTAAATAATGCGGCGCAGGGGGGAGCTTAGTCGCAAAAAAAAAAAGACCGCCGTTGAGCGGCGGTCTTGAGGTTTTCCAAATGGCGGAGCGGACGGGGCTCGAACCCGCGACCTCCAACGTGACAGGCTGGCGTTCTAACCAACTGAACTACCGCTCCTTCGCCGTTTTGGGGCCGCGATACTAAATGCTCGTCCCCTTCTGGCAAACGGAAAGTTGAGTTACTTCAAAAATGTTTGTCATGGTACTTCCTCGCCGGAACCGACATAAAACCAGCCTTGTACATGACCGTCGACAACGAGCGCTTGTGCTTCGACTGGAAACTCTCCGAAAATCGTCTTGGCGTTGTAATTCACCTTTATGGCCCAACCGTCTTTTCCCTGAATTTTAGCAGGCTGCGGTGTCTGCCAGCCGATGATGTTGTCCGGTTTGATTTCGGTTACCTGTCCGCGTTTCATGCTGGCAATGAGCAGGGGATAACTACCGTCGTCGCCGCGCACTGGTTTGCCTGATGCGTCCACTTCGCTGCTCGATGCGGCGATGACGGGCTGGGCGCTCATCTGCTGTTTGCGAAGGGCAATGGTCTTCAACTCCTCGGCTCTCACGGTTTTCCAATCCTCGTAGATCTTGTTCAGACGCGCCTTCAGATCCGTGCCGTCGATGGGAAGCGTGGCTCGCGCAGGCGAAGTGGCGGTCGGAGCCAACGTCAACACGCCGTTCTGCGCTCCTATCACGAAGGCGATGCCCCCCGCCGCCACCTTGCTCGTGCCGACGCTCATCTTGAATTCTGCATCTTGGAGAAGTTTGACCTCGCGTGGGGGAGAGAAAGCTGACTCCGGGATTTTGAGCCAGTTGGCGGTAAGCG
>JAWLBG010000043.1:0-47989 GCA_041395065.1 Prosthecobacter sp. | reverse complement strand
AGACTTTGTTCTGGCCTGTTGTGGGTGGACTGCTCAAGGCGGCGGCAGTGCTTGCGCTGATGGGTGCCGCTTATTTTGTTGGCTGGTCGGTCGGCCCTTCCACCGTTCCGCTGGCTGCAGCGAGTGGCGAACCTGCCGTCGAGCCCGCCAAGGAGAAAACGGTGCAGCCGTCGGAGATCGTGGAAGTGACCCTGCCTGATGAGCCGAAGCCCACTGTTGCCGCGGTTTCTGAGCCACAGGAGAGTGCTCCGCCGGTTTCGCCAACTGAATTGAAGAAGGCGGTGCCTGCCCCGGTTGTGGCGGAGGTGCGTCAGGAACCGGCGAAGCCGGAACCCGTGATCGTCAAAGCACCTGCCCCGGCCACGTCCCCTCCATCAAATGTCATTCCGAACATGGGATTCGCGATGGTCGGCGGCAAATCGGAGTTTGTCAGCACGACCAAGCAGTCGGTGGATCAGTACAGCCTCAAGCCCACCCGGCTCAAGCCAGCGCCGCCCAAGGCATCCAAGGAGGGGGCTTTCGCCTCACCGCGTGCGCCGGGTGCCAAGTCCGATGGCAAGCAGCCTGCGCCAGCCAAGGAGCTTTATGTTCATTCGTGGCAGGCCGAGGTGGCCGCTAGCCCTTGGAACCCCGGTTATCGCCTCCTTCGCATTGTGGTGCAAATTCCGGCGGATCAGCCTGCGGTAATCTCCAACGGGGGCGAGTTTCCCCTGCGCATCACCTTTGACGCGGCGAATGTGAAGGAGTTTCGCATGCTGTGCGAGCGTCATCAGTCCGCACGCGAACTGCGCACGGCGGGAACGCATGTCGTATGGTATGAATTCCTTCCGAATGGCGCGGCGGATGCGAGTCACGAACGCCAGATCGCCAGCGTGTCACTGCCGAACGTGAAGTTTACCTCACAAATTGTGGGACCGTTCGACGGCAGTCGTCTGCGGGTGATCGATCGCGGATACAAGCTGGAAAATGCCCGGGATGATTTTCTGTTTGAAGCGTCCGTTGTCGGTTTTGGCCTGCTGATGCGGGGGGCTGAGCAGACGGGCAATCTGGATCATCAAATGGTGCTCGCATTGGCGCAGAAGTCGGCTGGCAAGGCTGCGGAGCGCACGCGTTTTGTGCGCCTCGTACAGGATGCACGAAGAATCGCCGGACTGTGATCAGTGCGGGAGCACGCGCTGATTGAAGCGGGAGCAGGCCGGGGAATAGAGCTTGAAGGCAAGTGCCAGGAAGCGTTTTCGCAGTTGCTCGCGACGCTCGCGAATGAGTTCCGGCCACGGTCCTCTGCGTGAGCGGAAGGCAGGTTCTTGCGCCAGTTCGGCGAGGTCATGATCTCGCCCCAGCAGTGAACCGAGCCTGTGGCTGCGTCTGATGCGCTTTCGTGCCCCCGGGAGATGATGAAGGACGAGTGTCTGAAAATACAAGTCCTTCACACGGTGCCGCCACCGGTGAAGAGAGGGCTCGTCCGCCGTCTCAGCGATCTGCTTGAGGAGCCTGCGTCCACGTCGATAACAGCGGGTGTGGAGCACGAGGATTTCCTCCTCTCCCAAATGTTCGATGTCAGCCATTTTGACGAGCTGCTCAAGCGCCAGCAATTGGTGGCGGATGAATGCGGTGGAGGGGTGATCACAGGCTTTGGTGACCGGATGCGGAAGGCGGGTGATCGGCAGGTGAAAGCGGTGGGCGAGTTTATCGATTAATTCGTCACGCACCGCGTTCCCACGGCTGACGGCGCAGGCGTTTTTCACTGAGCGAATATGCTGCCTCATCGCATGCAGAGTCTGCTCCTTGACTGCGTGCTCCGCCATTCGCAGCAGGGCATGGATTTTTTTCATGCGCAGTCTCAACTGATGAACGGCCACTGCTTCATGCTGAGGAAAGCGCGAGACGTCGCGATGTGCCGCTTCACACAACCGGCATAGCAATAGCTTCAAGCTGCGACCGGTGAGGCCAGGGAACCCATCGCTGCGTTTCATTGTCAAGAGTCAGCACGGTAGCCTTCATTCTGGCAAGAAAGAGTTTTTCACATTTGTTGGCGTATTTTGGGCTGGAATGTGAACACTCTGTGAATGTCTCAAATCTCTGGACGGAGTCTAACCGCTACCAAGTCGCCCCCCTTCTTCGTCATTTTTCCTCCCCAGAACTGGTGTCCATGAAAACTTTCATTGATTCGATGGTCTCCGATGTCAGCGTGCACTCGTTAAACCAATAAACCCCGATATACCACCATCATGGCAAGCGAAGCAGTCCTCACTCTCACCGAAGCAAATTTTGAATCCGAAATCTCCTCTTCCACCGTGCCCGTCATCGTGGATTTTTGGGCCGAATGGTGCGGACCATGTCGGATGCTCGGTCCGATCCTGGACGATCTGGCCACTGAGCAGGCGGGCAAAGTGAAGATTGGCAAGGTCAATGTGGACGAGAGTCCCAATCTGGCGACACAGTTCAGTGTCCGCTCGATCCCAATGCTTGTATTCTTCAAGGACGGCAAGGCGCAAGAGACCGTCGTCGGTGTCCAGTCGAAGGACGCCCTGCTTAAGAAGCTTGCGGCCCTTGCTTGAGAAGGCTCCTCAGGTTGACGATTTCCGGCGGTGATGAGTTTATCATCACCGCCTTTTTTCATGTTCAAACGTCGCCGAAGCTGATGCCGATCGCCCGTGCGGCGTTGACGATTTCGCTGTCTTTGCTGACCAATCGGAGCTGGTGCACGGCTTCTTCGATGGAGACGTCACCGACTTGGTAGTGCTGGTAGCTGACCATGCGGCCAAAAGTGCCTTTCTCGATGAGATCGACGGCTTTGGCGCCAAAGCGGACACCGAGAATGCGGTCCAGTGCAGTGGGAGCACCGCCGCGCTGGAGATGGCCGAGCGTGCAGGAGCGTGTTTCCTTGCCGGTGGACTGCTCGATGTGCTTTGCCACATGGTCTCCGATCCCACCGAGGCGGTCTTCGCCCTTGGCACCGACGCGTTCTTTTGTCAGCAACTCACCGTCTTCCAAGCGCGCGCCTTCCGCCACAACGACGAGCGTGCTGTGATGTCCGGCAGCGTCACGTTTACGAATCGCCTTGGCGACTTCGTCGAGATTAAAGGGGATTTCAGGAAGCAGGATGACATCTGCACCGCCGGCCATGCCGCCGTATAGCGCGATCCACCCGGCGTGACGTCCCATGACTTCCAGCACGATGACGCGCTTGTGACTTTCCGCCGTGGTGTGAAGGCGGTCCAAGGCGTCAACGACTGCGGCTACGGCGGAATCGAAGCCGAAGGTCATGGCCGTGGCTTGGATGTCGTTGTCGATGGTCTTCGGCACACCGATGACGGGAATGCCCATCTGGTAGAGTTGCAGGCCTGTCGTGAGGCTGCCATCACCACCGACGACAATCAACGCGCCGACTTCCAAGTGACGCAGAGTGCTCTTGGCCTTTTCCACGATTTCCGGTGGAACCTGGGCGACGTTGCCTTCCCCCACCTTGGCAACGAAATGCCCCTTGTTGGTGGTGCCAAGAATCGTGCCTCCCAGTTTCATGATGCCAACCGTCCTGTCGGGGTCGAGCATCATGTAGTCGCCCGGCGGGAGCAGGCCTTCAAAGCCATCGCGAAAGCCAACGACTTCCCAGCCGTGGGTATGAGCGGCACCGACGACACCGTGAATGACCGCATTGAGTCCGGGGCAGTCCCCGCCGCTGTTCAAGATTCCGATACGCATAAAAATGTGAGAGTTTGAGGTTTGGGAGTCGGTAGGGAGAGTCAGCCAGACTCGATCCTCCTTCTCGAATTTAAAAATGATCGAGCATCTGGCGCTTGTCCGTGATCGGACGCCCGGCCGCCAGCCAGCGGTCATAGGCGGACCAGCCCTGGTGCAGGAGTGTCCGCGCTTCAACAAAGGGGTTTGCTGAGCCGATCACGACCACGATCATGCGGTGCCGATAAATGAGACTCGTGTTGTCCGCCTGCACCTGAACACTGGAAGGTTTTTCGGCAGAGATGACGACACAGCCGCCGGATTGTGCGGTGTGGCCCGTCTTCACACCGTCAATCCGATCCACACCAAGCAGCTGGTTGGTGTTGCTGATGGTCACGCTGATGGGTTGTCCGCCGCGGTAGATGGTGATGCTGCGGCTGGCCTGATTTGTGTAGAAGCGCATCGCCGGGCGGGACACGGCGTACACGGCGAGGCGGGCAATGTCGGCGGCCGTTGAGTAGGGCTGTGGGCGGGAGTTTTCCAGGCCGTGCGGATTTGTAAAACGCGTGCCTCGAGCGCCTTCGCGTTTGGCCAGTTGGTTCATCTGCTTCACGAATTCCTCCATCGGATGGCCACTGCGGCCGAGGCGCGAGAGGTGGTCACGTCCCACGAAATCCCCGAGGGTGATCGCGGCGATATTGTCGCTGCACATCATGGTCGCATAAATCAGGTCGCGCAGGGTGATTTGATCCCCGGGTTGCAGACCGATGGTGCCGCGGTCTGAAATTTGAAAGGCGTAGTTCGGGACGGTCGCCAGCACGCCGACACCGACGCCGGATGCTTCCGCCCAGTCCAGCGTAACCATGGAGGTGGCGATTTTGGCCAGTCCTCCGACGGCACGCTTCGTGGTGGCATTGCCGGCGACGTGCACCTTTTTGTTGAAGGCGTCCACGGCCATGACTGCCGACTGGCCTGGTGCGATCGAGACTGAAAAGAGCGTCAGGACGGCGGTTAAAACCATCACGCGGGGGGAATTCCGCTGTATGTCGGGGGAGAACATAGGCTGCGATGATTAGCGGAGTGTGTCCCTGTCGCAACAGGGGATTTTGCCATCGTCTTTCCAATTTGACGAAGAGCCGCAGTGGGTCTAGCAGCCGCGAAACATGGAGACACCACATTCCCGGGCCGTCCATCTCGTTCAGGCCTATTACGACACCTTCAATTCCGGCGACCGCGCGGCATTCCTTGGCCTGCTCACTGACGACGTTGAGCACGAGATCAACCAGGGCGGAGTGGAAAAGGGAAATGCGGCTTTCGCGGCTTTTCTCGAGCGAATGGACCGCAGCTATCGCGAGCGAGTCTGCGACCTGGTTGTGTTCGCTTCGGACGACGGCACTCGTGCTGCGGCCGAGTTTTTCATCGAGGGCGAATACCTTTCCACTGACGAGGGTTTGCCGCCCGCGAAGGGACAGCGCTACCGCTTGCGGGTGGGTGCATTCGTTGACATCAGGGACGGACGCGTGAGTCGCGTGACAAACTATTACAACCTCCAGGACTGGCTGCGGCAGGTGGGCGCCGGGGAATGAGTTGATCTCGACTGCAAGCCGTCCTTGCACAGCGCGACGAAGGCATTACTATCCGCGCTCGCGGCAAGCGCCGACTACCCCGTGGTGTAATGGTAACACAGGAGATTTTGATTCTCTCGTTCAAGGTTCGAGTCCTTGCGGGGTAACCACTTAGGTCGGCAAAAACATCAGCGCGCCGCTGTCGTCTTGGTTGCGACACCGGTGAATTCTTGATCGGTCAATGTTTTCAAGAAGGCCACGAGATCCGCCTTTTCCTGTGGCGTCAGTTGAATGCCTGTTGCGGGGTGCTTTGCCAGATTCGGATCGAGTGTGCTCGTCCGCCGCACTCCGCCGCTATAGTGCTCGACGACTTCCTCCAGCGTCGCAAAGCGACCGTCGTGCATGTAGGGAGCGGTCAAAGCGATGTTTCGCAGGCTGGGCACCTTAAACTTGCCGCGGTCGTCCTCCTTTCCCGTCACTCCCATCAGGCCCGTGTCGTCCGCGTCGAGTTCGAGGCCATTGTTGGCGAAGTCCTGACTGGTGAACAGGGTGCCTCCGTGGCAGTGAAAGCAGTCCGCGCCGCGCAAGCCGCGCTTGGGATCAAACTCGGTCACGAAGAGTTGCAGGCCGCGTTTTTCGCTTTCCGTGAGCGTGGTCAGCTTGCGCACTGCATGGTCAAACTTCGACTCCTGCGAGATGATGGTGAGAAGAAACTGCTCCAGAGCCTTCGCGATCCTCTCCGCGGTGATTCCAGGCGTGCCGAAGGCCGTCTTGAACTCGCCTACCACGGTTTCGTCCTTGGCGAGCTTGGCGATGACATTCGGCAGCGTCTCGTTCATTTCCGCAGGATCGGTGATCGGCATCAACACCTGCTGGCGCAGCGAAGGTGCGCGACCGTCCCAAAAGAATGAGTCGTGCCAGGCGAGGTTGAAGAGAGGCATGGCATTGCGCCTGCCCTGCTGCTGTTCCGCGCCTGTGCTGAAGCGCCGCGAATCGGAAAATGCCCGTGACTGCTCATGGCAGGAGGCACAGGATTGGCTGCCATTGACTGAAAGACGCGTGTCATGAAACAGGAGGCGGCCCAGCGCGACACCTTCTTTTGTCAGCGGGTTGTCCTGTGGCAGAGTTACCTGCGGAAAACGTCTGGTCATTGCCGGTGTGTAGGGATGTGTGCCGAAAGGGGGCGCCAACGGTTCTCCTTCGCTGACCGGAGTTTGATAAACATCGTAGTGCACGCTGCGCACACGGAAGGCCTGCTCGATGTTGTTCTTCAGTCGAGCGGCCAGCGGATCGCCAGCTCGGGAATGGGTCGAAGTGCCATCCTGCAGAAAGTCGATGCCGGACAACACCTGCTGCACGTCAAAGTCCAACCGCATTGTTAGTGGGCTGCCGCCATGGAAATCGACCGGTAGCTCCACCGTCATCAACTGAGGCGCGTTGGCGACATGAAATGAGAATCCGTCCTCGCGTCCCGCGTTTTGGAAGCGCCCTTCCAGGGCTGTGAATATGTAGCCGCCCATCCAGCCCCAATGCAAACCGTTGACCTGCGGATTGAGGGCGTGGTCTGGTGGGAAAGAGTTCGGGTCGGCTTTGTTGACGATCTCATTAACCCCGATGCGGAAACGGATGCCCGTGTACTCTCCCGGCGGCGTGTCCGTGCCCTCTGCTGTGAGAGATGCGCCTTTTTTCGTCGCGCTGAGATAGGCATACCAATTCGCCGATTCCAGCCATGTGCCGTCCATGCGGCGCAGTGCCAAGCCCGAGAGCAGCAGATCCAGCCTTGTGATGCGGGGTTTCGCAGGCAGTGGCAGGGGCTCGTTGATCCGCAGGGGCTTCTCCCCGACGACCGCACGGAATTCGATGCGTAAATTCTGAGCCATCAGCGATGGTGACACGCCACCGAGAATCGTCGCCAGTGCCAGTCCCAAGGACGCCCGGCGCATGCGCGGGCGGAGGCTGTGTATGGCAGGTTGCAAGGGCACGATCATAATCGTTCTATTGATCCAGCGGAAATCTTCGCCCTCATAGCCCCCGAACAAGTCAGGAACTTGTAAGACAGCACCGCATCCAAGGAGGCAAGCGGGTCGGGATCGAGCCCTGCGCTGAATTCACTTTTTCTCCAGCAGTCGCATCAGCGCCCGTGCATTCATGACCGCCTTAGGCACCAGCGTTTTCGGCACAAGATACTCTGGCAGTTTCGAGCCATCCGGA
Organism: Prosthecobacter sp.; assembly: GCA_041395065.1. Classification (GTDB taxonomy): domain Bacteria; phylum Verrucomicrobiota; class Verrucomicrobiia; order Verrucomicrobiales; family Verrucomicrobiaceae; genus Prosthecobacter. The sequence goes on along the minus strand of JAWLBG010000043.1, from coordinate 40,535 downwards.
GAGCGCATCGGAGCAGTGGGCGTTTCCGCCGAAGGGGCCCAGGCCGTCGAGTATCGGACCCAGGTGCCAGAGGTGGTTTGCGTCGCTGAGACCACCGCGCGGCACGGCCACCGCCGTGAGCTGCATTTCCGTCGCGACCTCCCGCCACAGATCAGCCAGCGCCGCCGCCTCCGGTGTTTCCGGCCAGGCCGCCGTGTAGCCCGTGCGTTCGGCGGTCAGCCGCGCGCCGGTAGCCGTCGTGCCGCTGAGGCTCGCAAAGAAGTCATCCGCTTCCTGCAATGCGGCCGGAGCCGTGGCGCGGCACTCCCATTCCGCCACCGCCTCATGCGGCACGCGATTGACCACGGTGCCGCCATGCACAATGCCCACATTCACGGTGCGTTGGTCGCGGACACTGCTGAGCGCCGCGATCTGAGGCAAGAATTTCGCCAGAGCGTCGATCGCATTGACGCCTTCGTGGTGCTGACTGCCAGCGTGGGCCGCCTTGCCCTCCGCCGTCAGCTTCCAAGTGCTGCGTCCCTTGCGGGAGGTGACGATGTGCCAGCCGCGCTCATCCACCGGCCCGCCTTCGAAGACCAATACCGCACGCGCCTGGCCACCGCAGCGCTCCGCCGTCGCCCGTCCGAAATCATCGCCGAGTCCCTCTTCAGCAGCATTGGCAGCGATGATCCAGTGTGTCTGCTCAAACACTTCCGGGGCGTGCTCTTGCAGCAATTGCAGCATCATTCGGATCAACACCGTGCCACCCTTGATGTCTATGGTTCCCGGTCCGTAGATGCGGCCTTCCTCTGGCCGTTCGTCCCATTTGAAATCGTGGCGCAATTCCTCCTCCGGCGGAAACACCGTATCCGAGTGAGTCACCAACACCACCGGGTCTCCGCCCGCACCGCATCGCGTCAAAAAAAGATGATGCCCCGTTCCGGCCACCGTGCACGGCACCCGTTCCGCCGTGAAGCCCAGCGGCTCAAACGCCTCCGCTGTCAATCTCACCACCTTGTCCACCCCCGCCGCATTCATCGTAAAACTGTTCACATCCACCAAGCAGCGGAGCAGTGACAGTGCTTCCGGCATCAGCGCCTCTGCCGTAACGTGAAGAGACTGGTCCGGGATGCTCATGGGGAAGGGAAGCGGAGTATCAAAACGGTCGCCGCCAACGGTTCCGCAGCTTGGAGTCCTTCCAAGTGAAAAATTCGCAGAGCTCATGGATGTGCGGCTCTCGAGGTGGCTTGATTTTTATCGTCAAATGCAGTGCCGGACTGTCCGGATCTGCTCGCTCATTCTGGATTCTCGCAGTGGCGCAACCTTTTGTGTAAAAAGACAAAAGAGCAGTTGCATAAAAATCGAAGCGTCTATATTCGCGGCCCCTGTTTCCACAGACCCTGCTCGGGTGGCGGAATTGGTATACGCGCAAGATTAAGGATCTTGTGCCGAAAGGCTTAAGGGTTCGAGTCCCTTCCCGAGCACCACTGACTCATGCAATCCGCGTGAGGTTCCCCGGCGAGCCGTCTCGTCGGAGGGTAGCTGTGAACAACATGGTTTTCCATCTTGACACTCCGGCTACTCCCCCTACTATCGCGGCCCCTCCGCCCCGACGGAAGCCTCACGCAACGCAGCCCCCAATGAAGACCTTTTCAGCCAAAGCCCAGGACCACAACCCCACATGGTGGGTGATCGACGCCAAGAACCAGATTCTCGGCGATGTGGCCGTCGCCGCAGCCAATCTGCTCCGCGGCAAGACCAAGCCGACCTTCACACCCCATGTGGACACCGGCGACTTTGTGGTCGTGCTGAATGCCGCCGAGGTTCGTCTCAGCGGCAAAAAAGAGCAGCAGAAGATTTACACTTCGAAAGCCGGCTATGTGGGCAACCAGAAGATTGAAAACGTCGAGCGCGTCCGCCAGCGCCGCCCGGAACTGCTCATCGAACGCGCCGTCAAGGGCATGGTGCCCCACAATCGCCTCGGTCGTGCGGTCATGGGCAAGCTCAAAATCTACAAGGGGGCCGAGCATCCGCATGAGGCCCAGAACCCGAAGAGCTTTTCTGTCGCCTAACTTTTTTATTCTATCCCATGAGTGCCCCTCTCACCAACGCCACCGGTCGCCGCAAGACTGCCATCGCCCGCGTTTTCCTCAAGGACGGCTCCGGCAGCATTACCGTCAATGGTCGTGACTTCGAAGAGTATTTCCCGACGGTCGCGCTGCAGAATCAAATCATCTTCCCGTTGGCGCTGACCAACACCCGCCAAAACTACGACGTTCAGGTGAACGCCACCGGCGGCGGCACTACCGGTCAGGTGGGTGCGGTTTGTCTGGGTATCGCCCGCGCACTCATCAATGTGAATCCCGAACTTCGTCCGGTGCTGAAGGAAAATGGACTGCTTTCGCGCGACTCCCGCAAGAAGGAGCGCAAGAAGCCCGGTCGTCCGGGCGCCCGCAAGCGCTTCCAGTTCTCGAAGCGCTAATCAATCAACCTGCTCGTCTGTGTGTGTTTGGAGAAGCCTCGCGAAAGCGGGGCTTTTTCATGCCCTTCCTCAAATGCCTCAGTCTTTATGATCGCGGTTTTTGAGTCGTGCGATCATTTGGCGAATATCGCCGGCGCCTTTGATGGCGACGTAAAAGGTGACACTGCCATACCAAAGCAGGGCGGCAGTTGTGAGGATAAGCCAGAAAGTGGTCATGCAGCGGGGGGCTTGGGTTTGAGCAACGAGCCGACGATCATTCCGAGCGCCGCACCCACGAACGCCGCGATGCCAGCGATATCCTTGCCGATAGCGGCGGCGAAAGCGGCCGTGGAAGGCAGCTTTTCAAGCGTGAGATGTGCCACTGGAACCGCCGCACCGAGCAGGACTGCGCCGATGGCGCCCCAGTTGTTGGCGGGTTTCCAGTAGCAGCAGGCGATGAGCAGGACGGACATGCTGGAGAGGTAGATCGAGCCCGTCAGCAGCAGGTAGGACCACACATTCCCCTCTATGTGATAAAACAGGCCAAAAAAGAGCAGATAAAGGCCGATCAGTGCGACGATGCAGCGGTTCCATAGAATGGCGCGTTTGTCCGGCCATGCGGTGCGGCGAAAGGGTGAGAGGATGTCATTGTAGATGACACTGCCCCAACTCAGCATGTAGCTGGAATTTGTGCTCATGTCAGCGGCAAGCATCGCGGCGATCAGCAGGCCCATGAGCCCGACGGGGAGCAGTGTCCCGAGAAACTGCGGCATGGCGAGGAGGGAAGCGTCTCCAAGTTTTTCCAGTGCATCGCTTGGCAATGCGTCGAGTTCCTCGGCACAGAGGTCTGCAAGCGGCGCGCCGACAGCGGAATGGGCGATCTTTGCCTGAACAGCGGCGGGTATGACGGCGCGCTCGTTTTCCGTGAGCTGCTTCAGCGGCATCCAGCTGAGCGTTGCCAAGGCTGCGATGCCCCAAATGCCCGGCAGTAGGAAGCGACAGACGAAGAAGAAGCTGGTGCGCGTGTAGATGCGCTGGCTCGTCTGGCTGTCCTTCGCTGAGAGGATGCGAACGATTACCGCCTGCCAAGTCAGCGCTGCGGCGGCGTTGGCGACGAATTGATTGATGATGAAAGGCCAGCCAAGTGCGGGATTGGCAATCGGATTGAAGCCTCCCTCACCATGATGTTTCTGCACGGCTGCGACGACGGCATCCCAGCCGATGTTTTTCAGAATGAGAACGCTGACAATGAGCAGTCCGGCACTCATGACAACGAACTGAAGAAAATCTGTCACGAGGACGCTGAGCATGCCGCGAGCATGGTGTAAACGACGACCATGAGCAGCAGGGCCGTCATGATCAGGGTGAGATTCGACAGATCGAAGCCGGCGACGGTGCAGAGGAATTTTCCGCCAATCTGGAGGAAGACCCCCATGTTCAAGAGGCCACCCATGACGATGACCACTCCAGAGAGCCAGCGCACGGTGCGACCGAAACGCTTTTCAAACATTTCCGGCAGTGTCATGGCTCCGGCCTGTCGCAGCGGCTTGATGCAAAATCCTGTGAGTCCGATCAGAGTCATCGATATCGCCTGACAGATGCCCGGCACCGCTCCGCTGAATCCATGCGTGTAGCCTGCCTGGGCGGTATACATGCAGGTGATGATGCCAAACTCGGTGGCAGCAAGAGAGGCTATTCCAAGATGGAGATTCACCTCGCGACCGGCTACAAGGTAGTCCTCGAGCTTTCCGACGTATTTTCGCATCGCGACGCCGGTTGCCATGGTGAACAGAAGGTAAACGCCCACGATGCCGCCGTCGTAAAGCCAGTGAAAATGAGTCATGGCAGGGAAGGCGGGTATTTCACAACGAAGCAGTCGCTTTGTCATCCCGAATCCATCCCAAACAGGCCGGTGCCATGGAAGTATCCCTGTGCGGGCCGCGATCGCCGCAATGAATACTCTCGCGCTTGCGTTTCATCGCGGTGATTTTTCGTCTGCATCTGATTCTTGGTTTCATCGTCATGACCGCCCACGCGGCCGAATGCTGCACCATTCCGGTGTTTCGGTATGCGCTGGACCGTTGGGAGGCGGACAAGTTCCGGCTCGTGCTGCCGGCTTCTGCCGCGGATGACGGGGCTCTGCAGGATGCTCTGAGGCCTATGAGGGCCAACGGAAAAGCGAACCTCGAGATCGTGACCGCACGTGAAAAGGGGCAGGCGGACGCTGTGCTCCACGGGACGAAGCAGGGCGGTCCGCCGGTTTGGCAGGGGAATCTGGATTTGAAGAATCTTCAGGCTTTGCTCGAGTCACCCGTTCGTAGTGAAATCCTCAGGCGCATTCTGTCGGGTGATTCGATGATCTGGGTCATCGTCTCAAACGACACACCGCTGGAGACGGCTGAAGCGGAAAGGATCGAAAAACGCCTCAAATTCCTGGAGCAGGTGGCTTCTTTGCCAATTCAGGATCCGAACGATCCCGACAGTCAACTCGGCCCCGGGCCACCTCTGAAACTGAAATTTGCGACGCTGCGGCTGAAGATGGATGATCCGGACGAAAAACTCCTGATTCAGATGCTTGCAGGGCCTGCCACACAAGAAATTGGGGGAGGTGCTTTTGCCGGCGTTATATTCGGACGAGGCCGTGTGCTGGGAGCATGGCCGCTGGAGATGTTGGACGATACGACCTTGGAGGATGCCTGCATGTTCCTCGTGGGACGCTGTTCATGTAGGGTCAAGGGGCAGAATCCGGGATGGGATCTGCTGATGAATGTCGACTGGGAAAAGGCTCTCGTTCAAGCGGGCGAGTCAAAGGTGCAGCCTGTTGAGGTTGCCGAGCCGCCAGTAATGAAATCTCCCGAGGTCGTTACAATATCGGCTGCCGAGCCTGCCGCGGCCGAGCAGGAGGATGTGAAGCCCAATCTGATGTGGGTTGGCGTTGGAGGCGCTGTCCTAGGTGCCTTGTTATTGATCATGAAGCGGCGCTCGTGAGAAGAATGTGTCTCCATTCGATGGATTGAACTCGATCGAGCCGTCATGTTCGGAACTTGGCCCTTGCGGATAAGGTTCGGCATTCAGAGCTGTTGAGATTCGCCGATTTAGCTGACTTGAGATGTGCTTGGCTTCATCTGTCATGGATGGCGGCAAATGCTAAAATCAGTGAAATCGCAAAAAGGATTTGATGTGACCATGCATTTGATAGAATATTTAACTTATACGAATAATCAATATTCCTTTGAATGTCATGAAAAAGACGATACTTGGCCTTGTGGTCATTCATGCGATGCAGTTCGCCAGCGTGTTCGGCCAGACGGCGCCACCTGCCGGTTTTGGCGTGATGGGCGTGCCGCCTCCAGGTTATCCTGCTTCGCCTCCTCCGGGTTATGGAACTGCGCCTGCTCTCCCTTCCTATCCCAATAGTCTGCCACCACCGACCGTGACACCCGGCGTGACACCGCCTCCGATGTATACGGATCCGTATGCTTCGGCGCCCCCCCCCCCGGTGACATGTCAGCCTATGCTCCCCAAGGAACTGGTGCCTATGGTGCGCCACCTCCAGGCACCGCTATTACCGGAGGCGGAGCCTACGGAGCGGATGCCGGACCTAGCATCGTCAATTTCGACAACATCGAAGTGTATTATCGTTTCGTTGATCCCAAGGCCAATGGCTTGGACGGGGCCAGCACCATCGGCGGTGCACTCACCGTTGCGCTCTTCAATCCGCTCTTTCTGAAAGTTGGTGCATCTTGGGGCAGTGGTGATGGCGGCGGTGTCGGGGCAAATGCAGACTATGATTTTGCGACCGTGCAAGCGGGCGTTGGTTTTCATACGCCACTGGTCAACAGCCGCCTGACTTTTGTGGCTGAAGCAGGCCTCGTTTACGCAAGTTTGAAAACTCAAGGACCCAATGTGGGATTCAGCGAGGGAGCTGTTTATGTGCGTCCGGCTCTGCGTTTCACACCTTTCGACTTCATGGAACTTCAGGCAGGGGTCACTGTCACCAGTGCCGACAAGTATGACAGCAAGGTTCTCGACCTTTCGAGTTATTTCCGCGTGATGAGATCCTTTGACATCGGTATCGGAGGTGACTTTGGCGACAGCACCCGCGCCTTCCGCACTGCGCTTCGTCTGCGGTGGTAATCCCTTTTCTCCCGGTGCTCTCAAGAGCCTCCTCGCTTTTAGGCGAGGAGGCTTTTTTATGCCCTTCGGGAGATTACCGGCTTCGTCCGCTTGGGATAGCAGGAGCGGCAGATGTCACATGTCGTGCCGTCACACCCCCGTGCGGTGCAGTGCTCGCGGCCATAGAAAATGATCTGGAGATGCAGGCGGTTCCATGATTGTTCGGGAAACAAACGCTTCAAATCACGCTCGGTCTGAATCACCGACTTCCCGGTGGTCAAGCCCCAGCGCTGAGCCAGTCGGTGAATGTGGGTGTCCACGGGGAATGAGGGAATGCCGAAAGCTTGTGCCATCACGACCTGCGCGGTCTTGTGTCCCACTCCTGGAAGTTTTTCCAATTCTTCCAGGCTTTGTGGCACCTTTCCGCCGTGATCCTCCACCAGCATGCCGGAGAGCACCTTGATCGCCTTGGCCTTTTGTGGCCCCAGACCGCAGGGCTTTACGATCTCGAGGATCTTCTCCAAAGGTACTTTGGCGAGTTGTTGAGGCGTGCGCCCCAATTCAAATAGAGCCGGGGTTACCTGATTCACCCTTGTGTCTGTGCACTGGGCGGAAAGAAGCACGGCCACAAGCAGGGTAAACGGGTCGCTGTGATCCAGCGGCACCGGAGGATTGGGATACAGGTGCGCGAGACGCTCTTGGATGTACTCAGCACGTTCCTGGCGTGTCACTTTTGCTCGCCCTAGGTGCTGGATTCGATGCGCGCCACCATCTTGCGGATGTGAAGATACGCCGTGCGCGGCTTCAGGATCGACAGGCTCTTTGAGAAAGAGCCCCACTTGATCACGCGAATGTTCACGTTGCGCACGCCCCACGCCTTCATGGTTGCCTTGTCTGGCTTGTAAAGGTCGATCGTGTTCGTTCCTACAAGTGCCGAGCCATAGTCGTCGACCTGATAGACGTAGGGAAGTCCCTCGATCTGGAAAATCGTGCCCACCGGGAAAACAGACCAGTCGGCGGCCGCGCTGCGCACATTGCCGTATTTCAAATTCGTCCCCACGGCTGTGCGCGCACCGTAAATAATATGGTCGGACTCGGAGTGCGTATAGGCTGTGGTGCGAACCGACGAGATACGAGAAGAGCCAGTGCCCAGTAGGCCGGAAGAACAAGAACTGAGAAGAGCAGCTAGCAGGATGAGGAGGAGGCTGTTCGGGCGCATGATTGTCATCGGGAGAGAGAAGAAAACGTGCCTTGAATTCACTGAGGATGCTACATTTACGGAACTAAAGCAATACCTGATTTTTTAGGCCTTTGCCCCTCGAAGTCGTAATGCGAGGGCGTATGCCGACACCTGTTGCGATTTTCTTCGCACTGCAATGAACGAACGGACGACACTGCACGTCATTAAGAGGACGTGTCCGCCGGCATCGGGCACCAAAATGTAATTTGAATGCAACCATGAAAAAAAAATTCCTCCTTCGCCTTCTTTCCGTGCTGGGCGCTGCCTTGCTCCTCTCGCAGTGCGCGAATTCTACGCCGCAGAAGCGCATCGCCCGGAATCCTCAATTGTTTAATCAACTCAGTTCCAAGGACCGGGAACTGGTCTCCGGTGGGGTGATCCGCGAGGGAATGAATCGGGATGCCGTGTTTCTTGCCTGGGGACGGCCTGATAGTGTCTCGGCGGGGCGGAGTGGCGGGCGGGAGATCGAGAACTGGCGTTACGTCGGACAACGGCCTGTTCAAACCATGAGCATGAACATAGGATTCGGCTGGGGTGGTTGGGGACGCGGAGGGCTCGGTTGGGGAGGATGCGGTCCCTATGGCTGGGGGGGCGGTCCCTTCTGGGGTGGTGGCCCCTCGGTGGTTTATGTGCCGTATACCTCCGGCGTCGTTGAATTCAAAAGCGGGCGAGTGACAAAATGGGTGGCCACTCACCGGTGAATCATGTCGAAGCCGGTTTTCCCGGAATATCCACTCCCGTGACTGCGTCGTAGAACTTAGTCGGTGCAAAGGCACCTCCAACCCACACAACTCCCCCAATGAAACACATCATCTGTACTCTTTCCGCCGTCGTTTTCGCGTCGGCTCTCTTCGCATCCGACTTTCCGGAAGGCAGTCCCGCATTCACCACGAGCGCGGAAACTGTTATGAAAGCCGCCAAGGAGAACGGCAAACCCGCCATTCTGGTCTTTTCCGCATCCTGGTGTGGCCCGTGTCAGGCGATGAAAAAGGATGTTTATCCAAGTGCGGAGGTGAAGCCGTACCACGACAAGTTCAACTGGTCCTACCTCGACATTGATGTGGATGCCAACGGCAAGCTCTCCGATCAATACAAAGTGGAGTCGATCCCTCACATCTTCTTTGTCGACGGCAATGGCAAAGTCATCGATCAACAGGAGGGTGGAGGGACTCCCAAGGCCTTCGCGTCGAAACTGGCCAAGGTCCTCAAGATAGCCGAGAAATAACTCTGTTTCCCATGCTGGCCCGGCTTTCATAAAGCCGGGCTTTTTTGTGGTCTTGCAGCACGGTGCGGTCTCCTTTAGGTCACTTCCACGACAACGGCGCTCGCGTTGTCCCTGCCGGATTCTGCCACGGCGTATTCGACGATCGTTTTCGCGTCGTCCTTGGCCAGCATGTCGGCAAGTCGGTGGTTCCAGATGCCGTCGATGACACCGTCCGTACAGAAGAGGAAGCGGTCTCCGCATTCGCAACTGACGGAGCCGATCTGGGGTTCGAGGAACTGGCGTCCGGCGCCGAGCACCTGCATGAGCACGCTTTTGCGGGGATGCGTTCTGGCCTCACGCTCGTTGAGCTCCCCCTTGCGCTGTAGCCAGCCGACATAGGTGTGGTCCTCGGTGACTTGCTTCATCGGGCCTCCCTTTGGCAGCCAGTAGATTCGGCTGTCGCCGATGTGGGCGAAATGCATCCACCCCGGGGTGAACCAGCCAAGGCTGAGCGTGGCTCCCATTCCACGGCATTCCTCATAATGGCGTCCCTGCTTGATCAACTCTTCATGGATGTTGTGGAGCAGTTCTGTCAAAACGTCGCCATGACCGGCGGTGATTTGCTGGGCGGACTGCTTGAAGCTTTTGGGCAGCAGGGCGGTGATCTTTTCTGCGGCAATCTTGCTGGCGAATTCGCCGGACTTGGCGCCACCCATGCCGTCGCTAACGGCAAACACGAAGTCTCCCTGCTCAAAGTTTGCGTCGCCGATCTTGCCGAGGTACCGAACTTCGTGGGCGTCGAACGTCAGGCAGAGAAAGGTGTCCTCGTTGTTCTTTCGGACGCGGCCGGGGTGGGTCAGTCCCGACCAGTGAATGTGGGAAGGTGGTTGGTTGGGAGAAGCGTCGCTCATGGAGCGGGATTGGTTAGGTTTGAGGCGGGTCGAGGACCGTGGCCAGCTCGAAGTCGATCAGGCAGAATCGCCCGTCCTTGGCTCGGTAGGTGATGTTTCGGGGGAATTGATCGTCGTGGCGTACGCCGTAGTCCTTTTCCAGGGCTCCGAAGAGTTCCTTGACCCGGGATGTGCTGATGTGCTGGACGATCGAACCGCAGTTGGTGGTCACCATGGTCAGGTTTTCGGGGTCGGATTCCAACAGTCGCGGCACATAATCGCAGCCGCGCTCCTCGAGAATTCGCAGCACCTTGACCTCGTTCTCGAAACGCTCCTTCGCGTTCGTTCCCTTGAACTGTTTGTGCACACGTCCGTTGTAACCAATGTGAACGATGGAGCGTGCGGTATTTTTGGCCTCTCTCATGGGTAGACTCAAGTCTTCCGCCTCTGCTTCGTTCACGCAAGGAGAGGCGTCGCATTTAAACCTTTTGCAGTCGAAGCTGTGAGAATTGTCGAAAATTATCTCGCAAGTGGCACGCGGCATGCTCAAATCGCGATCGCTATCGCTGAAAGACATCATTCCGTAGGCTAGGCAATTTAATCCATACACATTCAACCATGCCCAAGTACAAACTCGAATATCTCTGGCTCGACGGTTATCAGCCCGTTCGTGGCCTTCGTGGCAAGACTCAACTCAAGGACTTCGACAGCTTCCCGACGCTGGAGCAACTGCCGGACTGGGGCTTTGACGGCTCCTCCACCATGCAGGCTCCAGGCGGCAGCTCTGATTGTGTTTTGAAGCCTGTGGCCCTGTATCCGGACAGCACCCGCAAGAACGGCATCCTCGTCATGTGCGAAGTTTACACCGCTGACGGCAATCCGCATGAGTCCAACGATCGTGCCACGATCCTTGACGATCCGGATACCTGGTTTGGTTTCGAGCAGGAGTATTTCCTCTATCAGGACGGTCGTCCTCTCGGCTTCCCTGAGCACGGCTATCCTGCCCCCCAAGGCCCTTACTACACGGGTGTCGGCTACAACAACGTGGGTGACATCGCCCGTCAGATCGTTGAAGAGCACCTCGACATCTGCCTTGACGCCGGCATCAACCACGAAGGCATCAACGCCGAAGTGGCCAAGGGCCAGTGGGAATTCCAGATCTTCGGCAAGGGCTCCAAGAAAGCCGCCGACGAAATCTGGGTGGCCCGTTACATCCTTGAGCGCCTTTGCGAGAAGTACTGCGTGCAGGTTGAGTATCATTGCAAGCCTCTGGGCCCAACGGACTGGAACGGCTCCGGCATGCATTGTAACTTCTCCACCGAGTACATGCGCACCGTGGGCGGCGAGCCTTACTTCCTGGCGCTGATGGCCCAGTTTGAGAAGAACTGCGCCGAGCACATCGCCGTGTATGGCCCTGACAATCACATGCGCCTGACCGGTCTGCATGAGACGCAGTCCATCGACCAGTTCTCCTGGGGTATCGCCGACCGCGGCGCTTCCATCCGCGTCCCGCACAGCTTCAAGAAGAACGGCTGGAAGGGCTACCTCGAAGACCGTCGTCCGAACAGCCAAGGCAATCCTTACCAGATCGCCTCCCGCGTTCTCAAGACGATCGACGAAGTGCCGAAGCCCTGATCGGTTCCTTAGATCTCTCCACGAAGCGCCGCCTGGAAACAGGCGGCGCTTTTGTTGGCGGCGGATGTTTACCGAAATCAGCGCCTGCCTGCTACGGGGAGGTGTATCCCCAACCCCATGCCCACCGAACAAGACATCCGCACCGCCCTTGGCAACGTCCGCTACCCCGGCTTCAGCCGCGACATCCTTTCCTTCGGCCTCGTGCAGGGCATCCGCATCGACGGCGGGCAGGTGACGGTCGATCTCTCCATCGCCACCCGCGATCCCAACATCCCGCGTCTCATCCACGAGCAGGCCATGGAGGTGCTGAACAAGGTGACCGGCGTGAGCGACGTGAAGCTGAACTTCGACATCAAGGATCCGCCCGGTGTCGGCGTCTCCGCCTCAGAAAAACTCGGCAAGGCCAGCATCCCCGGCGTGAAGAAAGTGATCGCCGTCGCCTCCGGGAAAGGCGGCGTGGGCAAGAGCACCGTCGCATCCAACCTTGCGGTGGCCCTTAGCCAGAGCGGAATGCGCACCGGCCTGTGCGACTGCGATTTGTATGGCCCCAGCATCGCGCACATGTTCGGTACGGACGAACGTCCCTATCAGAATGACGAGCAGCAGATCGTGCCGATCGAAAAGAACGGCCTGCAACTCATGTCCATGGGCTTCCTGCTGGAGGACGCCTCACCTGTCATCGTGCGCGGCCCCATCGCCACGCGCTACACGCAGCAGTTTCTGCGTCAGGTCGCGTGGGATGATCTCGACGTGCTCGTCCTCGACCTGCCGCCGGGCACGGGCGACATCCAGCTCACCATCGTGCAGACCGTTGCCCTCGACGGCGCGGTCATCGTGACCACGCCGCAGGAGATCGCGCTGATCGATGCGCGGAAGGCGGTGTCGATGTTCCAGAAGGTCAATGTGCCCATCCTCGGCATCATCGAGAACATGAGCTACTTCCTCTGCCCGGGCGACGGCCAGATCTATCACATCTTCGGCAAAGGCGGCGGCGAGCACGAGGCGAAACGTCTCGGCGTTCCACTGCTCGGCCAGATCCCCATCGAGATGAGCGTGCGCGAGTGTGGCGACGAAGGCCATCCCATCGCGCTTGAAGATCCGGACAAGTCCGCGTCTTCCAAGGCGTTGCGCGAAATCGCGGCGAAGCTGAAGTAAATGGAGCGCCTGCGTCCCGCAGGCAGTTTTCCGCGTCTCGCGGAAAACCGTCCTCAAAGCGCACGCAATCTGTTTTGTTCTCCACAGGCGTCGCCACGTCTTGGGACGGTCTTCAGCGGGACTCTGAAAGACAGCACGCGGAGACGCGTGCGCTCCTGTCGAACATTCTCTACTTTGCCTCCACCGGAGCCTTTTCCCCGAGTTGCAGTGTCGCGATCTTGGCATCCTCGCTGACATTGAGGGCCAGCCAGTGGCCGTTGATGGCGTGGGCGGGGAAGCCACAGGCGAGGGCAAACTCGCCGGTCTCGTCGGTCACAAAGGAGAACTCGGCCTTGGTCAGCGAGAGTCCGACTTCCGGCTTCGGCACGCCGCCGCCGGGGAAGAAAGGCTCGCCCATCTGCAGCTTCTTCGTCATGTCTTTTTCCACCACGATGGCGCTGTGCGGGATGGGGCTGGGATTGATGAAGGTGACCTCGACGGTCCAGTCTTTGGGAATCGTGTAAACGGCCTTGCCATGCGAGTAGCCGTTGAAGTTCATCCCGTAGTTCGCCGCGGTGTAGGTGGCGACCAGCGTGATCTTCACCGTCTTCGGCTTGTCACCCAGCTTGAGGAAATCCGCCTCCGTGATGCCGGCGAAGAGCTCCTTCTTCAGTCCGGGGATCTCCACGCCATGACCATGATCGGCCGGTTGCTGGGCGAAAGCGGCGGTGGAGACGAGGGCGGAGGCGAAAAGGAGCGGGCGGATCATGGTGGGACGAATGGAAGCGGGCAGAGTCCAACGCGCAAGGGAGGATCGAACTGTCGGGCATGGAGTGATCAATCTCGCCTTCCGCGAAAAAATCCCCCAAGATGTTTACCACGTTCCCGTGATGCGCGGCGAACACGATCCCATGAGCGACTCGCACGATCTTTTCCTCGAAACCCTGCAGCGCTACGAGCGGCCCCTCATCCGCTATGCGCACGGTTACACAGGCGACCTGGAAGACGCGCGGGACATCGTGCAGGACGTGTTTGTGAAGCTCAGCCAGAACCTCGCGACGCTCGATCATGAGCGCTTGGCCCCGTGGCTCTTCACCGTCTGCCGCAATCGTGCCCTCGACCATCATCGCAAACACCAACGCATCGTCGTCATGGAAACGGAAACCCTCGATCTCGAAGCCGCCGCCGATCCCGCGCCGAATGACGCGATGGAAAAGCGCGAAACCGCCACCGCCCTGCGCGAGCTCATCGAAACCCTGCCCGTGCGCCAGCGCGAGGCCGTGCGGCTGAAGTTCATCGCCGGACTCGACTACCAGCAGATCAGCGCCGCCATGCAGACCAGCATCGGCAATGTCGGCTACCTCATCCACCACGGCGTCGCCGCCCTGAAGACCAAATGGCAGGCCCATGAGCAGCCGACGCACGCGAAACTCAAACCCGCGCTGGCCTGAAACCCTCCAACCCCTTTTTGACCATGAAACCGGAACAAATCACCGCCTGGGCGCTCGATGAAGCCAGCGCCGAAGAACGCGAACGGTTCGAAACCGAGCTGCGCGAAGATCCCAAGGCGAAGCATGCCGCCGATGAAACCAAGGAGTTCTGCCACTTCCTGCTCGCCGAACTGCGCGACGAATCGCTCGCGCTCACGGAAGAGCAGCGGGATCGTCTGAAGGCGCAGCCCATGGGGCAATCGTCCCATTTGCCGGAAGCAACAGATGCGATCGCGCCTAGGAAGGCGGTTCCAAGCACAAAATGGCGCGCTGGTCTGGTACGGCTCGCGCTGGCTGCATGCGTGGTGCTGGGGGCATTCTGGACGTGGCAGCAATCTGACGAGCGGAAATATGCACAGGTGGCAATGGAATCGGAACCTGAACATCGCGTCCAGTTCAAGCGTCGCGATGGTGAAGTCATCAAAGCGCCGCCTGTGGAGGATGATCTTTTGCTCGAGGCAAAGCCTCTGAAGGTGATGGACCCGCTGGCTGGGATTGCTGACGGGAAGGGTTTGGCGGTGACGCCGGCCGATCATCCGCCCCCTCAACTTCCGCAAATGCTGACACTGAATGCCGGCCAATCCACCATGACGACTCGGGATGTCGAGGAACTGAAGAAGATTCAGGATCAAACGGTCTATCGGCTGGATTATGGACGCGTTTCAGGGGGCGCTCCTGCGGGACCGATGCTGGCTGCGGCGCCATCAGCGACGGGGAGTGTAAGCTCGGGCGGCATTCTCGTTGTCGGGGGCACCACGGACCGTGCAAGCGGCGACGACTTCAGGTTCTTCGCAGGCAAAACAGTTGTTGTTGGCAACGACGTGGCGGGTACGCCGGGATTAGTTGGCGGATGGGCTGGAACCGGGAACGGCATGCCAGTCCCGGCGTCCAAGCCGATGGATGGAACCGCTCTTGTTGACGCGCAGCGCTCTGCTGCGACCGCCGGGGAGGTCGTGGCGTTGCGGGTGATGCAGGAACAAGCCGCGCCACAGGCAGAAGCGGATGTCAAAGTGGACACGATACGTGGCGAAGCCCTGAATCGAGGAGCTGGCGATGTCACCGTTTTCAGCGGGGTCGGTTCAGGTGGTAAGATGGCTACCGGTGCAACACTGGATTTGAACGGTGCGGCCGCTATGACCCATGCCGGTGGAGGTGCACTTACCATTTCCGGTGGGAGCACTCTTACCATAGCTGGGGCCAGCGCTCGCACATCAGGGACACCGCAACCCGGCACGGTAACATTTGCCACCCGCACGCTGACTGGGCAAGGGGCGCCGGAAGTCCCCGCATCTCCACCGGTGGTGATGAATCCGGAACCGGCTGTTCTTGGCAAAGCGCTCGCACAACAAAAGGGCGTGAATCTCATGACAGCTCCTGTTGTTACGACGAAGTCAGGCACTGTTGCGACCTCCGTCGTCACCAGAGACTTGGAGACCAGCACCGCTGCAGCACCGACCGATGCGTATTACTTTGCCTTCAATGAGGGCAGGGAGTCTGGTCGTCGGAAGGAGCTGGATGAGTTGCAAGAACAGGAACGGGTGGCGGGCTTCCGCCCGTTGAAGGATGCCCGCAGCGACACCGAATCCTACACACGCATCCTCGAAAACGAACTCAAGGATGTGGCGCGGGAGCCGCTTTCGACCTTCTCGATCGATGTCGATACGGCGGCGTATGCGAACGTGCGGCGCTTCCTGAACCAGAACACGGTTCCGCCTGCGGACGCGGTGCGGATCGAGGAACTGGTCAATTATTTCCCCACGGCGGAGGAAGGTCCGGCGCATGATGCGAAGGAGCCTTTTGCAGTGCGAGTGGAGATGGCGCCGTGTCCGTGGCAACCGGCGCATCGTCTGGCACGCATCGCCATCAAGGGGCGCGAACTCGGCGACGAACGCAAGAACAGCAACCTCGTCTTCCTCGTCGATGTCTCAGGATCGATGAACGAACCAAACAAGCTGCCGCTGGTGCAGCAGTCCCTGCGCATGCTCACGGAACAGCTCGGGGAAGGGGATAAAGTGACGATGGTCGTCTATGCCGGCAGCAGCGGACTCGTTTTGCCACCGACGAACGGCGAGAACAAGCGCGAGATCCTCGCCGCGATCGACAAGTTGAAAGCCGGCGGCAGCACGCATGGCAGCGCAGGCATCCAGCTCGCCTACGAGCAGGCCGTGGCCGGATTCATCAAGGAAGGCGTGAACCGTGTGATCCTGTGCACCGATGGCGACTTCAATGTCGGTGTCAGTTCGCCTGAAGAATTGGAGAAACTCATCACCAGGAAGGCGAAGAGCGGTGTCTTTCTCAGCGTGCTGGGTTATGGCACGGGCAACTTGAAGGATCGCACGATGGAAACCCTGGCCGACAAGGGCAACGGCAACTACGCCTACATCGACAGCCTCAGCGAAGCGCGCAAGGTGCTCGTCGAGCAGATGAGCGGCACGCTGGTGACGATCGCAAAGGATGTCAAAATCCAGGTCGAGTTCAATCCGGCCGCCGTGCGCAGCTATCGCCTCATCGGTTATGAAAACCGCATGCTCGCGAAGGAAGACTTCAACGACGACACGAAGGACGCGGGCGAGATCGGTGCCGGGCACAGCGTGGTCGCCCTGTATGAAGTGGTCCCCGCCAATCTTCCTCCCGGAGCCGAGCCACGGCCTGCGGTGGACAGCTTGAAGTATCAAGCTCCCGCCATCTCACCTGCGCAGCTCGCTGAAGCAGCGAAGAGCGGTGAGACGATGACCGTGAAGCTGCGCTACAAGGAGCCGGACGGCGACCAGAGCAAACTCATCGAGATGCCCGTGAAGGACGACGGCAAGACGCTCACCGCGAGCAGCGAGGAGTACAAATTCAGCGCCGCCGTGGCAGGCTTTGGTCTGCTGCTGCGGGACTCAGCTTACAAAGGCGCGTTGAGCTGGGAAACCGTGCGCCGCCTCGCCATTGATGGCAAAGGCGCGGACAAGCTGGGTTATCGCGGCGAATTCCTGCAACTCATCGACAAGGCGCGCGGTTTGAAGGAAACGCAGCCGTGAGGGGAATGACGAATGAAGTCCGAATGATCCCCGGGTGGAAACAGGGGGCCATTCGGGCTTCGTCATTTCCCCCTTCCGGGAAGTGCATGGACGGCCTTGACCACGCAGGGCGTCCCGCTACTCTCACGGCCCCCAACCTTAAAAAAACACTCATTTCATCTCCCACCATGAGCCAGACCCACGAATTCCAGGCCGAAGTCAAACAAGTCCTCGATATCGTCATCCACTCGCTCTACACCGACCGAGAGATCTTCATTCGCGAACTCGTCTCCAACGCGTCCGATGCGATGGAAAAAATGCGCCACACGCAGCTGACGGAGAAGGAGATCTTCGACGGCCAAGCCGAGCTGCAGATCAGCATCACAACGGATGAGGCCGCGCGCACGCTGACCATCGCGGACGGCGGTATCGGCATGACGCGGGCGGAATTGATCGAGAATCTCGGCACCATCGCCCATTCCGGCTCGAAGGCCTTCGCTGCGGCCCTCAAGAATGCCGGCAAACAGGGGGATGCGACGCTCATCGGCCAGTTCGGCGTGGGTTTCTATTCCGCTTTCATGGTGGCCGACAAGGTCGAGGTTCACACCCATTCCTGGCGCAATGACGGCGAGCACCTCGTCTGGACGAGTGACGGCACCAGCAGCTACACCATCGAGGATTCGACGGATGAGAAGCGCGGTTGCAAAATCGTCCTGCACCTGAAGGAGGACGCCGCCGAGTTTGCCAAGGACACGACGGTGAAGCAGATCGTGGAAAAGCACTCGAATTTCGTCAGCTTCCCGCTGCTTTTGAACGGTGAGCGCGTGAATACGGTGGAGGCGCTTTGGCTCAAGCCGAAGGACGGCATCACCGACGAACAGTACAACGAGTTCTACAAGTTCACCGCGCACGCTTTTGATGAACCGAGCTACCGGCTGCACTTCCAGGCCGAGTCCCCCATCGTCATCAATGCGCTGCTCTTCACACCGACGCAGAACATGGAGGCCTTTGGCATGGGGCAGATGGAGCCCGGCGTGTCCCTCTATTGCAAAAAGGTGCTCATTGACCCGAAGCCGAAGAAACTGCTGCCGGAGTGGATGCGCTTTGTGCGCGGCGTGATCGACAGCGAGGACCTGCCGCTGAACATTTCCCGTGAAAGCATGCAGGACAGTGCCCTCGTGCGAAAAATTGGAGACGTGGTGGTCAAGCGCCTCCTGAAGCAACTCGACAAGGAGGCCTGCGACGACGCGAAAAAATACGACGGGTTCTACAAGGATTTCAGCCGTTTCCTGAAGGAGGGCATCGCCACCGACTTCACCAACCGCGAGGCCATCGCCAAGCTGCTGCGTTTTGAGTCGAGCATGACCCAACCGGGCGAGACCGTTGGACTGGCCGATTATGTGAAGCGGATGACCGCCGATCAGAAGGCGATTTACTATCAGGTCGCCCACAGTCGGGCCGCCATCGAGAGCGGTCCCTACGTTGAGGCCTTCAAGGCAAAGGGCATTGAAGTGCTCTACATGTTCGACACGATCGACGAGTACGTCGTCAGCAGCCTGCACAAGTTTGAGGAGAAGGATCTGAAGTCCGTCAACGCCGATGACATCGATCTCGGCGACAGCGACACCGATGGAGAAGCGCTCGCGGAGGCCGAAACAAGCACGCTGTGCGACTGGATCAAGGAACGCCTCTCCGCCAGCGTCGAGACCGTTCGTCCGGGCAAGCGTCTGGTCGGCTCTCCGGCCCTCGTGCTGACGCCTGACGGCGAAATGACGCCCCAGATGCGCCAGATGATGAAGGCACTCGGCAAGGATGGCGGCATGCCCGGGCCGAAGGTGGTCTTCGAGATCAATCCCCGCCACAATCTGGTCAAAGGCCTTTCGAAACTGCATCAGTCCGATCCGGATACCGCAGGACTCATCACGGAGCAGATTCTCGACAACGCCCTGCTCTCCGCCGGGCTTCTCGACGAACCGCAGCGCATCATTGATCGCACGCAGAAATTGATGGAGAAGCTGGCCGGAAATTGATCGGTGCTAGACGGGGCGGTGGGTTTCCGTTACCCATTCACCCCCATGGAAACCTCCCTCGATTCCCCGTCGGCTTCGGCCGTGACTGAAGTGAATGTTCCGAAGAAGGTCGATAAGACCGAGGCCGGGAATTACTTCGTTTCGAATTATCCGCCGTTTTCGTTCTGGAAGCCGGACCAGGTTCATGTCGTTGAGGAAGTGCTGCAAAGGCCTGCTCCGGCGGATATTCCGCTCGGAGTGTACTTCCACATCCCGTTCTGCCGCAAGCGCTGCCACTTCTGCTACTTCAAGGTGTACACCGACAAGAACGCGGGTGAGATCAAGGCTTACATTGATGCCGGCATGCGCGAGATGGAGCGACTGTCCTCGCAGCCTTATTTGAAGGGCCGGAAGGCGCACTTTGTGTATTTCGGTGGTGGGACGCCGAGTTACCTTTCAGTGCCTCAACTCAAGGACCTGACGAATCGCATGAAGGACATGGTTCCATGGGATGAGGCGGAGGAGGTGGCCTTCGAGGCGGAGCCGGGCACGCTGAACGAGACAAAGCTCACCGGCATCCGCGAGGTGGGGGTGACGCGCCTGAGCCTTGGCGTTGAGAATTTCGACGACCACATCCTGGAGTCGAACGGACGTGCGCATCGCAGCGGCGAGATCGGCAAGGCCTACGCTTTTGCCCGCAGCCTGGGTTTTGAGCACATCAACATCGACCTCATCGCCGGCATGATGAACGAGACTGAGGCAAACTGGAAGGTTTGCGTGGCCAAGGCGATCGAGATGCAGCCGGACGCGGTCACCATTTACCAGATGGAGGTGCCCTACAACACCACCATGTACCAGCAGATGAAGGCAGAGGGGAAGGTGACCGCCCCCGTGGCCGACTGGCAGACAAAGCGCGACTGGGTGAGCTACGCCTTCGACGAGTTTCAGAAGGCGGGTTACACAGTGACCAGCGCCTACACCGTGGTGAAGGACCCGAAACGCATCAAATTCGTTTATCGAGATGCGCTTTGGGAGGGGGCGGACCTGCTGAGCTGCGGCGTGGCTTCATTCGGCCACCTCGGCGGCGTGCATTATCAAAACCAGGCCGATGTGGGCCCCTACATGCAGGCGGTGGATGCTGGAAACCTGCCCATTTTCCGCGCCTATCAAACCACCGCCGAAGATCGCTTCGTCCGCGAGTTCATTCTCAAACTCAAGCTCGGCCGCAGTGAGTTCGCCTACTACAAGGAGAAGTTTGGCGAGGATCCCCGGCAGTTCTTCGCCTCCCAACTGGAGTATCTGGCAGAGGAAGGCTTTGCCACGCTAGATCCCGAAGGAGTTACCCTTACGCGTGACGGTCTGCTTCAGGTGGACCGCCTGTTGCACGACTTTTTCCTGCCTCAACACCGCCAGTATGCCCGCTACACTTGAACGTGCCGTCGTCCGTCAGGATGAGGACATCCTGGCGCCGATTATCTTTTTCTACGGCATCGGCAGCACGCGCCCGCGTGTCACGTTTGTCGAACCGGCCGTGCTGGCGGAGCAGGAGCGCAGCCTGTTGGTGCACGAGCAGGACATGACGCCGCGCCTGCGTGAGTTCCACGGCTGCGAGATCGACCTCGACGTCGCGGCCCGGGCGCGGATCGGCAACTATCTCGTGCGTGCCTCCGTCCTGCATCGCCGCAGTGACGGCATGCCGGTCGAATTTGGCGCGATCGGCATTCACCTCGATTTGCTCCCCGAGGAGGCGCAAAATCTGGTCCTGGAGGGACGCGTGCCCTTTGGGGCTATTTTGGAGCAGTATGAGGTGCCCCATTCCAGTCATCCCAGGGGCTACTTCCGCATTTCCGTGGATCAGCGTCTTGCCGATCTCCTCGGTGCAACCAGCGGACAGATGCTGTTCGGCCGCTGCAACGAACTTCGTCACGGCTCCGGTCGCGTGCTGGCGGACGTCGTCGAGGTGCTGCCAAGGTTGCCCTGATGCGGCCTGGATTGTCCACGCGTGGCACCCCGCAGGTCAAACCAGTTGCGAGTTGGGGGTTCCACGGCTTGATTCATGCATTCAAACCCGTTTCCCATTCATGAAGCACATCGCTAATTTGTCCGTCATCGCAGGGTTGGCTCTCGGAACCTGCAATCTCTCCGCCGCTCCCCAGGGCACGAAGGGGGTGGAGGAGTTCGATCCTCTGGCTTTCCCGGGAAAGGTCGTTGGTGACGTGGTGGTGCCCGTGCCGAGCGAGGTTTTCTCCGTTCTCGACAAGCTGGGTGAGCCGAATTGGCGTGCTGAACTTCGCAAGGCTGAGATCCCGACGACAAGCGACCGCACCAAGCTCTCGCTGCTGTTTGGTTACACTGTCGCGGAAGGGTTTGTGGCCGTGCAGGCGGAGGACAAGGAGACGGTGAAAGAGCTGGGACGCGATGTGATCAATCTCGCCAAGAGCCTCGGGCTGAGCAAATCGGTGCTTCCTCACGCGCAGAGCATTCTCGATGCCGCGGACAAGTCGGACTGGCACACGATTCGCAAGGAGTTCGATCAGACGCAGAAGACCGTGCGCGACACGATGGAGCAGATGAAGGACATGGATCTTTCCCAGTGTGTGAGCCTCGGTGGCTGGCTTCGCGGCACGGCTTCGGTGACCTCCGTGGTCAAAAAAGGCTTCAATCCAGATCGTGCGGAATTGCTGAACCAACCGATGCTTGTTGAGCATTTCGTGGCTTCGATCGAAAAGATGCCCG
Organism: Prosthecobacter sp.; assembly: GCA_041395065.1. GTDB lineage: Bacteria > Verrucomicrobiota > Verrucomicrobiia > Verrucomicrobiales > Verrucomicrobiaceae > Prosthecobacter. Next base: position 18,639 of record JAWLBG010000043.1, on the reverse strand, counting down.
CGGGCACGCGCGATCACGATGTGGTGCGTTCCATTCACAAAGGTCTCGCCGTGGTTCTCCAGGAGATGGAAGGCGCGGTGGACGGCTTCACGAAGGACGCGGTTTCCCAGATCGGCAAGACCTGCGACGGTCTTTTGGCCGAGATCCTCGCGAAGAAGTAATCTGAGAATCATTTACTCATGAATACGGTTTTTGGAAGAACGGTTCTGATCACGCTCGCCCTGACGGTGGCCTCCTTGGTGCATGCCACCGTGGACGAGTCGCATGATTTTGCGATGGAAGCGGCGATGCCCTTTGTCGAGGAGGGCTTCATCGTCCGGGAGGATTACTGGAACGGCGAGGTCAAGAGCGGTCAAAAGCTCCTGATCACCCACCAGCTCTTCAAGGGCAACGAGTACGCCTTCTGGCTGGGCACTGCCAATACCGGAGTGGAGTTAGACATGAAGGTGTTCGACGAGAAGAACCAGCCAGTGCAGATCAAGGCGACTTCGGACAAGTACTTCATGAGTGTGCGTGTGAATCCGCCGAAGACAGGCACTTACCGCATCGTCTTTGAATTGAAGTCGAAGAAGGAGCCAAGCGTGCTTTGGGCGCTGGCCTACGGCTACCGTTGAATGTCCGTCGAGACGCTCACTTACGAGACGCCGCAGTTCCTTCACAAACTGCTGGGCGATGATTTGGCCAGTCTGCGACTACTGGCGGAAATGTTTGGCGTGAATGTGACCAGCCGCGAGGGCTGGGTGCGTCTGGAGGGTGAAGACGGTGCTGTGGCGTCCGTGCGTGAGGTGTTTGTCCAACTTGAACGCGTCAGGCGTCAGGGAGGGGAAATCTCCAGCGGCATGGTGCGCCTCGTCGCGGAAAGCGTGCAACGTGAAAGTGGTGAAGCTCCGGCTGAGGCCATCATGCAGCTCAAACTTCTCGGATCCGGCAAGCGGCCCGCTGTTTTGGCCAAAACGCGCAGCCAGATCGCTTATGTGAAGGCGATGCGGGAGGCGGAAGTTGTCTTTGGCGTGGGGCCTGCCGGCACGGGTAAAACCTACCTCGCGATGGCCCAGGGCCTGCACTGCCTGAAAGAAAAAACCGTGCAGCGGTTGGTTTTAACCCGCCCAGCCGTGGAGGCGGGTGAAGCGCTGGGCTTCCTGCCGGGAGATCTGAAGGAGAAAATCTTTCCCTACTTGCGTCCCCTTTACGACGCTCTTTACGACATGTTGGAGCCCGAGGAGGCGGAGAGGCTGATCGAGCGCGGCAGTATAGAAATCGCCCCCTTGGCCTATATGCGCGGTAGGACATTGAAGAATGCCTTTATCATCCTGGACGAGGCGCAGAACACGACAACTGAGCAGATGCTCATGTTCCTGACTCGGCTGGGGGAAGGGGCTCGCTGTGTGGTGACCGGAGACCCCTCCCAAGTGGATTTGCGGCGCCACATTAAGTCGGGATTGAGGGAGGCTGTGGAGCTGCTGCAGGATGTCGAAGGCGTGAAATTTGTCGCTTTTGCCGTCAAGGATGTCGTTCGGCTCCCGGTAGTCCAACGCATCATCGAGGCCTATCAAATCGGTCGAGCTGGAAAAAGTGAGTCATAACGGCTCAGTTAAAGTTGGGTTGGGGGAAAGATTCTTGTTCGGCCTCCGATCTATGATAGCTTCCCCGCTACTCCCGCTCCCAGAAACATGTTTGAGTCCATACGCCGTGCCCGCTTAAAACGAGAGGGGCTTTCATGCGGGAAAACCCGCCGCAAACACCAGGAAGGTGATCTCTTTGATGAGATGCGCACCCATCCGGGCGGTACGGTGGCGGTCTATGCCCTGTTCTTTGTGGGCGTCGGGATTTTAATGAGTCTGGGCACCCGCGTCGAGGCCGGTCTGCCGGCGCTCACCTGGCTCCATGCACTCTACGCTGTCGCGATCGGTTTCGCCTTTGTCGCCCACGAACGTGTCGTCCTGCGCCAGGAAATCTATGACAATGGCATCCTGCTGCTCTTGCTAGGGACTCTGCTCATGCATCTGGGCCTGATGGTGTTTGTTTTGGACATGTCCTCGGATCAGAGTTGGGGAAAAACGTTGAAGTCCGTGATCCTGCCTCACGCTTTCGGCCCGCTCGTACTTTCGGTCATTCTCGGACGCCGCATCGGACTCTTTGGCGCGATTTATTCGACACTCTTTGGTGTGCTCGTCTGCGTCTCCATTTCGGCCCCGACCTACATGGCCACATCTTCCTTGATTGGTTTCAGCGCGGTGCTTTTCACCCGGCAGGTGCGTCGGCGCAACCGTCTCTTCATGGCGGGCCTCTACGTCGGACTCGTGGCCATGGCCTTCTCCCTGCTTCTGCATGAGGCGGCCGGTGTCATCATGCAGGAAAAGCTGGGCCGAATGATCGGCATGCCGCTGGGAGTCGGGATTCTCACCGGCATGGCGGTGGGCGGACTGCTGCCGGTGCTGGAAAGCATCTTTGGCGTCACCACGGACGTGTCGTGGTTGGAACTCGGAGATCTCAATCATCCGCTCATGCGCCGTCTCAGCATCGAGGCTCCGGGCACCTATCACCACAGCCTTGTGGTGGCAAACCTCTCGGAGGCCGCCGCAGAGAACATTGGCGCCAGCGCCAGTATGTGCCGCGTGTGTGCCTACTTCCATGACATCGGCAAGCTCAGCAAACCGGAGTACTTCATCGAAAACATGGATCCGGAGGCGAATCCGCACAATGATCTGACTCCCCGCATGAGCGCCCTTGTCATCATCGCCCATGTGAAGGACGGCGTGGACCTCGCGATCAAGAACAACCTCAATTCGCGCATTATCGACGTCATCGAGCAGCACCACGGGACCTCGCTGGCCTATTACTTTTACCGTCAGGCACTCGATCAAAAGACCGAGATGGAACGTCTGGTGAAACTCGGCAAGGCGAAGGAGGACGACGTTCCCCAGGTCAGCAAGGAAACCTTCCGCTATCCGGGGCCGCGTCCGCAGTTCAAGGAAGCCTCCATCATCTCGCTCGCGGACGCCGTTGAAAGCGCCTCTCGCACACTTGAAAAACCGAACGCCTCGCGCATCGAGACCATGATCGACGAGATCGTTCAGGGGCGCATGATGGACGACCAACTAGACGAGTGCGATCTCACCATCTCGGAGCTCGCCCGTATCAAGGCCAGTTTTGCCAAGACGCTGCTCAGCATGATGCACGGTCGCATCAAGTATCAAAAAGCCGTCGAATCCAAACCGTCCGCTAATCAGGGCAAACCCCTGCTGGCGGACGATGAGGAACCGGTCGTCGAAGATTCAGCCAACATCGTCGAGGCGACTTTCGCCGAGACACCGCCTGAACCGGAGCCGAAAAAGCCCCAGGGACGCAGGCCTCCTCCCGCCTCCGCCGCGTGATGTCGCCGCCGAAGCTTCGAATTTACAATCGGCAGAAAGTACATGCGGTCTCGCTGCCATGGCTGAGGAAAATAGGCAAGGCTGCCATGCCGCTGTGCCTCGCCGAAGTCAAATCACCTGAAGCGCCGCTTCCGAGTCTCAGTGAGATCGAAATCACGCTCGTAAACGATGTCGACATCGCTCGTGTGCATGGCGACTTCCTTGGTGATCCGACACCGACTGACGTCATCACTTTCCATCACGGCGAGATTCTCATCAGTGCTGACACCGCCGAACGACAGGGCAGGGACCATGGGCAGCCGGTCGATCACGAGGTTGCCCTCTATCTCGTTCACGGATTGATGCATCTCGCGGGCTGGGACGATCATGAAGCCGATGAGGCTCGTGAGATGGCCCGACGGCAGGAAAGCATTCTGCAGGCGGCCTTGAAGGCCGTTTGACTACTGCTCCAGCACCTTCAGCGCATTGCGCAGTAGTGTCAGTCCGGCTTCCTGGCTTTTCTCCGGGTGAAACTGCACGGCGATGAGGTTCTTCTTTGCGATGCCGCTGATGAAACTCGCGCCGTAGTCCGTTCGGCACAGAGCGAGTGATTCATCAGCAACCTCGGGATAGTAGGAGTGGACGAAATAGACGTGTGTCGGGTTCGGAAGGCTGTCCCAAACAGCGCTCTGGCTAGCTTCCCACTGTGCCACGTTCCAGCCCATATGTGGAATCTTCAAACCGCTCGTCGCATCGAATTTGCGCACCTTGCCGGCCACGGCGGCCAGTCCTTCGACGCCTGGGCATTCTTCGCTGGATTCAAACAGGAGTTGATAGCCGAGGCAGATGCCAAGGTAAGGTTTCTCCTCCTTCAACCAGACCCGTAACGGCTCCCATAGGTGGGTGTCCTTCAAAATGCGAACGGAATCGCCAAAGGCTCCCTGGCCGGGAAACACGAGCACGTCGATGCCTTCGAAGTCTTCAGGCTTCGTCACGAGATTCGCATGCGCTCCGATCGCTTCGAACGCATTCAACACACTGCGCAGGTTGCCCGCGCCATAATCAAGCACACCGAGTTTCATCACAGAACGTCCTTCGTGCTCGGAATGCCGGTGACTCGCGGGTCCAGCTTGGTGGCTGCGTCCAAGGCGCGGGCAAGACCTTTGAAAATCGCCTCTGCCATGTGATGCGCGTCGCGTCCGCGGCGAATTTCGACGTGAAGCGTCGCGAGCAGGCTCGATGCGAAGGCGCGAAGGAATTCCTCGACGAGCTGGTAGCTGAAGCGGTTTACGCCGCCGATTGCCTCGACGTTTTCCGGCGCGTGGTAGCTGAGAAAGGCGCGGCCGCTGAGGTCGAGCGCGACTTCGGCGAGCGTCTCGTCCATCGGAAGCAGCCAGAAGCCATAGCGGACGATGCCCGCCTTGTTGCCCAGCGCTTCGCGGAAGCAATTGCCCAGCACAATACCGGTGTCCTCCACCGTGTGGTGATAGTCCACCTGGATGTCCCCCACGACCTTCACGTTCAGGTCAAACAGGCCGTGCTTGGAGAACAACGTCAGCATGTGGTCGAAGAACGGCACTCCCGTGTCGATCTGCGATTTGCCGGACCCGTCGACATGGAGTTCGATCTCAATGTCCGTCTCGGCGGTTTTGCGGTGCTGCTTGGCGGTTCTGGCTTGGCTCATTAGGACGGTTAATGAACACGTGTTTCATCATAGAGCAAGCGGCACGCTGGGACGGAGAATGACGAAACCAGAATGAGGAATGACGAATCAATGACGAAGCCCAAATGACTCAAGGCTTCCAGGTTTCGGATTTGGGCATTCATTCGGTATTCGGCATTCTGGTTTCGTCATTCTCGCCGTCAGGCGAGCAGGCCCTTCACCAGCTTCCCATGCACGTCCGTCAACCGGTAGCGGCGGCCTTGGAACTTGTAGGTCAGCCGTTCGTGGTCGATGCCGAGCAGGTGCATCAGCGTGGCATGGAAATCGTGGATGTGCAGGCCGTCCTTGATCGTGTTGTAGCCGAAGTCGTCCGTTTCACCGTACACGGAGCCCGCCTTGATGCCGCCGCCGGCGAACCACGCACTGAAACAGCGCGGATGATGATCACGGCCGAAGTTGGGGCTGATCTTGCCCTGGCAATACGCCGTGCGGCCAAACTCACCGCCCCACACGACGAGCGTGTCGTCCAGCAGACCGCGTTGTTTGAGGTCTTTGACCAGAGCGGCGGCAGGCTGGTCGGTTTCCTTGCACAGCCTCGGCAGTGCTCCTGGAAGACCGCCATGATGATCCCAATCCTGATGGTAAAGCTGGATGAAACGCACGCCGCGCTCGGCGAGGCGTCGCGCTTGCAAGCAGTTGGCCGCAAAGGTGCCCGGCGTCTTCACATCCGGCCCGTAACTGTCCAGCACGTGCTGCGGCTCGTCGCTGAGGTCGGTCACCTCCGGAATGCTCGTCTGCATGCGAAAGGCCATCTCGTAGTGGTCGATGCGGTTCTGAATCTCCGCGTCCGGCGTTTCGGCAAACTGATGCTCATGCAACTCCTTCAGGCGATCCAGCATCAAGCGGCGGCTGTCAGCGCTCACGCCTGCGGGATTGCCGAGATACAGCACCGGATCCTTCGCCGCACGGAACAGCACTCCTTGATGCTTCGTCGGCAAAAAGCCGCTGCCCCACAGATGCGAACCCAGCGGCTGACCGCCCTTGCCCTTCGTGATCAGCACCGTGAACGATGGCAGATTCGCGTTCTCCGCACCGAGGCCATAGCTCAACCACGATCCAAAACTCGGCCGTCCCGCGATCTGTGATCCCGTCTGGAAAAACGTCACGCCCGGGCCGTGATTGATCGACTCCGTGAACATCGACCGCGCCACGCAGATGTCGTCGGCGATGCTGGCCGTGTGCGGCAGCAGCTCGCTAAACCATCCGCCCGCCTGCCCCTGCTGCGTGAACTTGAACGGCGATCCCACCATCGGAATCGACGACTGATTGCCCGACATTCCCGTGAGACGCTGCGTGCCACGCACTGAGTCGGGAAGCTGTTCTCCATGTCGCTTTTTGAGCAGCGGTTTGTAATCAAACAAGTCCAGATGCGAAGGCCCGCCCGACATGAACAGGTAGATGATTCGCTTCGCCCTTGGCGCGAAATGAGTGCCGCCGAGCACCCCATGATCCACAGGCGGCGACGCCTGCGCCAGCATCTCATTCAAAGCAATGCCACCAAGCCCCATGCCGAAGCGCTGGAGCAGGGAACGACGGTTTAGAAACCACTCATGTCCACTAATGGACTCTAATGATTGGTCTTGCCTGCCTGCGACTTGATTGAGTGACTCGTGAGTCATGGTGTTTGAGCGATGATAATTACAGGACATAGCGCCGCCATTCGACTCGCTTGATGGGGGCAAAATTGATGAGATAGCCGACGCGCTTGCCTGTCAGCCGCATGTAATTGAAAAGTTGGGCCTCGTGTTCGGGCAGGAGTTGTGAAACGGCCTTCAATTCAACCACGATGCAGTCACAGACATACAAGTCCGGGATGTAGCGACGCTTCAGCTCCCGTCCCTTGTAAAAGATGGCGAGTTCCTGTTTCGAGATGAACGGCATTTTTCGCATCTCCAACTCAACTTCCAGGCTTTCCTGATAGACTTCCTCCGCCAGTCCGCCACCAACCTCATTGTGCACATCAAACACCGCAGCCATCAGATCAAACCCTTCCTGCTGAAACGGCCCATCCTCCCGCATCGTGATCTTGGATTGTCTATTAGTGCTCATTAGCGTCCGATTAGTGGTTCAAAACTCATCGCTTCACCACACAAGCATCGTGATTCAGCAGCGCTTGAGCCAGCACGGCGGCTGCAGACGCCTCGGCAGGTGGGATGGAGGCATCACGCTTGGCGTTTCCGGTTTTGAGCAGTTCCTCCGCTTCCTTCGGCTGTGCTTTGAAATGCGCGAGCTGTTCCTGATAGAGCTGTATGCAGATCTGAATCTCCTTCGCATCTGGTTTCCGGCTCAGGCAGCTCAGGAAGCCGAGTTCGATCATCTTGGGCAGATCGCCCTTCGCTTCGAGATGCATTTTCTCACCGAGCACACGCGCGGCTTCGACATACTGCACGCCGTTGAGCAGGATGAGCGCCTGAAGCGGGGAGTCGGTGCGCTCGCGCCTTGAAATGCACACGGCACGACGTGGCGCATCGAAGGCGACCATCGCGGGCGGTGGACTGGTTCGGCGCCAGTTGGCGTAGAGGCTGCGGCGATACACGGCGTCGCCTGCGCCCGGGTTCACTGGCTTGAAGGCTTCGGTCATTTCATACGGATACACCGGCGGGCCGCCCATCGTGAGTTTGATCAGGCCGGAGGCGGCGAGCGCGTTGTCGCGAATCATTTCCGCGGGAAGCCGGAAGTGCGGGCCGCGGGCCAGCCATTGGTTGTCGGGATCATCCGCCATCGTCTGCGCATCAGCAATGCTGCGCTGGCGATAGACCTGGCTTGTGACGATCTCCTTTACGAGCGCCTTCACATCCCAGCCGCTTTGGATGAACTTCATCGCGAGGTAGTCGAGCAGTTCGGGATACAGCGGCCGTTCGCCCTGGCTGCCGAAGTCTTCCGTCGTTTTCACAAGTCCGCGTCCGAACAGGTTCTGCCACAATCGATTCACCGTCACGCGTGCCGTGAGTGGATGGTCCGGCGCCGTGAGCCATTGGGCGAGTCCGAGACGGTTCTTCGGCGCGTCCTTGGGAAATGGAGAGAGGATGGCGGGTGTCTGAGGCCCGACTTCATCCGCGTGCTTGTCATACTCGCCGCGAGTCAGCACATACGCTTTCTTCGGCTGTGGCAGTTCCTTCATCACCATGATCTCCTTTTGCGAATCCTGCAGAGCGTAGAGCTCCTCACGAGCCTTTGTCAGTTCATCGGACGGCTGGTTTGCCGATGATAGATCGCGACCAAACACGCGGAGATCATCGATCAAACCGCCTTTGAAGCCACGATCGCGGAAACGCTCGCCGAGACTGATGTTGTCGCCTCCACCGCCTTGGATCGTCTTCGTCAATGAATCACGAATGATGTCCACATCAGCCAGTTCGCCATTCACGTAGAGGCGCAAACCCGAAGCATGACTGCTGCCGTCGTATGTCACGACCACGTGCGTCCACTCGTTGACTTTGATGGGAGTCTTGGTGCGAATGGAAATCGCATTGCCCGGCCAGAAGTGAATCAGTGACCACTTGAGCTTTCCTTCTTCAATGAGCAGTTCGTAACCCCGGCTCGCCGCATCCGTCCACGCACGTGAGCGATGAAGCACGACCGCTCGTTCCTTCACGTCAGGTGTTTTCAGCCACAGCGACACGCTGAACGGTTCGTGCCGTTTGAAATTGCCCAGCGGCGTGTCCACCGCGTCATCGCCGGTGAATTGGATCGCGTTGCCGATCTTCCCGGGCACCAGTTTGTTTTCGCCCTTGAGCACGGCTGCAGGATCGGGCGGCCCCTTGTCTTTCTTCGTGTCCTGCTTTGGTTGAGGTGCTGGAGGAGGCGAAGGATGCAAGGTGTCCGCGAGCTTGTTCCCCTTCAATTCATCAAATGTGAAATGCGCGAGCTGTCCCTCCATTGAGGTGGGCACGTTATCTTGTAGTTCGATCGTTTTCCGGGCAGGAACGCTCACCGCACTCAGCTTTGCCACTTTCGCATGCGCTGCCGAAATCTTGTCCTTGGTCGGTTGATCCATCAGCATCATCGCTGGAGTCGGCGGGGAAGGGGTGAAGAAGGAATACAGGCCCGCCTCATCGATGTTCTGCAGCATCGAGAACAGGCCGTAGAAGTCCTTCTGCGTGATCGGATCAAACTTGTGATCGTGGCAGCGAGAGCACTCGAAGGTCAGGCCGAGAAATGCCGTCGCGACCGTCTGCACACGGTCCACCACATATTCCACCCGATACTCCTCCTCCACGCTGCCACCTTCGCTTTCCTGCTGATGCAGGCGATTGAAAGCCGTGGCCAGCACCTGTTCATCCGTCGGCTTTGGCAGCAGATCGCCTGCAAGCTGCCAGGTGATGAACTGATCATACGGCAGGTTGTCATTGAACGCCTTCACCACCCAGTCGCGCCAGGGCCACACCTCGCGCTCGCGATCCACCTGAAAGCCGTAGCTGTCCGCGTAGCGTGCCACATCCAGCCAGTCCACGGCCATGCGTTCACCATAATGCGGCGATGCAAGCAGTCGCGTGACGAGATGCTCGATGCTCGACGCTGGATCGAACTGATGCTCAGTGACAAAACCCGTGACCTCCTCAGGTGTGGGCGGCAAACCGGTGAGATCGAAGCTGATACGACGAATCAGCGTTTCCGGCGTCGCTTCGGGCTGCAGTTTCAATCCACGCTCCGCCAGCCCTGCGCTGACGATCTTGTCGATGCTCTGATCTTTCGTCGCCTCCGGCTTCAACGGAATGAACGACCAGTGCGCCTCATACTCCGCGCCTTCGTCGATCCACTGCTTCAAGATGGCAATCTCGGCCGCCGAGAGGTCGCCCAGCTTCGACTTCGCCGGTGGCATGTGGTCATCCTCATCCGTGGTGAGGATGCGCTGGATCAATTCGCTCGTTTCCGCCTTGCCGGGAACAAAAGCCTTCGCCGCGAGCGCCTCGTCACGCATGTCGAGCCGCAGATCGGCCTCGCGCTTCTTCGGATCGGGGCCGTGGCAGAAGAAGCACTTGTCCGAGAGGATCGGCCGTACATCACGATTGAACTTCACCTTCGCCGGAGCGGCGAGGAGCGACGTCGTGAAGAGCATAATGGAAATGAGAAGGCCGCGCGTCATAGCTTCGAAGTAGCTCATGCAAACACCTGCTTCACCACCTTCGGATTCTCGACACCCGTAAGGCGCTGGTCGAGTCCTTGGAACTTGAAGGTGAGCCGTTCGTGATCGAGACCCGCTGCGGCGAGGATCGTCGCGTGCAGATCATGCACGCTGACTTTGTCGATGGCGGCTTTGAAGCCGATCTCGTCGCTCTCGCCGTGATGGTAGCCGCCTTTCACACCGCCACCGCACATCCAGACGGTGAAGGCGTGTGGATTGTGATCGCGTCCCGGTTTGTCGCCTTTTTGCGCGATGGGCAGTCGACCAAACTCACCACCCCAGACGATGAGCGTCTGGTCGAGCAGGCCGCGCTGTTCGAGATCGCTGATCAGGGCCGCCACGGGCTGGTCGCTCTCGTTCGCGAAACCACGATGGTTGCCAAGGATGTCCTTGTGCCCATCCCAGCTTTGCTGGTTCTCCATGCCGCCGCTGTAGAGCTGAATGAATCGCACGCCGCGCTCGACCATCCGCCGAGCGGTGAGGCACTGCGCGGCGAAGTGACCGCAGTGCTTCTCGTTGAGTCCATACATCTTCTGGATGTGATCCGGCTCGTCTTTGACATCAAAGGCGTCTGGAGCGGCGGTCTGCATGCGATAGGCCAGTTCGAAGCTCTCGATTCGCGCATTCAATTCGCTTTCGATGGCCGAGCCATGCAGCGCGTTGCGGTTAAGCTTGGCGAGAAGATCGAGCTGTGCGCGCTGACGCTGCGGCGTGAGCGATGCAGGCACGGCGAGGTTGTCGATGGGCGCGCCGCTCGGCTTCAGCCAGGTGCCTTGAAACACACTCGGCAAAAAGCCCGAGCCCCAGTTTGACGCGCTACCTTTCGGCAGGCCGCGGTTCAGTGGGTCCGTCATCACGACGAAGCTGGGCAGTGAATCGCTCTCGCTGCCGAGCCCATACGTCACCCACGAGCCGACGCAGGGATAGCCCATGCGTGTCGTGCCCGTGTTCATCATGAAGAGCGCGGGCGAGTGATTGTTTGATCCGGTCCAGCAGCTGTGGATGAAGCACATCTTGTCCACATGCATCGCGGTCTTTGGAAACAGATCGCTGCACCATGTGCCGCTTTCGCCGTATTGCTTGAACTCAAACGGCGACTTCATCAAACCTCCCACCGAACCGGGGAAGAAGCCTGTCTTCGGATCAAAGCCTTCCAACGTCTGGCCGTCGCGTTTCGCGAGTTCGGGCTTGTAGTCCCACGTGTCCACCTGCGAGGGGCCGCCGTTGGTGAAGATCCAGATAATGGACTTCGCCTTGCCGCCGATCTGCATCGGCACCTTTGGCGCAAAAGGATTCGAGGCCGCCTCAAGCATCGAGGCAAACGCCAGCATGCCGAAGCCACCGCCTGCGCGGGCGAGCATTTCACGACGGGAATAGAGGGAGGCGGTCATGTCAATTTACGTAGATGAATTCGTTCAGGCTCAGCACCACCTGGCAATAGTCCGCCAGTGTAGCTCCGGATTTCAGAAAGCTGTGCGCGGCGGCGACTTCGTCGGGTGTTGGGTCACGATTGAAGCAGAGGCGATAAGCCATCGTGACCTGCTTTGGCGCGTTACCCGCGCTTTGAATGCGTTTGGCCAGTCCTTCCGCCCACGAGCGTGCCTGCGGGCTGTTCATCAAGATGAGCGCCTGCGGTGCCACGGTCGTCGTTGGGCGTGTGCCCTGGCTTACGAGCGGCTCGGGCAGATCAAAGGCCACCATGCTGCCGATGAGCTGGCTGCGTTTGATGCTGAAGTAGATGCTGCGGCGATGGCTGTTCTCATCACGCGTGCCGCGGCCAAACATGGTGTCATCCAGCAGGCCGCTCATGGCGAGCATCGAGTCGCGGATGGCCTCGGCTTCGAGACGTTGCGGCACGAAGCGCATGAAGAGTCCGTTGGCCGGATCAGCGGCCTCTTTTTTGGCATCGCGTGCGCTGCTTTGCTGCCACGCACGGCTGTTGAGGATCAGGCGGTGGATTGGCTTGAGCTTCCAGCCGTTGGCAATGAGCTGACCGGCGAGCCAGTCGAGCAGTGCAGGCTGCGTGCAAGGCGCGCCGGTTTTTCCGAAGTCGTTTGCCGTCGGAACGAGTCCGGTGCCGAAGTGATGCTGCCACAGCCGGTTCACGATGACGCGGGCGAGCAGCGCACCCGCGCCGTGATCGACATCGGTAATCCAATTGGAAAACGTGCGGCGCCGTCCGCTGAATTTTGCGTCCTTCGGCGGCTGCCACTGCCAGCGCTTCGCGTCGCCGGGCCTGCTGAGAACCTGCATGAAGCCCTGGGAGGCCTCGCCGTCCTTCATGTCCGAGTTGCCGCGTTTGAGGAAGTAGGTCTTGTCGAAAAACGGGCCGCCCTGCGTGTGCATGACGATGGGATCGTAGCCTTCGCCGCAGATCATCATGCGCGTGGCGCCGGGGATCTCAGGCGTGTTTTTATCCTTCTTCATCGTCGTGACGGCGCTGGTGACCTGACCGTCGGGATGCACGTCTACGTTCATGCGCGTGGTCGTCGTGAAGGTCGCGAGCATCGCGTAGTAGTCGTGCGTTGGCAGCGGATCGTATTTGTGATCGTGACAGCGTGCGCAGCCGATCGTGAGCCCGAGCATCGCGCTGCCGGTGGTGCTGAGCATGTCGTCCATCGCGTCGTAGCGCGTGCGCTCGACCTCGTTCGCGGTGATCTGCGAAGGAAACACACCCGCGCCGAGGAATCCCGTCGCCGCGAGTGCGAGCGGATTATGCGGCTCGTATTCGTCACCGGCGAGCTGCCACTTCACGAACTGGTCGTAGGGCATGTCGTTGTTGAGCGCCTTAATGACGAAGTCGCGATAATGGAAGGCGTAGGGGCGGTCGTAGTCCTGCTCAAAGCCCGTGCTCTCCGCGTAGCGCGCGACATCGAGCCAGTGACGTGCCCAGCGCTCGCCGAAGCGTGGCGAATCGAGAAGTTTGACGATGAGGTTGGACAAGTCTGAATTATCCGACTCACCGGACGGAGGGATTCCCGTGAGGTCGAGATACAGCCTGCGCACCAGCACATTTTTCTGCGCCGGTGGATTGAAGCTCATGCCCTTCGCGTTCTTCAAGAGCAGTTCATCGATCGACTTCGCCTGTACCTTTTTGAGCGGCTGAAACGACCACCACTGGCGATCCTCCACTGTGACAACCGAGGCATCACGCTTGGGCTTCTTTCCGGTCACCAGCGGCTCCGAGTAAGGCGCCCCGTCATCGATCCATGTGCTGATCTTCGCGATCACCTCCGTGGAGAGCTTCGGCTTGTCGTCCGGCATGTGCGGCTCCTTCACGTGATTGATCTGTTCGACGAGACGGCTGTTCTTTGCATCAAACGGGATCACGGCGGAACCGTGCGAGCCGCCGCGCAGTAGATCTTCACGCGTGGCCATGTCGAAATCGCTCTTCACTTTTTCGCCGCCATGGCAGCGCAGGCAGTTCTCTTTCAACAAGCCCGCCACCTCCTGCTGAAACGACTTCAAGCCGCGCTCCATGCGTTTGGCATGATCGGGCGGCAGATCGGCGGCGAGGGCGGAACTCAAGAGGAAGGGGACGAAAATGTGTCTCATCGGGGAGTACAAACGCTGGACGAGTATGCCGTTTTCTGCCGTAGTTATGTCTGATCATGGCGGCAGAGCGCAAATACCTGAACTACACGACGGAGTGGGGCGTGGACCTCGCCCGCATTGCCACGGCGGACTGGACGCCGTTTTTGATCCACGAAAGCGGTTACCAGCCGTCCTTGGAGGATTGGAACCATCAGGGCGTCGATTCTCCCTTCTGGCGCTTCTACTACAATCCCAAGCCGGGTTGCCATCTGCTGTTTCAAGGCCAGAAGATTCCGCTGGAGCCGGGGAACGCTGTTTTGATCCCTGCAGACACGGTTTTCGACTGCGTCGGTCCGGTGCGCGCCTGCCATTACTGGCTGCACTTCACCACGACACGCCCTGGTGTGTCTTTTCCTGCGGAGCCGATCCTCGTTCCGGCGGATGAAACGCTCAAACCGATGCTGACGCGGATCATTCAAGCGCATCAACTGGCCGCTTCCGACACGCGTGATCATCAACTGCTCCATCTCGGCTCCGCGTTGCTTCACACGGTGTTCGCCACCTTGGAAACTCCGCACTCCACGACGGTGCCGGAGCGTTTGCTGGTCGTGTTGTCGCTTATCGCGCGGTCACCACACACGAGGCTGACGAATTTCTTCCTCGCCGAGCGTGCTGGCATGAGCGTGGAACGATTCATCCGCAGTTTTCGAGAGCACACCGGCCAGACGCCCGCCGCGTATGTGCTGGCGACTCGTATCCGTCTCGCCGGAGAAGCGCTCGCGCTCACTGACAAGACGATCGACCAAATCGCCATCGAAAACGGCTTTCCCAACCGTCACTACATGAGCCGCATGTTTGCACGCCAGGTGGGATGCGGGCCTGCGGAATACCGGGCGCGGCAGAGGGACCGGAAAGGACGTTAAGCCAGCAGGCTCTTCACCACATTGCCTGCAATCCCGGTTAGGCGCATGTCGAGGCCTTGGAACTTGTAGTTGAGGCGTTCGTGATTGATACCCAGCAGGTGCATCAGCGTGGCATTGAGATCGTGCACGTGCACGGGATCGCGGACGATGTTGTAGCTGTAGTCGTCAGTTTCGCCGTAGGTGAGGCCCTTTTTCACTCCACCGCCAGCCAAGAAGATTGAGTAACACCGTGGATGATGATCGCGTCCGTAGTTGGTCTCCGTCAGTGCACCTTGGGAGTAGATGGTACGACCAAATTCACCGCCCCAGACAATGAGCGTGTCGTCGAGCAGGCCACGTTGTTTGAGATCCTTGATGAGCGCGGTGGTGGGCTGGTCGGTGTCACTGCACTGGCCCTTGATGGCTTTCGGCAGGCCACCATGGTGGTCCCAGCCCATGTGGAAGAGCTGGATGCAGCGCACGTCGCGCTCGGCGAGTCGGCGCGCGAGAAGGCAGTTGGCGGCATAGGTGCCAGGCCGGGTGACGTCGGGACCGTAGCTGTCGAGGATGTGTTTTGGTTCCTTGGAGAGATCGACAAGATCGGGGACGCTCATCTGCATGCGAAACGCCATCTCATACTGGGAGATGCGTGTGCTTGTCTCAGGGTCGCCGAAGGCTTCGAAGTCACGCTGATTGAGCGCTGCAATTTCATCGAGCATCTCCCGGCGCATCGGTCGGCTGATGCCGGCGGGGTCGGAGAGATAGAGTACCGGGTCGCCTGAATTTCGAAAACGAACGCCCTGATGCTGCGTGGGCAGGAAGCCGCTGCCCCAAAGGCGGTCGTAGAGGGGCTGGTCGTTCGCGCGTCCTGTGCCGAAGGATGTCATGACGACATAGGCTGGTAGGTCGCGATTTACACTGCCGAGTCCGTAACTGAGCCAGGCGCCGATGCTTGGCCGCCCGGCCAACTGCGAGCCGGTCTGGCAGAAAGTGATCGCTGGGTCGTGGTTGATCGCTTCGGTGAACATCGAGCGAACCACGCACATTTCATCGGCGACGGTGGAGAGATGCGGAAGCAGCTCGCTGAGCCAGATGCCGCTTTTCCCGTGCTGCGCGAATTTGAAGATCGAAGGAGCGACTGGAAAGGACTTCTGCTTCGACGTCATCGTGGTGAGTCGCTGACCTTTGCGGATGGAGTCGGGAAGATCCTCCGCGCGATGCTTTTCCATCTGTGGCTTGGGATCAAAGAGGTCCATCTGCGATGGTGCGCCGGACTGGAAGAGGTAGATGATGCGCTTGGCCTTCGGGGCAAAATTGGGAAACACACGGCGCGGGGCGGCGGAGGCTTCCTGCTGGAGCAGCGTGCCGAGCGCGGCCACACCAATGGCGGCGGAGCTGTTCTTGAGGAAGATGCGGCGGTTCAGCCGGTCTTGAATCTGCAGGGCGGAGGAGTTCATGTCAGTCACGTGTTACGACGCGGTCGAGGTTCAGAAGCACGGAGGCTGTGGTGGTGTAGGCAGCCAGTTCGGAAGCGTCGAGCGCAGGATCCGCTTTGCTGGCGCCTTGGGCGAGGAGTGCGCTGGCCTCATCGGGCTTGGCGCGGAAGGCGGCGATGCGTTTGGCGAGTCCAGCGGCGAGTTGTTTGAGTGCGGCAGGTTCGATGTCACGGCCCGTGGAACGTTTGAAACCGTAGCGAATGCGCTGTTCCGGTGTTTTGCCGCCGTGCTGCATCATCTGCTGGGCGAGGCCGCGTGCCGCCTCTACAAAGGTCACTTCATTAAGGAGGGAGAGGGCTTGCAGCGGCGTATTCGTCCGGCTGCGTTTCACCGTGCAGACTTCTCGAGTGGGCGCGTCGAAAAGCAGCATGGTGGGTGGCGCGGCGGTGCGTTTCCAGATCGTGTAAAAGCTGCGCCGGTAGAGGCCGTCACCAGTGTCGGCCTTGTAGCCGCGGAGGTTGCCGTATTTGCTGGTCTCGTCCCACACTCCCTCAGGCATATAGGGCCGTACGGAGGGGCCGCCGATTTTCGGGACGAGAAGCCCGCCGATGGCGAGAGCCTGGTCGCGCACAACTTCACCGGTGAGCCGGAAACGTGGTCCGCGGGCGAGGAGGCGGTTCTCGGGATCTTTTTCGATCAATTCGGGCGTCTGCTTCGAAGACTGACGATAGGTCGCGCTCATCACGATGAGCTTCTGCATGGCCTTCATGTCCCAGCCTCTGTGGATGAATTCCGTGGCCAGCCAGTCGAGCAACTCGGGATGCACGGGATACTCGGATTGCGTGCCGAGGTTGTCGGTGGACTTGGAAATGCCGTAGCCAAAGAACTTCTCCCACGCACGGTTCACCCAGACACGCGCCGTGAGCGGATTGAGGGATCGACGATCCACTTCGCGAGACCGGGCGGTTCGAAGGTGCGTCTTCGGCATTGGCGGCAGCACGACGGGCGTTGCCATCGTGACCTTTTCGCCGGGTTTGTCGTATTCACCGCGGTTAAGGACGAAGGCCTCCTTCACCGGGCCTTCCTGCATGACCATGACGGATGGCAGTGAGTTTTCATACTTCTCCAGCGCCTCCTTGGCTGCGACCAAAGCAAAGTCGGCATCCCGCAACGGGCTGTCGATGTTTTCACGAAAGTACTTCTCGAGTTGGGCCTGCTGCTTTGGTTCGCGGCTCTCTGTTGGCGCTTTGAGAATGGCAAGAATGGTCGCTGGAGGACCGCCATTGCCGTCGAGACTTGCGAGCGCGGGCTCTGCATGGGTCATTGAAAGGCGGAGGCGGCCGATGCTGTGGCGGGCAAACCTGCCTCCATGCACGAGCCGAACGGTCAGCGAGGCGTCTGCCGGAACGTCCACTGCCTTGTTCACGATGAACATCGCCTTTCGGGCGAGACGTTTTGCCGGATCGTTGCCATCGATGGCCCAGCCGTTCGTTGGGTCTTTGTCGAGCAGCAGCTTCACATCGTACCCATTTTGCGAGTAGTCCGCTTCGGCACGTTCAAAGACGATCTTTACGGGCTTCTTCAAGCTCGGTGCAGAGATCTCCGCCTCGATGCCGGTGAGCACATAATTGCCGTTGGTGGCCCGACCCAGACTCTGGTTAGGGAGGCTTTCGTCCGGCAGTGCTTCGAGCAGCAGGCCGGTGAATTCCCCCTTCGCGAGCGGCGCGGTGGCGGTGTAGGTGTCCGTGTTCGGATTGGTGCCGCCGGCGATCCATGATTCATCGGGCTGCTTTTCAAAGGTGGCACCGCCGCTGGATTTGACGCCTGCCAATGGCAGCACCTTCCACATCCGGTCATTCTCACCAGCCGGTGTTTCCAGTTCCGTTTCCCAGTTGGCGACCAGGTTTGGCAGTTGGAGTTGCTGTTCGGTGACGCTGGCTTGTGCCGTCGTCACAGCTTGTCGCAACTGAGCGAGCCGCTTCTGTTGTTCATCATCAGGAACTGCGATGACAGGTGCTGAGTTCCCGCCACTGCGGTTTGAGTTGCCCTGAATCGTGCCGCTTTCGGGCACGTTGTTGAAGAAGGCGAAGAAGGAATAAAAGTCCTTCTGGGTCAGCGGGTCATACTTGTGATCGTGGCAGCGGCAGCAGTTGAGCGTGAGTCCGAGCCAGGTGAAGCTCGTCGTCTCCACGCGGTCGATGATGTTCTCGATGCGCCACTCCTCGGCGATGATGCCGCCTTCGCCATTGAGGCGGTGGTTGCGGTTGAATCCGGTGGCCACGATCTGGTAGCGGGTGGCTTTTGGCAGCAGATCGCCGCCGATCTGCTCGAGGGTGAACTGGTCGAAGGGCTTGTTGTCATTGAACGCCTTGATCACCCAGTCGCGCCACGGCCACATGGCGCGGCTGCTGTCCGTCTGGAAGCCGTGGCTGTCGGCGAAGCGTGCGAAATCCAGCCACTGCATCGCCATGCGCTCGCCGTAGTGCTCGGACTTCAGCAAGCGGTCGACGATCTTTTCATAGGCATTGGGCGAGGTGTCTTTTTCAAAAGCCTCGATTTCCACGAT
>JAWLBG010000042.1:0-52064 GCA_041395065.1 Prosthecobacter sp. | reverse complement strand
ACGCCACCTCAGGGGAATGCCAACTTCGCCTGGGTGCAGCACATGCTCTATCATCTGGCCCCGAACGGCAGCATGGCCCTGCTGCTGGCGAATGGCAGCATGTCCTCCAACCAATCCGGCGAAGGCGACATCCGCCAGAAACTTATCGAGGCCGATCTGGTGGAGTGCATGCTGGCCCTGCCCGGCCAGCTCTTCACCAACACACAGATTCCCGCCTGCGTATGGTTCCTCACCAAGAACAAACAGAAGCGCGGCGACTTCCGTGACCGTCGAGGTGAGACTCTATTCATCGACGCCCGCAAGTTGGGCTACATGAAGGACCGCGTGCTGCGTGACTTCAAACCCGAGGACACCAAAAAGATCGTGGATTGCTTCCGCACTTGGAAGCGGGGCAAAGGTTATGCCGACATCCCCGGTTTCTGCGCCTCAACCAGGTTAGCCGACGTTGCGAAGCACGGCCACGTCCTCACCCCTGGCCGCTACGTCGGTGCCGAGGAAGTGGAAGACAGCGGCGAACCCTTCGCCGAAAAAATGCCCCGCCTCGTGGCCGTGCTGCGCGCGCAGTTCAAGGAAGCGGAAAAGCTGGAGAAGCTCATCGAAGTGAACTTGGGGGGGCTAGGTTATGGCGGGTGAAAAATGGCCGCTGACAAAGGTGGATGACATGATCCGTCGTGGCTTGCTTGAGCTGAACGACGGATACCGCGTTCGAAACGTGGAACTTGGTCCGGTTGGTATCCCATTTGTTCGAGGCGGCGACATCGCAGACGGCGGGATCAACACAGCAGTCGAAGACCATATTCGGCCCGAGTTTGCTGACCGCGTGACATCGAAGCTCACGCGCCCTTTTGATGTCGCATTTATCACCAAGGGCACTGTTGGCCGCGTCGGAATGGTGCGCCCCGGACAGCCACCATCAGTCTTTGCGCCGCAAGTGTGCTACTGGCGCTCTCTTGACCCGGACCAGTTAGAACCTCGTTTCCTTTTCTATCTTCTCACATCCGCAGAGTTTCAGGCGAACCTTGATGCAGTAAAGACGCACGGCTCGATGGCTGCAGACTATGTCAGCATGACGGACCAGCGAGATTTTCGGCTGACGTTCCCTCCAATTAGGAAGCAAAAAGCCATCGCAGCGGTGCTGGGGGCTCTGGACGACAAAATCGAGCTGAACCGGCGGATGAACGCAACGCTGGAGGCGATGGCACTGGCTCTATTCCAGAGCTGGCTCGTCGACTTTGATCTCATCCAGAGAACGGACCCGCGCACTGCACCTGAGTTTCGCAAGCTCTACCCGACGGAACTTGTGGAGACCCCGGAGGGCGGCATTCCCAAAGGCTGGAAGACCCGCAGTCTGGATGAGATGGCCGTTTATCTGAATGGACTGGCCTTGCAGAAGTATCCGGCCAAGGACGGCCCTACGCTGCCCGTGATCAAGATTGCCCAATTGCGCAAAGGCCATACCGAGGGTGCCGACCAATGCAGCGCAGGCCTTCCGCCGGATTACATCATCCAAGACGGGGATATATTTTTCTCCTGGTCTGGCAGCCTGGGTGGAGCTGTGGTGTGGCGGCACGGGAGCGCTGAACCAGCATCTTTCAAAGTCACCTCCCAGGAGTTTCCGAAGTGGTTTACTTCCTGTGGACCCGCCATCACCTGGAAACCTTCCGCCGCATCGCCGCCAGCAAGGCGACGACGATGGGGCACATCCAGCGCCGCCATCTCACCGAGGCCAAGGTGCTGGTGCCGCCGCGTGAGCTGATCCAGGCGATGAGCAGCATCATGAAGCCGCTCATCGACAAGATCATCGCCAACCGGGTGCAGTCCCGCACCCTGGCCGAACTGCGCGACACGCTGCTGCCCAAACTCCTGAGTGGAGAAGTGAGCGTGAAACCTCTCATCGAAGCCGCTGCGTGACCATGGAAGCAGAGGCATCAGTACCACCTACGAGGGCTCCCAGCTACAACTGGGAGCGCATTCCTCTCTGGAAGGCGGCAGGGAAGCGTTTCGAGCTGGTGGCGGATGAACTCAACGGGCGTATTCCGGTGACTAGGCTGGAGTCGTGGAAGGACTTCGCCGGATTGCTCAATGATCCCTTTTTCACCCGGCAAGGCGTGGAGCTGGTCTATCGCGGTCATCGCCGCTATGACTGGAGCCTGACGCCTTCGCTGGGCCGTCTGACGGAAACCGGCATCATCTCCAAGGAGACCGCCGAGACCCAACTGGAGCGGTTTCGCCGTGCGGTGCGTGGTCGGCTGGAAGACCACTCGCTGGTGGAGGATGAGCAGGCGGATGAACTGTGGTCCGTAGGCCAGCATCACGGCCTGATGACGCCGCTGCTGGACTGGACCTACTCCCCGTATGTGGCGCTGTTCTTTGCCTTTGGCTCCGATGATCAGGGAGGAAAAGGAAAAGAACCCGAGCCCCTACCGGGCGGTGTATGTGCTGAACAAATCCTTCGTGAACAATGACGGCCTGTGCCCGGACATTCGAGTGATCGAGCCGCGCAAGGACGACCATGGCAGGCTGGTGAACCAAGCGGGCCTGTTCACCTACTCCCCGCTGGAATCCACGATTGAAGACACGCTGACGAATACTCTTAGCGCCGACAGCTTCCCTGACGACGCTCTCCGCAGCGCTGACGAAGACGAGCAGGCGGAGGTGCTGGCCCGCTACATCTGCAAGATCTACATCAAGAACGAGGATCGCGAGGGCTGCCTGCGCCACCTGTGGCTGATGAACGTGCATCACGCGAGCCTGTTCCCGGACCTGCAAGGCGCGGCGGAATACTGCAATGGGCAGATCGGGTTCAAGCGAGGCTTTGAAGTCACACCTGCCTCCGCCGCACTGGAGCCGGTAGAGGTCCCTGATGACGAGCCGGATGATGACGTCACACCACCAACACCGGCTCCGGTGGTGCCTGTGGTCGAAGCTCGTTCGGTCGAACCAACTCTCTCCTTCGTGACTGCACCGCCAGCGATCGACGTGCCGACCCTGGAATCGATTTTGTGGGAGTGCATGGGGTCCTTCAAAACTGGCCCCGAAAGGGTTGCCAAGCTGGCGGTTCATCTGGCCCGTGATCTGCCGACGGCGATGGTGGTGGACTGGGACAAGCGTGATTCAGGGATTGCTCGGGTGCGTTTGTTTGTCCGGCAGCTTTTGCGTACCTATCACTATCCAGCGCCTCTGCTGTCTCTCGCTGTGGACAACGTGGTGCTTTATCTTCGAGGCCTGCCGTTGCCGGATTTCCTGGAAGCAACCCGGGCGGCTGAGGCCAATGCGCCCAGTCCGGAGCAAGTCAAACGCCTGAGAGACGTGGAACAACTGCGGAAGGTGTTTCAGTGGATCAGCCTGGATGCCATGAACCGGTTTTTGTATCGCCTCAACAACTCAGGATGGCTGACGAATGAAGGTCATTTCCTCTGGGAGAGACTGGGCTGGCTGCTGGAAAGCTCGAAGTTTTATCTGAGTGACACAGAACTGCGCGAGCGACTGATCACGTTCATGAAGGCCTGGGGGAAGTGTTTCACCCACTTTGATCACATGGAGCAGCATCGGGGCGGCGAGGTCTTTTTCTTCAATGTGAAGGACGGTGACGAATGGAAGTATTGCCGAGACCAGAACCAGCGCGCTAAGTTCAACGGCGAACAGGCTGCCCCACTCAAGGAGGCTCTCGATGCCTTCATCGGCTACGTGGAGGAGCACTATTTGGAGATTGATCCCGACACGGCCGGAGCGGAAGGACTGGCGGCCTACAAAGAAGACGAAGCCCAAACCAAGAAAATCATTCGGCTGACGGAAGAATCCGACCGCATTCCATGATCACCATCACCGAAGTTTTAGGCAAAGCCGCGCAGGGCCGGACGGAGCCCTTCATCTGCCGTGGTGATGATGACCAGCTCTACTATGTGAAGGGGCGGAACGCAGGTTACCGGTCCCTGTGCTGTGAATGGGTGGTGAGCCATCTGGCCCGACAGGCCGGGCTGGTGGTGCCGGATTTTACGATCGCGCAGGTGCCGCGGGCGCTCGTGGCGGCGAGTGACCGGGAGGACATCCGCCATCTGGGGGAAGGGCCTGTGTTTGCCTCATCGCAGGTGACCGGAGCCCGGGAAATCGCATGGAATGACCTCCCACATCTGAACTCATGGGAGATGGCGAAGGTGCTGTTCTTTGATCTGTGGGTGCAAAATGAAGACCGAACGCTCTCCGTCTTGGGAGGTAATCCCAATCTGCTGATCACGCATGAAGCGGAAGTGGACCAAGGCGAGGCGACGGACGCGATGCAGCGATGCCTGTGGGTGATTGATTTCAATCTATCCTTCGATGAACTCTTTGTCCGGAGTAGCATGCTGGAGCATCACGTCTTTGGACAGTTCCTGGGAGCGTGGCCGGAAGGCTTTCGAGAACATATGACGGGTCAACTGACCGCCATGCTTGCCAGTGTGCCCCGCCTCTTTTCCCAACTGCCTGATGATTGGCTCTACCCTGACGGGGACGACAGTTTGCCCGTGCATCTGGATCAAAACCAAGTATTAAAAACCCTCCAACTCCCGCTGGAAGAGCCGGAGGCCTTTTGGACCCTGCCATGAAAACGATTGCCAAACATGTCTGCAACTACGCGGTGCTTCGCTTCCAACCTTATCCGGAGACGGGTGAGTTTGTGAACCTGGGCGTGGCCGTGCAGTGTCCTGAAACGGGGCTGTTGGAAGTATTGGTGGAGCAGCGCAAGCAACGCCGGGTGACGGATTTCTTCCCAGAGCTGGACAAGGCGCAGTTTCGAGCCACGCGGGAGGCTGTGGAGGCGGAGTTTGAACGCATAAAACATCTGGCCGTGCAGGAAAAGGACCGTGAGCTGGTCCGCCGTGTGTTTCAGGAAATGGTGAGGCCGCGGGAAGCGGTCTTTCGTTTCGGAGAGGCGAGAACAATCCTGACCGATGCCCCCGAGAAGTTATCCAAGCAATTGTTCGAGCGTTATGTACTGCGCAACTTCGCGAAGCAGAAGGAGTATCAGGAAACCGTGATGGCGAAACGTTACCTGAAGGTGCTCCGCGAGCTACGACCCGCGTGTCCCTTTCACGGACAGTTCGTCATCAAGGGTGGCCTGTATCACGTCAAGGTGCCGATCCATTCTGCACAGATGAAGGATCCCGATGCCGCAAAGCCGGTGCCCGCCCGCGTGATCAAGCCGCTGGATTTCGACAAGGATGATCCAACCGCCATCATTGATCATGGTGATGCGTGGATGACGCGTATTCGGCGTCTTCAGGACATGGATATGAACCCCGAAAGGTTCATCTTTGCTGTGAACCAGCCGCGCAGGGGCAACACTGGATCTAAAAGATGCCTTTGAGGAAGTCGTCACTGGGCTGGATAAAGCAGGTGAGGAATGTGGTCAACGCGGATGACACCGAAAGGCTGGTCAACGTCGCTGCTGACAACGACATGCCAGAAGACACCCTGGACTGGCTCGACGAGGAGATGGCCCGGCAATAATTCACGCACCACGGCGAATGATCACCGAAGACTCTCTGAACAACTTGCATCGAATGGTCTCGGGAGACGGGTTGGAATTACAGCCATGGCGCGGAGATACCCGCGCCTGAAACCTGTTCGCCGTGAACGTACAGGCTATGAGCGAAGGAAGCTGCGCAAGCGGCTGGCTTCGATAGTTCGGCTCAACCCCACCGTGCTCCGCCGAGGCCGTCGAAGACGCGGTGCATGTCATCTGCATCGCTGATCATCCTTCGCTGATCCAGCGAAACCGGGCCTTTCACAAACTGCTGCAGGAAGGCGTGCGGGTGGGAGTTCACGCAAGCGGACAAGAAGGTGGTGGAGCATCTGGAGGGTGACGACTTCCACGACTGGCGGGCAAACGACTTTCCGGTGGCCAGCCAGTTCACCGTGACGGGCACGAAGCAGCCGCGCAGACCGGACATTGTGGTCTTCGTGAACGGGTTGCCGTTGTCCGTGCTGGAACTCAAGAATCTGGGCAACGCGCAGGTGGACCTGTGGGATGCCTACGACCAACTGCAAACCTACAAGGAGGAGATCAGCGACCTGTTCATCTACAACCAGGCGCTGATCGCCAGTGATGGCATCACGGCGCGTGTGGGATCGCTGACGGCGACGAAGGAGTGGTTCATGCCCTGGAAGGCCATCAGCAACGAGAACGACCGACCGAAGCTGCAATACGAGCTGGAGGTGCTGGTGCGCGGGTTCTTCAACCCGGAGCTGTTCCTGTGCTATGTGCGCTTCTTCGTGCTCTTTGAGCAGAACGGCGACCGGATCTCCAAGAAGATCGCGGGTTATCATCAATTCCACGGCGTGCGTGAGGCGGTGCGGGTGACCTTGATCGCTGCGCATCGGGACAAGGATGGCGTCATCCGCGAGGAACGAGCCATCTACGGGAAGGAAGTGGTGCCCGGCTCGAAGAAAGCGGGCGTCTTCTGGCAGACGCAGGGGAGCGGAAAGAGCATCTCGATGGTCTGCTATGCCGGGATGCTGATCCAGCAGCCTGAGATGAACAACCCGACTCTCGTGGTGGTGACGGATCGCAATGACCTCGACGGGCAGCTCTACCAGCAGTTCTCCAGTGCCAAGGACCTGCTGAAGCAAACGCCCGAGCAGGCGGAGAGCCGCGAGGAGCTGCGCGAGAAGCTGGCGGCACGGCAGGCCGGCGGGATCATTTTCACCACGGTGCAGAAGTTCTCCCTGCTGGAAGGCGAAGCCAAACACCCGAAGCTCTGCGAGCGCGGCAATGTGGTGGTGATCTCGGATGAAGCGCACCGCACGCAGTATGGCCTGAGTGCCCGGCTGGTGGATGTGAAGGACAAGCAGACCAAGGAGGTGATTGGCAAGAAGTATGTCTTTGGCTACGCGAAGCACATGCGCGATGCGCTGCCGGAGGCGAGCTTCATCGGCTTCACGGGAACGCCCATCTCATCGGAGGACCGGGACACGCAGACGGTCTTTGGCGGCTACGTGAGCGTCTATGACATCCAGGATGCCGTGGACGATGGCGCGACGGTGCCGATCTACTACGAGAGCCGGCTGGCGCGGCTGGACATCAACCGGGCAGCGATTGATGAACTCAACAAAGAAGTCGAGGAGGTCATCGAGGACGAGGAGGACGTGGCTGCCCGCGAGAAGACCAAGAGCAAGTGGGCCGAACTGGCGAAGCTGGTGGGAGCAAAGGAGCGTTTAGAGGAAGTGGCAGCCGATCTAGTGGCGCACTACGAAACCCGAACCTCCGCCATCGAAGGCAAGGCAATGATTGTGTGCATGAGCCGCGACATCTGCGTGGATCTTTTCGACAAGATCATCGCGCTGCGCCCTCAGTGGGCAGGAACCAAGCTTACGAAGGATGGCAAGGAGATCGGCTACAACCCGGACGACGGAGCCATCCGCATTGTGATGACCGGCACGGCCTCCGACCGCTCCGCTATTCAAGATCATGTCTTTTCCAAAGCCCAGAAGAAGACGCTGGAGCGGCGCTTCAAAGATCCCGCCGACCCGCTAAAGCTGGTGATCGTGCGCGACATGTGGCTGACGGGCTTTGATGCCCCGTGCTGCCACACGATGTATATCGACAAGCCGATGGAGGCTCACAACCTAATGCAGGCCATCGCCCGCGTGAATCGTGTCTTCAAAGACAAGCAGGGCGGTCTGGTGGTGGACTACATCGGCATCGCCGCGGCCCTGAAAGCTGCGCTCAAGACCTACACCGAAGCACGAGGCAAAGGCCAGCCGACGCTGCGCTCCAGTGAGGCCCTGGCGAAGCTGATGGAGAACCTCGACAAGCTGCGCGGGCTTTTCCATGGCTTCGACTATCGGAAGTATGAGATGGAAGCCATGAAGCTGCTGGTGCCTGCGGCCAACCACGTGCTCGGAGTGGCTGACGGAAAGAAGCGCTTCCTCGATGTGATGGCCGCCATCACGAAGGCTTACTCGCTGTGCAGCACGCTGGATGAGGCGGCAGGAGTGCGGAAGGAGATCGCATTCTTCACCGCCGTGCGCGCCGCCATCGTGAAATACACCACGGTGGACCGGAAGCGGACCGAGGAAGAGAAGAACTCTGCCCTGAAGCAAATCCTCGACAACGCGGTGGTGGCAGAAGGCGTGGCAGATGTCTTCACCCTGGCCGGACTCGAAAAGCCGAACATCGGCCTGCTGTCCGATGAGTTCCTCGAAGACCTGCGCAAGACTCCCGCACGGAACCTTGCCTTGGAATTGCTGGAAAAGCTCCTGCGGGATGAGATCAAAGCGCACACGCGAACGAACGTGGTGCAGGAGAAGAAGTATGGCGACCGCCTGCTGGAAACGCTCCGCAAGTATCACAATCGAGCCATCGAGACCGCCCAAGTGATCGAGGAGATGATCCAGATGGCGAAGGACTTCGCCGACGAACTTCAACGCAACAAAGAGCTGGGCCTAAATCCAGATGAAGTGGCCTTCTACATGGCCCTTGCCGAGAATCAGAGCGCTGTGCGCGAACTCGGCGACGCCACGCTCAAGAAGCTAGCCACGGAACTCACCGACCAACTCCGCAAGAGCACCACGGTGGACTGGCAAGTGCGTGAAAGCGTGCGGGCCAAGCTCCGCATTCTGGTTCGCCGCCTCCTGCGCCGATACAAGTATCCGCCCGACCTGGAAAAAGCGGCGATTGATCTGGTTCTGGAGCAGGCGGAGACGCTTTCGGAAGCGTGGAGCGGGCAGAGTTAGGTGTAACCGTTAGCTGACAAGAATGCATTATTCTGTCAGGCACGAGAGCGGTGAAGTTCGGCGAGCTTGGCGTCCCAGTCGATTTCGATGCCTTCACCACGATCCAACTGCTCAACGCCCACCTGAATGTCACGGCGAAGAGCTTCGAGCTTGAGCTTGTCAGCTTCACTGAGGTCGGAGAGATCTGGCGCGGTCTCTTTGACCTGAAGCAGCCGTAGTGGATACTCCTGCTGGAGATCGGTGAACAGCTCCCGAAGCTCCTCCGGGGCGAGCTGGGCGATCTTCTGGCGGATGCGTTCGACGTTCGGGTTCATGGCGGGTGGGTCAAGAGTGGGCGATCTCATGAGGGAAAAATAACCCCGCCCGAGTCCTTGCGGCGTGTCGGGCGGGGAGCAGATCAATACGAATAACATGGAGCGAACGGGTGAAGGCGTCAACGCAGGCTGTCGTCCGCCCTCACCTGCTCCGCCTCGACCTTGGCCTGCTGCTCCACGAGTCATTTGGAATACCATCGCAGGATGGCATTGATGATGAAACTGCGGCTTCGCTGCTGCTCGCGTGCGACCCGGTCGATGAACGCCAGCACATCACTCTCGAACTTCACGCCCGCTGATTTGCGCACGATTTTTTCCATGCCTTCATCATGCCATGAAGGTGACCCGGCGTGTCACATCGCCCTGTGGATAGCGTGAAACGCGTGACTTCGGTCAGCCGAAGTTTTTCTTTCCGCACCCGTGCCCCCGCGTGGCCGGTGACGGTGCATGGGCCAGTCCTCGTGGAAAGGCGGGGAGGAACTGGCCCTGCATCCGTCATCGGCCACGCGGCCAAGGGAAGCCGGGGCAACGGCTGGTCTGCCATTCGGACGACGCAGGAGCCGATGCCAGACGGGCCGTTGGCGGCGGGGTAGGGCCACATGTACATGGGTGAACGCTGCCAGAGCGGTATGGAAGGCGGAGCCTGCGGCAGGCTGTGGAAGCGATCACTGATGCACCTCGAATCCGTGGCGGGGCAAGGCGGGCATGAGCTGCGCACATGCTGGCTGTGCCGTGGCAGGCGTGAATGTCGAGGGCGTTACGGGACACCTCCCGTTGGAAAGGGTAGCCGCGCACGCAGTAGCGGCGAGGGAAAGGCTTTTCCCTTCACCACGGGCATTCATTTCTTCGGCCTGCCTTTCACCAGCTTCAAGTGCCTCCCTTCGATCTCCAGATCATCACCGATCATCTGGCAGGTGACTGATCTTCCAACCATTTGCGCTGCATCCGTCTCAAAATCCTTGGACCACTCGCCCGAGCGCGCATCTTTGTCCTGCACCCAGCCTTATCTGCCAATGTAGGTGGTGAATTGAGCGGGCCGTTGGATTGAAGCGCTCCCTCCATCTCCGCCGTCTGCATGGAAATCACGCCGTCCGGATGCCGGGCTTTCAATGCGCTGGGGGTCTTGTCGTTTACCAAATTCCGGTAAGTGCGGTGGATGACCGTGTGATTCGCCACCAAGCCGAAGGCTTCATGTATTTCATACGTCCTGCCATTCACCTGATGGGTGTTGACCGCAACCCAAACAGGGCCGGGCAGCCTGATCTTAACCGGTGGGGGGCCGGCTTGCTTGTTGGCCGCGGTTGACCCACTTTTGAGATCATGCACCCGGGATTTTTGCGAGGTAATCCACAACCGGTTGCCATCCGAGCGCACCCACATCTCCATGTCAGCCTTGCCTTCAATCGTTTCGCCCTGGTTGTTTTCGTTGTTGAAATCCAGCGTGTAGGCTGCGATCCAGTGGTCACCGCGCTCATCCATGCGCATTGCACCGGCTATATACGCTCGGTGGACTTTGGCCACTTGGCACGGTTTTTGGTTTCCTCGATCTCAATGGCGTTGCGTGTCATGCGGTTGCCCTTGTCCAGAAAATCCACGAACTGGTCGTAGTCAGAGATCATCCCGGGGACATCACCACGAGATGCCTTGGCATGATGCTCCGTTAGAAACGCGACCACGGCCTCCTGCGCGACCCGAGCCGGAGGCGGAGGTGATGGCACAGGGAGTGGAGTCAGCTTTTTTTTAACCTTGGGCGGGCCAGGATGCTGAACCCGGCGGAGCTGTCCGTGGTTTTCATCACCAGCAGCGATCCGGTCTGGGGAACCAGTTCCAATGGTAGGGGGATTCCCACCTCGGCCAGCTTCATCGGCACCGTCTTGGCGGAGGCACGGATCGTTGACCACCACGAGCGCGAAGCCAGAGGATGCCATTCGTTCATGCGCCCAGCCTCCCAGTGGTGCAGGGTCGTCGCGATGTCGTTCACCTGGATGCTCCCGGCAAACGTCTGCACCACAAACACGGCATTCCGGCCTTTCCATTCGACGAGTTGGGCCAGCCCGTGCACATGATCATAGTCCGGTCCGACCACCGCGCCATTTAACGGGTTGCTGAGCGGAGAGCAGAGGAAAACGCAGAGGCTTTCGCTCGTGACCTGGCTGTTCCATTCGTTGTTGTCGATTTCGTCCACTGGAAACGGCATGGTCACCTCCAGCATGAAGGCTGGCGCCGGGGTGCGCTTCATGTAGAGAATCTCAATGCCGCCGTTCACCGGATGCGCCAGCTTTGAGCCATCAGGAGAGCAGGCGATGCGCCCACCTTCACTCACTGCGAAGGAGGGCAGGCCATAGGCCAGTGGGAGAGCAGGATGTGCCAGGGCGCAGAGGGTCTTGCCTGAGAGCTGCCATGGAGTGTCGGGGCTGCGGCGTGGAGGTGAGACCGCGGATTGGATGACCGGGCGCAAAGCCAACTTCCAACCGACCTGTTCGGGCCATTCCGCTCTTGGGCCATGCAGCCAGCGTCGCCTGCTAGCATCATCGAGCTTCTGGAACTCGGGGGATTGCTCAAGAGGAGCAAGCGTCAACGTTTGCAGATCGAATGACTGCGGAGGTTCGTCGATGGGAAAAAACGCCAGCTCATGCGGATGCCACCAGTGAAGTTCACCACCGGGAACGTCGCGACCCGGCGGGCGAGGTAGTTCGATTGCTGATCCTGCGGCAACCTTCAGAATCCAAATCCGGCGCGATGAGCCGTCGCCAATCGTGCATGCAATCGACTTTTGATCAGGCGACCAAACGAGATGACCTGTGGGTAAAGCAGGCACCGGAATGGAGGTGGCTTTTGTGAAGCCATGCAGGTCATAAACTCCCACAGCGGTCCGCGATCTTGATGCGTCGCCATACGCGATCATCACCCCATCCGGCGACATCGCGAAAGGGCATGCACCATTCACGTTTGGAATGACCTTGGCGAAGTCAGGCTGGATTTCGCCCATACGCGCCGATTTGATGCCTGCGGGCGGCTCAAAATGAAACAAAAGGGGGGCTGGCGGTTTCGGAGTCGATTTGACGACAGGCGGATCAACTACAAGTGGCTTGCCGAGAATTGAAAGAGGCGAGGCGAACGACAGAACGGCAAGCAAGCCGATGCTCAGAGAAACCCATCGCAGCCAGGGAAGGGGAGGTTCTGATGTTGTGCTGCTTTTGGTAGGAAGCCTAGCAGAGAGAAGTCGTCCGCCGATGAACCCGCCAGCAAATCCACACAACACGCCCGGCAACAACGAGGCCACACTCACCGCCAGCACCAACCACATTCGTCCTCGTAGGATTCGATCCATTGCCGCCAAGGTGGCTGACCCTGCGTCCAAGGTTGCAAGAAGGGTGAGCAGCGCTCCCGCAACAACACCGCATATAACCCCCGCACGAATACCCAGCCGTCCCCCGATGCCAGGAGCCTGATCTTTGGTGAAACGTTGTGTCTTGGAGATCAGTGCTGTCACCAGTCCAGCCAAGAAGCACAGAATGAGCAGAATTAGCAGATGAACTTTTGCGGGATCAATGATTATGAAACGATACTCAAGCAATCCGCGAAATAGAAAGCTGGAAACCCCAAAGCCTGCACCCACGATCATGGCGAGAAGACGGGCCTTGTCTGGAACGGGCGATTGGTCTGACACGGAGGGATAAGTATCAAATGGTTTGAACTGCGACAAGGGATGACGGAGAAAGTATTTGGCCTGCAGAAGTACGCTCATTCTCACGCCCTTTCGGGCGTTTTTACACCCATGCGGAAAGCATTTTGCCCGGCAGAATTAAAGCGGCGCTCAAGCTGAAAAGGTGATGGCACAGATCGGCGATAACAGTGGGCGCGGAACTCTCACAATCAATGAGTTAACTCATCCTCGTTGTGTCTAGTTCGCAACGAGTTCAGATCGAGTTGCAATGTTTTGTGGGCTCTCTGGATCGCCCTTCCACTCATTTCGGTGTGGGTTTTTGAAGGTGAGCGACCAGTTCCTATTGGCAGAATTGCCGATGTTCATAAGAGCATTATAAATCTGTCGTTTAGGTCAATTAAGTGAAATTGGAGGGTTTATTCTTTTCAAATGAAAAATCGCCTGATAAACCCGATGTGAAATTCGCAAAAAATTACTCCTTGGGAAGTTCAATCAACCACTGCTGCCGCCATGAAATCGCTCATTCGCCTGTTGCTTTTTTACTTTAGCCTGACCGTTGCCTGGTTGCCTTCCAACAGTCGCGCCGACACCAGCGAACCCATGTTCGCTGGCACGTCACTTGAAATTAACGGTGAGACCTATACTTGGGATTCGGCGAGCGAGGACCTGGGCTACCACTATGATGAATATAGCGGCCCACTCGGAATGGTCACTATCGCAGGGATCATTGACGCAACTGACCTTGCCAGCGTGAGCGGTGCGGTGGACGGGCATTTGCTATATGGCGTTTATGCTGACAACGCGCAGTATTATTCAGAGTCTGGCTCATTCTGGATCAACGGGTATGAGTTTACTGACTATAATAGCGAAGTATTTTATATCGTTGATGTGGATTTAGGTCAGTTGCTTACTTCTGGTAACGAGAGCTACAGCGGTCCTTTTGGCAACTACTCTTCTTGGTGGGATGATGGCTCAAATGACAGCTACTGGAGTCTAGTCCTGTCTGGTTCCACCGAAGGACCATCTGGAGGCGGCACCGTTGTGGACCTTATGGGAACGACATTTGCCTGGACGTACGGTGACTGGTTTCTTGAAGAGGATAGTACCGGTAGCGGGATTTCTGGGTGGACGGATTACTTCACGAGTTCCGACGGGGGATCTCTGGACGTTTCAGTATCTGACGATGCTTCTTTGGCGATGCGGTCCACCAGCATCTCTGGGTGGGATCCACATGTGGGGAGTTTTGCCGGGCAGTATGAGGGGTATTTCTCCGATCATACCGAGTTGGTGAGTGGTGCGGAGTGGGCGCTGCGCACGGGACCGAGCTTCGCGCCCGCACAGTTGTGGGTGAATGGTGCGCTGGTGGACTGGACTTGGGGGGAGATCAGCAGCGACGGCGTGGTGACGGACTATTACGACGAGGGCGGCGCGAGTGTGGTCATCAGTGGCAGCGTGCGGGAGTTTGCCACCAATGGAACCAATGCCGAAGTCACTGTGAATGGTGACCTCGGCGGCTCCTACGATCCGAACAGTGGTTTTTCCAATGATCAAAATTTTGACATCCAGACTAGCGACCCCTCCGGTGACCCCGATCCTGATCCCATTGTCTATCACGACAGCTCACCGTATTTCACCAGCAGCACGGTGCTGTGGGTGGACGGGACGGAGTACCCCTTTGAGCTGGGCTACTACGATGATTACGGTAACCGCACGGACACCTACGTGAATGCCAGCGCCGGGACGGTGACGCTCAGCGGCAACACCAGCGACCCAAACTACGCCGACCTCAGCGTGAGCTACTACAGCGACATCGACTACGGGTGGTATGAAGGACCGGATTACTTTTACACCTACACTTACGTCATCTCCACGACCGATCCCTTCAGCGATCCTGATCCTGATCCTGATCCTGATCCTGATCCTGATCCTGATCCTGATCCTGATCCTGTTTACGGCCCGGAGGCGTGGTGGGTGCGCGGACGGTTTTACCAGCGTATCGACAGCAACCTCAATGACTTTCAGACGACTACCGGTGACACTCTAAATGTAGGTGACGATGGGAGTGGCCAGTTGATAATCTCCGGCACCGATGCTGTGGGCGACTTTTCCGGGCTGTGGAACCAGAGTCCCGGCCTGTTCATGCTGCAGGATGACAACGGCTCCGAAAATGGGCTGGCCATCCCGGCCAATGCCGATGGAACGCTGCTGCTCTCCGGCGGGAACCCGCCGGGTGACCTGCCGCCAGCGGTGATGATGGTGGACGGGAGGATCTGGCCGTTTTTGGGCATGTGGGATGTTTACGCCTACTACGGCAGCGCGACGGAAGCTCATCAAAGTCCCTGGCTGCTCCAAGTCGTCACAACAGGGAATGGTGAGGCGGCTTTCGTGGATCATGTCGCTGGGACCAGTGCTCCCGGCAGCTACAGCAGCACCACCCATTTGTTCCAGACCAGCGGACCGCAGAGCGGTTTTCCCATGCCGGTCTATGGCGTCGATCCCAATGACAACGACCGCCTGTGGGGGCTCCTGGAGGCACCTGAAGACCTGCCGGACACCTTTCTCGTTGGCAATGATGTCTGGCGTTATGTGGGCGAAGACGCCGACGGGGCGGCCCTGTATCAAGGCTACTACAGCGGGCAGGTGCTGGCGGTGGATGCCGAGGATGCCGACGGGCTGCGGCTCGTCAGCTTGACCGATCCCGTGTATGGGAACACCAACGGGACGCTCAACGATGTGCGCGGCAGCGTGCGGATGAGGGATGGACGCATCGCCTACTCCGGGAGTTTCGTCGGGGACCGCATCAACCCCGTGTTCAACGAGGCCAATCTGTACACCATCGCTGCGGACGTGGACATCACGGGCAACGTGCTGAGCTTCGGGGCGCTGAGCGGCGATGCGGCAGTGGCGGGGGTGACGTGGCAGTTCATGGATGCGGGTGGCACGGCCACGCTGCACAACGCGCTGGGCCGCCCGCAGGCGCAGTGGGTGTGGAGCCGCGCGGCGGACAACGTGGCGCTGCCCCCAGTCGCTGTGATGAAACTGGACGCCTCCAGCCGGTTGACCCTCTACGACCACAGCAGCGGAGCGGCGGGCGTGGTGCTCGATCCCACACCCGGCGGCGTGAGCACCATCCGCGGCGTGCTGCGCGTGCGCCCCGGCGGAGACATCGGCATGGGCGAGTTTACGGCGGGAGGAGAACCGTGAACGGCAACCGGTGGCCGTTGGGACAGCAAACTGGGAACCGTGAACGATTGCCTCATGAAACCGAACTTCTTTCGTGAACTGACCGCCGCCATGTTGGTGGCCGGGCTGCTGCTGCAAAGCGCTCCCGCTGTGGCTCCCGAGTGGTGGAGCACACGGCAGGTGCTCACGCCCGGTGCGGTGGCGGACGACTTCGCCGCACTTAATATCGGACAATTGAAGAATTTTGTGCGCGGAGCCGTGGATGAAATGAATGACAAATTGCCCGGCGGGGCGGGAAGTGTTCTGAACAACCTTGTGGCCGGGTGGCGAGCCAGCACGGTGACGGCGGATGACTTCGCCACGGCGAATGTGGGACAGCTCAAGGCCATGGGAAAACTGATTCGGGCACGGTTGGAGGAAGTGAATCTTACCCTGCCACCGCTGGGTACGGCTGCTGCTGAGGATGACGATGATTTCGCTCTCGCGAATGTGGGGCAGGCTAAGACAGTGTTTGATTTTTCGGTGCCAGCTGTGCAACTCGACACGGACGGTGACGGCGTGCCTGATGCCTGGGAGTTGGAGCACTTTGGCACGCTGGGGCGTGACTTGGGCCTGGACACCGATGGCGACGGTGTGAGCGACTACGATGAGTGGCTGGCGGGCACCGACCCGAACGACTGGCGTTCCCGTCCCGGCGCGGACGAGCAGGGCACGGTGATGCTGGCGGTGTACACGCCGGTGGTGCGGTGAAGCTTGACCCCCCGAATTATGTAACCTTATGAAGCAGTTATTCTCGTTGCCAGGTCTGGTTCTGGTCGTCTCTTTGATAAGCACTCTAGCGGAGCAGTTGCAGGCTGGCGGGATCGAAGTGAAATCCAAGTGCGGTAACGGCTGCGAGCCTGACCATGGCGCGTATATCTTCACCTTCGATGACTGGTGGCAACCTTCTACGCCTTACTGGACTACGGCACAGAATAGTCCCAAGCCACAGGTGGGCGACAAGTTCTGGGTAGGCTGGGGCTGGAACTACTATGAGGGAGAACTATACTTACCTCATCTCTGGGAAGTCATCGAAGTGATGGATAATCCGGCCAATCCAGATCAATACCGTGAGTTAGTCCGGATGCACGTCTATGAGTTCCCTTCCTACCTTTTCGAGCCTAGCGGCAGTTTGCTGCCGGAAAACGAGCTGATCGCACTGGCGGAAAGACCCTCATGCAGCGCGACGGATCGCGCCCGCGCAGCTGTTTCTACGAACTTCAAGGCAGGTCATGCCATGGTGACGCCACCCGGCCTCGGTGGCGATGCTTACAGCGGTGGCTGCACATCATGCAGCAGCACAGGTCAGGCTGGAGCGCGGTTCAAGGTGGCCATCAGCCTGGGTGGCGGCATCGGCGGGGTGCCTGAACTGAGCGCCAGCCCGGCGGGACAGATTGTCTTCAACGGAGATTTGGCGCAGGGGGACATGCTGAGCCTGGCGAACTTCGCCGCCGTCGGCGGTGCTGGATGGATGGATGGAAGTTTTGCCGCAGGTGCAACAGTGACGGCGCGTGAGCTGACGAGCAACACGGCGACGGCCACGGCGGCAATCCAGACGGCCAGTGCCAATGGTCTGCTGCAAACGGTGACAATCACGGTGACGCCGCAACAGGTGGGGGCCGTCCAGACGACCCATGTGTTCGAGCGTGTGGCCGAGACCGAGGGAGTTTTTCAGGGCGTGCGCTACACGCGCACGGAAGGCACCGAGTCCGAGAGCATGACGTTTTTCAACACCGGAACGGACATGCCTTCGAGCAACACAGCGATCGGCGCGTTCAAGACGGTGAACCCGGACGGCAGCGTGGAGATCTGGATCGCGCCGCCTGATACCTTTGTTTGGGTGGCTGATGCCAGCCACGCAAATGGCGGCTACTTTACCATGGATCCATCAGATCCATCACAGCCCGTTCTTCTGACAGAAACACACGAGTTCATTCCGGCCGACGTCAGCCAGCCCAAGGTCGTGACAGAGCGCATGTACGGCAAGATCGGTGACGAGTACGACAACGAGCGAGTACTGCTTTCGGAAACTGTGAGCCAAGTGCTCGGTGCGACCGCGCTGAGCATTGAGACAACGCGCTACGGTTACGACGAGCAGCTCATTTGGTGTGTTTCGACGCAAAACCCCGCCGGCAAGGCGAATGATCGCTTCGGCCAGCGCGTTTGGACGGTGAATCCCGACGGATCCTGGCTGCTGGAAGTCGCGCAGGAACTGCCCACAGTGACAGATTACTATACCCAAGATTGGGACCTTGTTTCGGTGGATGAGTTCACCTATGGCGATGTGATGCAGTTCACGCCTTGGCTGAACGGTCCTGCACTCCCGGCGGACTTTGACACGCGGGCAGGGGCGGAGACCTTCTTTGCCGACCTGCTGGCAGAGGCCAGAAGTAGTAGCAATTTTATCATTGCTGGATGCCGACGAATTCAAACTACCCGGTCGAACACGCCGCCCGCCTACATCTATGAAGCCTGGAAGGAGAAACGGGTCGAGTCCATCAACGGCGAGACCTACGGCATTGAGTATGGATACAAAGACGCCTGGTTCTCCTCCTTGAATGTGGACACAGCGTGGTACTACCTCGACGCGCGTCAGGAGCGGTGGAATGCGTCAGAGACATCGGGAACCTGGAGTGCCTCGGCTTCCGGCTATGCGAACCTGAGCGTGTCGCTGGATCACACCGGTATGGCGCGGATTTCCAGCACGAGCACGTTGGCAGCCGGTGGCACGGTGACGGACTCCTGGCAGTTCACTGCGACCGCGAACGGAGGCTACGGCCCGAACCGCAAACCGCCCAACTACACGGCAGGGACGGACTTTCCCCTCTGGTCCACCACCACCTATGACGACCAGGGCCGCGTGTTCACGGAAGACTCGAAGCTACGGGTGGACGGGACCGATCACACGCTCCAGACGATCGGCACCGCCTACAGCGGTGAAACCGGTTCCACCCGCAGCCTTGGGACCACCGTGTTATCCTCCCAGGCGGAGGATGTCATCGCTAACGGCGTGCGCACTTCCTCCTACACGGACGTTCAGGGCGTTACCACCATCACGAAGACTGACGAGGACACGGGTGAGCTGATTTCCGAAACGAAGCAGGGCGTGGCGGCCAGCGGGGACTACCTGGCGCAACCGGATGTGACGACGTCTTATGCGAAGTCCACCAACGCCACGACGGGGGAGACGACGCAGACGGTGACGCAGACCGATGGCACCACGACGCGGACGCTGAGCATCACGGTCACGGACGCGCAGGGCCGGACGAAAAGCGTGACGGATGAGATCGGGCGCGTGACGAGTTATGACTATGCCAATCATGGCCGCACGGTGACGGAGACCCTGCCGGGCGGGGGGACGCGGATCACGGAGACGTATCTGGACGGGCAGCTCAAAAGCGTGACGGGTACGGCGGTGACGGCGGAGTATCACGACTACACGGTCAATGACGGCACGGTCGCGGCTTATGAGGCGGGGAGCATCACGGAGACGGTGCATTACGGCACGAGCGACGGAGCGCACTGGCGCAAGACGACGACGAACTTCTTGGGCCAGGTGCTGCGGGAGGAGGAGCCGTCGCCGGCTGCTGCGGCGGGCGGGGTGATCGCCACGACGCATGAGTACAACGCCAAGGGGCAGCGGGTGCGGAGCAGCCGCACGGGGACGGTGGACCTGCGCTTCGAGTACGATGACTTTGGCCGGATGGTGAGGCAGGGTTACGATGTGAGCGGTGATGGCGTGCTCACCGTCGCCTCCTCCGACGTGCTGACGGAGGTGCTGACCAGCTACGAGGAGCAGGACGGGGCGTGGGTGGAGAAGACGATCCAGCGCACCCACACCCAGCCAAACGGAGAGTTTCCGCTGGACACGGTCACGCGGCGCGGACTGCGGGAGGATGTCTCCTGGCAGAGCACGACGGCGACGGACGGCAGCGTGACGGTTTACACCGACTGGACGAGCGCAGCAGGGCATCTGCATGGCACGCAGGTGCTGCGCTCGGCGGATGGCGTCTCCATTCCGGTGACAGTACAGACCAGCGTGAGCTACAACGGTCTGCAGGTGGCGCAGAGCGTGCCGGGGGCGACGACGCCGGTGATCTTCGGCTACGATGGTTTCGGGCGGATGACCTCCCAAATTCATCCGGTGGCGGGGACGAGCGGCTGGGCTTACAACAGCAGCACGGGTCAGCTCGAAACGCAGACGCCTGCTGGGGGCAGCGCGATCACCTACACCTACTACCCCGCCACGCATGCGAACGCCGGGCAGATGGCGAGTGTGACGGCCAACGGGCAGGTCACGCGCTATGCGTATGACGCGCAGGGGCGGCAGACGCACCAGTGGGGCACGGGGTCGCAGCCGCTGAAGTACGTCTATGATGCGCTGGGTCGCCTGCACGAGCTGCACACCTACCAGGGCGGCACGGGCTGGGACAGCGAGACGCTGCCGGACACCTTTGCCAGCGCCACGGCGGCGGTGACGACCTGGGACTACCGCGAGGGCACGAGTGCGCTGTGGAAGAAGACGGACGCGGCAAACCACAGCGTGGTCTATGCCTATGGCACGGACGGCTTGCGCGAAACGAAGACCAACGCGCGGAACATCACGACGACCTACACTTATGAAACCGTCGGCACGCAGAAGCTGCCGGGGCGGCTGACGAGGCTGACCTACAGCGACGGCACGCCGGAGGTGGTCATGAGTTACAAGCGCAGCGGGGAGCTGGGAACGGTGAGTGACGCAGCGGGGCTGAGCACGTTCACGGGAACCGCGTCGGAGCGCACGGTGACGGTGACGGGAGACGGCCTCATGACGGGGCTGCTGGTGGGGCGCACGGAGCACGGGCCGGACCAGCCGGAAACGGTGCTGGCGCAGGTGGGCGGGACGACGGTGGTGAGCAACCAGCATGCGTGGACGGACGCAGGGCTGCTGAGCCAGCCTGGCAGGGCGTGCGGGAGAGCGGTCTGGGCGGCAACGGTCTGCGGCAGAACTGGAACCGGAATACGACGACAGGGCGGCTGGAGAGCGTGACCAGCGCGGCCTTCGGCAGCGGGGCCACGCATGGCGTTTCACGCGGCTACACGCACGGCGCGGGCGGACGCATCGACAAGATCTG
Source organism: Prosthecobacter sp. (assembly GCA_041395065.1). Lineage (GTDB taxonomy): Bacteria > Verrucomicrobiota > Verrucomicrobiia > Verrucomicrobiales > Verrucomicrobiaceae > Prosthecobacter. The sequence continues at coordinate 31,032 of JAWLBG010000042.1, read as the reverse complement.
GTACAACGCCGGGACGGTGGGTGTTGCGAACACGAGCGTGCAGGGCTTTGATTACGATCACGACACGCACGGTCGGCGCGCGGTGGTGCAGCCGTATCTGCCGGACGCCGCCCCTGCCGCCGCAGAGCAGCCGCCGGGGTGGAAGTACGGCTACAATGCGCGCGGGGAGGTGGAGGTGGCGGACCGGTTCACGGCCGAGGCCGGGCCGGAGACGGGGATCGTGGGCCACCAGCGCCGCCGCTACGAGTATGATTTGATGGGCAACCGCGACAGCGCCACGCAGGGCACGGCGGTGGCGGAGCAAAGCAGCACGGGTTACAGCACCAACCTGCTGCAGCAGTACGACGGCCTGACGCACAGCCGCAGCGTGGAGATCACCGGGCAGGCGGTGGCCGGGGCCGTGGTGGAGCTGGCGCTCGACGGCGGGGACGCGAACGCGGCCAACGGCGGCCAGACGATCATGGTGGACCGCAGCCTGCCGCAGCACCAGACGGGCGATCCGCACAGCTTCCGCTACGTGCACACGGTGACCGGCACCACTGCGCGCTGGTTGCACGTGCAGATCAAGGCCAGCGCGGGCGGCATCGATCTCATCCGGCAGGGCTTTGTGTATGTCCCGCCCGCCAGCGAAACGGTGGCGCACGATGACGACGGCAACCTCACCGAGGACGCACAGTGGGTTTACACCTGGGACGCCGAGAACCGCATGACCAGCGCCACGCAGAAGGCCATCGCTGTGGCCGCAGGCCTCAGCGCCACACCACCCGCGCGCAAGCAGCTCACCTTCGCCTACGACTACCGCAACCGCCGCATCGCGAAGCGAGTCTTCCAACTTCATACTTCAAACTTGGAACCAGAAACTTCGACTTGGAAGCTAGTCAAAGACCTCCGCTTTGTGTACGATGGCTATCAAATGATCGCGGAACTCGACCACAGCTTCGCCACGGGCACGGGCCTGGAAGGCAGCCGGGTGAACCGGACGTTCCTGTGGGGGCCGGACGTCAGCGGCACGATGACCGGCGCAGGCGGTGTGGGCGGGCTGCTGAGCACGACGTATCAAGGCGTGACCTACCATGTGTGCAGCGATGCGAACGGCAACGTCACCGGCCTGGTGCCCGGCAACGGCCCGCAGGCCGGCACGCTCATCGCCCGCTACGACTACGATCCCTTCGGCAACCGCATCACCAACACCGGCCCGGACGTGGACCTCTGCCCCTTCGGGTTCAGCACGAAGTACACGGACAGCGAGACGGGTTTCATCGACTACGGACTGCGCATCTATGGGCCGGGTTATGCGAGATGGCTGTCTAAAGACCCCATTGGGGAAAGGGGCGGCGTGAATCTCTACGGGTTCGTTGGGAATGATCCTGTGAACTTTGTTGATTATCTCGGACGCGAGAAGTGGGCGGCGTTCCAGTCCAAGCTTCCTGGTTTTAAAACACCTCAAGATATGTGGAATCATTATGCTGCTGATAAACTGGGCAAAATGAAAGACGGGCCATATGTAATTACTTGCCTCTGTGGAATTGTAGATTTGATCCACTTAGCAAGCGGCGTAAAAGCCGTGAAAAATGGAAAGTCTGCAGAGGACTTCATGCGTGAAAGGTTCGATCAAGAATGGGGAATGCCACCAAATGCGACCAATCGAGATCGTGCAGATGTCGGCTACATGCACGACAGAGGTGAAACCACTGAAGGAAAATTTGCGTCCGGAGACGACCATCCTTCCGAAGCCCTAGGCGCACTCTCGGCTCTGGACCCGAACTGGCAGAAAGGGGTTTCGGATGTGCTAACGAAATGTAAACCGATCCCCGACGACGTATATGATCAGTTTGTGAAAGACAACACAATAGGGCCGTTAGGGGTGGGGGCGAGTTCTGCGATAAAGCCTTGGCCGTGGGCATTCCCACGCATAATAGCTGATCAAATCAATGCATCAGCGCGTAAGATCGGCAAGCCTTGCTGCCCCAAATTCGATCCAGGAGCTTCACGTGCACTACATCTAAAATACTTTCAGCAATCAGGGCTGGATTGGCAATCTGGAGGCAGCACTCCCGTAGGTCCAGTTCCCCCGGGAACAGTAAGGCACCAAACACGATGAAGAATCCTTCGTTTTTTAGCATTGTTTTGTTTGCACTTGTTGTGTCGGTAGCAGCGCAACCTGAAAACAAGCGCACTGTTTCGCAGCTCTTTGGTGGCGATCTCGCAAAGATAATCTTGGAGTCGGATAAAGCCACGTTTGCATCATCGGTTGGAACACTTATTCAAGCCGGTGCAAAGGCCGAAGAATTCAATGATCTGTTGGGGCCAGCGGCGATTCATGAGGACAGTTTCTTCATCCATTTTTTGCTAGCTATGGGATGCGATATTAACGCTACAAACAGGCATGGTGAAAATATGGCGGTATTCATTCTTGAACGTTCAAAGCCCGAATTGTTGGAGTCCCGATTGAAAAATCTGGTTAGTTTGGGACTCAACATTGGTTTAGCTGACAAGGATGGATACCAACTCATCCACAAAGCAGCGATGCAGAATAAGGCGGCTATTGTTTTGAACTTAACGCATGCTCACGGCCAGAGTATTGACGCCAGGACAAAATCTGGTCAAACTTGCTTGATGCTCGCCGCGCGATTTGGCTGTGTTGATACGCTTGAAGTGGCGCTAGCTCTTGGAGCAGACGTAACAATCAAAGACAGCCAGGGGCATACCGCGTTAGACTGGGCCAATCGACTGGTCGATCCGAACGACTTAAATGAATATGGGGTGAAACAGGAACAGCGTGCTAGGGCCGCAGACCTGTTGAGAAAGACGACTCTAAATGAACAAAAGAAGCCGGACAACGGGGTCAGGGAAACGGGGTCAGGCGACATGAAGCACGGAAAATCAAGGGTTCCAGCGTCATTCCCTGGGGAAAAGGGAAATGGGGTCGGTGTGCAAAAAGTTGACAAACCAAATCGAGCACCGCCGAACTAGGCTGGCATGCCGTTGAGTTTGGCGGGTGGTTCTGACTCTCGGCTCCGCCTCGGCCTACGGGCACCGTTTTATCCTGATTCATCGGCTTCCCCGTCGCGGCTGGCGTGAGCCTGCCTCCGCCCGCGCGCCTGAAACTCACCTTCGCCTACGACTACCGCAACCGCCGCATCGCAAAGAAGGTCTTCCAACTTGAAACTTCAAACTTGGAACCTGAAACTTCGACTTGGAAGCTAGTCAAAGACCTCCGCTTCGTGTACGATGGCTATCAAATGATCGCGGAACTCGACCACAGCTTCGCCACGGGCACGGGCCTGGAAGGCAGCCGGGTGAACCGCACCTTCCTGTGGGGGCCGGACGTCAGCGGCACGATGACCGGCGCAGGCGGCGTGGGCGGCCTGCTCAGCACCACCTACCAAGGCGTGACCTACCAGGTGTGCAGCGATGCGAACGGCAACGTCACCGGCCTCGTGCCCGGCAGCGGCCCGCAGGCCGGCACGCTCATCGCCCGCTACGACTACGATCCCTTCGGCAACCGCATCACCAACACCGGCCCGGACGTGGACCTCTGCCCCTTCGGGTTCAGCACGAAGTACACGGACAGCGAGACGGGGATCGAAGAAAAAAGAAAAGATGCCAGGCATTTAATTGTTGCTGTTATCGCATTTTCACCCACTTTCTGCCGCTATGAAAGCCGCCCCATCCCTTGAAACTCAACCGCTCCCTCTCGAAGAGCAGCTCGTCGGCGTGAATGCCAAAACCGGCCTCTATCCCGGCGCGCGTTCGTGGTCTGGCGGCAGGCGGCGCATTCTCGGCAAGGGGCCGCTGGAGTCCTACTGCTACCATGTCATGTCCCGCACCTGTGGTGGCGAGATCTTCTTTGATGACGTCGAAAAAGAGGCGCTGCGGCGCGTGATCTGGCGCATGGCGGATTTCTGCGGCATCAAGGTCGTGACCTACTGCCTCATGGGCAACCATTTCCATCTGCTGGCCGAGGTGCCGCATCGCGACACGTGGCTGCAACGCTTCGAGGGGCCGCAAGGCGAGGCAAAGCTGCTGGAGCACCTGCGCATCCTCTACAGCAAGACCTATGTGGGCCTGCTGCGCGATGAAATCGCCGACCTGCGCAAGCGCGGGCTTGAGGTGCTCGTCCAGCAGAAGTTGGAGGCCATCAAGAAGCGGTTCTGCGACCTGTCGTTGTTCGTGAAGGAGGTGAAGGAGCGCTTCAGCCGCTGGTTCAACAAACGGCGTGGGCGCAAGGGCACGCTGTGGATGGACCGCTTCAAGAGCGTGCTGGTGGAGGGCAAGGGCGAGGCGTTGCGCACAATGGCCGCCTACATCGATCTCAATCCGGTGCGTGCGGGGCTGGTGAAGGATCCGAAGGACTACCGCTGGTGTGGTTACGCCGAGGCGCTGGGCGGCAGTCGGAGGGCGCAACGCGGGCTGTGCAAGGCCATCGGCAAGCCGGTGGACGGCTGGCAGAGCGCAGGAGCGGCGCAGGCGTATCGCTGCATCCTCTTCGACGAAGGCCGCGAGGTGAAGGACGCGCAGAACGAAAAGGTAGTGGAGCGCGGTGTGAGTGTGGAATCAGCGAGAGCGGTGCTGGCAGAGCGAGGGAGGCTGAGCACCACCGAGTTGGTGCGCTTGCGCGTGCGCTACTTCAGCGACGGATCAGTCTTGGGCAGCAAGGCGTTCGTGGAAGGCATCTTTGAAGCGCAACGCGAGCAGTTCAGCCCGAAGCGAAAACGAGGAGCGAGACGCATCGCTCAGGCTGGTTCACCGCTGTATGCCTTGCGCCATTTGAAGCTCAATCCCGTGGCTTGATCCTGCTGCTGCGAGCCTGACCTGTGGATGAATAACGAAGGATTTTCTGCAACACAGTTGCGGGTGGTTCCAATTGTCCGTGCTCCCATTGCCGAACACGTTGAGCGATCACCCCGATCCTTTGCCCGAGTGCATACTGGCTCAAACCCAGCATCCGGCGGGCCTTTAGAATCTGATCTCCTGGACTGCATTCATGGGCAGGGTAGTGGCCAAGAAAACGGATCAGGCGAGGCCAATGTGAGGCAATTGGCGTAACTTCATCGCGTTCCCAGCGATCATATTGTTCTTGAATGGTGCCCAAGTTCGCGGCGACTTGAGCCTGAGTGAGGTTTAGGAGCAGACGTTTGGAGCGAAGATGTTGCCCGAGAGTCTCTGGTTTGATATTGAATCCCTTATGTCTGAGATTTCTGATCCTAAGCGACGTTTTGCCAGCCCGAATCGTGAAAAAGCAAAATGGCAAAATAGGATGATACGTATTTTGAGTGAGGCGTGATCGGACGTCCTAACTGTATTCGAGCAGAGCCTTGATGACTTGGCGGTCGCTGACCGCCCTGAAGGCGTCGGCGATTTTTTCGAGGGGAAAGCGGTGGGTGATGAATTCTGCGGAGGTGAGCCGGCCTTCGCGAATCCATTGGCAGAGGGCGTCCTGGGACTCCTTCTCATAATGCCGGGTGGGCCATTGATGGACGAATAGGTTAAAATTGAAGTCGGCTTTTGACTTGTCGATGTGCAGAACTCCGTGGGTCAGCACGCCATAGATGCAGTGCGATCCCCCCCGGCGCAGCAGCGGCAGCCCCTGCTGCACGATGTCCGGATGGCCGACGGCGTCGATGACGGCGTCGAGTTTCCGGCCACGCGAGACTGCTAGTTCGGAGATTGCTTTGTCACCAGGAGCAAAGGCGGCATCTGCGCCAAAGGCGAGCGCCTGGGCCTGTTTATTCTCGTGCCGGTCCACGATGCCGATCCAGCGGAGGCCAAAGAGTCGACCGAGCTTCACGAAGCTCAAACCGACGGGACCCGCACCGTAGATGAGCACGTCGTCGCCGGGCTGAAGATGAAAGTCGCGAAACGCGCCGAGGACTTCGCGCCAAGTGCAGAGAAGCACAGCTTCCTCAGGCGGGATGTCGGCATCGACACGAGTTTGAATCTCGAAAACCTCGACCCAGCCGTGAGCCTCGTCCGCCACGCCGTCGGCGACCATGGCCTCATGGTCGTTGGCCAGCGTGAATTCGCCAAAACCGCCCCAGCCTGAGTCCACGCCTTCTTTTTGAAGATCAAAGACGAGGCCGCCGACGGCACGATCTCCCGGCCTGAAGTTCCTCACTTTGTCACCCACTTCGATGACGATGCCGACGCTCTCGTGCCCGAGGGCGAAGGGGAATTTGTCCTCCATGCCTGGGAAGGTGCCGCCGAGCAGTTCGGAGTCCGTGCGGTTGCACAGGCAGGCGCATTCCGTGCGCACCAGTGCCTGGTAAGGACCCGGCCGAGGCTGCGGGGTATCGAGGATGGCGAGGTCTCCTGGGGAAATGGCGATGACGGACTTCATGGGACCGGCATCGAACACGCGGGTCGTTGGAGTGCAAGCGGTGAGATGTCATTCGCCATATCCGCACTGGAATCCCGCATGTTTCTTGCTTTGAAAACAGCACTCATGTTCCGCACCCTGATCGACTATCTGATTTGGCCGCTCGTTTTTGTCGCTGCCCTTATTCCGACGGGAATTGGCATCGCCAGTGGGCACGGTCCGCTGGCTTTCAACATCACCTACTTCAGCCTGGCGGGGCTCCTGTTTGTTCTGGAGCGGATTCATCCGCATGAGCGGCAGTGGCTGAGGTCTGACGGGCAGGAGGTTCCGGATCTCGTCCACACGGCCTTCACCAAGTCGTTTGTGCAACTGCTGGTGGTGTCGCTGACATGGCTGGGGCTGGCCACCGTGGTGGGAGGCGAGCAGGGCACCGGAATCTGGCCGAACCACTGGCCCATGTTTTTTCAGGTCGTGCTCGGGTTGGTCGTGGCGGAGTTCGGTTTGTACTGGGCGCACCGCCTCGCCCACGAATGGATGCCGCTGTGGTGGTTCCACGCGGTGCATCACAGTTCGCGTAAGTTGTGGTTCTTTAACACGGGTCGCTTTCACATCATCGACACGCTGACGAGCATGATTTTCTCGGCCCCGCTGCTCGCGCTGGCCGGCGCGCCCAAGGATGTGGTGCTCTGGTTTGGCTCCATCACGGCCTACATCGGCTTTCTGACGCATGCCAACATTCGCGTGCGTTGCGGCTGGCTGAACTATATTTTCAACACGCCGACGCTGCATCGCTGGCATCACTCCATGGATCTGCGTGAAGGAAACAAGAACTACGGTGAAAACCTGATGCTCTGGGATCTCGTCTTTGGCACCTATTACGACAGCAACCGCCGGCCGCCGGCGGACATCGGCATCAAATCCGCGATGCCCAAGTCGTTCTGGGGCCAGGTCATCGAACCGTTCCGTTGGAACAAGTTCCAGACGTCCGCCAAGAGCGGCAAGACCAAGCACGAGTTGCTGTAGCAGCCGGGGACTCTCGATATCCCGCCGAAAACGACTTGCCGCCCATGGCTGCCCATGCGAAACATCGCACCCCGAAGAAAGCGCCCGTAGTTCAACGGATAGAATGGTGGTCTCCGAAGCCGCAGATTCAGGTTCGATTCCTGACGGGCGCACCAGCTTGGAGTATAAAGTAGAGCGCACCTCCAGGCCTAAAACGTTGAAGCGGGCTATGACGCCCGCTTCAAGAAGGTGTTGAGTCTGATTTGCTTAAATCTGGATTAGTGGTTGAAGTAGAACTCCTTGGAGTTCAGCAGGGCCCAGAATAGGTCTTCAAGCACGAGTTGGCGTCCACCTGGATCTTCGGCGATGGCCTGTTGGACGTTGTTCCATTCCTTGTCCTTGGGCAGTCGGCCAAAGACGCGCAGGAAGAGATCCTCCACGATCTCGCGGTCGTTCTTCTTTTCCTGAATCATCTTGGCGACCACGCGGCCCTGCTTGATGCGGTCGTTGACGGCGTCGCCGTTCATGAGATGCAGGGCCTGGGAGAGGGTGGGCTCCATCTTGACTTCGCAGGAGCAGACGGACTCGCGCTTAGCACGACCGAAGGTGGTGAGGAAGTAGTTCGACACGGCGCCATCGGCGATCTGCACGGCTCGGGCGCCGAGCGGCAGACCCTGAAACTTGTTCGGCGTCTCCGTGATTTGGGAGATGGCATCGAGCAGCACCTCAGCACGCACGCGGCGGACTTGCGCGTGGGAGAAGTTCAATTTGTCACCGGCGTTGGTTTCATTGACTTTCGTGCTGCGCTGGTAGGTCTGCGAGGTGCAGATGTCGCGGACGAACTTGCGCATGTCATATTTGTACTCGGTCAGTTTTTCGGCGAGCTTGCCGATGAGTTCGGGATTGGAGGGGGGATTCGAGACGCGGACGTCGTCCACCGGTTCGACGACGCCGACTCCGTTGAAGTGCGACCAGATGATGTTGGCAATGTTGCGCGCGAAGAAGGGATTGCGGGGGGAGGCGATCCACTCGGCAAGCACCTTGCGGCGATCCTCGCCGGGTTTGATCTCGGGGGTGTCGCCGCCGAGGAACTTCGGCTTCATCACGGCCTGGGTGAGGAAGTGCTTCGATTCACCGCCCTTGCTGTTGTAGATGATCACTTCGGCCGGGTCGTCGGTGCGCTTGCGGCCGATCTGGCTGAAAAAGGCCTTGAAGCCGTAGTAGTCGTCCATCGTCCAGCGGTCGAACGGATGGTTGTGGCACTGGGCGCACTGAATGCGCATGCCCATGAAGACCTGAGCGACGTTTTCGGTGAGCTTGAGCTGGTCGAGTTCGGTCTGGTAGAAATTGACGGCGGGATTGCTGACGGTGCCGCCCGAAGAGGCGAGAAGCTCCACAACGATTTCGTTGAGCGGGACGTTCTTGCCGATGCGCTCGGAAAGCCAGTTGTAGTAGAGCAGCGCGTTCTTGTAGAAGGGCGGCTGGTTGTTGTTGATTGAGGAACGGATCTGCAGCAGTTCGGCCCACTTCATCACCCAGAGTTCGGTGAATTCCTTGCGCTCCAGAAGTTTGTCCACAAGGGCGGCGCGCTTGTCGGGATTCTTGTCGCCCAGGAAATCACGAATGTCTGAGGACTGCGGGAAGACGCCGGCGATGTCGATGAAGGCACGGCGGACGAATTCTTCGTCGGTGCAGATTTCGGAAGGCAGAATGCGCAGCTTGTGGAGGTTCTCATCGACGAGTTCGTCGATGTAGTTGGTCTCGGCGAGTTTCGGACGCTCGTATTCGAGTTTGTCGGGGATGACGAGCACCTGGGCGGTCACCGAGTAAACATCGAAGCGGGCGAGCATGAAGGCCGCACCGCGGTCTCCAGAAGTCACGAGGCCGTCCTTGTTGATGGTCGCGGTGGGGTCGTTGTTCGACATGAACAGCGCGAGATTGGTCACATCACGGTCGGTGCCGTCGGAGTAGCTGGCGCGCACCGTGATCTGCTGAGTGACGTCTTTGCCCTCCATGACGATCTGGCTCGGATAGACTTCGATGCCGGTGACGGTGGCGATGTCCTTGGGGTCGTCCTTGGCACCGTTGGCGATCCATTCGATGAGGTTCTTATTGTAAACGGAATCGGGCTCGAAGCATTGATTGCCGGAGTGGGGCACGGCGCCGACGGCCTTCTCGATGAGGCTGCTTTCCTCGGGGATGGCAAGATTGATGCGGCGGCCGGGCATTTCACGCGTGATGCGGATGTAGTCGCCGGCCGGGTCCATGCCGAAGAGGGAGGTGCGGAAGCCATCTTTCCCACGAGCGGCGCCGTGACAGCCGCCCTGATTGCAGCCGCCGCGCATGAAGACCGGCATGCAGTCGAGGCGGAAGGAGATCGAACGGTCCTTGGTGCCGTCTTTGACGGTTACCGGCGCCTTGACCGTCTGACCGCCGATGGAGGCAATCAGTTCCGTGGTTCCGGCGTCGGCGACCGGTTTGAGCGTGAGACCGTCGAGTGCGGCGACCTTCGGGTCGGTGACCTTGAGGTCGCATACGTCCGTCACATCTTTGGTCGTGGCATCCTGGAAGGTGGCGAGAACGACGACACGGTGAAAGTCGCGCTTGGTTTCCAGTGAGTATCGATCAGGAAGAATCTGGATGTTCTTGAGGGTCGGAAGCTTCTTCTGAAGCTCAGCCAGGGCTTTGCGCTGTTCGGGCGTCTTGTATTGGAGCACGAGTCCCTGCGGCCACTTCGCGCCGTCGGCGATCCAGCGCTTCAGCACATCGACTTCCTTGGCGCTGAGCGGATCTCCCTTTGGAGGCATGATGTCGTCGTGATCGGCGGGCAGGACAACGCGCTTGAAAATTTCGCTTTCATCGGGCTTGCCTGCGACGAAACCCGGGCCTGCATCGCCGCCTTTGAGCAGCGCTTCAGCGGAGTCCATCAGCAGCTTGCCTTTGATCTTGTTTGGATTGTGGCATTCGAGGCAGCGGGCCTCAAAGACGGGCTGCACGTCGCGGACAAAGTCCACTCCTGGAGCGGGTGCGGGGGCTGGCGCGGCACCGGCAGCCTGCGCGGGCGCCGGAGCGGCCGAGGCTGAAAGAGTGAACGAGGTAAGGGCGAGGATGTGGAGAGAAGCTCGCAGGGGGCTTTTCATGGGTGTTTTTAGGGGTGTTGGCGGAGGCTACGCCTGCGGGGGGGCTGATTTATCAAAGGTGGAGATAAATTGGCGGGAGGGTGAACGCTTCAGCCCTCCAGCGCCGCGAGCCGCTGACCGATCGGCGGATGCGAATAATGCAGCCATACGGTCAGTGAATGAGGATTCGGATGGCTGAGATGATCGAGGGAGAGTTTCTTGAGTCCCTCGATCAAGGGTTCGCCGCCACAGGCTTTTTTGGCGAAGGCATCCGCCTCATATTCGTGCCTCCGGCTCGAAGCACTGCTGATCAGCCCCAGGAAAAGGCTGGCGGGAGAGTAGAGAATGCTGAACAGCACCAAGCCCAGCCCCAACGGCTTGCCAGCGACACCGAAGGCGGCAAAGAAGCCCGGGGACTGCAGCGCGGCGTGCAGCAGGAAAAAAAGCAGTCCTGTCTCCAGCAGTCCCACAGCGAGCTGTTTCGGCACGTGGCGGCATTTGTGATGCCCGATTTCATGCGCCAGGATCGCTTCGAGGCTCTGCGGGAGAGTGCTTTTCGATCAAAGTGTCGAAGAGGGCGATGCGCTTGTTCTTGCCGAAGCCGCTGAGAAAAGCGTTCGCCTTGCTGGAGCGGCGCGAACCGTCCACGACGGACACATCGACGACGGGGAATTCGAGTCGTGCCGCCAGTGCCAGCAATGCCTCACGGAGGGGGCCGTTTTCCAGAGGCTTGAACTTCAGGAACAGCGGCATCAGCAGCCGCGGGGAGAGCCACGCCATGATGATGCTGAATCCAGCAACCGTCAGCCAGGCATACAGTGCGGCCAGCTTCTGTGTCTCGAAGAACCACAGCACCAGCGCTAAAAGTGGTACGCCAAGAGCCGCCGTCAGCACCAGCCCCTTCAGGCGATCCCCGATGAAAGTGCCCGTGGTCGTGCGGTTGAAGCCAAACTCCGCCTCGACCTTGAAGGTATCCCAGGCGTCGAAGGGCAGGGAGATGACGTTCTGCACGAGCAACAGCAGTCCAATGACGCCCAGACCCGTTTGAATCTCATTCCAGCCCCAACCGGCGCTCCAGCGTTCGAGCCAGCTGAAACCTCCCCCCCACCAGAAAGCGATCAATACCGCGAGGGAGGCCGTGCTGCGGAGAAGATCGAGCTTGGACGATGCGGCGGCGTACTCACCGGCCTTTTGCACTGTCTCGTCGGAAAAAATTTCCTTCAGCCGTGGTGGCAGCGCATGGCGAAACTGCGCAAGGTTGAGGAATGTGGCGATCAGTTCGAGGTGAAACAGGCCGAGCACGCCGACGAGGGCGGCGATGAACCAGGGGTTGGATAACGTCATGCGAGGGAAGGGGTATCCTGGGAAGTATGGTCGTAGAGTTGCGAGGCCTGATGATCGAGATAGGCGGCAAAGATGTCCTCCAGTTCCATGACGCTGCCGATTTGCGAGAAGCGCTGGCGCAGCCATTTGCCGCCGGGAATGGATTTGGTGTAGTTCATGAGGCGGTTGCGCATCGCCCGCATGGTTTGGAGTTCTTCCATCCGGGAATTGCGGTCGATCGCCATCCGGCAGTGGCGGCGCATGAAGTCGAAGCGCTCCTCCACGCTGGCGGCTGTGGCGTGTGTACCTGTTGAGAGATACTGTTTCGCTTCTTTGAACACCCAAGGGTTCGCCATCGCGGCGCGTCCGATCATGATGCCTTTCACGTTGGTCTGGGCGCGGCGGATTTCCACGTCCAGGCCACTGGCGACGTCCCCGTTGCCGATGACCGGGATTTTGACTGCGTCGGCGACCTGTCCGATGACATCCCAGTCCGCGAGTCCCGTGTAACCCTGTGCTCGGGTGCGGCCGTGCACGGCGATGGCCTGCATGCCGCAGTCTTCGAGGATTTTCGCCACTTCGACCGCGTTCACATGGGTGGAGTCCCATCCGATGCGGATCTTGGCGGTGACGGGGATCGGCACGGCCTTGGCCACCTCACGCGCCACGCTGGCGAGCAGCGGGCAGTCTTTGAGCAGCGACGAACCGCCGTTTTTGGCCACCACCTTGTTCACTGGGCAACCAAAGTTGATGTCGATGAAGTCCGGCTGCTTCCAGTCGATGATTTTCCGCGCGGCCTCGCCCATGCGCACGCCATCGGAGCCAAAGAGCTGCACGCCCACGGGACGCTGTTCGTCGTCAAAATCCGTGTAGTGCCGCGTGCGGTCATCGCGCTGCAGGATGCCCTCGGCGCTGACAAACTCCGTCACCATCACGTCCGCTCCCTGCTCCTTGCAGAGGCGGCGGAAGATCACGTCCGTGACCCCGGCCATGGGGGCCAGATAGAGGGGGAAGTGGTCGTTGTTCAGCCAGGGAAGCATCTTCGATCATAGCCGCACTGGCAGAGTGCGGCAAGCCGTGTCACAGTTTCGCATGGCAAGACGCCGCCGCTTCCGCAAGCCGCTCCTCCCCGGTCTCTGGACCGTGGCGGCGGTATTGCTGTTGATGGGATGCATTGGCGGCTTGTTCTGGGTGCTCGGCTCTTCAACCCAACTCACCCGGGTGGAAACTCCGGCGACGAAGGGGAAATGAGGGAGTCTCAATGACCGACGTCCCCTCTCGTGCAGCGGGCAAGATTGCCCGTGCTACGTTGTCGGCCTCACCACCACGATCTCGCCAAGCAACTGCTCCTGCTCCACCTGCAGGTGGTTGAGCTTGATGAGTTCGAGCATCGCCAGGAAAGTCACGATTACCTCCCCGCGGCTGGCGGCGCTGGTGAAAAGCTCCTCAAACTTCACCTTTCCTCCCACCGGCACGATGTCGAGCAGGTGCTCGATCTTGTCGGCCACGGTGTAGCGGTCATTGACGATCTCACGGAAGTCGCTGGCGTTCTCAAAGCGCTTCAGGATGCGCTGGAAAGCCCGAATGAGATCGAAAATGCCCACCTGGCCCACGCTTTCCACCGGGGCATCCAGATCCGGCATCTCGGGAGTGGTGACGAAAAGTTCGTCGCCCTTGACCTCCTGCACACCGAGGAACTGGGCGGCCTCTTTAAACTTCTTGTACTCCACGAGCTGGCGGATCAGCTCCCAGCGCGGATCGTCTTCATCGGCCTCCTCATCGGGAGGTTGCACATCCTTCGGCAGCAGTTCACGGCTCTTGATGTACATCAGGTTGGCCGCCATCACGATGAACTCGCTGGCCAGCTCAATGTTGAGTGCCTTGAACGTGTCGATGTAATCCAAATACTGCCGCGTGATGCGCTCCAGCGACACATTGTAAATGTCGATTTCCTCCTTCTTGATGAGGTAGAGCAGCAGGTCCAGCGGGCCTTCAAAAATCTCGAGTCTGACCTTGTAGTCGGTTTCTTCCACTGCCCGAGATAGACCGGAGAAATGGGGAAGGCGAGAGGAAAAATGTCCGACATCCCCTCTCCCGATTCCAAAATCAGGCCGAACTTGTTCATCGACGTATTGACCCAGGGGTGGTATAGGGCGGACATGCAAATTCTCGAAGAGCTTGGCCTGGCGCTGGGGCTCGCATCCCTCGCGGGCGTGAATCTATACCTCACGGTGTTTCTGACCGGAATGCTGGTGCGATTTGATGCGCTGCATCTTGCCTCCAAGTTTCAGTCCATCGAAGTTCTAGGGCATGAATGGGTGCTCGTTGCGGCGGGTGTGCTGTACGCGGTGGAGTTTGTGGCGGACAAGGTGCCCTGGGTCGATTCGCTTTGGGACAGCGTCCACACGTTGGTGCGGCCCATTGGCGGCACGATTCTGGCCCTGCAAGCTTTGGGGGAAATGCCGCCGCACGTCGAGGTCGTCGGCGCCCTGCTGGCGGGCGGTGCCGCGCTGACCACGCACAGTGCCAAGGCGGGCGCCCGGTTGCTGGCCAATCATTCCCCTGAGCCGACCTCAAACATCGCGCTGAGCATCGCCGAGGACATCATCGTGGTCGCCGGAACGGCCATCATGATCCTGAAGCCGGTTGTGGCGCTGTGCCTTTTCACGATTGCCCTGATCGTGCTCTGGCTCGTGCTGCCTCGGATCTGGCGCGTGGTTCGGCGCTCGTATGAGATCGTTCGCGAAAACCTGCGCAGACTCTTCGGACGCGCCGCGCCGGATTATTCGGTGCCCGGTTCGTCAAGGGCGTGAGTTTTCAAGTCATCGAGGTCCACCCATTCCAGCGCGGATTCGTGGGTGGATGAAAGCAAAACAGGCGGAGCCACGCCGGCCTCGAGCGCCTCCTTCCAACGCGTGACGCAGAGGCACCAGCGGTCGCCGGGTTTTAGGCCCGGGAAGTCCCACTCGGGCGCGGGGGTGGAGAGATCATTGCCTTGGGCGGCGGAGAAGATCAGAAACTCCTCTGTGGCTTCGACACACACCGTGTGCAAACCCACGTCGCCCGGACCGGTGCGGCAGTAGCCGTCTCGGTAAAAGCCGGTCATGGGTTTGCGGCAGCAGCAGGTGAGAGGAGTGCCGAGGACGTTCGTGCGCATGAAGTCTGGGTAGATTCGACCAGCCACCGGATCAAGCAGCCATTCGAAGCTATTTCCACCACGTGGGGCCGGGTGATTCAGGAGCGTCAATGCGGATCGCCTCGATCAAAGCGGTGCCGGTTTCATTGTCCTTCATCGTGATGCCATCCACGGCGCACCTGATCTCGAAGGCTTCGCCCTTGGCCGTTTGGATGTGATTGCCACTGATCTCGGTGTCCACCGGCGGGAGCGTGGCCTTCTTGTCTCCGCTCATGCCGATGAGGATGTTGTGCTCGCAGCCCAGGAACGTGTTGTCCGTCACCTTCGCGCCTTTGACCTGAAAGTAGCCGTTGGGCTCCGAGTCTGGAATGCCGAGCATGAAACACATCGCGCTGCGTTCATCGTCTCCCGTGAGATTCATGAAGAGATTGCCGGTGACGACGTGTCCTTCTCCAATGATCCGCACACCGCCGGCTCCTTTGGCACCGGCACCGATGAAGGTATTGTTCTCCACCGAGCAGTTGTTGCCATGCCGCAGCGTCAGCGTGCCGGAGACGCCTCGGAAGAGGTTGTGGCGGTAGATGTTGCCGCAGGACTTGTTCGAGATGCATTCCGCCTCGCCATCGCATTTCTCGAAGAGGTTTTCTTCCACCACACACGCGGCCGTTTGCATCGAAGTCTTGCTGTCACCGAGGCGGATCGTCTCGCCGCCGTTCTTGCCGAGCTTCGGGCGCGGTCCGAAGTGATTGTGATCAATCTGGTGTTTGCCCTGATCCTTCGCCTCGGTCGAAAGCCACACGACCATCGTCGTGCCCTCGCTTGTCTTCCCGGCGATGTAACAGTGGTCGACACGGTTCCTCGCGCCATAGATCGAAACAAAACGCGCCGACGTCCCCGGCGCTGCCTGCAGCTCGTTCGTCACCGCGCAGTTGGCGATGCGACAATCAAAAGCGAGCTCATCGGAATCATTGCGCAGCTCGATCGCCTCCTCCCCAGTCGGATTCTGAAACCATAGACCTTCCACGACGATGTGCCTGCCCGCGATGGAGATACGTGAATCGCCCGTCAGCACCAACTTCCCCGGCGTCTGTGCCTTGATCGTCACCGGCTTCTCCGCCGTGCCTTCCGCATGAATTTTCAACCGCGCATCGCCCCACGTGCCTTCTTGAAGGATGAGCGTGTCACCGGCGGCGACGGCTTTGGCGGCAGCGGCAAACGCGTTGGCGTCCGCGACGGGGGTGTCTTTGGCGCGCAACTGCGAAACGAGCAGCAGAATCAGCGCGATGGGTTTGGTCATGGCGATGTCGGGTTAAAGAGACACGCCCCGCTTCCATGGCAAAAAGTCGTCCTGCCCGAGTGCGACGGCCTTCGGTGTGTAATCACCGTTGGCGGTGGCGAGGATGAGATCGAAGAGGTCTTCGCCGGCCTGCGGCACGGATTTCTCACCGGTGATGATGGGGCCGGCGTCGTAGTCGATGATGTCGGGCATGCGGGTGGCGAGGCCGGTGCTGGTGGAGACTTTGAGCGTGGGGCAGACGGGATTGCCGGTGGGGGTGCCGAGGCCGGTGGAGAAGACCATGACGTTGCAACCTGCGGCGGCCATGGCGGTGGTGCTTTCGACATCGTTGCCGGGCGTGCAGCAGAGTGTGAGGCCGCCCCGCTGGCGGGCGGGTTCGCCGTAGTCGATGACATCGACGATGGGACTGGTGCCGCCCTTCTTCGCTGCACCGGCGGACTTGATGCCGTCGGTGATGAGGCCGTCGCGGATGTTGCCGGGGCTGGGGTTGGCATCGAAGCCGGAACCGCAGGCCTGCGCGGCGTTTTCATAGGCGCGCATGAGGTGCACGAATTTGTCAGCGAGCGCGGCGGTGACGCAGCGGTCGCTGAGGCTCTGCTCGACGCCGCAGAGTTCGGGGAACTCGCTCAGCACCGGCGCACCGCCGAGCGCGGCGAGGAGATCCGACGCATGCCCGATGGCGGGATTGGCGGAGATGCCGGAGAAGCCGTCGCTGCCGCCGCATTCGACGCCGAGGAAGAGATCGCTGATCGGACAAGCCTCGCGCGTCTGCTCGTTGGCAATGCCAAGCTGGAGGAAGGTGTCGCGGATGGCGTTGGCGAGCATGTCGCGCTCGGATTTGCTCTTCTGCTGCTCGTAAACGAGCAGCGGTTTTTCGAGCTTCGGATAGAGGGCGGCGAGTTCCTGCTCGAGCAGGCTGACCTGCGCGTGTTGGCAACCGAGACTCAGCACCGTGGCACCGGTGACGTTCGGATGATGGATGTAACCGGCGAGAATGCGGCACAGGGCCTGCGCGTCCTGTCGCGTGCCACCGCAACCGAGGCCGTGCTCAAGGAACTTCACGCCATCGATGTTCTTGAAGACACGCGATGAGGCGGCGGACGCTTCGGCTTCGAGCAACGCGGCTTCGATTTGCGCCTTTGACGCACCTTCGCGCTGCATTTGCACCAGGCGATGCGCGAACTGCTCATACGGCGAGGTCTTGCCATAGCCGAGGCTGCGGGTGAGCGCCTCGCGCATGAAGTTGAGGTTGCGGTTCTCGCAGAAGACGAGCGGGATGACGATCCAGTGGTTCGCCGTGCCGGCAGGGCCTTGGGTGCGTTTGAAGCCGTTGAACGAGCGCCCGGCCCACTTCAAGACATCCGGCGGCGTCCAGACGTAGTCGCTCTGCTTGCCGGAGAAACTGGAGGTGGCGTGGACGACATTGTGCGTGTGCACCAAGGCTCCGGCGGCGATGGGCTGCGTGGCCTTGCCCACGATGACGCCATACATGGTGATGATGTCACCCACGGTGAAGTCATGCGCGGCGAACTTCTGCTTGGCGGGGATCTTTTCGCGCAGCGTCCAGCGGTGGCCGTTGAGGGAAACTTCGGCGCCGGCATCGAGATCGCGCAGGGCCACGATGAGGTCGTCGGCGGGGTGGACTTGAAGGAGGTAGGCCATGGGTGCGGAGGAATAGAGCAGGGCGGAGGGAAGGGAAGGCTGAATTTTGATCTTTGCTCTTTGACGGGGAACGGCTTAGATCGGCCCCATGCTCGAAATCAACAATCTTTCTCATGTGGCGATTGGCCGGAACAAGGAACCGCTTCGTGTCCTTGAGCAGGTCAACTTCATGGCGCCGGGCGGTCATGTGCTGGCGGTAATCGGTCCGTCCGGCAGTGGCAAGACGACGCTGCTGCGCGTCATCGCGGGACTGGCGGAGGCGGAAGCGGGCAGCATCACGCTGCGCGGGCGCGACGTGCTGAAGACCCCGCTCTACGCGAACCAACTTGGCTGGGTGCCGGCGGGCGACGACGGTTTGATCGAGCAACTGTCGGTGCGCGAGAACCTCATGAGCGCGGCGATCCTGCGTGGAGCCAGCCGGTCGCGGGACGAACTGCTCTCGCGCGTGTCGCATGTGCTGGTAACGATCGGTCTGGAAAACATTGCCATGGAACGCACGGCGGACTTGGCGCTGCCTCAGAGGCGGCGGCTGAAGCTGGGGCTCGCGCTGGTGGCCGATCCGGTGATCGTGCTGTGCGATGATTTTACCGTGGGGTTGGATGTGCGGAGCGAGCGTGAGTTTGAGGCGTTGCTCAAAATGGTGGCCTCCGACCGTCCGGACCGCATCGTGATTCACGCCACGGATTCTCTCGCGAACCTGGCCTCCTACGACACGGTGGTGGTGATGCACGAAGGCTATGTGGCCTTTCACGGCCCCGCCCGCGCACTGCCGCATTATTTCACCGTGCCAACGTATGACGAGGTTTACGCGCGGCTGGCGAAGCGGCCAGCACAGCGCTGGGGCGACTCGTGGATGAAGCATCGCGATGCCTACTACGCGGCCTTCAAGCTGGGCGACGACGCGAAGAGTCTTTCCGCCGCCGAAGAGGATCCCGGCGACGAGGACCGCACCATCATCATGAAGCAGACCGATGAAGCGGAGGAAGAGAAAAAAGCGGTCGATGTTGAAGTGCGGCCGATCATTCCCCTGCCGGGCAGCTTCAGCCAGGCGCAGCATCTGCTGAAGCGCCGTTGGACCATTCTGAAACGCACGCCGCGTGAATGGGTGACCCACGGCGGACTGCTGGTCGGCATGCCGCTGGTGGCGATGCTCCTGCTGCTGCCCAATCTGAAACTGATCAAGGAGGTGCGGGCCGGAACGCAAGCCGCGGAAGTCCTCTGGCCGGCGGCCCACGCCGTTTCCATGATCGCGCTGCTGCAGGTTCTGCTGGTGATGTTCATGGCCGTGAGACTCGGAGCGCGGGAAATCGCGTCGCGCCGGGCGGTGTTTGAGCGCGAGCGCATCGGTGGAGTGACGGCGAGCGCGTGGCTGCTGGGATCACTGCTCTTTCTTGTTCCGGTCGTTTTGGTGCAGAGCGTGTGGATGGAGATGTTTCTCGAAATGATCTCCGGCGGTTTGCCGGGAACGCAGATTGCCAAGCTGCTGCTGCCTGCGCTTTCCGGCGTGGCGTTCGCCTCCATCTGCCTCGGCATTTCGGCCAATTCCGGCACGAAGGAGCGCGCCCACAGCGCCTGCCTGACCGTGCTTTGCGTGAATGTCCTGCTTTCGGGTGCCCTTCTCGGCCTGCCGCAGGCGCTCGGCCATGTCGTGTATCCGTTCATCACGGCGCACTACGGCTGGTCGGGTGTGATCGATTCGCTGAAGGCGACGGCGTTTTTCGAACCCATTGATCATCTGGTGAAGACCTGGTTTGCAACCCCCTCTCTGGCAATGATCATGCTCGGCGTGCATTTCGTCGTGGGTGTGGCGCTGGCGTTCGTGGGCCTGGGTCGACGTGCTTAGCAGATTGCGGACTCAATTGATTCGTCGTTGCCCAAGGTCAGGGTAGTCACACATCGCGCGTGCCGATGGTCGAAAGCGCAACTCTCGTCCCAGCCCAAGCGTTGACCTTCGATCCGCCTGCCATTTCCTTTTCTTCAGTCCCGCTCATGCCTCTCAATTTCATCCGCTTCAAGCACGCCCGTTTTTCCGCCCGTTTCCCGGACACGTTCCGTTATTCCCGCTCCCATTACTGGATGGCGCCCGTCGAGGGGGAAGAGGGCCTGTGGCGCGTCGGCTTCACCAAATTCGCCACGCGCATGCTCGGGGAACTTGTGGATTGCGAATGGAAGCCAGAAGAAGGTGGCACGGTGTCGCCCGGCGACAATGTGGGCTGGGTGGAAGGATTCAAGGCGGCTTCTGATGTTTACTGCGTGATGAATGGCGCGTTTGCAGGCGGCAATCCCGAACTCAAAGTCGATGCCTGCATCGTGCGCAGCGATCCGTACGAGCAGGGCTGGCTCTACGCCGTGCGCGGCGAACCGGAGCCCGAATCCCTCGACGTCCACGGCTACATCGAACTCCTGAGTGGAACCATTCAGCGCATGGCCGAGGAGGGGCATGGGGAAGAAGGCGTGAATGATGAGTGATTTGCCGATACCGTTTCATCTCCGGGCTTGCGACGGCGGGCGCTGATGCGATAGCGGATTCCGTGCATTCACCTGCTGACGCCATCGCCCACATCCGCGCCGCATTTCCGGCGGAGGGATTCTTCGCGGAGAAGGAGTGGGTGCTTTCGCCGGAGGCCTTTGCGCTGGATGCCGACACCACGGCATTGATACGCAGACTGGGGCCCGCTCTGCGGGCGTTTCAGCGTGCCTGCAACCGACTCTACTTTGACGAAGAACATGCCTGGGTGGCGCGGCTGCTGGATCAGGGCAAGCCTTCGCGCGTGGTTGGGTTGGGAAGGAATCCGCGCTGGCATGAAGACCTTCCGCGCGTTCTGCGGCCGGACCTCGTGCTGACGGAGGCAGGCGTGAGTATTTCGGAACTGGATTCACTTCCGGGCGGCATCGGTCTGACGGCATGGCTGAACGAAACCTATGCCGCGATCGGGCAGGACGTGATCGGCGGCGCAGCGGGCATGACGGAGGCGTTTGCCGCGGCTTTTCCGGGTGAGGACATTCTCATTTCGCGGGAGTCGGGCGACTATATGCCGGAGATGGAGTGGTTGGCGGAGCGGCTGGGCCGGCGAGTGCTAAGACCGTGGGAGGTGGATCCGTATGAACTGAATGGTTCGTCGATTTACCGCTTCTTTGAACTTTTCGACCTGGAGAATGTGGAGAATGCCGACGCGATGCTGCGCATGGCCGAGCGTGGTGAGATGAGTTTCACGCCGCCGATCAAGGCCTTCCTCGAAGAGAAGCTCTGGCTAGCGCTGTTTTGGTCGCCCGCCATGGAAACTTTCTGGAGCCGTGAACTGAAAACCGAGCACCGGGAACTCCTGCAAAAGTGCATTCCCATGGGCTGGGTGATGGATCCGGTGACGCTGCCGCCCTTTGCCGTGTGGCCGAAGCTCGACATCCAGGACTGGCGGGAAATGAAAACCTTCGGTGGAAAGCAGAGGCAACTGGTGCTGAAGATCAGTGGCTTTTCCGAGCGCGGCTGGGGGTCGAGAGGGGTGTTCATCGGCCACGATCTCTCCCAGGAGCAGTGGGGGGAGGCGATTGACGAGGCGCTGGCAAGCTTCCCGACGAATCCGTACGTGCTGCAGGAATTTCATCGCGCGAAGGTGGTGACGCACCCCGCCTGGAGCGAGGAGCAGCAGGCCGTGCGGGTGATGCAGGGCCGGGTGCGGCTTTGCCCGTATTATTTTGCCGTTTCGAGCGAAGACGATGATCCGGCCCTCGGCGGTGTGCTGGCCACGGTGTGTCCGGCGGACAAGAAAATCCTGCACGGCATGCGTGATGCGATGATGCTGCCTTGCGTTGCACGGTGATTTCCGCTCCAATGGCGGAACCATGAAGCTGATTTCCGCCCTGCTCCTCGTCTCGACATCCGTTTTTGCCGCTGAACCGATTGTGATGAAACTCTGGCCCGGTGGCGCGCCGGAGAAGCCGGGGGTGAAGATCGAGGCGGAAAAAGAGGTGCCGAAAAAATCCGCCGACGACGTGCAGCGCATCACGAACGTCACCGATCCGATGATCACGGTCTTCAAGCCGGAGAACGCGAACGGCACTTCGGTGCTCGTGTGTCCGGGCGGCGGCTACGGCATCCTGGCCTATGAGCACGAGGGCTCGCAAGTGTGCGACTATCTCAACCAACACGGCATCACCGGCATCCTGCTGAAGTATCGCGTGCCAAAGCGTGACCCAAGCGATCCGGGGCGTGAGGCGCTGCAGGACGCGCAGCGGGCGATGGGGATCATCCGTCATCATGCGGAGGAGTGGGGGCTGAAGCCGGACCGCGTCGGCATACTCGGCTTTTCCGCCGGCGGGCACCTCACGGTGATGACGGCGCTGCATGCCAATGAACGCACCTACACCACCGACCCCGCGCTCGATGTGGAAGACGCGACGCCGAACTTCGCAATCCCGGTTTATCCCGCTTACCTCGTGAGCAAGGAGGAGCAGGGGAAACTGCTGCCGGGCTACGAGGTCACGGCCAAATCACCGCCGATGTGCCTGGTGCACGCACACGATGATCCATGGCCTTCCACCGCGAGCGCCCTGCTGTATCTCGAATACAAAAAACTGGGGCTCCCCTGTGAACTGCACATTTATGCCAAAGGCGGTCACGGTTTTGGCATGCGGAAGAACGGAGGTCCGGTCAACGACTGGCCCGACCGCGTGGTTCAATGGATGAAGTCGATGGCCTACATCCCCTGATGTCGTGAAAGTCCGAAAACCACGCGCCACCGCAGCCCCAGTCGTCAAGACGGCGGCGGTGCCGCACCGGATCGTGGTCGAGGACTTGACCGAAGTCGTCACCCGTTTCCTTCCGGACGGGACGTTCACCTTCGTCAACGAAGTCTTCTGTCGCCTTTTTGGAAAGTCGGAGGAGGAGTTGATCGGTCAGCGCTGGTCGCCGGTGGTTGTCGCTGAGGATCTGCCGATGATTGAGGCAAAACTCGCCGAGATTTCCCGGGAGAATCCGGTGGTGGTGATTGAAAACCGCATTGTGGACGGAGAGGGGAAGGTGCGGTGGATGCAGTTTGTGAATCGGGGTTTTTTCGATGACTCGGGCCGCCTCTTGGAGACGCAGTCGGTCGGCAGGGAAATCACGGATCGAGTTGAGGCTGTTGAAAAGCTGCAGATCAATCAACAGCGCTGGCGCTTTGCCTTGGAGAGTTCCGGTTTTGGCATGTGGGACTGGGACATGGTGGAGAACACCGCATTTTTCTCCAGTCAGTGGAAGATCATGTTGGGCTACGATGATCCCGCGGAGATCCCCGGCACGTTTGAAGCCTGGCGGGATCTCATTCATCCCGATGACCTCAAGAGCGCTCTCGATGAACTCCAAGGCTACATTAAGGGATTGAGGAAGGAGTACACGGTCGAGATCCGCATGCGGTGCAAAGATGGCTCTTGGAAATGGGTGCGCAGCCGCGGGCAGGTGATCGAGCGGGACGCTGCCGGGACTCCCCTGCGCATGACCGGCACGCATGTGGATATCAGCAAGCGCAAGGCGGCTGAGGATCGCGAGGCCCGTAGCCTGCAATTGATGGCGGAGGGTGCTCCTGTTGAGCACATTCTGGATGCTATCACACGCAATGTGGAGGCGGCCCATCCCGGAATGACCTGCTCCGTGATGCTGGTGGAGCCCTCAGGTACCCGACTGAGGGTGAAGTCGGCCGCAGGTCTGCCGGAGGAGGCTCGGCGCGCCATCGACGGGTTGCCCATCGGACCGGAAACAACCTGCTGCGGCACGGCCGCGTACTCCGGCATGCGTGTTATCTGCGTCGACGTGCTGAAAGACGCGCGGATGCAGCCCTTCTACGGAATCGCCCAGCGCTTTGGTCTGCGTGCCTGCTGGTCGGAACCGATCGTGAGCAGTGACGGCAAGGTACTGGGCACGCTGGCCTGTTATCATTCGCGGCGACACGAACCGCCACAGGCTGAAGTGCAGGCTGTGACTAGGGCGGCGCGTCTCGCCACCCTGGCCATCGAGCGCGAATGGAAGGCGGAGGCCCTGCGCATCAGCGAGCAGCGCTATGCACGCGCCCTGCGCGGCACGACGGATGGATTGTGGGACTGGAACATCGTGACCGGGGACACCTTTCTGTCTCCGAGGTGGAAGGAGATGCTCGGTTTTGCCGAAGATGAATTCCCAGACAGCCGGGAGGAAGTCTTTCTGTCCCTTCTTCACCCCGATGACGTCGCGCTCGTGAAGGCCGCCCGCCGCGAGCATTTTGACAGACGCGGTCCCTACAGGGTTGAGGCCCGCTTGCGCACGCGGTCGGGTGATTACCGGTGGTTCCTGATCCGTGGCCAGGCGGACTGGAATGATATCGACGAACCTGTTCGGATGACCGGGACCATTTCAGACATCACGGAACGGAAACTGGCCGAACAGGCGCGCGCGGAGAGCGAGGCGCGGTTCCGCGCCGTGTTTGAACAGGCCGCCGTGGGAATCGCCGTGATCGAAAGCGCCACCGGACGCTATCTCAGCGTGAACAGCCGCATGTGTGAGATCAACCGGCGCAGCGTCGACGAAATGCTGAAACTGACCTTCATGGACGTCACTCACCCCGACGATCTGCAGGAGGATTTGGATCAAATGGAAGACCTCAAGGCGGGGCGGATTTCCAGCTTCAAAATGGAGAAGCGCAACGTGGCTCCTGACGGCGAGATCACCTGGATCAATCTCACTGTGGCGCCGATGTGGCGACCCGGGGAGCCGCCACTGCGGCACATCGCCGTGGTGGAGGACATCACGCAGCGCAAGCAGGCGGAATTCAACTATCAGCGCGAACTGGCCTACAATCGCGCGCTGGTCGACCACACCGGCTCATTCATCGTCGTGCTGGACGTCGACGGTCGTTTCGTCCACGCGAATTCGACCTTCTACACAGCCATGGGATACACGGCGGACGACGTGAAGGGGCGGACGCCCTGGGAACTGGGTCTCATGAGTGGTGAGGAGGCTCTCCGCTCGCGTGAGCGCTTTGCGCGCCTGCTGAAAGGAGAGGACAATCCGCCCACCGACACCCGGCTCCGCACCAAGGACGGCAAGTGGCGTGTCGTGGAACTTCGCAGCACATCCACCCGCCGGGCGGACGGGCAGGCCGACCGCATCATCATCACCGGAACGGACATGACGGAGCGCAACCGCCTGCAGCAGGAGATTATGCGCGTGGTCGAGCAGGAGCACGCCCGCATCGGACATGACCTGCATGACGGCGTTGGCCAGACCATGACCGGCATCGTCACGATGATGGAAGCCTTGGAGAATGAGCTCGAAGGCGAGACCAAGGTGTTTGCTGAACGCATTCACGAGTTGCTGGCGCAGTCCGTGTCAGAGGTCAGACGCATGTCCCACGGTCTTTCGCCCACGAGCATCAAGTACCGCGGCCTGTCCGGAGCGCTGCAGTTGCTGGCGGAGACGGTACGCACGAACTTCCGCACGCCGTGTGAGTGCGAGGCCGACGCCATGATCGAGATTCGCGACAAGGACAAGGAGGCGCATTTGTTCCGCATCGCGCAGGAAGCGGTGACCAATGCCCTGCGTCACGGCAAACCCAGTCGTGTCGCCATCAGTCTCAGGCAGGGAGTCGGAGGTACGTGTGAATTAAAGGTCGAAGACGACGGCGTCGGAATCAAACGCAAGAAGGACAGCGTTCCGGGCGGCATCGGTGTGCGTGTCATGGAGTACCGTGCGAACCTGATCGGCGGCAGGCTCAAGGTTTCCTCGTCAGGAAAGAAGGGCTGCGTTGTGAGCTGTCAGTTCGAGACCTCTCCGCCTGAGCAGGAACCGGTCAAAAAGAAGCGGGCGTCGGGCGGTGCCAAAAAGACGTCGCGTCGCTCCGGTGGCGGGAACAAATAAAACAAACAGGCCGGGAGGTTGTCCCGGCCTGCGTGGCGTTCGAACTGAGAGGAGGCCTACTTGCTCGCCTCGGCGAATTGCGCGTCGAAAATGATCTTCGAAGGCGGGAAGTCGATCTTCCGGCAGAAGGCGGCGGATTCGGCGGCGCCGAACTCGCGGTCCATGGCGCCGTCCTCCCACTCGACCGAGAGCGGACCGCCGTACTCGATGTCATTGAGGGCGCGAATGATGAGTTCGAAGTCAATCTTGCCGCGTCCGACGGACTTGAAGTCCCAGAAGCGGGTGGGCTTGTGGAAATCAACGTGACCGCCGAAGACGCCCACGGTTCCGTCACCGATGCCCCACGAGGCGTCCTTCATGTGGACGTGGAAAATGCGGTCGCTGAACTTGTAGATGAATTTCACGTAATCGACGCCCTGGTAGCCGAGGTGGCTTGGGTCGTAGTTGAAACCGAAGGCGGGGTGGTAGTCCAGGGCCTGCAGGGCGCGCTCCGCGCTGGCGATGTCGAATGCGATTTCCGTGGGATGCACTTCGAGCGCGTAGCGGATGCCGAGCTTCTGGTACTCGTCGAGAATGGGTTTGAAGCGCCTGGCAAAGTCGGCGTAACCGGCATCGATCTGGCCGGGAAGGTTCGGCGGGAAGGAGTAAAGCAGATGCCAGATGCTGCTGCCGGTGAAGCCGTTGACGACGCTGACGCCGAAACGCTTCGCGGCATGCGCGGTCTTAATGAGTTCCTCGGCGGCGCGCTGGCGGACACCTTCGGGCTCGCCGTCGCCGTAGATCGCGGGCGGCAGGATCTGTGCGTGACGGGCGTCGATGTTGTCGCAGACGGCCTGGCCGACGAGGTGGGTGGAGATGGCGTGGCACTGCATGCCTGCGGCTTTGAGTTTCTCGCGCTTGGCGTCGCAGTAGGCCTGATCGGCTTTCTCCACTTCAAAGTGGTCGCCCCAGCAGGCCAGCTCCAGGCCGTCGTAGCCGAAGCTTTTGCCCTTTTCGAGCATGGTTTCGAAGGAGAGGTCGGCCCACTGGCCGGTGAAGAGGGTGACGGGGCGTGGCATGTGTGGTTTGTGGTTGAGTTGAGACTGGGAAGAAGGAGAAAGAATGCCGAATGTCGAATGTGGAATGACGATTTTTTCCCCGCCGAGCCTGAGATGTCCGCCTGGATGCGTCAGTTCGGGTGTAAACGTCGTGATTCAGCCCAGACTCCTAGTGCGCAGTCGCCCGGCAGCACTCCACAGTTCCCCTAGCATCATTTCTCTCTTTTTTCTCATCCATTTTCTGGCTTGCAAGAGGTCATTGCGGTCGTAGGGGCTATCAATGAAGGCAATTTGGCGTTTCCTTACCAGCCTGATTAAGGCCGTTCTCTTTACGATTTTGACGATCGCGATCGTTGCCATTGCCGTCATCGCATATCTCGCGGCCAGTGATGTGATCAAAATTAGTGAGGGCAAATTGCTGGCCAATCTTCCAAAAGATCAACAGTTGGTGGTTAGCCGAACGCAGATTGAGTTTGAGAAAGATGGACCGATTTGGGAAAGCATGCTCAAATTTGTCTCCTCCACCTCGGTTGAAGTTCGTTCTCTCCAGAAGCCTGAAATTGCTAAAGCCGAAGCTGATAAGCCGGAACTGCAAGAGGAGACCGTTGCTCCAACTCATAGCGTTCTGCCAGATAGCGCAAGCGGGACCAAGTCTGAAGAAGTGCAGATTAGGCGGCAATCAATCAGGAAGACTGAAAGCAATAGATCACCACCTCTGGCCGCAGAAGCCTTATCGTCGGCAACCACAGAACCCACAGTGGAAAACGACGCAAAGAATCAGGAGATCATCGAAACTTCCCGAGCGATGAGTGATTCGCAAAGCTACTCATCCGGTGAAGACCAAGATGCCGATTCTAATCTTGACGAACAGTTTCGTGCTCTAGCGTGGGATAGCAGCACTAGTTTAGAGGAGTTTAAGCATGAACTGACGCTTACCAATGGGGTGATAATATCAGGTGAATTGGAGAGTATTGGTGACGGCAATATCACCATCGTGGGGTCGAACGGTTTGCGGACGACGATTCCGAGTTCTAAACTAAGGAGCGAAAGTAAGGAAATTCTGATTGCCGAGTTTGGTGTGCAGAGCCAAGCGGCGCTGAAATCTACCAAGCAAGGGTTCCTGTCTACGTTTGGCGCCGTCACCAATCCATTCCGGACACTTGACGTTCGTCGATGCGATTATAAAACGGTGTTTGATTATTTGGGCTATAATCGTCCTGACTATGAGGGAATCCGCATCCGGCTTCGAAAATATAGTGAATTACAGTTTACTCATGATGGATCAAAATTGATCGTTTGCACGGGTGGGAACGAGCGGGGTACTTCCGGGCAGTGGAGTGTTTTTGAAACGGAGACATGGAACAAGGAGGCAAGTTTTAGCGCTTCGTTTCATTGTTTGGGCGATTTCGATGTATCACCAAATGGAACATATATCGCCATTTGCGGGATTGATGCTGGCCTATTTGAAACGAATACAGGCAAGGCACTTGCTAGATTCGCAGAACTCGATACCAGACGCCTCTCTAGAGTCGACGGGAGGCTCGCACTTTGGGACCATATCCAGGTTAGCGAAAAAGGGCAAGTTGGGTTGAAGGGACACCGCAAATTTCGAATATATCCGAGCGCTGCCGTTGATGCTCATTCCTACTGGACGATCAGCGCTCCAGGGCATGTCAATGTCACTGAAGGAATTGCTGCAATTTCATTTGCACGGCAGGTTATGATCGAGAATGGCGGCAGTTTTGCGAAACTGCCGGACTCATCCTATTCGTTTAGTGGTGAAAGTGCGAGAGATGCTGTGTCATTTAGGGATCTTTCGATGTCTCGTTCCCTCCCGGATGTAGGAGGCAGGTGGTGGATTCCAGATCTCGTATTAGAGGGTGGCGTAGCAGTAGGTTTTCAAGCAAACAATGTCTATGTTGCGCCGCTTGAGAATTTGGAAGGGCTTACAAAGCTGGAGGGGCATTTCAGCAATCTCCTTGCCATGGACCTGACTCCGGATGGGCATGTTGTAATCGCAGGTGGGCTGGATTCTCACATGTCGGTTTGGTCGTCTTTGGATGGCAGATTGATCGGTAAGGTTGATCTCAGCGGCTTAGCCAACCCAATAGTGATGGACTGCGCCATTTCCCCCGATCTAAAATGGATCGCCGCGAGACTCGGTGATGGAGCCGTCCATATTTGGAAACTGACAGCGAGTTCTTCCCGGTCGTTCGCACATGATCAGGACAGCAATCGAGACAGCGAGACCAAGACGCTGACTGCGTTTATAGATCAGGCCGCTACAGAAGCCATTTCCAGCGAAGACCTTCTAGCTGTCCGGCAGGCTCGAGACCGTCTTGTTTCTCAGAACACTGAAAAAGTGTGCGGAGCATCAGCCTTGGAAGTCCTGGAGCCTATCGTAGAAGGGATGGATCGCCGTTTTGCTCCGTCAGCCGTCATTTCAGACACAGCGTATCAGCTTGCCATTGACGCGGTGTTAAATGGGGCCCCGCTGTCGACCATCATCAAACAGCAAAACGAAGTTTTAGATGCGGCCAATTTGCACAGAATAGAAGAAGATTATGAGAGGGGAGAGACGGAGGTCCTGATACGCTCCCTACGATTGCCGGACGGGCACAAGGAGCTTATTGACTTTTTTTTCACTAATGATGGCAGGACGGTGGTAGCACTTCAAGAGCGTGCGATTACGCTATTGGATGCCACGAGCCTTGCAGTGAAGGCACAAACGCACTTTGAGAACGGAGAGTTGATCTCCGGTGTCTGGAACAATTGGACTCAGTGTATACTTGTGGTTGTAGAAGAGACATCGCGCACTAGCCAGCACAACTATAGCGTCTGGAGATACAATGACGGAGTGTTTGCCCGCTTTGCTAGGTTTCCTCCTGGCGCGCATCCAGTCCTCCACGGTGGTGAATCCATTGAATTCATGGTTGATGGCGAATATCTGGTTGTCGATAGTCCTAAACGTTCCAATAACATTTCCACTTGGCGTCTGGAGAAGGATTGGCTAGTCCCGGTTTCAGGGTTGACGTCCTCTTCAGAAGTACTCAAGAACAAGTTGCATCCTGTGAATCAGCGCCGCGCAGACGAGTTGTGGAATATATCTGTCGAAGAGGTTCGGGGAGCGCAGCCCTGCAATGAATCCAGCCTCTTTACTTTGACGGAAGCGGGACAATGGAAGTTGACAGGGAAGACGAGAATGCTGCGCCCCTCTGAAACGGGTGTCTATTCTGCACTAGCACAAACATTCATTACTCGTTTGGATCGCAGCAAAATGTTCTTTTGGAATACCAAAACAGGCGATGTTCGGGGAATTGATCTACAACAGGCACTTGGTGTTGATCCGATCGGGCTGGGCTTTCTTTTGCATGAAGGACGTATCTATGCCCAGCCTGGGAGGGAAAAGGGGGGCAGCTCAGGCAAACACATTCTCGCTATCTTAGATGTTTGCAGTGGAACACCCTTGACTAAAGTCCGGCTTCCTAAGGATGCCGAACACTACAGATGGAGTTTCGCTGTTTCGCCACAGTCCCGCCATCTGATTTATCGTCCCAGTGATGATGACTGCACATTGATCAGTCTAGAGCTTCCAAATATCGCACAGAGAGACCATCTCCAGTGCCTGGCGGAATACATGGCCGCCAAGGAAGCAAAGGGTACAGCCAAGCTTCAATCATATTTTGAGTACTGGAACGGTCGCGCCTTGTTTGACAGCAGTCGGTCAGCGGTGGCGGAGGCTGAGTGGTTGGTGGCCAGCCGCACCAACACCATTGATGCATTGGAAGAGTACTATGCCAAACATTCCAACGGCACATGGACGAAACACGCCCTGCACCAGTTGATTAGCTTGGGCAAGGAGTCGAAATTCCCGGGCACAAGAATTGCTGAATGGAGTTTGGACTTACTCTCACTGACCAACGAAAAAGGATCGATTGCGTCGATTCTGACGAGTTTTAACTCAGACGACCAACGAGCGCTCTGTAAGTATATTTCTTCCAAGAGCGGGCCGCAGTGGAGTGGCTTTCAATCTCAAGCGGCGGTCCGAATTGAGGGAATGGACTTCGAGGCAGCGAAGAACACCGCAACGCTAGAAGCGAAGAAACAGGCGCTTCGAGGCTTTCTGGAACAATATCCACGATCCATGTATCGGGAGGAAATTGAAAACTTCTTTTTCGACACAGAAGCTAAGCCTGGCGATTTTCGGGTTCTTGCTGATTTCCAAAGCGATCAGGGCCCGGCTGCGCCGAATGTCGCTCCCCCCAATCATTTT
>JAWLBG010000041.1:0-52243 GCA_041395065.1 Prosthecobacter sp. | reverse complement strand
CTCCAGAAACAGTGGCGAAAGCCGTGCCACTCGGATTCCAAGCACACGCATTAATCGCACTGCGATGGCCCGTGCAGGTGCGCGGTCGGCACATGCTACGCATCGCGCGGGGGGCAGTTGGGATTGCGAGACCTATCGCCTCGACGTGATGAAACTCCATCAGTTCTAGCTGTGCACCAGTAATCTCGGCATGACTCAGAGATCCACGCCGCCACTGCAGACCGGCCACGTCTGCGTCCACCATTTGGGCGCGGGAGGCGTCGACATGCATCCACAGAGCCTGCCGCGCCTCGCAGCCCGTGAGATCGGCCTCGCTGAAGTCGACAAACTCGACGCGGCTACGATTGAGCCGCACGCCGCGCAGATTCGCGCCGCGCAGGTTCAGAAGCTGCTCCTTGCTGCGACCACGAATCGTTTGCTCGTCCAGATGGGCACCGGCCAGATTCACATGGGCAGGTTTCGGTTCGGGATGACCGCAGCGAATGGCTTCGAGCCAGTAGTGAAAGGCGAGGAGCGCCGCAGGCAGGCAGTCGGCGCCGAGCAGGCGCTCAAGCGTCCGCAACGCCTCCGGCTGTGGCTGCTGCGCGAGGATTTGTCCCAGAAAATCGAGCGTCTCCCGCGAGACCATCGGCATGTCCCACTGCGCGTCGGCCTTCTCCTTCAGCGCCCGCGCGAGGTGGCAGGCGAGGAAGTATTCCTGCAGCGAGGTGTGGGCGAAGCGGAAGTTTTTGTCCTCGGAGTCCGGCCGCAGCACGAAGGTGGCGGTGCGCAGGTCCTCCTTCAGCAGGGAGCGGTCCTTGTTCGCGTAGGCGGCGGCGATGACGGGATTCTGGTGCAGGTAGTCGTCGAGCCAGTCCTCCAGGCGGTCCACGTCCCACTGCTTTTCCCCGCTGCGCCAGAGCGCGGCGGCCAGCGACTCCATGAGCCGGCGTTTGTGTGCGGCGTCGAGCTGATGCTTGCCGTCGTCGCGGTTCAGCCAGGAACGCACGACGAGATCGTAAAGACGCGCGGCATTGACGGTCTCCCCGCGCATCTGCAGTGCCTCGAGTTCCCCGAGGCGACCACCGATGAGACTCAGGAGGTAGGGACGTTCGGCGAGGTCGCGCAGATTGTGAATGCCGGCGATGAGGGCGAAGGCGGCGTCCGCACGCGCGGCATCGCCGAGGAAGTCGGTGAGGTAGCCGCGTATCTGCGCCTCCGTGAACGGCAGCAGGC
This sequence comes from Prosthecobacter sp., assembly GCA_041395065.1. GTDB lineage: Bacteria > Verrucomicrobiota > Verrucomicrobiia > Verrucomicrobiales > Verrucomicrobiaceae > Prosthecobacter. The sequence goes on along the minus strand of JAWLBG010000041.1, from coordinate 51,028 downwards.
AGAAGGCGGGATAACGGGCGCGGTCGATGCTTTCGCGGTCCTCGCCGGTGAGCATGGCGTTCTGGCTCCAGACATCCCGGAAGTAGTGGCTGCGGCAGGAGATGAGGAGCTTTCCGGAAGCCGCGGACGCGCTGGATCCGCTCCCGGGAAGCATGGCGTCCGGCAGCACAGACCACAGCGTGCGGATGAAGTCGCGGGCGCGACTCTGCGTGAGGTGGACGATCTTTTCGTCGAGGCCGTCGAAGATGATCAGCGCACCCTCCTCACGCACGAGGCGGAGGATATCGACCGCGCACACGCTGCGGTCGCCGAGCCGCCAGGAGCGCTGGATGACGCTGGAGAGCAGTTCCTCGACGGTGGGCACCGCGCCGGGCTGGTCTCCGACGTAGTCGCGCAGGTCGATGTAAACGGGCAGCGGATACTTGGCCGGGTCGGCGCGGCGCTTTTCCAGCAACTGCCGGGTGAGCTGCTTCAAGGTGGTCGTCTTGCCGATACCCACCTCTCCCAGCAGCGCGAAGAACGGCGAGGCGTCCGGCCGGCAGGCCCAGGCTTCGAGTTCGTCGAGCGCGTCGCGCGACTCGCCGCTTCTAAACTTTGCGTCGTCAAGACGCTCGCGGTCGCTGAGGTGGTGCGCGTAGCCGCGGGTGCGCTGGAAGTGCCTCGTCTCCTCCGGCGTGCGCATCAGCTTCTCCGCATCTTCCGACGACAGAAGACGCATGCCATCCGGTTCTTCATCTAGGATCCCCTTGTCCACCTTTCCGGATGACGGCGAGCCGAAATGCGCATCGAGTCTGCGCGTAATCTCGAGGAAAAGTTGATGCGCGAATTCGCGCTTCTTGGCCGTGCCCGGCATCTCCTCGTAAAAGCGTGTCTCGGCGTTTCTACCAGCCATCCGAAAGATCTGATGCTCAGCGAGACCCAGAAGATCCTGCGCCTGGAAGTTCACCTTGATCAGACCGACCGGAATCACCGGTTTCAGCGTGGGGGAATCGCCGACGTAATGCGGCAACTCATGCTCCCGAATGTAGTGCCGGTTCAGGAACTCGGGTCCGATGAGGAAAAGTCCGAAATCCGACGCCGTGACAGCCGACTGAATCCGCTCGTGCCAGCGATCCCCCACCATCACGTCGTGATCCATCCACAATTCGACTTCGTAGCGGCCTGAACAGCCAAACTGACTCTTCAATTCTATTACCAGCGCATCTGCGAGGTCCTTGTTCGCACGTGCGTAGGAAACAAAGAAGCGGACAAAGCGCTTGCCTGTCGCAAGAGCCCGACCCGTCGTGGCGATTCCGCGGGAGGCGACATGGGGCTTGCCTTCGATGTCGCGGGTGACCTGGGCGGAAAACGCACTGACGCGGGCCACGGCCGCGTCCGGCCCGGTGAACCAGACCTGACGCTCGGTGGGCGAAGTCTTTTTCCGGGTATCGACTTCAAACCGAAAACCGAGCCCACTGTCTTTGGCGACATCGTTGAGCCGCTTGCGCAGGCGGGTGAGATCGGCCAAGGCGCGCGAGGTCGTCTGATCAGGATACAGGCGGTTGAGACAGTCTGAGAGGCGAGTTTTTTCTTTAATTGAGAGATCGACTAGTATCCGCAAGCGGTCCTGATCCGTCTTTCCAAGCTCATCTAGCCATGGCTGAACGCTGGAACGGAGGCTCTCGCCAAAGAGGAAGCGATTTGGACTCATCACGCGGTATTGGAGCATTCAACAACTGGCTAAACAAGGCTAATATGGATATTTTGGATGATTATTGGATGATTATTCAACCTCTCAAAACAGCACTTTGAAGTGCGGTTTCGACTGCAAAAGGCCCCTCAACTTCCAGCCCCCGACCTCGGCAGGGCCGAGCCAAGCCTTTATCCCCCGCCCTGATCATCGCAGGAATGAGTGTGAGGAAAGCATTGCGCCCGGCGCATCGTATGGAAACTAACCCCCAATGAATCCCCCCTTTTCCCATCATGCTCCCAATCTGGAGCATGCGTTTTTGACGCGCCGTGAAATGCTGCAACGTGTCGGCATGGGCTTCGGCTCGATGGCGCTCGGCTCCGTGCTCCAGCAGCAGGCGGGAGCGGCCACGCTGGACCCGATGGCTCTGCGCAAGCCGCATTTCGAGCCGAAGGCGAAGCGGGTGGTGCATTTTTTCATGAACGGCGGGCCCTCTCAGGTGGACACCTTTGACCCGAAGCCGCAGCTGGACAAATACGACGGCAAGCCGCTGCCGAACCTGCTCAAAACCGAGCGACCTACCGGCGCGGGCTTCAAGTCTCCCTTCAAATTCACCAAGCGCGGCCAGTGCGGGCTGGAGGTGAGCGAGTTGTTCGAGAAGCTGGGCGATTTCGCCGACGACCTCTGCGTGATCCGCTCGATGCATGCGGACGTGCCCAATCACGAGCCCTCCCTCGGCCTGATGAACAGCGGCGAGAGCCGGTTGAACCGGCCAACGATGGGCTCGTGGGTGACTTACGGGCTGGGCAGCGAGAATCAGAACCTGCCGGGCTACATTTCCATGTGCCCCGGCGGCATGCCGACCCGGCGCACGAAGAACTGGCAGTCGGCCTTCCTGCCGAGCGCCTACCAGGGCGCCTACATCAACACGGAGGACACCCGGGTCGAAAAGCTCGTGGAGTTCATCCAAAACGGCTCGCTCGATCTGAAGCAGCAGCGCCGACAGCTCGACCTGCTGCAGTCATTGAACCAGAAGCATCTGGTCGCGCGCGAGAAGGATCAACAGCTCGAAGCCCGCGTGCACAGCTACGAACTGGCCTACCGGATGCAGATGGAAGCCACGGACGCTTTTGACATCATGCGGGAGCCGGAATCCGTGCGGAAGATGTACGGCGACCACGCCTTCGGCCGGCAGTGTCTCATCGCGCGACGCCTGCTGGAGCGAGGGGTGCGCTTCATCCAGCTCTGGACCGGCGCGGGACAGCCGTGGGACAGCCATGACGAGATCATGGATCATCAAAAGCTGGCCCGGCAAACCGACGGAGCCATCGCCGCGTTTATGGGCGATCTGAAGCAACGCGGCCTTTGGGACGAAACTCTGATGATGTGGGGTGGCGAATTCGGCCGCACACCGGCGGTGGAGCTGCCATCTCCCGGATCCAACGCGGGCAAGCAACACGGCCGCGACCACAACCACTACGGCTTCACCATGTGGCTGGCGGGCGGCGGAGTGCGCGGCGGCTACACGCACGGTGCCACGGACGAATTCGGCTTCCAGGCGGTGGAGAATCCGGTGCATGTGCATGACCTCCACGCGACGATCTTGAAGATCCTCGGCTTTGACCACGAAAAGTTCACCTACCGCTACGCCGGACTCGATTTCCGCCTCACGGGAGTAAACGAGTGCAAAGTGGTGCAGGAATTGCTGGCGTAAGCGGTTCAAAGCCAGCCAACCCGACCGCTTGCAAGGCTGGCGCTCACGTTTACAGTCGCGCTCTCATGCATCGAAAAATCCTCCTCGCCCTGGCCATGCTGGCGGCTGTCATCGTCACGATGAATGTTCCGGCCCAAGCTCAACAGCCGGGGCCGGTCATCACGGCCGTCCCACCGGGTCAGGCCGCCGCCCTGGAAGAGAATCCCTACGCCGATGTGCTGACTTTCGAAGGATTCGTGAAGCGCACCGGCGTGATGGCCTACCCGCTCATCGGCCTGTCCATGGTGGCTTTTTTCATGATCGTGCTGTTCGCCTTCACCGTGAGGCAGGGCACCGTGGTGAGCGACGCCTTCATGAACTCGGCTGACGCCCTCATCCGCAAGCAGGACTACCTGGGCCTGCTGGCCGTGTGCAACCGGCGCAACGAATGCATCGCCCGCATCACCTCGAAGACACTGGATTTCGCCACGCGAAACCCCACGGCGAGCTTTGAGGAGGTCAAGGAGGTCACCGAGGCCGAGGGGAACCGCCAGTCGAGCCTGCTCCTGGCGCGGATCGCCTACCTGGGCGACGTGGGTGCCGTGGCTCCAATGCTTGGACTGCTGGGAACGACGCTGGGCATGATCACCACTTTCCACGAAATCTCCGGCAAGGGTGTCGGAGGATCGAACCAGCTAGGACTGGCACAGGGCGTGTCCGAAGCACTGCTGTGCACCGCCTCGGGGCTGGTCATCGGCATTCCGGCCCTCATTTTCTACGCCATCTTCCGCGGCAAGGTGAACCGACTCATTTCCGAAATGGAGGCGGCGACAACGCATCTGATGGCCCTGCTCGCGGTGCAGTACAAGCGGGCCGCTCGGGCCGTGGCCGGACAATGAGAAACGAATTTCCGAGTGATCCCCGCAGTCTGAACTCCACCGGCGCATGAACTTCCGCAAACAGCACTCCATCGAGCCCACGCCCATGCAGCTCGCGCCGCTGGTGGACGTGCTCTTTCTGCTGGTGATCTTCTTTGCCGTGACCTTCCAGTATGCGAAGGAGGAGCAGGTGATGGACGTCAGCGTGCCTGCCGCCGACGAGGGGCAGGAGAAAGAGACGCGCAACGTCGGCGAGATCATCATCAACATCAAAAAAGAAGGGGAGATCATCGTCAACGGCCAGCAGTTCACCACCGAGGAACTGCTGGTGAAGCTGCAAAACATCGTCGCTCTCTACAAGGACCAGGCTGTCATTCTCCGTGGCGACGAAATCACCAACTACCAGCACGTCATCCGTGTTCTCGACACCTGCCAGAAGGCCGGCATCTGGAACATCGCCTTTGCCACCCGCAGGCCCGACGCCGATCAACCCGCCGCCACGCCCCAGTGAGATGACCCCCGCAACGCTTCCAACCCACCCGCGCCAACGTCTGGTTCCTGCTTTCCTCGGGCTTTTCCTGAGTGCAGGTCTCGTCGAGGCGCAGCAGGTGCCGCGCGCACTGCCGGTGGATGATACGCCGATTCCAAAGGCCATTCCGGTCAGTCCGGCACCGAAGGCGCAGCCCGTGCTCGACGATCCGGCAGACCAACCGGCGCCTCCGCGCAAGAAGGGTCCGGAGGACGACATGTTCGACTTCGCCACCCTGGCCTACGACCGTCAGGAGTGGGACATCGCCGCGCAGAACTACGCCAAGTACCTTCAGCAGTATCCTACAGGCCGCCAGGTGCCGGACGCGCTCTTCCGCATCGGTGAGTGCTACATGAAGCAGAACCAGCTGCAGCAGGCAGCGGGTTACTACGAGGAAGTCGTCAAACGCTATCCCCGCAGCGCGGGTGCCTCCTCCTGCGCCTACCGCCTCGGCGCAATGCGCTTCAACGAATCCAAATTCCTCGAAGCGGCGCGCATGTTCGCCTTCTGCGAGACCACCACGAAGAGCCCCCAGGTGAAACTGGCGTCCGCTTACAATCGCAGCCGCGCTCACGAAATGGCGGGGGACAAAGAGGCGCAGGCCGAGGCGCTGGCTCAAGTCATTGCCGTGAAAACGGACAATCCCTACCGCGAGACCGCCCTGCTGACCCTCGGCAGCGTGTACCTAGCGGCGGACCAGCGTGCCAAGGCGCTGCCCATTTTCGACGAACTCGTCAAAACCAGCGCCGACCGCCCCATCGTGGCCGAAGCCGCCATCCGCGCCGCTGTCCTCTACGCCGAAGAAAACAAGCCGGACGAATCCATGGCGATGTTTGAAAAAGCGCTGCGCATGCCGGAAACGAGCGAGCAAAACCGCAGCATCGCACTCGTCGGCATCATCCAGGCGCTTTACGCCAAGGGCGACTACGACGGAGTCATCGATTACTACAACAAGAACTCCTCCGTCCTGCCGCAGGGAGACTCGCGAGCAAAGATGCTGCTGCTGGTCGGCAACGCCTACCGCATGCGCAAGAGCTACGCACGCGCCGTGGAGGTGTATCTCATCGTCGAACAGTACCATCCGGACACGAAAGAGGCCTTCGATGCCGGCTACTGGAAGCTTTACTGCTTTTACCTGCTGAATGACCGCGACCTCGGCGAGTTCGCCACGGCGTTCATCACCCGCTACTCGCAGAGGCAGGTCGGGCACGAGTTCCTCTCCCTCGCCCGGCTCATCCGCGCGGACTTCTACTTCAACAAAGGCGAATACCAGCAGGCCGCACTCAGCTACAACGAGCTGACCGTCTCCCAACTCCCTGAGAAGCTGCGGCCAGGAACGGTCTTCAACATGGGCTGGGCTCAGGCCGAAGCCGGACGTCAGCAGGAAGCCGTCGATTCCTTCACCCGCTTCATCAAAGACTATCCCCAGCACGAGTACATCGCCAAGGCCTACGCCCGCCGGGGCCTCGCCAATCGTGACGCGCGCGACCTGCCGAAGGCCAAGGCGGACTTCGAGCACGTGACGAAGGAGTTTCCGAAATCGGACGCCTGTGAGATGGCCTGGCTGCAGCTGGGTTTCATCGCCATGGAGCAGAAGGACCCCAAGGCCACGGTGACAGCCTTTGAGACCCTGCTCAAAAAATTCCCCAACTCTCCGGCCGCAGCGCGTGCCTACTACGGCATCGGCCGCGGAAACTTCGAGCAGAAGATCTACGACAAGGCCGTCACCGCCCTGCGACGCTCGATCGAGCTCGACAGCAAGGACTACCTCGAAAAGTCCAGCCAGCTCATCATTCTCTGCGACTACGCCCGCCAGAACGCTAACGATCTGGCCAAGACCATCGACAGCTATCTCAAGTCCAAACCCGGGGGCCGGGTGCCACCGAACATCCTGAAGTGGCTCGGTCTCAAGCTCTACAGCAGCGACGACTTCAAGCGTGCCGCGCGCTTCCTCGAACTCTCCGTCACTCCCGACAATCCCGAAAACACAGAGCCCGTCGTATGGAGCTACCTCGGCATGGCGCAGCTCGAAAACGGCCAGTTTGACGCCAGCATCCAGGCCACGGAAAACTATCTGCTGTCCAATCCCGACACTGCATCGACTGCCCGCGCCCAGTTGACCAAGGGACGTGCGCTGCTCGGCAGGGGCAGCTTTGACGATGCGGACAAAGTGGCCCAGGAGGCTCTGCAAGTCGTCAAAGACGGCAAGCTTCAGGCCGAACTGCTCATCCTACAGGGCGACATCTTCGCCGCGCAGGGTGACAAACTGACCGCTGAAGGCATGCGGGCCGAGGCAGTCGAAAAATGGAAGGCTGCAGCCGCCAAATATGCCGTGCCCAGCCAGTTCTTCGAAGATCCCGATGTGACGCCTGAAGCGCTTCACAAGGCCGCCACCGTGCTTCGCAAGGCTGGCGACGAAACTCAGGCCGGGCAGATGCTGAAGCAGCTCCAGCAGCGCTATCCGAAGTATCAGCCAAAGGCCTGACCTTCTTCTCAGGTCAGAACTCAGCCGCGCGACGGCCGCTCCTCCTTCGGACGCGCCTCCATCACACGCAGCGAACGGCCTCCCACGTCGGAACCGTTCAGTGCGTTGACCGCGGCCACGGCTTCGGATTCGACCGGCATCTCCACAAAGCCGAAGCCACGCGAACGGCCCGATTCGCGATCCTTCACGATCCGTGCGCTGGCGACCTGACCATGAGCGGCGAATGCCGCTTGGAAGTCCTCATCCGTCATCGTGTAGGGAAGATTGCTCACGTAGAGATTCATGGCCCGGAATTTGTTTGGGATCGCCATGCTGGGTCGCACTTCCCCGAAACTGGCGGTCATGGCATGAACCGCGGCGTCCGGTCCTGCGGCAATCTGAGGCCGACAGACCACGAAGCCTAGGTCCCCGACCAAGGCTGTCAATCAACGATCCAGCTCTGTAGGACGCGTCTGCGCTGAAGTTTGCCGGAAAATTTAAGATTGCAGAAGGGCGGCTGAATTCGTATCCCAGTAATCCTGTCTTCATACCTCCTACCATGAAACACATCCTCGCCCTCACTTTCGCTCTTGTCTTTGCCGCCGGAATTTGCCGCGCCGCCGAGCCCTTGAATACGGTTTGCCCGATCACCGGCAAACCCGCCAATGCCGCCATCACAACGACTTACACCAAGTCTGTCGCCCTCTGCTGCAACAAGTGCAAGGCGCAGTTCAACGCCAACCCCAAGGCCTACCTCAACAACATTGTCGGCGCGGTCAACGGCCAGTGCCCTCTGAGCAAAAAGCGTTCTGATTCATCCATCACCGTCACCTACACCCGCCAGGTCGCTTTTGCCGATGCTGCCAGCAAGGCCACCTTCGACGCCGCGCCGGACAAGCACATCAAGGAAGTGCGCCAGTAAACAGGCTAGCTCTCGCGTTTCATCCAAGGCGGAATCGCATCACGCGATTCCGCCTTTTTCATGGTCTTTTTTCCCCAACCCCACTAGCCTCGGAGCACCATGAAGCTCCAACCTGGCTCCACGCTCATCCACAACGGCCAGCTCATCGACGGCACCGGCGCGCCTGCGGTGCCTGACGCGCGGAAAATCGACGCGAAAGACGGCACGATCATGCCGGGACTCATCGAGGCGCACATTCATCTGACGTATTTCAATGTCACCGAGTTGCAGGACCTCGACATCAAGTTCCCGGTCGAATACGTCACGCTGCAATCGGCGGTGAACGCGAAGACCGCGCTCGAATGCGGCTACACGAGCGCACGTAGCGGCGGGTGCCTCCACAACATCGACGTGTGGATGAAAAAGGCCATCGAGGAGGACATGATCCCCGGACCACGACTCAGCGCCAACGGTCGCGAGATCTGCGGGGCGGGTGGTTTGATGGACTGGAATCCCGATTACCGCCGCATCGGCATGGAGGGCATCGTCTTCATCGTGAACGGACCCGAACAGGCGCGCGCCGCCGTGCGCAAACTGGTCAAAGACGGCATCGAGTGGGTGAAAACATATCCGACGGGCGATGCGGCCTCGCCGGACATCAACGACCACCACACGCTGTGCATGACCTTCGATGAAATGCACGCTGTCGTCGCCACTGCGCACAATCACGGCCTCAAAGTCACCGGCCATTGCCGCGCCACCGAAGGCATCCGCAACGCGCTCAAATCCGGCTACGACGCCATCGAGCACGGCACCTTCATGGACGACGAATGCCTCGAACTCCTGCTCAAACGCAACGTGCCCATGTGTCCCGGCCTCGGCTTTGAACTGTTCAGCGTGGAGCGCGGTAAAGACTTCGGCCTCTCGCAGCGCGTGATCGACGGTCATCAGGAAACGCTCGAGGCCGGCGCTGAAAGCTGCCGCAAGGTTCTCAAGGCCGGCGGCGCAATGGGCCTCGGCGGCGACTACGGCTTTGGCTGGACGCCGCACGGCACCTACGCGCAAGAGCTGACCTTCTTCGTGAACTACGTCGGATTCAGTCCGCTCGACACGATCAAGTGCGCCACCCTCGGCGGCGCCAAGATGATGGGCCGTGCGCACGAACTCGGCTCGCTCGAAACCGGCAAGCTCGCCGATGTGCTCGTCGTCGATGGCGACGTGATGAAGGACATCAGCATCCTCGAAGATCGCGGCAATCTCATGGCGGTGATTCAGGGCGGCGTGGTGAAAGCGGGGAGGCTGGTGCAGCCGACCTCGATTTAACCGCAGAGGGGCAAAGGAGCGGAGAACGCAGAGATTTCTGACGTTACCTCGCAACCGAACCATTTCATGACATTCACTTCACCAAAGCTCTGCGACCTCTGCCTCTCCGCCCCACTGCGGCAAAGCGGACTCGCCCTGTGCTTCCTTCCGGCCTTCCTCCACGCCGCGATGGTGGACTCGGGTGCGGACTTGAACGCGCTGCCGCAAGTGCCGGATGGCTACAGCATCTCCCTCTTCGCCAAGGAACCGCTTGTGCAACAGCCTTGTTCGATGGCGTTTGATGCGAAGGGACGCCTGTTCATCGGCATGGGGCCGCAGTATCGGAATCCGACGCCGGACACGCCGGGTGACAGTGTTTGCCTCATTGAGGACATGAATGGCGACGGCGTGGCGGATTCGAAAAAGATCTTTGCGACGAATCTCAATGCGATCCAGGGCCTCGCCTGGCACGGGCGCGATCTGTGGGTCGCGAACGCGCCTGACCTCACGATCGTGCGAGACCTCGACGGCGACGACGTCGCGGATGAATACGTCAAGGTCTTCACCGACCTCGGCAACATCGAGCACGCATTGCACGGTCTCGTCTGGGCGCCGGATGGAAAGCTCTACATGAGCAAGGGCAACTCGAAAGGGCTCAATGATCCGCAGCATCCCGAGCGCATCGCGCCTGCGCCCTTTCGTGAGTTGTTCGGGCAGACGACAACACAGCAGGCCACGCCGCTGCAGACGTTCAAGGCGGCTGACTACAAGCATGCTTATCAAGATCCGAAAGACGACTGGGGCCTCATGGGCGGCATCCTGCGCTGTGATGACATGGGCGAGAACCTCGAGATCGTTGCACGGGGCTTTCGCAATCCTTGGGACATTGCGCATGACGATGGCTTCAACTGGCTGTGCACCGACAACGATCAAAACGAAGGCGATCGCGTGATGATGCCCTTCTACGGCGCGCACTTCGGCTGGAATCATCCGTGGAGCAGCGATTGGACGGGTGAGAATCATCTGCCGACGGTGCCGGTGAGCCATTCAGTGTTTCACGGCAGCGGCACGGGGATCGTGTTTGGCTCGCTGGGCGAACATCGTGGCGTCTTTTTCATCAACGACTGGCTGAACAAGAAGACCTTCGTCTTCAAACCGAAGTGGGATGGCGCGTTGATGAAGTGCGATGGCGATGAGTGGAAACCGTTCATCGTCGGCGGCAATTCGCTCTTCCGTCCGACGGACATCGCGTTTGGTCCGGATGGCGCGCTGTGGTGCCTGAGCTGGTCGCGTGGCTACGGCGCGGAGTATGACAAAGACGGCAAGATGACGAGCGAAGGGCGAGTGTGTCGTATCGTGGCCAAGGACGCAAAGCCTGCCAAGCTTTCGACGAAACCGATGAAGGACCGCACGGTGAAGGAACTCGTCGCCGCCTTCAACAGCCCGCTGCCCGTGCATCGCATCGATGCTCAGGACGAGCTGGCACGACGTGGCAAGCCAATCCAAAACGAACTCGGTCGTGAGCTGGAGCGAGAGGATCTTACAGAGGCACAGCAGACCTGGGGCATCGGCGCGCTGGGTCGCATTGCGCCGATCATGATCGTGAATGACGGTCTGCTCACCGAGGACAATCAGAACATCCAGACGCTGCGCACGTCGATGCGAAACTCGCGCAGTGTCACCGTGCCTGCGGTGTTCCAACTCGCGGTCGAAGAAGGCACGCCGCGCATCCGGTTCGAGATCGTGCAGGCCATTTGGCAGACGCGAAACACCAGCATGGTGCCGCTGCTGATGGCCGTCGCGGCGAACGAAACCGACCGACTCACTTACTACTGCGCGTGGCGGGCGCTGCGCGATCTTGCGAGCACGGAATTGCTGAAACGCGTGCTCAAAGACCCAAACGCGGGTCTGCGGCGTGCGGCCTTGCTGGCGCTTCTGGAAGACGGCGCATTGAGTCGTGAGGAAATCGCGGCTTTCACCGGGGACCCCGATGCTGAAACGGCCAGGCTGGCGAATCTCTGGATCAAGAACAACAGCGGTGAGGCACCGGCGATTTGGGTCATCGGCAAGGGCATCAACAGGGCCAACGTCGCGGCGATCAAAGGCGCACCACCGAAACTCGCCGCGCAGAATCCACCGACCACGCTGGATGCCGCGCTGGCTGCCATGAAGGACGCGAACACCGACCGTGGTCGGCTGCTCGTGCTGCATCCTCAGGGCGCGGGATGCGTCGCCTGTCATCACATCTCGGGTCGTGGCAATCATTTCGGCCCCGATCTGACCGGCATCGGCGACCGGGCGGAGTTGAAGCATTTGGTGCAATCATTGGTCGAGCCGAGCGCCGTGATCACGGAGGGCTTCAATTCGCACCTGATCACCACCACAAAGGGCACACACATGGGCGTGCTGCTCGATGAAAGCGGCCTCGCGGTCACGCTTGGCCTGGTCAGCGGTCAACGCGAGCGCATCATGCGCAGGGACATCACGAAACACGAAACGCTTCCCGTGTCTGCGATGCCGCCCTTCAATGCAACGCTCTCCGCTCAGCAATGCGCGGACATCGCCGCATGGCTCATGACTCAGAAAGCGAACGACGGACAAAATAAAGACAAGAAGCCTGCAAATCGCCCCGCGCCTGCCGTTACACCGAAATGAAAGCCGCCCCACTTCTTTGCCTCACCGTCAGCTGCTTTGGCGCTGTTTTGTCCGCCGCCGACATCACTGCTGAAAAAGACGGCTCGGTGCTTCATTTCAGCGCCGGTGGCGCAGCGATCTGCGATTACCAGATGGAGCCAGGTGACGTGCCGGAAGGAGTGAACGAGATCTTCAAACACGGTGCGCATCTGCATCCGGTGTATTCGCCGAGCGGCAAACTCGTTACCGGCAATCACCAGCCCGATCATCCGTGGCAGCGCGGCATCTGGATCGCCTGGACGAAGACCGGGTTTGGCGACTCTCATCCTGACTTCTGGAACATGGGCAAGACGGACGCCAAAGGCGGTGGTTCGCTGCCTGCGGAAGTGAGATTTGTGAAGCTTGACAAGAGCTGGGGCGGTGCGGATGGCGGCGCATTCATCAGCGAACACGTTTTTCTCGATCATAGCCATGCGCCGGATCAAAAAGTCCTGAATGAGACGTGGGAAGTTCACGTGTCGCAGAAGACGCTCGACGGCACGCTCGCCAACATCATCGACCTCACCAGCACGCAAACCTGCGCGGGCGACACGCCGCTCAAACTGCCCAAGTATCACTACGGCGGCCTCGGTGTGCGCGGCAATGCGCTCTGGAATCCCGTCGAAGCCGTCACGATGCTCACCAGCGAGGGGCATGATCGTAAAAACGGCGACAGCACGAAGGCGAAGTGGGTCTATCTCGGTGGTGATGTTGATGGCGCCTCCACGGGCATTGCGGTCTTGATTCATCCGTCCGACTTCCGTTTTCCACAGCCTCTGCGCCTCAATCCGAAGAATCCGCAGCTCTGCGTCGCCCCGTCCCAGGACGGTGACTGGGCCATCGAACCTGGCAAACCCTACGTTTCCAAATACCGAATCCTCGTCTTCGACGGCAAAGCCGATGCCAAATGGATCGAAGCCCAATGGGCCGCTTACTCGACGACCAAATAAACTCTTCTCACATGCTTTACCGCCTTCTTTCCTTCATCCTTTTCGTTTCGCTGGCAGGCCACGCCATGGCTGCGGAACTCTTCGACAAATCCAATCTCGTCGCGTGGTGCATCGTGCCGTTTGATGCGAAGAAACGCTCACCGGAAGACCGCGCCGAGATGGTCGCGAAGATGGGAATCAAAAAAATCGCCTACGACTGGCGTGCGGAGCATGTGCCGGAGTTTGAGCGGGAGATCGTCGCGTATCAGAAGAACGGCATCGAGATGTTCGCGTTCTGGGGCGTGCATGACGAGGCGTTCCGGCTGTTTGAGAAATACAAGCTGCATCCAGAGCTCTGGGTGATGCTCAAGGTCGCGGGCGACACCGAAGAAGCGAAGGTGAAGAACGCTGCGGAGTCACTGCTGCCGACCTTGGAGCGCGCGAAGAAGATCGGCAGCCAGGTGGGCATCTATAACCACGGCGGCTGGGGCGGTGAGCCGGAGAACATGATCGACGTGTGCGAGTATCTCAAAAAGAACCACGGCACCGACAATGTCGGCATCGTTTACAACCTCCACCACGGCCATACGCATCTCGCGCGTCTGCCGAAGGTGCTCGATGCGATGAAGCCCTGGCTCCTTTGCCTCAACCTCAACGGCATGGACATCGACGGCGAGGCGAAGGGCCGCAAAATTCTCCCGCTCGGCGTTGGCACGCAGGATGTGAAGGTGCTGCGCCAGATCCGCGCCAGCGGCTACGGCGGGCCGATTGGCATTCTGAATCACACGAACGAGGACGCTGAGGGCCGTCTGCTCGACAACCTCGACGGCTTGAAGTGGCTCGTGCCGCAGCTCGATGACAATCCGCCCGGACCGAAGCCGAAGTATCGCACCTGGAGCGACGGCGCAGCCAACAAGACCGCCGCAAGCGGCGACGCACGACCTGAGTCGGTGGATTCCCTCAGTCCGGAGTTTGGCAAGGCGCTCAAGGGCGGACTTTTGATCAAGGACAACGAGCCGTATCGCGCCTTCCCATTCACCATCGAATGCCGCGCGAAGCTCAACAGCAAGGAGCGCTTCAACATTCTGGTGGCCAGCGACGTGAAGGCTTCGGCAACGCACTGGGAGTTGTACACGCATGCGAAGCGCGGCACGCTGGCGCTCTACATGCCCGGACGCGGTGGCGATTTCGATTCGCGAGTCGATGTCTGCGACGGCAAGTGGCACGACTTTGTCGTCAGTGCTGACAATGCCAGCGTCATCGTCTGGATCGATGGCAAGCAGGTGTTCGACAAACCGGTGCAATCGCTCAAGGGCGAGGCCCGTCCGGGCGGTCTTGCCTTCGGACGGCTCGTTGAGGGCACGATCGGCTGCGATGGCATCATCGACGATGTGCGCATTGCCCGCGGCGTGATGAAACCGCGCAAAGGCAACGCGCCGCGTCTGCGCATGGACAACAGCATCGGCCTCTGGGACTTCGACGACCTGGAGGCGCTCACCGGACCTCAGGCGCCCAAGCCCGCCGAGTTCACACCCGACCGCAAGCCGCTTCATCCCGAGGACAACGAGCACTGGCGGGAATTCGTGAATCGTGAGCGCGTCTTCGACTTCTACGGCAAGGAAGCGCTGCAGTTCATGAAGCAAAAACCGCTTCCCGCGCTGCTCCCGCAGTTCCCCGGCCTCGACGGCGGCCAGCAAGGCCACTGGGGCAATCAAAACGATCAGGTGACATGGAAAGACGGTCGCTTCGCCGCGAGCGACCTCGGCAGCGTGTTCAGTTGCGTCTTCAAAGGCGCGGGACTGACGATTCCGAAGGCGGTGTGTGTGCGAGAAGGTGACAGGGCAAGTGTCTTTGATCCCGAAACCCTTTCGTTCCCGGTCACGTGGACGGGCGGCTTCATCAAGCTCACCGATCATCGGCACGGATTCATGGGTGGAGCCGCGATGGATGGGAAAGTCGTCTCCAAACAAGATCCTCGTCTTCAACCATTGGAGGCCCGCTACATGGGATTCGCCCGCGTGGAAGACCGAACCTACTTTTTTTCCGAAAATGCAGACAAAACATATATTCAGTCACAGAAGGCGCCCGAGGGTGCATATGTTAAGGAGGACTTGGTTCCGTTCGTCAAAGAGCTTATAGCCGAGTTGAAGCCCCAGTGGCCGCAATGGATCGAAACCAAAGGCGAACTCGGCACGCAAACGCCCTTCGCGACGGATCGCCTCACGCTACCGTTCGAGAATCCGTATGGCACGTTGTTCTTCATCACGGCGCATGATTTCTTCAGCGACGGCACGGCGGCCGTCGCCACGATGACCGGCGAGGTGTGGCTCGTGAAGGGCATCGACGAAAAGCTGGAGAAGCTGCGTTGGAAACGTTTCGCCACCGGATTGAACCAGCCGCTGGGCGTGAAGATTGTGAAGGACAAGCTCTACGTGCTCGGTCGTGATCAAATCACCTGCCTGCACGATCTCAATGGCGATGACGAAGCTGACTTCTACGAATGCGTGACGAACGCGATGCAGACCTCGCCGGGCGGCCACGACTTCATCGTCGGACTCGAAACCGACAAGGAAGGCCGTTGGTATTTCGCCTCCGGCAATCAAGGCGTGTGCCGCATCACGGGGCGCGACCAACTCGAAGTGCTCGGCACCGGCTTCCGCAATCCCAACGGCCTCGGCATCTCGGCCGACGGTCGCTTTGTGACGAGCAGCGGACAGGAAGGCGACTGGACCCCCGCCACCTCGATCTTCCAGATCGAACTCGATCACAATCTCGGCGCGCACTTTGGCGCCGGCGGCCCGAAGAACGGCCAGCCGCCGGAACCCGTGTTGATGTATCTGCCGCGTGGTGAGGACAACAGCGCCAGCAGCCAGGCCTTCATCACGAGCGAGAAGTGGGCTTCGCTCAAAGGCGACAACAATCTCATCCATCTTTCCTCCGGCGGAGGCAGCGCGTGGCTCGTCATGCGTCAGAACGTCAAAGGCCGCTGGCAGGCCGCAGCCTACAAGATCAGCGGCAACTTCGACTCCGGTCCGCAGTGCGCGCGCTTCAATCCAAAGGATGGTCATCTCTACGTGAACGGCATGCAGGGCTGGGGCAGCTACACGCCGAAGGACGGCTGCTTCCAGCGCGTGCGCTTCACCGGTGGCGACAAACCGGTGCCCGTCGGCTTCGAAGCACGCGACAACGGCGTGCTGCTGCGTTTCAACCAGCCCGTGAAGAACGCCGATGCCGCCACCTGCTTCGCGCAATGCTGGAACTACCACTACGGCCCGCAGTACGGCTCGCCAGAATACTCGGTGAAGTATGCCGACACGCCCGGCCACGATCCGCTGGAGGTGCGCAGCGTGCAGAAACTCGATGGCGGCAAAACACTCTTCCTGGAAATCCCGCAGATCGTCACCGCCAGCCAGATTCATCTGCACGTGAGCACGGGCCACGACATCTTTCTCACCGCGCATGCTTTGGCCGAGCCCTTCACCGAGTTCGCCGGCTACACGAAGATCGCCAAGACGAATCACGCCGCTCAGATCGGCCTCGAAGCACCCAAGCCCGCCAAACCCAATCCGTGGGCCAAAGGCGAAGGCGGGCGCGAGATCGTCATCGAAGCGGCGCTCGGTCTGCAATACGTGCAGAAGCAGCTCACGGCCAAAGCGGGTGAGAAACTCACCATAGTTTTCAAGAACCCCGATGTCGTGCCGCACAACTGGCTTCTCGCCAAACCCGGCTCGCTGCAACGCCTCGGCGAGAAATGCAATCTCATGATCACCGATCCGCAGGGCCTCGCGAAGCACTACGTGCCCGACAGCGACGACGTCATCGCCTACACCGACATGACAAATCCGCAGTCGAACTTCACCATCCACATCACCGCGCCGAAGGAGAAAGGCGACTACCCCTATCTCTGCACCTTCCCCGGCCACTGGATGGTGATGAACGGGGTGCTGAAGGTGGAGTAAGGCGCTGCCGCAGTTATTCACAGTGACCCAAGGGTGAATTTCCTCTAGCCAGCCGGAAGAATGCCGCTAGGATGCGCGCCCCTTTCCCCCGAACCATGTCCGAAACGAAGAACATCCTCCGCCTTGGCCTGCCCAAAGGCAGTCTGCAGGAGCCGACGCTTGAACTGTTCAAGCGTGCGGGGTTCAATATCGTCGTTTCCTCGCGCTCCTACCGCCCGGCAGTGGACGACGAGGAGCTGGAAATCCGCCTGCTGCGCGCCCAGGAGATTGGCCGGTACGTCGATCACGGCTTTCTCGACTGCGGCATCACCGGACGCGACTGGATCGTGGAAAACGGCGCCGACGTGGAGGTCATCACCGACATGCGCTACAGCAAGGCCACCTCCCGGCCGACCCGCTGGGTGCTCGTGGTGCCGGAAGACTCGCCGGTGAAGAGCGTGAAGGACCTGGAAGGTAAGCGCATCGCCACCGAGGCCGTGGGCCTGACGCAGCGCTACCTGGACAAGCACGGCGTGAAGGCCGAAGTCGAATTCAGCTGGGGCGCCACCGAGGTGAAGGTGCCCGAACTGGTGGATGCCATCGTGGACATCACCGAAACCGGCTCCTCCCTGCGCGCGAACAAGCTGCGCATCGTGGACACGCTGATGGAAAGCTACCCCCAATTTGTCTCCAGCCAACCTGCCGCCCGCGACCAGTGGAAGCGCCAGAAGATGGAGACGCTCGTGATGCTGCTCAAAGGCGCGCTCGAGGCCCGCGACAAGGTGGGCCTCAAGATGAACGTGCCCACCGCGGCTCTCGAGGAAGTCGTCGCCTGCCTGCCCTCGCAGCGCTCGCCGACGGTTTCACAACTCGCCAGCCAGGAATGGGTGGCCGTGGAAACGGTCATCGACGAAACCACCGTGCGCACCATCATCCCGCAGCTGAAGCTGCTGGGTGCCGAGGGCATCGTGGAATACCCGTTGAACAAAGTCGTCCACTAGACCAAGCAAAAACACAGGAGAACACCAACATGGGATCGCTCAAAAAGCGGAGAAAAACGAAGATCAACAAGCACAAGCGCAAGAAGCGCATGCGTGCGAACCGTCACAAGAAGCGTTTGCGCTACAAGTCGTAACAGGTAGCCTCCGCGGCATGACATGCTTCCGCAGTGCGAATCGATGGGATCGAGGCGCTTGGCGTCATGTCATGCACCTGCGGGACGGGCTTTCCCGGAAGCTGACTCCGCTCCTCCTCGCCTGCGGCCTGACGGCCGCGGGGGCGGTCACGGAGACACCGGTCGCCGACCTGTCCCTCGGAAAGCTCCCGGCTGACGACTCCGACCTGCACCTGAAGCACGACGGAGAACTCTCCGCCGACGTTCTGGCGCATTACAGCGCCGCGCTCCAGTTCGAGTCCTCAGGCAAGCTGCGTCAGGCGCTGGAGCACTATCAGGCCGTCTTCCGGGCAGACCCCTCGAATGCCGAACTGGCCTTCCACACGGCGGGCCTGGCCATGCAGTTTGAGGGACGTGACGCGGCCGTGAAAATCCTGGAGGATGCGGCCCGCAGCGACCCGCGCTCACCCGCCCCGCTGCTGAATCTGGCGAAGTTTTGCAGCACGTATCCGCCGGAAGACCTCTTCGAAAAAGAAGACCGACCAGCCAAGGCCATCGCGGAGGCGTTGGCAAAGTTTCCGGGACATGCCGAAGTTTACGAGACTGCGGTGCTCATCCACCTCACTCTGCAAGAGCGGGAGAAGGCCATCGCCGTCATGAATCAGGCGGCCAACCAGACCAGTCGGGATCCCTTTTACTGGCTGGCCACCGGCCGCACCGCCGCGCGAGTCTGGCCCCTGGGTCAGGCCGAGTTTCGGATGGAATACGGCCAGCGGGTCCAGCCCTTTTTTGAAAACGCGCTGGAATGCGCCACCCGGGACAATGCCGAACAGGTGACCCTCGAAGTTGTGCAGCAGTATCTGCTGACCAACGAACTCGAGCGCGCACGCCGACTTTGCGAGAAGCTCTCCAAGGACTACGAGAGCGTGGAGGCCCGCAAGCTCCTCTATCGTCTCTACAACGCCGAGGGGATGAAAAGCGAGGCGCTGGCGACGCTCGAACAAATCGTTCGGCAAAATCCGCGAGACGCCGCGCAGCAGCGCCTTCTGGCCGGAGAGTATGACAAGCTGAAGGAGCCGGAAAAGGTCATCCCGCACCTCGAAGCGGCCATTCAGTACGGCGGTGGAGAGATCGCCGACTACGTGCGGCTGGGCTGGCAGCTCTACCAGACCCGTCAGTATGAAAGCATGGTCCGTCTGGGCCAGCGCAGTGTGCGGCTGTTTCCTGATCATCCGCTGGTGCACTACCAGCTCGCCATCGCCCACCGCGCACGGGAGGAGTGGGCGCCTTCGGTGAAGCATTTTGCCGAAGCCGAGCAGCACGCCGGCACGACCCAGACTGAACTGCTCGATTATCTGTTTTACTACCAATACGGCATCACTCTGGAGCGCCTGGAGCGCTACGAAGACGCCGCACGCCTGCTGGAGAAGTCCATTACCCTCACGCCGCGCGAGGAGTCCCAGTCCGCCGCGAATACGATGAATTTCCTCGGCTACATGTGGCTGGAGCAAAACACCCAGCTCGACAAAGCCGGCGAACTCATTGTCAAGGCGAACGAGCTGCTGCCCGACCAGCCCGCCTACATCGACAGTCTCGGCTGGTTTCACTACCGCAAGGGTGCTTTCAAGGAGGCGCTCCGCGAACTGAAGCGCGCCGAAGTGCTGATCCGCCAGTCCGAGCAGGGCATTCAACCCGAGGACGCCGAAATCCTCGAACACATCGGCCTGACCCACCTCGCACTGGGACAAAAGGCTCAGGCGCTGGACTACCTCAAAAACGCGCAGGCGCTGAATACTCCGGACCCAAAAGCTCGCAAGCGCATCGAGGAAAGCCTGAAGAAGGCGACCGGCCCTGAAATCCAAAAGGACGGCAAGTAGTCCCTGCCCTCACCGCCAACCCATCGGCTGCGTCCATGCCGACTCGGTCTGGCCTTCGAAGGACGGCTGATCGGACGGCTTCGACGAGGTGATCACTGCGCGGAAGTAGAGTTCCTTCCCCGCAGGCTTCCAGACCACCTCGGTTCCATCGATGGTGGCGAGCGTTGCCCCCACATCTTCGGAATACAGCAGCCGGGGCGGATGCAAATCGCCCTTCACTGCGGGTGCCTCGCGCGTCGTGGCATCGTAGCCTTGGAGCGTTCCGAGAATCCTCGTCGAATACGTCACGCCGGGCACGCCGTGAATCTTGATGCGAAGCGTGCCATTCTGAAAACTCACATCATCGAGGGTCACGCCGGATGACGCATAAAAATCGCCCGCCTTCATCGCCTTCACGATTTCATCCGCGTCGAGCGCGGCCGCTCGCACCATGACCCAGCCACGACCGGGGCCGTTGTCCTCGCCGTGATAGCGATGGGAGTCGTCCGTGCCGACGCCATACAGCGGCGGCGCTTTGAACTCGGCGATGCGCAGCGTGTTGGCGATGTCCCACATCTTCTCGTGGCCGACACGGGTTTCGTCGCCTTCCCAGTTGATGCCCGGATGACCGTTGTAGATCTCCCAAAAGTTTTCCTCCAAAACAGCCGCCAAGTCCTCCGCCGAGAGTGCCCAGCGGAAATTGGGATGGTTGATGTGGGAAAGCATCGGCACGCCGAGTCGCTGCGACTGCTCGTTCACCAGCCGCAGATTCGCACGCATCACCTCCTGAATGCTGGTCAGATCCTTGATGGGCTTGATCTCCTCCTTCAGATTCACCGCATTCATGTGGATCGGCACGCTGCCGATGCCTGCGCTGATCTCTTCCGCCTGCACGAGCAGGAATTTGCCGGGCTCTTCAAACTTGGGCCGGTACTCCTCCGGCTTTTTCAGCCGCACCTCGATCACACCATCCTTGTCGCGAGTCGTCACCCACTCGTCGCCAAACCGGGCGCGATACTTCTCCATCGTCGTTTTTCCCAGCGCCTTGCGCCGCTTTTCGAGCGCCTCGACGCTCATCCACACCTCCTTCGCCTGCAGCACGTTGTGATCTGAAATGGCGAGGAAGTCGTAACCGTGCTGCTTGTACCAGTCGGTGATCATTTCCGGGAAATCATTCCCGTCACTCCAGAGCGAATGCGTGTGCGTGTTCCCCTTGAACCACTTCAACTCCCCGGCGTTGGCGGTGTGGAACGAGGCGAGAGCGAGAAGGCAGAGAATGGTTGGACGCATGATCCTCGAACGCTCCACGCAGGCCGTATCTCACTTGGAATCACGTGGAACGACAACGATCGCGTTTCGCACGGCCCACCCCGGTTTTTCGAAGCGTTCGCGGCCATCTCTTGAACGACACCAGAGGCCGGTGGATGGCCCGCCATCGAGATTGAGGGCTCGCTTCACCTCCATTTCACTAATGATGCCGGGCGTGGTCAGGATGCGGGCCAGTTCGGATAAACCAGCACGTTTGCAAACGCCGATGCCCCAACGGCCATGGTTATCCGTCATGATGAACGTGCGATGATTGCGCTGTTCCGGTTCATCTTGATGCTGGGCGGGAAAAGACTTCCCACCGCTGACCAGCCATGGGCTGCATTGAACGAACTCCACGATGTCTGGCGAGTCTCGGAACTCATTCTCCCACACCAGCGAGGCCTTGTTTTGCTGAACCATCAAGGCACCCACCCAGCCGGCATCTCCTCGGAAATGATCCGACCGAGCGCCTCCCGCGACTTCAAGACCCGCAGGCCCGAAATCACCACCTGCGTGAAAATAGCCGCCATTGCAGACTGCGAGTGCTTTCTCTGCACGACCCATTTCATCGAGCGGCCTTGCGGTCTCTCGATCTGCATTGGCCACCACACGCATCGCGCAGTCCTTTTCACCAAAGATCACCAGCTTCAGCTCCGCCTTGACCGGGCCATTCACGGTTTTGACGACGAAGACTGCTCCATGCCCCAGCGGCGCAGCGTCAGACGATGATTCCAGACGCCACTGCGCTTGAGCGAGGCAGGCTAGCAACAGCCAGAACACTGAGACAAGCCTCATGGCGCATCACTGCTCCACTTTGAAAAGGTGCATCGACACACCGTTGGGATTGAGCGCGACGTAGTTGTGCGCGCCACGCCATTCGTAGCTCTGGTTGTGCAGCAGGTCGGTGACTTTGTAGGGTCGGTTGCTGTCGAGTCCGAGCGCCGGCAGGTCGAGGTGCACCATGCCCATGACACCGTTGTGCACATCGTGACTGACGACACACAGGATGCGGTTGCCGAAGTCGGGCGTGCACTTGCTGTAGCAGAGCACGGCGGCCATGTCGGTGCCGTGAACGCGCAGGTTGTCGTAGTGGTGCATCGCCGGGTTCTCCCGGCGGATGAGATTGAGCTGGCGGATGAAGGGGGCCAGGTTTCCGGGCTGGTCGTAGTCGCGCTGCTTGAGCTCGTACTTTTCGTTGTCGTTGTACTCTTCCTTGCCCGGATAAGGGTCGTTTTCACACAGCTCGTAGCCGGAGTACATGCCCCAGCTGGAGGAGAGCGTCGCGGCCAGTGCGGCGCGGACACGGAACATCTGCGGACCGGCGTGCTGCAGGTGACCGGGCAGGATGTCCGGGGTGTTTGGCCAGAAGTTGCCGCGGTAGTACCAGCGCATCTCGCCCTGCGTCAGCTCCAGTGCATAGTCGATGAGCGAGGGCGCATCCTCCCGCCAGGTGAAGTAGGTGTAGCTCTGCGTGAAGCCGACCTTGCCGAGCACCTGCATCATTTTTGGCTTCGTGAAGGCCTCGGCGAGGAAGAGCACGTCGGGATCCTTGCGCTGGATCGTGCCAATAAGCTCCTCCCAGAACGCCACCGGCTTGGTATGCGGATTGTCGACGCGGAAGATCTTCACTCCGCGGTCCACCCAGAACTGCACCACGTCGATCAGCTCGTTCCAGAGATTCCGCCAGTCCTCGCAGTGGAAGTTCAGCGGATAGATGTCCTGATATTTTTTCGGCGGGTTCTCCGCGTAGCGGATGCTGCCGTCCGGGCGTTGGTAGAACCACTCCGGGTGCTCTTTGACGTAAGGGTGATCAGGCGAGCAGTTCAGCGCAAAATCGAGCGCGATTTCGAGGCCGCGTTTTTTCGCCTCCTTCACCAGCCACTTGAAATCCTTTTCCGTCCCCAGCGCCGGTTCGATCATGCGATGACCTCCTGCGGGTCCGCCGATGGCCCAGGGGCTGCCAACATCTCCGTCGGCCGCAGTCAGCGTGTTGTTCTTTCCCTTCCGGGCCGTGATGCCGATCGGGTGGATGGGCGGAAAGTAGATCACGTCAAAGCCCATGTTCGCCGCATGGTCCAGGCGGCCCAGGCAGTCGCGGAAAGTCGAGTGCTTGTCGCTGCGACCCTCGGCGCCCCGCGGGAAGAACTCATACCAGGCGGAAAACCGCGCCCGCTCGCGCTCGACGATGACCCGCAACGCGCCGGACACCGTGGACTGCGAGCGGTCGGGGTACTGGTCCATGAGGCTTTGCATTTCATCCGACAGCAGCACGTCCAGGATGTCTTCGGGCGTCACCGAGCCGAGCAGGTCCGCGCAGTCCTCAAGCTGCGTCGCGGCGGCGGCCACACCGGCCGTTCGGGCCCGTTTCCCGGCCTCCCGCAGCAGACGCGCCCCCTCCAGTGCCTCGATCGGTGCATCGGGATCCTTGGCATGGACGCGAACCGCAAAGGTCTTCTTCCAGGAACGGAAGGTGTCCCCCCAGGCCTCGACCACGTATTCCCAGCGTCCGGCCTTCTCAAACTTGCACTGCCCCTGCCAGCGGTCGCTTTCCAAAGGCCGCATCGGCGCCTCGAACCAGCGCCTGGACCCGATGAGCCGCCAGCGCAGCACCGCACTGATCACATCATGACCATCCTTGAAAATGTCGCACCACACATCCAGCGGCTCGCTGACAATTCTCTTCACCGGATGCCGCCCGCCTTCGAGGCAGGGGTAGAAATTTTCAATGACGACGGTGGGGGCGTGGGGCATGGGGCGAGGAGTTTGCGGTAGTTGACGATGGTTTACAGTTGTTGACGGTTGTTTCAATGACCTTCCGCTCGGCGAAGCTGGGAGTCGCGCAGGTTGTGGATTCTCACGGCCAGATCGTAGGCTTGGTCGAGCAACGGATCGGTATCGTGTGCCGAAGCGAAGTCGAGATCCGTCGCAATCATCAGATCGGAGGCTGTCTCCATGAGTGAACCGTGCGCCTGGTTCGAGAAATGCGCCTGATCCCTGAAGCTGGATCGCCCGCAGCCTTCCGCGAGATTGTTCGCCACCGAAACCGCCGCACGCGTCATTTGGCTGGTCAGTCCGAATCGTTCGTCGCGCGAGAAACTGCGCGAGCATTGATACACACCGGCCACGAGTCTGCGTGCGTCCTGCCAGACTTCGAGCTTTTCGAAGGGAAACTGTTTTCGCATAGGATTGACGATTGATTGAAGGTGCTGCCGCAGCCTTTTGGCTTGGCAACCATCGTCAACCACCGTAAACAACCGTCAACCCAAGAGCGGCCGCAGCATGTCGCAGATCTTCGGCACCTCCACGAATGGATCGTCCTTCTTTTCGTATTCCAGCACGAACCAGCCCTGGTAGTTCGCATCGCGCAGGATTTTCAGCACGCGGGCCACGTCGCTGGGTTCGCCTTCTCCTTTGGGCGTGCCTTTGCGGCTGATCTCCATCTTGAGCTGCACGTTCACCGCATAGGGAGCGATCTTTTCGAGATCGGCATACGGGTCTTCGGTGTGAAAGTTGCCGCTGTCGAAATTGATGCCCGCCCAGGGGCTGTTCGCAGCCTGCACCATCTTGACCAAGTTTTCCGGCTCAGCGACGATGCCGCCGTGGTTTTCCAGGCCGAGAAACACGCCCTTCTTCGCCGCGTAGTCGAGGCACTCCTGGTAGGCTTCGAGACAGTTCGCCACCGCCTGCTCCTCGCTCAGGTCTTTCGGCTGCGCACCGGCAAACACGCGGATGTGCGGGGCCCCCATGACGGCGGAGTGATCGATCCACTTCTTCGTGTAGGCGATCTGCTCATCCAGCTTCTCTCCCTTGGGCAGCGCAAAGTTGTTTCCCACGGCAGTGCCGGCGATCTGCACTCCGCGCAGGTAGGCACGGCGCTTCAATTCGAGCAGGAAGGCGTCATCGACCTCCGGCGGAAAAAAGTAGCTCGTCACTTCGGCGCCGGGAACATTGTTGTCGCCGCACCACTCGACGAAATCCAGGATGCTCCAGTGAGGACGGTCGCCCTTCGGCTTCTGCTCCTTCTCCTTCATCCACTGGAAGTATTCCCGAAAGCTGTAGGCCGCGACGCCGAGCTGCATGCGGCTTTTGCCGGGGCGTTGAATCGGCTCAATCGCCGGCAGGGTGGAAACGCTGAGCGCGCCGAGGCTGGTGGAAAGGAAATGACGACGGGAGATCATGGCGGGTGAAAGAACGGGCTGACAGGGCAGGATTAACAGGATTCCCAACCCATGAACAAGCTTTCTCTTTTCACCGCCGCCCTCCTTTTCACAGCCGTCGCGCACGCCGAGCCCGCCAAGGTCCGCCTCTGGCCGGACGGCGCACCTGGCGCGAAGGGAGACGAGGACAAGGACCAGCCGTTTGTCTATGTCTGGCCTGCGGCCAAGGAGAAGGCGAATGGCGCGGCGTTTGTCGTGTGTCCGGGCGGCGGTTACGGCGGTCTCGCGGCGGATCACGAAGGCACCCAGGTGGCAAAGTGGTTCAACGGCCTCGGCGTTTCAGCCTTTGTGCTGCACTACCGCCTCGGCAGCCAGGGCTACCATTTCCCCACTCAACTTATTGATGTTCAACGCGCCATCCGGCATGTTCGCGCGAATGCCAAGCAGTACGGCATCGATCCGAACCGCATCGGCATCGTTGGCTTTTCCGCAGGTGGGCATCTCACGTCGATGGCGGCGACGATGTTTGATGAAAAGCCGGAAGGCATGACAAACGATGCCGTGGATCAAGTCAGCGCCCGTCCCGACGTGGCTGCGCCGACTTATCCGGTGATCTCGATGATCGAGGACTTCGGTCACAAAGGCTCGCGCAAGAATCTCCTTGGCCCGAATGACAACGACGAGCTGGCAAAGCACGTCAGCACCGAGCGGCGCGTGACGGCGAACACGCCGCCGATCTTCATCTTCCAGACCGATGAAGACACCGTCGTCCCCGCCGAGAATGCGGTCGCCTTTTACCTCGCCTGCCGGAAGAACAAAGTGCCTGCCGAGATGCACATCTACCGCCCCGGCCCGCACGGTGTGGGCTTGTTCCTCGGCGATCCCGTGCTCGGCACCTGGAGCGCCCATCTTCGTGACTGGCTGCGCAATCAGGGCTTCCTAAAGCCGATGAAACGCACCGCCATCAACGGCAAGGTCTCCATCAACGGCACGCCAGTGAGCTGGGGCAGCGTCATCTTCACGCCGGAAGATCCCTCCGCCCCGGTGGCTTGTGCCCGCGTCATGCGCGGAAACTTCAAGCTCGATGAAAAGACCGGCCCCGTTGTCGGCAAAGTCAAACTTACCGTCAGCTACAGCGCCGCCGACGTGCCTGGACTCGAAACCACCGACGGCACCGTCACAACCTCGGAGGAAAAGCCCGGCGCAGGCGAATGGGTCTTCGCAGTCGAGGAGGGCGCAAAGGGCATCGAGCTGGCGATCTTGCGCTAGTCGCCGTCTCCGACGCCGTTCGGCGGAAACTTTGATAGAACGAAAACCGTCCATCTGTTTACGAAGGCCGTAAACGGTCATCGTAATGCCCATGGACGCCAAAATCCTCAACCGCGAGATCTTGCTCCCCCTGTGGAAGATCCACATCCTGCATCATGCCGATGAGGGACCGCTGGTGGGCCAGTGGATGCTGCACGAGCTTCGCGAACACGGTTACGAGGTCAGTCCCGGGACGCTCTACCCCATGCTGAAACGCATGGAAGGTCATGGCTGGCTGCGCAGCACGACCCCGAAGGCCGGCGGCGTGCACGCCCCGCGCAGCTACCGCCTCACGGCGGAGGGGCGAAAGGTGCTCGCCATCGTCCGCAGGCAGCTTGCTGAACTCCAGGGTGAGATCACCCCCTCCACCTGACCGAGCGTCTTTTTCATTCCCGTATTCATGCAATCCCGATCCCTCCTCCCGTTCCTATCCCTCGCCGCGCTTCCGCTGCTGGCCGCTGATGATGTTCCCGTCGTGCCGACGCTCACCGTCGAAGCCAGCGACGTTGTTCGCACGACGACACAGCCCGCAGAAATCACGCCTTACTACGAGGCCAGCCTCGGCACCAAGGTTTCCGGCATTGTGAACAAAATCCATTTCGACATCGGCGATACCGTCAAGAAGGGCGACACGCTGCTCGAGATCGACGCCCCGGAACTGATCAAGGCCCGCGATGCCTACGCCGCCGTGGCGGATGCGGAACGCGCCTCGATGGCGGAGACGGAGGCGGACGTGAATGCGACCCAGGCGAATGCCGATGCGGCGGAATCCGAATTCAAACGCATGGCGGAGGTCGTCAAATCGGGAGTCGTGAGTCCGAAGGCCCGCGACGAGGCCGAGCAGCGCTTCAAGTCCGCGCTGGCCGGCGTCCAGAAGGCCAAGGCGCAGCTCGCTTCCGTCAATGCCGCCGTCCGGGTGGCGGAGGCCCGCATGGCCGAAGCTCAGGCGCTCCTCGATTACGCCACTTTGAAAGCTCCGTTTGACGGCGTCGTCACGCACCGCGGCGTGGATGAGGGGGACTTCATCAATCCCGGCGAAAACAACACGCGCATGATGACCGTCAGCCAGATGAATCCCGTTCGCGTCGTCATTCACGTTCCGGAAGTCGATGCGCGCCTGCTCGACAAAGGCGACACCGCGAACCTCAGCTTCGCCAGCCTCGGTGGTGCGGCAGTCGGGGGAACAGTGGCGCGAACCACCGGCCGCCTCGACCCCGCCACCCGCATGATGACGGCGGAAGTCGAGTTGCAGAATGCCGACCACAAGCTGCTGCCGGGCGCCTACGGTTCCGCCACAATCACCCTCGCGAAGGAAACCGGCGCACTCATGCTGCCTTCGGGCGTGCTGCGCATCGACGAAAAGGGCGGCGCGGTCGCCTACGTCGTCAAGGATGGCACCGTCGCCGTGACGCCGGTCACACTCGGCCTCGACAACGGCATTTCCATTCAGGTGAAGTCCGGCCTCAAGGCCGGTGACGTGGTGATCGGGCCTACGCTCGAGCGGTTCGCCGACGGCCAGAAAGTGGAGTCCCAGCCCGCCGCCAAGTAACGAACGCCCTTCCCCGACTCCACCATGTTTCTCGTCAGGCTCGCCTTTCGCAATCCCTACCTCGTCTCCGCGCTCGCCATCGGCCTGTGTCTTCTGGGCGCCACCGTGGTCCCGCGGCTGCCCACCGACATCCTGCCGGATTTCAAGAAGCCGGTCGTCGCCAGCTTCTTTTCCTATCCGGGCCTCCCGACGGTGGAGATGGAAAAGTCCGTCACCGCCCGTGTTGAGCGCGCACTCACGCTCGCCGGCGGCCTTGAGCGCATTGAGTCCCGCACCATGCCGGGCGCATCGCTGATCAAAATCTTCTTTGAAGCCGGCACGAATCCCTCCTCGGCGATGAACGACATCGTCAATCTCGAGGCCTCGGACATGTTCCACCTGCCTCCAGGGATCGAGTTCCCCTTCACGCTGCGCAGCGAACCCGCGAACGAGCCTGTCGTGCTCGCTGCCATCAGTGGCGAAGGCTTGTCCGAATCCGCCCTGTACACCATCGGCTACTACGCCGTGCGCAACAAGATGGGCGGCCTCCGCGGCGTGCAGATTCCACATCCCTTCGGCGGCAAATTCCGCCAGATGATGATCTACGTCGATCCGGAGAAGATGCGCTCCTACTCACTCTCGCCGACCGACGTGGTGACGGCTCTGGAGAAGGCCAATCTCGTGCTCGCCGGCGGCACGCTGAAACTCGGCGGCACAGAGTATCAGGTGCACCCGATCAACACCCTTCAGCAGACAAAAGACATCGACGAAGTCGTTGTCGCCGTGCGCGGCGGCAAGCCGGTGCGCATTTCCGACATCGGCTACGCCAAGGACGACGCGGCGCTGCAGTACAACATCGTCCGCGTCAACGGCGTGCGCTCCGTCTATTGTCCGATGCTGCGCGAACCCGGCGAAAACACGATTCAAGTCGTCGACCGGATCCGCGAAGGCATCGCCAAGGAGATTCCCGCCATGAAGGCGCGCGGCGACATGCCGGAAGCCGCCCAGGTCGCGCTGGTCAACGACCAGTCCGGCTACATCCGCACGGCGATCTCGAATCTGAACAAGGAAGTACTCCTCGGCGCCGGCCTCGTCGCGCTCGTGATCCTGCTCTTTCTCGGCCAGATCCGCTCCTCGCTCGCAGTCGTCATCATCATGCCGCTCTCGCTGCTCACTGGCATGCTGGCCTTCTACTTCACCGGTCACACGCTGAACGTGATGACGCTCGGCGGACTCGCGCTGGCCGTCGGCACCGTGGTGGATGCGGGCATCGTAGTGGTGGAAAACATCTCGCGGCATCTGGAAATGGGCAAAAGCCGCCGCGAAGCCGCGCTGGACGGCGCTGCCGAAGTCGCCGGGCCGGTCTTCGCCGGCACCGTCACAACGCTGGCCATCTTCATCCCCGCGATCTTCCTCGAAGGCATGACGAGCTACCTCTTCGCGCCACTCGCGCTTGCCGCCACGACGACGATCGGAGCGTCCTTCTTCATCACCATGACGGTGGTGCCCATTTTCTGCGGCCGCATCATGCGCGCCCGGAAATCCACCGCGCTCGCTGACGACGAAGTCTCAAGCGGCGGCATCATGGGTCTCGTTCACGGCATCTACGACAACCTGCTCAAAGTCGCCCTCAAGGTACCGGTCTTGGCCGCGCTCATCATCGCGGGCGCCTCTGCCTTCGCCATCATGCTCGCGCCGCTCGTCGGCACGGAGCTCTTTCCGGACGTCGACTCCGGCACCTTCGAGATCCGCATTCGCACCACTCCGGGCACGCGCTTGGAGGAAACCGAAAAACTTGTCGCCAAAATCGAGCAGGCCGTGAAGGACACGATCCCGAATGAAGAGATCCTCGCGCTGATCTCCAACATCGGCATGCCGGTCGGCAAGGGAGCGGGGTTCTCGACCATTCTCAGTTCGAACTCCGGTCCCGACTCCGCCTACCTGATCGTCAATCTCACGACCTCCGGCCGCTCCACCAGCGCCCGCGACTACATCCGCACCCTGCGTGGCAAGCTGGCCGCCGACTTCCCGAACGAGCGATTCCTCTTCGTCTCCGGCGGCATCATCAACGCCGCGCTGAACGAAGGCGTCGCTGTGCCCATCGACGTCCAGATCGCTGGCGGCAAACTCGACGTCATGCGCAACATCGCGGAAAAGCTTGCGACAAAGATCCGCGAAGTGCGCGGTGCGGTCGATGTGCAGGTGGCGCAAATGAACGACTACCCGCAGCTCGACATCCAGGTGGATCGCGCCAAGGCCGCGCTCTTCGGCCTCACGCAGAGCGACATCGCGCAAAACATCACCACCGCACTTGGCTCCAGCCTTGGCTTCAATTCCATCATCTGGGTCGATCCTTCGTCGGGAACCGACTTCTTCATGGGCGTGCAGTACGAGACCAACGAAGCCGAAAGTCTCGAAGCACTCCAGAACCTGCCCGTGGCCATCCCGGAGCAGCCCGGACGCCCCGCCTCCACGGTGCCGCTTTCCTCGATCGCCACCATCAAGCGCGTCAACATTCCCGGAGAAATCTCGCACGTCGCCATCGGTCGCGTCATGGATGTCTATGTCAACGTGGACAAGCGCGACCTCGGCTCCGTCGTGAAAGAGATCGACAAGATCATCGCGGACACTGAACTCCCACTCGGAAACACCGTGAGCGTGCGCGGCCCGGTCGCCACCATGAACGAGGGCGCCTCCGCACTGGAGTTCGGCCTGCTCACCGCGATCGTGCTCATCTTCCTGGCGCTGATGGCGCAGTTCCGCTCCCTGCTCGATCCCTTCATCATCATCCTTGCGGTGCCCCTCGGTCTTTCCGGCGTCGTTCTCGCGCTGCTCGGCACGGGAACCACCTTCAACATCCAGTCGCTCATGGGAGCGCTGATGATGGTCGGTGTCGTCGTGAACAACTCGATCCTCATCGTTGAATTCGCCAACCAACTTCTCGCCCATGGCCGCACGCCGGCCGAGGCCGCTTTCACCGCCGCGCGCATCCGCCTGCGCCCCATCCTGATGACTGCCGCCGTGCTCGTCGCCTCGATGCTGCCGCTCTCCTTCCAGCTCGCGCCCGGTAATGAGGCCATGATCCCGCTGGCCCGCGCCTTGATCGGCGGCATGACAGTTTCGACCCTCCTGACCCTCTTCCTCGTCCCCTGTGTTTACGCGCTCATCAAGCGCGCCCCGCAGTCCCTTCCGCAAGTCGCGTAATTTGCTTTCCACTCCCGCCATGCTCTCCCGATTCGTCATCCTCTGCATCACCGCATCCCTCCTCACGCACTGCGGTTCCGTCGGCCAAAAGGCTGCGACCGAAAGCGTCGCCAAGGTCGCCGCACCACGCCCCAACGGCAGCCCCAAGCCGACCGGCAACAACAGCGTTTTCGTCATCGATCTTGCCACCGCGCTCCGGCTGGCTGGCGCTGAAAACCTCGACGTGCGTCTCAGCGAAGCCGAATCCGCCGCCGCCAAGGCGCGCTCCGATGCAGCCATGCTCTCGATTCTGCCGGAACTCGCCGCCGGCGGCTCCATGGTGCGTCAGCGCGGACAGATTCAGGACGTGTCAGGTGCGCCGCTGACCGTGAACCGCGTCTCGCAGACCGTGGGTTTCGGCACCGCCGCTTCAGGCGCGGGCACTTACGCCGTGCCGGGTGCGTCGATGCAGTTTCACATTGGCAACGCCGTCTTCAACATGCTCTCCGCCAAGCAAGACCGGCGCGCGGCGGAAGCCGCCGTGGCCGCCCGGCGCAACAGCGTGCTGGCGGAGGCCGCCGCCGCCTACTACGAGCTGCTCCGCGCCAAATCCCGCGTCTCCATCGCCTCCGAGATCGCCGAAGCCGCGGGCGGTTTGGCGAACGCCACCAGTGCCTTTGCCGAATCCGGCCAGGGACTCGCCGCCGACGCCGCCAGCGCACGCGCCACCCAACTTCTGCGTCAGCGGGAACAGGCCCGCGCCGCG
The DNA here is from genome assembly GCA_041395065.1 of Prosthecobacter sp. Classification (GTDB taxonomy): domain Bacteria; phylum Verrucomicrobiota; class Verrucomicrobiia; order Verrucomicrobiales; family Verrucomicrobiaceae; genus Prosthecobacter. The sequence continues at coordinate 18,832 of JAWLBG010000041.1, read as the reverse complement.
AACGCCTACCGCCAGAGCGCCCTGAAACTCGTGCGCCTGCTCCACCTTCCCAGCGACACGCAGCTCATCCCCGCCTCCAGCAGCGTGCATCCGCTCGACCTCGCGCCGAAAGACCGCTCCAACAGCGAACTCGTCGCCCGGGCACTCGCGCGGCGACCCGAGATGGCCGGCTACCGCGCCGAAGTCGAAGGCGCAATCGCCCGTTTCCGCCACGCCCGTTCCGAAGCTTTCCTGCCGACCATCGGCGTCGGTTATTCAGCTGGCCAGTTCGGCGCCGGCCTCGGCAATTCGCCCGACCGCCGCGAAGAACGCAATGAGGTATCCGCCCTCATCTACTGGAAGCTCGATGACCTGGGCTTCGGCAACCGCGCCAAGAAACAGGCGCGTGAGGCTGAACTCGAACAGGCACGCATCAAGGAGGAAGCCCTCGTGGACCGGATCACCGAGGAAGTGCTCTCCGCCCATTCCGACATCCAATCCCTGAAGCAGGAAATCTCCGTCAGCCGTCAGGCCGTCACCCACGCCCGCAAGTCCTACGAACTCACCGCCCAGCGCCTCAACGAAGCCCAGGGTCTGCCGCTTGAGGCACTGCAGTCCATCAGCATCCTCGCCGACACCCGCCAGGCCGAAATCGACAGCATCATCGACCACAACATCGCCCAGCATCGCCTTCTCGCCGCGCTGGGAGAACTGGCGGGTGAGTGATTAGGTCCGCAGGAACGCTCTCCCGGAAACGACCGGGCGATTTGACGGCGTGAGTTTTGTGTTCTCCTTCGCTCATGCCAAAATCCTGGGCCGAGAAATTCTCGCATCCGCCGAAGCCGAGCGTGAGCAGGCTTGGCAAGCCTTATGCAGGCCACGGCGGAGGTGACAGGATGCTCATTCCGACGCCTGCCGTTGTTGCGGCTTATGTGGAAGCGATCCCGAAGGGAGATTCACGCACCATGCCGCAGATGCGTGAAGACCTGGCCGCCGCGCATCGTGCCGACTTCACCTGCCCGCTGACGGCGGGCATCTTTCTCCGCATCGCGGCCGAACTCGCCTGGGAACAGCATCAGGCTGGCAAATCCCTCACCGCAATCACACCATTCTGGCGCATCGTGGATGCGAAGTCACCCGCAGCGAAGAAGCTCGCCTGCGGCGTTGATTTCATCGTGAAGCAGCGAAGGCGCGAGGGACTCGGCTAGTCGGGCCGATGCCGAACTCAGCCTTCGAACTTCTTGATCAGCAGCGCGGCGTTGTGACCGCCAAAGCCGAATGAGTTGCTCAGGGCGGCGTTCACCTTCGCCTCGCGGGCGGTGTTCGGAACGATGTCGATGTCCACTTCGGGGTCGATGTTTTCGACGTTGATGGTGGGCGGCACGACCTGATCCTGGATCGCGTAAATCGAAGCGACGAGTTCAACGCCGCCGGCAGCGCCGAGCAGGTGACCGGTCATGGACTTGGTGCCCGAGACGAGCATGCCCTCCTTGGCGTGATCGCCGAAGACACGCTTGATGGCCCGCAGCTCGCAAAGGTCGCCGACGGGGGTCGAGGTGGCATGGGCGTTGACGTATTGAATGTCGGTGGTGTTGAGCTTGGCGTGGCGGAGAGCCATTTCCATGCACTTGGCGGCGCCGAGACCTTCCGGATGCGGGGAGGTCAGGTGGTAGGCGTCGGCCGTGGCTCCATAGCCGGCGAGTTCGGCGTAAATCGTCGCCCCACGCTTCTTGGCGTGCTCGAGTTCTTCGATCACAACGACGCCGGCGCCCTTCGCCCATGACGAATCCGTCGCGGTCCTTGTCCCACGGGCGGGAGGCACGCTCGGGCTCGTCATTGCGAAGGCTGAGAGCCTTCATGTTGGCGAAACCGGCCAGACCGCAGGGGCGGATGGAGGCTTCGGCACCACCGCAAATCATCGCGTCGGCATCGCCGAACTTAATCATGCGCCAGGCTTCGCCAATGTTGTTGTTGGAGGTGGCGCAAGCGGTCACGATGACCATGTTCGGCCCCATGAAACCGTATTCCGCCGCGATCGATGCTGCTAGCGATGTTCGTGATCATCATGGGGATGAGGAAAGGGGAGACGCGGGCCGGGCCCTTGTTCAGGAGGATCTCATACTGGGTTTCGAGCGTGCCGAGACCACCAATGCCGCTGCCCACCATGACACCGACCCGATGCGGATCGAGGCTGTCCGGATTCAAGCCGGCGTCCTTCGCGGCCATCTTGGAGGCGGCCATGGCGAACTGGAAGTAACGGTCGGCACGACGGGCGTCCTTGTGGTTGTTGAAGTACTGGGTGGGATCGAAGTCCACCACCTCGCCGCCGATTTTGCAGTCGTACTTCTCGGTATCCATCGACTGGATGCGGCGGATGCCACTCTTGCCGGCCACCAGGTTCTTCCAGAAATCTTCCTTGGTGTTACCGTTCGGGGAAACGACTCCCATGCCGGTGATGACGACGCGACGTTCGCTCATTGTGTGTGTTGTTTTGGGGGTTGGATTGAGAGTTGAGAGAACACGGTTTGCAGGGTGGGGCAAGGAAAATGATGGCGCTGCAAGCCGGGGTCGTGGCATAATCAACGTCCGCCGGATTTCACCCCAAGACCGCCGGACTGCAGACGTTACGCATACCCAACCACCATGGACACGCCCGCCCAAAATCCGGAGCCAGCGCCGCAGGCTCCGCTGCCAGTACCCGCTGTGAGCATCCGGAAGCCAAACCGTTTTTTGCGCATGTGGCGCTCCATCGGCGGCGGCTCGCTCACGCTGAGCATTCTCATCCACGTCGGGCTGCTGGTGCTGGCGGGCTTCATGGTGATCGCCACGCAGACTTTCGAAAAGGAGGTGGACTTTCTACCAGGTGGAGGCACCCAGCAGGGCGCAGCAGCATCCGCCGAACTCGCGCACAAGGTGCAGGCCAAGCGCCAGCAGAGTGTTCACAAGACGATGCCCATGCGCCGCCTGGTGACGACCTCCATCAACACGAACCTCACCCTGCCGGAAGCGCCTCCCGACATGCTCGATCTCCCGGACGTGTCCTCACTGGCCGGAGGCGGGAAGCTCGGCAGTGGCGGCTTTGGCACCGGGGGGGCGGGTGGCGGATTCGGCAACGGCATGGGATTGGGCGGCATGTCCGGCATGACCTTCAAGCCGCTCATGATGTTCGGCATGGAGCTGAAGGACACGCGGAAGATCGCCGTGGTCATGGACGTGTCGCGGTCGATGACGCGCTACCTGCCGCTGGTGGCGAAGGAGCTGGATAAGGTCGCTTTCGGGAGCCCGCTGGTGCTCTACTTCGGTTGCGGACTGGCCAACGCGAAGGGTCGCATCGACGACGACATCAATCCCACCAGCAGCGAAAAATTCCGCACCTATTGGCAGATCTGGCAGGGCAAAACGCCCCTGAACACGCCCGCCGCCGACCGCAAGAAGCTGAAGTACAACCCCGCCCTGCCGATGCCGCTGGAGGACATCTTCACGATGATGGAGAAACGGCAGAACACCCACTTCGTCGAGTTCAACGGCATCACCTACGCGTGGAGTGCCCTCATGTCGAAGGAGGTCGCCGACGCCGATACGATCTACTGGTTCGCCGACTTCATGGACAAGGTCGATGCCGAGCAGATGGAAACCGTGCTCAAGAAGCTCAAGTCCCGGAAGCAGAAGCTCTACATCCACGCCTCCGTTCGCGGTCGCTCATTCGAGCAGGTGCGCGATGCCCTCGTCATCCCATCCGGCGGCGAGGTCATCGAGACCAAAACCGAGGAGATGCCGAAAAAGAAGGCGAAGTAGGTGCAGGCTTAGTAGTCCCGGTTCAGCAGGTAATCGGCGAGCTGCCGGAGCCGGAGCGAGGCATCTCCAAACACATCGAGCGCCCGCTGCGCCGCTTCTGTAAGTCGATGCGCCTCGGCGCGTGAGGCTTCCAGGCCCATCAATGCCGGGTAGGTGCTCTTTTCGGACGCGAGATCCTTGCCCGCACTTTTGCCCAACTTTTCGCTCGTCTGGGTCACATCGAGAATGTCGTCGATGATCTGGAAGGCAAGCCCCGTCGCCATGCCGAAATCATGCAGTGCCTGCATCCGGGTGGCGTCCGCATTCGCGCTCATCGCGCCCAGTTTCACGCTCGTGGTGAGCAGCGCCGCCGTCTTTCCTTCGTGAATGAAGCGCAGGTCCTCCAACGGCAGTTTTTTCCCCTCGCCTTCCAGATCCGCCACCTGCCCTCCCACGAGATGCAGACTGCCCGCGGTGCGCGCGAGCTCCAGGACCATCGACGCCGTCGCGTGATTGGCCGTAGCAGGCGTCCGGGCCACCAGCTCAAAAGCCAACGCCTGGAGCGCATCGCCCGCCAGCAGCGCCATCGCCTCGCCGTAGACCTTGTGACAGGTCGGCACGCCGCGGCGCATGTCATCGTCGTCCATGCATGGCAGGTCGTCATGGATGAGCGAGTAGGTGTGCAGGCACTCCGTCGCGCAGGCATTGGCGATCGCATTCTCCACCGTGCCGCCGCAGGCCTCCGCCGCCGCGAGGCAGAGGATGGGCCGCAGGCGCTTCCCTCCCGCGAAAACGCTGTGCCGCATCGCCCTGTGGATCGTCACCGGGCGGCTCTCGACGCTGGGAATGAAACGTTCGAGCGCCGCATCGACGAGCTGGCAGCGCTGGGTGAGATATTCTTTGAGGTCGGACATGAGGGGCGACACTTGGAGCCGGGCGGGCCGCCTTCAACCTGATTTCTGCCCCTTCGGCCTTCCCCCTCCCGGCGGGCTGCATCCGGGAACCGACTGAACTCCTCCTTGCCAACCCCCGAAGTGCCCCCATATTCGCGCCCCTTTTTATGGACATCTTCATTGGAATCCTCACCGCAGTCGAAGTCATCGTCTGCCTTCTTCTCATTCTCGTCGTGCTCATGCAGCGTCCCCGCCAGGAAGGCCTCGGCGCTTCTTTCGGCGACGCCGCCGCCAGCCAGGTCTGGGGTGCGCAAACCACCAACGTGCTGCAAAAGTTCACGGTCTATCTCGCGGTCATCCTCTTTGCCCTGACCCTCCTTCTGGCGGTTCTCGTCAGCCGGACCCAGAACGGTGGCAAGACCGAAAAGATCTTCGGTGACGCCGCACCCGCAGCGGCGGCCGAAGCGGCCACCGATGAAGACATGAAGGCCAAGCTGGTGGAGCAGATTCAAAACGCCGTCAAAGAAGAGGCCGACAAGAAAGCCGAACCCGCCAAGTCCAAAGAGGGTGCCGCTCCGAAAGCCGACGAGAAACCCAAAGCCGAAAAGAAGGCCAGCGAGGCTCCGAAGGCTGAAGCGAAGAAAGAGCAAGCCGCCGCACCCAAGTCCTCCCCGCCCGCTCCTACGGCTCCCGCTGAAGCTTCCAAGCCAACTCCGGCCGAACAGCCGAAGTGACCGGTGGAGCCCATTTGATTCTCGATGAAGGATACGACGCAAGTCGTGTCCTTTTTCGTAGGTAGGCCGGACCCACGTTGAGTTCTCGTCACGACTCTTTTTTCTTGGCTGGCGGTTCCGTTTCTCTACTCCACAGCTTCCAGATGGGAATCAGGTCGTTTTGCACGAGTACCGTTGCCGGTGTGGCACGTTCCTGAATCACCACATAATCCATTTGATTGCCCAGTTGCAGCGTCTCCACACGGCCAAACAGCTTCTGATACGCCTCCTTGGTGGTCTGTGCGGCAGCCTTAAGGCGTTCATGCTCGGCCAGTTTTCCGGCGAGTTCGAGAACCTCCTGCTCCTTTGCCGCGTGCTGTTCATCCAACACTGCCATACGACGTGGAATGGCGATATACCGCTGCTGCAATTCCTCTGTTATATGGGCAGCAAGCGATTTGAGCAAAAACTGGGCCTTGGCGATTTTTTCATCGAGCGCTCGCACCTCAGGATGGTCCGGCGCGTGCGTTTGCAGCAGAAATCTGCGCTCGTTGTCCAACACGAAAAGTTCGTTTTTCGTTTTAAGGTAGGAAGCCTCCGGTTCCGTTGGCAAGTTGCCGCTGCTACCACCGCTCTGCCCGCCTCTGGCAGCAGTCGCGTCTGTGATGCTGTCCAAGGATAGCTTCATCTCCGCTGCTTCAATCCGCAGTTTCTCCCGTTGGCTGGTGATCGCCTCAAGGAAGGTGGCAGCGGCATTTTGGGCATTCGTCAGCACCACTATGTTGTTCTTCCTTTGAAAGGCTTCGAGCGCTTGGGTTCTTTCCTCCATCACCTTCTGCGCCTTCACCACTTCTTGTAGAAAGACCTGTAGATTCTTGCCCTGTGCCTGCTCGCGAATCCCCTGTCGGAAGGAGATGAATTCATCAAGCAGCGCATCCAGGAAGATTCTGGCGTACTTCTCGTCCTTGCAGCGTGACCGCACATCAAAGAGGGCGGACCTTTTGTGCTGCGTGACATCGATTTCTACCGACTGGTCTGTCAATTTGGGATTCAAAGCCCGAACTCGCTCCAAGGCCCGGCGCTTCATTTCAACCGATTCAAGTGTTTCGATGATCGTGCCATAAAAGTCTTGCTGTTGTTCATGCCATTTCGTGAAATCTCCCGGCATCCTTCCCCCCGCCACTAGCTTCGCGTTGCTCTGATAGACCGGCGCACGCGGCACAAACTCCACTGTGGTGGAGGCCAACACCGTGAGCGCCACCACTACGACGCCCAGCATCGTCAATCCAATGAAACCGATGCGGCCCCGCCAACGATTTGTGCGAATGAGCGCCTGCACGCGCTGTTTCACGCCATCGTTGCCGAACATGGTGACACCCAGGTGTCTGCTCATGCCCACAGGCAGCCCAGCCGCGATTTCAACCAGAGTACGGGCGTACTCAGGCGCATGTTCGGTATCGGCGACCACCATATCATCAGCGGCATGTTCGGTTTCGATACGGAGCTGACTGCGCGCCAACCAGGCCAGAGGCTGCCACCACCACAGGCACAGCGTCACCTGGGCCAGCCACTGCCACAGCCAGTCACTCCGCCGCCAATGCGCCGCCTCGTGGCGCAGCACCGCGTACAGACGTGCTTTGCCCCATGTTTCAAACCCAGACGGCAGCCAGATCACCGGCGTTCTCCAACCAGTCAGCATCGGCGACTCCAATTTGCTGACGATCCGGTACTGCGTCCCATCGGGAAGTCCCGCCTCGTCACCGACACATTGAACAACGGCGCCAGCGTCACCAGAACGCCGTCGCAACGCCTTGAGGCCAAACCACACACCTCCTAGACGAATAAACAACCATGCCACAGCAACTCTGAGCCAGACATGCAGACACCAGCGGTTGCCATGCTCCGCGATCACCTTCCGCCACGTTTTTTTTGGCAGCACGAAGTCGGTAAGTTCTATCTCGTCTGGCGCGGACTTGAGCATTCCCGGCGCACTTAAATCCACCTGCCACTCGATCACCGCTGCCGGCGGCGACACATCCGGTGCGAGCCGCCACGCGCCCACGACCAGCAATGCGATCATCGCCAGCCGCCATATGACGCTGCGGGCGCGTGCCGAACGCCGGCGCAGCGCCAGAGCCGCCGCCGCCGCCACGCAGATGACCGCACTGCTGGTGAGTAGGGCTGACACCCAGACTGCGAGACCTTGGTACTGCGCCAGCATGGCGAGCAATTCGTTGAGAAGATTTTTCATGGCTTGCGTGCTTGTTCGATGAGTTCGATGAGCTTCTGCGCCTCTTCAGCGGTGAGTTTGACATTGCGCTGTCCCAGCATCGCCATAGCAGCCTCTCCGGCGGAATTTTCAAAGAAGCGGCTCACAAAGCTTTGCAGCGCACTCACGCGCGCTTTTTTCGGCGAGACCGGCAACGAGAACCAGTCGCGCCCGTCCTCTTGAACCTTGTTCAAAAGCCCGCGCTCCACCAGCAGCCGCAGGATCGACCTCACCGCCGAGTAGGTCGGCGCATCCGGCAGTTCCTCCTCAATCTCACGAGCGGAAACCCGCCCATGCCGCAGCACGATCTCGATCACCTGCCGTTCGCGACGGCTGAACTCATTGGCGTGTTTATCGTCCCACATGGGTGCTGATTTTTCAGCATGATGGACACGCCGTCAAGTCCGCATGTTGAAAATTCAACATGCGGACTTGACGAACTGGAACACAGTTACGAACCGCTATTCAGCGTTATCCCCACGAATCGACCACTGCATCAAAGCTCCGGCTTTGGCACGGGGAGCAGAGGAGCGTCGGGCTCGAAATCGAGAACATCCTGATGGGTGCGGAGAGCCTGGCGTGCCTTGTCGAAGAAGGAGGTGAGATCCTCCCGGTTCATCTGCTCCTTGTCGTCGATGTAGGCGTGGAGTTTTTGGATCTGCTTGTCGGCGTCGAGGTTCACGCCGGCCATGGCCTTCTGGGCGGAGGCATAGACGCCGCTGAATTTACCCTGCGCCTGTTCGAAGGCTTCCTTCGCGCCCTCCTGGCGGAGATACTCCTTTTCCTTTTCCCGGAAGTCCTTGCTGAACATGCGCTTGAAGAAGCCGCCCTTCGGTTTTTCGAGCTGTTTCGCGGCCTGCGCCTCGAAATAGGCGGCCAGTTCCTGGAATTCCTGCATGGGCTTCTGGTACTGTTTCTTCAGGTAACCAAGACCGGTGGTGATGATGGCGAGTTTTTCGACCTCGGCCTTCGAGAGCGCTTGACCGGCCTTCACCTTGTCTTCGAGAAGGTTGATGTACTGAAGCGTCATCTTGTTTCCCTCGAAGATGTTCTCAAACTCCTTCGCGGCGGTGGCAAGGCGTTGACGCTCTCCCTGGCGCAGGGCGTCGATCTTCTTTTCCTGCTCCTCGTTCAGGGCGGTGATCATCTTCTGGTGCTGCGCGGCCTGCGCGTCGAGCGTGCGCTGGAATTCGGCCTCCTTGGCCTGAAGCGCCTCCGTGTGCTCGGCCTGGATCTGCTCCAGCGTGGCGCGGGCGTCCTTGAGGTCGGAGTGGGATTGGAAGAGGAACCAGCCCAGCACCCCGGAAGCGAGGAAGCTGAGCACGAGCAGTGCGGTGAGGTTTTTGATGGCAGTCATGACGGGGGAAGGTTTGTGTGACGGGCACGGGGTGCAATCGCATTCAATGCGCACCTTTTGTGCCTGTCTGAAAGCGCATGCACGCCTTTGGCCTCTTCATCAAGCCGGAATCCTGTTAGGGCGGGCTCAAATCGCGCGTCTTGTTTGAACGATGTCTTCCGCCACCCGCCCCACGATCGTCCGTCATCAAATCCTCGCCACGGCGACCATGGTGGCCTTCCTGATGTATCTGGACCGCATCTGTCTGGCAAACATCATCAGCTCGGATTCTTTTCAAAAGCACATCGAGCTCTCCGACCTGGAGATCGACGGGGTCAAGGGAGCGTTTTTCTGGGCCTACGCGCTCGCGCAGGTTCCCGCTGGCTGGCTCAGCGATCGTTTCGGCTCTCGCAAGCTGATCAGCATTTACATCGCCACATGGTCGCTCTTCACGGCGATGACGAGCTTTTCGGTGGGATTCATTTCCTTGCTGCTGGCGCGACTGGGCTGCGGACTGGCGGAGGCCGGCTACTACCCGGCGAGCAGCGGACTACTGACGCGATGGGCTCACATCGAATCGCGTGGAATGGCCAGCAGCCTAATTTCCTGGGGCGGGCGTGTCGGCGGCGCTGTGGCTCCGGGGCTCACCGCGTTTGTCATCCTGCAGGCCGGCGACTGGCGCTGGGCTGGCTGGCTCTACGGTTTGACCGGTGTCGTGGTGGCGGCGTGCTACTGGCGCGTCTTTCGCGAGCACCCGCGACTGCACCCCAATTGCAACGAAGGCGAAATCGCGCTGCTGGCGGAGGGTCGTGGTGACTTCCAACCGGCGAAAGATCCGCCGCGGCGGTTTCCGTTTCTGGCAGCCTGCCGCAGCCGAAACCTGTGGATGGCCAATGGCGTGCAGTTTTTCACGAACATCGGCTGGGCCTTTCTCATTCTCTCCCTGCCTGACTATCTGAAAAAGGTGAAGCTGCTCGACGATGGCCAGACAGGACTCATCACGACGGGAGCACTGAGCATCGGCATTCTGGCTCTGCCCATTGGTGGCCTGATGACGGACTACCTCAGCAAACACAGCGGTCGAAGGCTGGGGCGAATGCTGCCGATGTCGGTGACCAAGTTCGCCGCCGCCGCGCTTTACCTGGTGGCCCTGCAAATGGACTCGGCGTGGGGCATGGCTTTCGCTTTTGGCGCCGTGACCTTCTGCGCGGATCTGGGACTGCCGGCGATGTGGACGCTGATGCAGGACATCAGCGGCAGGCATCAGGCGCAACTCTTTGGCTGGGGGAACATGTGGGGCAATTTCGGCGCCGCACTCATGCCGCTGATGTTCACGGCGGTGCTGAAGACCTTCGACACGAACAACGACTTCCACGAAGGCGTGTGGCTCTGCTCCGCAGCATTTGTCGTGGCGGGAGCATTTGCATTGTTTGTGAACGCGGAAAAACCCGTGATGCCTGAAGAGGCGTAACCGCCATCCTCAACATCACGGGCTTTCTAAATCGAATGGGCTGAGAAGAGGGGCTTACCAGCCGCCTTCTTCACCACCGCCGTCACGACCGCCGCGGTCACGGCGCTCGAAACGCTTGCCGCCACCACCACCGCCGCCGTAGCCGCCGCGATCACCGTAGCCGCCGCGGTCAGGGCGTTCACCACGCTCACCGCCGCCACCACCGTAGCCGCCGCGTCCACCGCCGCCGCCATAGCCGCCGCGTCCGCCACCACCACCGTAACCGCCGCGTCCACCGCCACCGCCGAAGCCGCCGGGACGTTCTTCACGCGGACGGGCTTCGTTGATCGCCAGCTTGCGGCCTTGGAATTCCTGGCCGTTGAGGCCCTCGATTGCGGCCTGCATGGCCTCCGGCGTATCCATCGACACAAAGGCAAATCCACGCGGCCGGCCGCTGTCGCGGTCGATCGGCAGGAAAATGTCCGTCACGGTGCCGAACTGGGAGAAGAGCTCACGAATCTCAGGATCTTGAGCGGCGAAGGGCAGGTTGCCCACGTACATCTTGGTGTTCATTTCTTTTCTTTAAGGGTGCTGATCTGGTCGGCTGCGCCAGATCAAAGCTCATGAACACCAACCCTGAATCACCTGATGAACGACTGAGCCTGACCCTTAACAGGTGACTTGAGCGGCTCTATCGCCGCATTCGTGCCAAAGGCAACCGAATCTTTGGGCAAGTCTGAGGGACGCGCTCTGGCTGCCTCCACCCTCATTTCACTGTCCGCATCGGCGAAAAACGACCGCCACATGCCGTTTCCTCCCGCCACCATGAATCGCCTCCCCATTATTCTCGCCCTCGCCATTGGCAGCCTGTTTGCCGCCACAACCCGCGCCGACGACTCGCGCATTTACGAAATGCGCACCTACACCTGCAACGAGGGCAAGCTCGACGCGCTGCTCGCACGCTTCCGCGATCACACCTGCAAGCTCTTTGAGAAGCACGGCATCGGCAATGTCGGCTACTGGGTGCCGGTGGAAGAGGCGGACGGCTCGAAGGACACGCTGATCTACATCATCGAACACAAGAGCCGTGACGCGGCAAAGGCGAGTTGGAAGGCCTTCGGTGCCGACCCGGAATGGCAGGTCGCGCGCAAGGCGAGCGAGGAAGCCGGCAAGATCCTGGCCAAGCCTCCGGAATCCGTCTTCATGACGATGACCGACTACTCCCCCGCCCTCGCCATCGCCAAAGGGGAAAAGCCCCGCGTCTTCGAGCTTCGCACCTATACGGCGAACGAAGGCAAGCTCGATGCACTGCACGCCCGCTTCCGCGATCACACCATGAAGCTTTTCTCAAAGCACGGCATGAGCCATCTCGGCTACTGGGTGCCGGTGGATGCCGACAAGGGCGCAGGCTCGAAACTCATTTACATCATCTCCCACGACAGCAAGGAGGCGGGGCTCACCTCCTTCGCCTCCTTCCGCAAGGACCCGGACTGGGTCAAAGCGAAAACCGATAGCGAAAAGGACGGCCCGCTGACAATCCAGCCGGGCGGAGTGAAGAGCGTCTACATGCAGCCGACCGACTTCTCGCCGATCCAGTAAGCGCAACACCACCCGTCATGCGTCCGTATGCTTCGGACCATGATTTCGATCCGAACGTTCTGCTTCGCCCTCATCGTCTCGTCCGTTCAGGCTGCGCCACCTTCTTTTGAGTGGGTGGCCGCGGGAGGCGGAGCGAAGAATGACAAGGCGCGAGCCGTGACCTTTGATCGCGAGGGAAATGTTTTCCTCGCCGGCGAATCGACCGACGACGGCACCTTCGGCGACCTGAAACGAACTGGGCACGGCGGGATGGATTTTTTTCTGGCCAAGGTTTCAAAGGACGGCCGCATCCTGTGGGTGCGCAGCCTCGGCGGCAGTCTGGTGGATCGCGGCTACGGCGTGGCCACTGACGCCTCGGGCAATGCCTATGTCACGGGACATTATCAAAGCACCGACGCGCAGGCGAACGGCCAGACTCTGCCGAACGCGGGAGACTACGATGTCTTCGTCGCGAAGTACGATCCCGCGGGCGAACTGCTCTGGACTCGAACCGCAGGCGGTTCGGGTTACGACTATGGCCATGGCATCGTGGTCGATTCGAAGGGTGACATTGTCGTGACCGGTGCCGTGGCGGGCGAGGCAAAATTTGGTGATGTGACAGTCAATGCGGGCGGTGCTTCAAGGCGTCCGGTGTTCTGCGCGAAGTACGACGCCGATGGCACGCTGAAATGGGTCTGCGCCACCGGCGGCAAATTCTCTGGAAGCGGTCACGGTCTCGGTGTCGATGGACAAGACTCTATTTATATAGGCGGCAACGGAAGCGGACAGGGCAGCATGGATGCCGCGAGTTGGGAATCGCAAACGCAGGCCGGCCTGGTTCTCAAACTCACACCCGAAGGCAAAGGCGTGTGGGCGGCCACACTGCCCGGTGCGCCGAGCGCGGGCTTCCATGAGATCACGGTTGATTCCGCCGGACGCACATGGTGCGCGGGCATGTTCAAGGGGGAACTCAACGGCGGTCCGATCAAGACGACAGGCGACAAAGACAGCGACGGTGTGCTCGCGCACTTCAGTCCTGAGGGCAGGCTCGTCTGGAGCCACGTCATCCAGGGTCCCGGCACGGATTACTGCCTCGGCGTCGCCACCGATCACACCGGTCGCTGCTTCGTGACGGGCGAGTTTTCGCAAACAGCGACCTTTGCCGGCGAAACGCTCACGTCACTGGGTGCAACCGACATCTACACTGCGGCTTTCGATGAGAAGGGAGCCATCGAATGGGTCGTCACGGCTGGCGGAATGAAGGGGGACAACGCGTATTGCATGGCCTGGCACCCTTCAGGGAAACTTATTTTTTCGGGGGCTTGTGTCGCACCTGCGACATTTGGCGAGAAAGAAATGACTTCGCCCGGCGGGGCAGAGGCTTACGGGGCGGTTTTGCGGATTCGGTGACTTATTGGCACAAAAATTGGCCCTCGAGCCGATCCGAACGGCGTTTATGGGGTCAATGCGGCTACAATTCACCCATTTGACAGGGGTGACGAAGTGGACACCATGCGCGCCCCTTCGCCCGGGCCCCCCATCCGGCGAGGCGTGACCCAACTATCCCCCAACTCTAGATTGAAGATCCATATCCTTCTGTGTCTCACGGCCTTGTGCGCCTCCGCCTTCGCGGATGAAGAAACCAAAAGTTCAGCCACAACGCCGACCGGCACACCAGGTCAGGTCATTCCGGGCGTCAGAACCACCGCCTACACTCACGACGAGAGTGACCACATCGAATACGGAGCCAAGAGCGCCGTCGGCACCCAGCTCAAGTACGGTCGCATTTGCAGTGCCGCCGCCGACTGGTCCATCTACCCCGTGGGCACCGTCTTCCAGATCGTGGGAGATTCCGCCCTCTACGTCGTGGATGACTACGGCTCCGCCCTCGTCGGCACCAAGACCATCGATCTCTACAAGCCGAGCTTCAGCGCCATGAACAAGTGGGGCACCCGGCATGTGACGATCAAGGTCATCAAGTGGGGGTCTTTCTCGAAGAGTCTCGCCATTCTGAAGCCACGGGCCACCAGCGCCGCCCGCGCCTCCCACGTCCGTGAGATGGTCAGCCGAATCCAGGCCAACGCTGGTCTGGCCTCCAAGGCGAGCTGATCACGTCCGCAACGCCAGCCGTCCTGCAATCAGCGATTGCGGGACGCTGTCAGCGCGGTTCTATGCGCGCCCCCCACGGCCCGCATGTCCGATCTTCTTCAACACCCCCTTTGCCACGCTGACGACCTCGGCAAGGCCATTCCGGATCATGAATTCGGCGTGTCGGTGTGCCTGCCGCTGTGGCGGCATGTGATCGGTTACGAGGAAAAGGATCCCGCCGTCGTCTCGACGTTTCAATCCGGCTACCCGCGCTTCTGCTGTCCTCCGGCGATCACACGGCTCTTCGCCGCTGCCGAAAAGGAGTTCGCCAGCGACGGCGAACGCTGCCTCGTCTTCCCGCGTCTCGTCCACGCGCAGCGCTGTGTGGATTTCATCGAAACCGGACGCGCTGTCGAATGGACTGCGCACCAACTCGGCGTCGCCGTTTTTCCCGCCGCCAGCTATGACGAGGCGCGCCGCTTCTGGCGCTTCTGCGGTGAATGCGTCAGCACTCGCCAGGCCTCGGATGCACTGGGCGAACACAAGAGCGAAGCGACGGCCGAGGAAGGCAAAGAAGCGAACCGCCTCATCCGCGAACGCATCGCGCAACTCGCCGGGCAACAGCCCGAGGACGTGTTTCTGTTTCCCTCCGGCATGGCGGCCAATTTCGCCGTGCATCGCATGCTCACGCATCTCTTTCCCGGCCGCAAAACCGCCCAGCTCGACTTTCCTTACGTCGATGTGCTGAAGCTCCAGCAGATGTTCGGCAGCGGCGCGCACTTCCTGCCACTCATCCACGACAGCGAATACGACGAGCTGCGCTCCCTGCTGCAAAACGAACCTCTCGCCGGCCTCTTCTGCGAAGCGCCGAGCAATCCTTTGCTGCGCTGCGTCGATTTCGAGCGCCTGCTCGCAATCCGGGCCGAAGCACAGCCCGATGTGCCGATCATCATCGACGACACAATTTCCACCGTCGCGCATGTGGACGCACATCGCGTCGCCGACCTCGTCACGACCAGCCTGACGAAGAGCTTTTCGGGGGCCAGCGATGTGATGGCAGGCAGCGTGGTGTTGAATCGCAAGTCGCCGCACCATGCGGCCTTCTCGGCGTTTTTGACCGCGCATGCCGATCACGAACTCTGGCGCGGCGATGCCGTGTCGCTCGAAGGCCACAGCCGCGACTTCCCGCAACGCGCCGATGGCATGAGCCGCAACGCGCAGGCGCTCGCCGATCACCTGCGCTCGCATCCGAAAGTGGATCGCGTCTGGCATGCCGCCACCGAAGGCGGACGCGGCTACGAGTTCATCCGCCATGCGCATGGCGGCCACGGCTGCCTGCTTTCCTTCACGTTGAAGAATCCTGAAACGACGAGCGCACCGTTCTATGACGCCCTGCGCGTGACCAAAGGTCCGAGCCTCGGCACGAACTTCACCCTCGCCTGCCCCTACACTCTGCTCGCGCATTACGACGAGCTCGAATGGACCGAAAGCGTCGGCGTCAGCCGCTGGCTCATCCGCGTCTCCGCGGGACTGGAGGAGACGCAGGAGCTGATCACGCGCTTTGATGAAGCGCTGGCGTTGGTCTAATCACTTCTTCTCCAGCCTCACATAATCGAGGCCGACCATGTTCGACGGCACGGCATTCGGATTCGGCGGAGCCAGCGTGAACGTGAGTTGGTGCTCGCCGGCGGTGAGTTCATGTGTGCCCCACTCCTTTTCACCGGTGTGGATGACCTTCGGTGAGTTGAAGCCATCGAACGATGAGGCCACCGGCTTGCCGTCGAGCGTGATGCTGACAACGCCGTAGTCCTTGGCCATCGTGAGCGCGCCGTAGAGCGTGTATTTGCCGGCCTGCTTGACCGGAATGGCCAGCGTGAGCTTCTGATCTGGCTTGCCACCAGTCCACCAGAGCTGCGCGGCACCGCTCCACTCGCTACCGAAACCACCCATGCCCTGCTTGGTCGTTTTGCCGCCGGTGACTTCGAGCACTTTGAGCGATTCACCTTCGAGTGCGCCTTTGACGGTTTTCGCGGAGCCTTTGGCGCCACCCGCAGCGGCGCCGCTTTGCAGATACTTCACGAGATCGATCACGCTCTCCTTCGGCAGCGCATCAAACAGCCCCTCGGGCATCGTGCTAAGCTTCGAGACCTCGCGCTTGGCGATGTCCGCCTGTGGCAGCGTGAACTCCACGCCGCCCATCATGGCGATCTTCACCGCGGCGGGGTTTTCGTCCTTGATGACGCCGCTCATCACGCGGCCGTCCTTCATGGTGAAGATATTGAGCTGGTAGGCCTTGCCAATCACCGCGTTCGGATCGAGCACGTTTTCGAGCAGGTAGTTCAAATCAGCGCGATTGCTGCCGGTGATGTCGGGGCCGACGTTCTGGCCTTCACCGAAGAGCTTGTGGCACTGGCCGCAGGTGGCGGTGTACAGCAGCTTGCCCTTCGCGACATCGCCCAGCTTCAAGGCGCCCGGCGTGAGCATCTCGCGATACTTTTGCGTGCGCACGGCGAGGTCGGCCTTCGGTGCGTTGACATCGCCCCAGGCGGACTTGATCAAGGCATTGATCTCCTTGTCGTCGAAAGCGGTGAGTTGGCGCACCAAAAACGGCGATAGGGCGGTGCTCGGCACCGTCTTGGCCTCCACGGCTTTGAGAAGCGCCTTCGCGCCTTCCTTGGTCGAGGCGAGCGTGTTCACTGCGTCGGGCAATTCATTCGGCGGTAGCTTCGGAAGCAGCGAGGACAACACCTTCGGCGTGTCGGCGTCCTTGAGCGATGCGAGCGCCTGAATCGCGGCGCGGCGCATGGCGGGTGGTGTTTTCTGATTGTCGCTCAGCATCGCATGCAGGATAGGCGCGGTTTTCTGGTCGCGGATCTGGGCCAGCAGCTTCAAGGCCGCCAGCTTGGCGTCGATCTGTGCACCGGCAGGCATTTGGATGGAGCCAGTCGAGGTCAGGCGTTCACGGAAAGCCGCGACGGCACCTTCGACGCCCATGAAGGCCTCCAACTCCGCCACGAGGATGCCCTTCATCGGCGGTGCCATGTCCGGTGTGCGCGGCGACTCCGTCATCTGCGTCGCCATGAGACGGTCGCGCAATTTGTCCCAGTCCGCAGGCTTGCTGATCTTGTTGCCTGCTCGTGCCGCCTCGACCACGGACTTCAACAGCGATTCACGCTCCACCGTGTCCTCGGACTCTGCCGCCAGTCTCAAGAGCTCGGTTCGACCTGCATCATCGGTGGAAAGACGGCGATAGATGAACCCGGTGATCTTGGGCATCTTCGACGCCTTCGCGAGCTGCATCCCCACCGCCGGGTCCGCCGCCACCACCGGCTCGATGCCATACCAGATGAGCAACGGGATCATCGGATCGTCCTTGTCTTCGCCATGCTTGAGGAGCGCGGTGGCGAGGTTGGAGCGTTTCTCCACAGGCAGACGTTGAAGTAACGAAGCAAGTTCGCGCCGAACGACTGGCGACTTATCTTCACGAGCCAAAACCTCGCAAGCCGGGATGCCAGCCGGACCCATTGTTGTTTTCTTGGCTTCATCCGTTTTGACAATCCAGAAGTTGGGCTGCCGAACATCCATATCAACTTCAGGCAGAGGGTTGGTCCAATGTGAAGGAGCGCAATTTGAGGCACTGAGCCTGACCAACGTGGCGCGCATTTGTTCGGACCCCTCATTTGGCGTGATCGCCACTGGCCCGCTGGTGGCAGCAAGAACACTGAGCCAGAAGAACCTTGTCGTTTTAGCGGCGGAGTATTCACCAAGATCTCGAGCCATCGCGACTAGCTGAGGCGTCAGCTTTTGCCGCGCTGGAGTGCCTAGCTTCTCCATCAGCACCCGCCTCGCCATCCTTGACTCCCACTCGTTCTCGGTCTGCACCGCGAGCTTCGCGAGTGCTTCATCACTTTCCTTCGCGAGATCACCTTTCCACGGTTTCCAACCGTCGTAGCTGATGCGGTAGATTCGGCCGTTGCTGCGGTCCCAGTTTTCGATGGCGTTGCTGCCGCGGTGGCAGATTTGCTGGTCGGTCCAGTCGCTGACGTAGAGGGCCCCGTCGGGGCCGACCTTTTGCGTGACGGGGATGAAGTGCATGTCGTTCGCACGCAGGAAGTCGGCGCCATGTTTGCCGATGTAGGTGCTGCCGTGCACGTCGGTGTAGTTTGCGACGAGGCGATGGCCGTGAAGGTTGCCGAAGAGGAGCTGGTTGCGATACGTCGGCGGGAAGAGGCTGCTCTGGTAGATGGCGAGGCCGCAGTGCGCGTGACCGCCGCCGAGCGCGTTGGTGTCGTTGTTCATCACGCCCGCGCCGGTCGTTTTGTCGAAGGTGACATCGGGCCGCGGATTGCCGGCATAGTGCGCGTGGTCGGCGATGGTCTTGATGTCCTCGTAGGTGTAGGCGTTGAAGTGCTGCCCGGCCTGCCGCTGATAACGTCCGCCGGGGACGATGTGGTAGAGATGCGGAATGACGCACGCGGTGACGAAGAACTCGCCATATTGGTCGTAATCGAGCCCCCACGGGTTGCTGGTGCCGTGCGCGAAGATTTCAAACTCATGCCGCACGGGATGATAGCGCCACACACCGGCATTGATCGGCTGGCGCTGGTCGTCAGGCGCGCCGGGCTTGCCAACAAGACTGTGCGTGAAGACGCCGTGGCAGCCATACAGCCAGCCGTCCGGACCCCAGATGAAGCTGTTGAGCGTTTCGTGCGTGTCTTGATTGCCCCAGCCATCGAGGAGAATCTGCGCTTT
>JAWLBG010000040.1:0-53863 GCA_041395065.1 Prosthecobacter sp. | reverse complement strand
GGTCATCGGCCATGATGAAGACGATGTTGGGCTGAGCCGCGAATGACGAGGCGGCCAGGCCGAAGGAGACGAGCAGAAAAAGTAGCGATTTCATGAGGCGGTCAATGGAACGCCGTCACAGCTCGGTGATATCACCGAATCCGTTTGAGTTGATATCGGTCGCGTTGCCTCAGCGCTTCCCGTAAACGGGAGCCTTCCAGTCTTTGGGCAGCTTGCCCTGAGGCTTCACACCGTAGGCGTCGGCGGGAATGGGATGGTCCTCGGGCTTCTGCAGCGGCATGTCGTCTGGCAGGTTCTTGATCCGGATGTCCTTGTACTGGATCTTCATCGCCGGACCGACGTGGACCTGCACGGCCAGCACGCCTTCGAGGGCTCGGCCCTTCTCGTCGAAGTCGATCAAGTCAGCCGTCGGATGTCCGTCGATCCAGTGCCGCAAATGGTTGCCTTCAGCCAGCACGCGATAGTCATGCCACTCGTCGGGCGCGAATTCCTTCATCGGCATTTTGCCCACGACCCACGGCTGCCCATCGGGATCGACGATCACTTTTTCACCCGTGTGCGAGAGGATGCGCCGGCCTTTTTCTTCATAGAGCATGCCGTTGTATTCGGGCGTGTTGGCCACAACGTCGCACTGGTAGCCGGTGACGACATCGAGTCCGAGTTCCGGCGCGGATTTGCCGCGATACTGCAGGCCGCTGTTGCCGCCCGCCGTCACCTTCACCTTCATGCGCAGTTCGAAGTTCCGAATCGTCGACCCTTCCCAGGTGATGAAATGATTCATCTTCAGCGTGCCATCGGTCACGCCGGTGAGGGCGCCTTCCTTGACCGACCAGTATTTCGGATCGCCGCTCCAGCCGCGCAGCGACCTGCCGTCGAACAATGACGCGAAGCCGTCCTTGCCGGGCTTGGCGGCGTTGTCGGCCGAGGCCACCGGATGCGGATCGGTGGACTTTTGGAAGCCGCCCTTGAGTGGGGGCAACTCGCCGCCGTAGCCTGCCACCACCTTCGTCGTGCGTTCGCGCATCTGCTTCAGGGTGTCAGCGTGTGCCGGATCCTTCGCGAGATTGGTGAGCTCATCCGGATCGGCCTTCAGGTCATAGAGGAACTCGTAGTTGTCCTCGTCAAAGAAGCGCGCGTATTTGAACTGCGCATTGCGAATGCCTTCCCACGCGGGAATGCGGTTCCTCACGGCGAAGTGCTCGTGATAGGTCTCCGTGCGCCAGTCTGCCGGTTTGCCCGCCGTCACCACCGGCTTGAGGCTGCGTCCCTGATACCGCTCCGGCACTGGCACGCCGGCGAAGTCGAGGAAGGTGGAGGGAAAGTCGAGATTCAACGACGGCGCTTCTGTCACCTGGCCCTGCATCTTTTTATCGACGCGCGGATCGGCGATGATGAGAGGCACGCGGATGGATTCTTCAAAGTGCGACCACTTGCCGGACAGTCCGCGATTGGCCATGTGGTAGCCGTTGTCGGCGGAGTAGAGGATGATCGTGTTGTCGGCGAGACCCGCCTCATCCAGCGCCTTCATAAACCGGCCGATCGCCCCGTCGATGCCCGAAACCATGCGCAGGTAGGCGCGCATGTTGGTCTCGTATTTCTCCGGCGTGTTCCAGCGCCAGAAGTAGCGCTCGCGGGTAATGCTGGTTTTGAAGAAGTCGGGCAGTGCTTCGAAGATCGACGGATCATCCAGACGCGGGCGGTACACCTCCTGGTCTTCATACATGCCCTGCACCGCGAGCGGCCAGGGGAACATGCCGATGCCGGGGCGGCGGTCGCTGTCCTCGGCATGACAGGCGTTGAACCAGAGGTTGAGCGCGAAGGGCTTGCCCTTCGGCTGGCTTTTCAAGAATTCGATCCCGCGATCCACGATGATTTCCGTCTCATGTCGCACGCTGCCGTCCGGTTGCGGCTTGTAGTAGGGGTTGCGACCGATCGCTTCAAACTCATCGAAGTGATCCTCCGGCTTGCCGCCCTTGGGCAGCTTGGTGTGCCACTTGCCGTAGTGACCGGTGCGGTAGCCGTTCGCACGCAGCAGATCGACGTAAAACTCCTTCGCGGCCTCCGCACTCACCTGATCCGGCGATTCCGGTGTGCCAAAACTGCGGCCGGTGAGCCCGGTGAGGATCGTCGAGCGGCTCACCCAGCAGATCGGCTGGCTGACGAACGAGTTCCGAAACAGCGTTCCCCGTGCCGCCAGCGCATCGATGTTCGGCGTTTTGGCAATCGGATGTCCGTAGCAGCCGAGCGAACTGGAGGTCTGATCGTCTGCAAAAAAGAAAACGATGTTCGGCTTGTCGGCGGCGTGAGCGAGGCCGGTGAGGACGACGAAGAAGAAAAGAATGAAGCGCATGGTTGGGGCGTGAGTGCGCAGTGAAAACGTTCGGAAGTGAGGCGAGATTCCAGCAAATACTCCGCTCAATTTGGCAATTGGGTTTCCAATGTCATTCGGACGGTCGTTTCGCGAGAGTCCGGCAGATGCGGATGAGCGCTTGACGATTCGGGGTTTTGCCCGGTCAGTACCCGGTGTCATGCATCCCCATGCGCCCAGTCGTGCGCCCGTCGCACTGATGGATCAGGCCGAAGTCGCCCGAATGATGAAGAGGCGCGGTAAACCGCGCCTGAGTTTGTGGATTCGCGGCTTGGTGATCCTTACCGCCATTACCGCCACGACGGCGGGAGTGATGTGGTTTGTGCATGAAACGCCGCATGTCGATCCCTCGGAAGCCACACGCGAATCCGCCGTGGTCGAAGCGCGAAGCCTGAAACCGTTCCTCGAGACCCATTCGGTGCCGCTGGCCCCTTACGCGATGAACCGGCAAACATCCGGACCGCAACAGGAGCTTACCGCGAATCTGACGGCACTCCCGTCGGTCATTCCCCCGTGGCTGGTGGCCGACGGCGCAAGATCCGCGGACCTCCTGCGGCAGGAACTGCGCAAGCGGGGTGCGATGCAAATGGGGCAGACCGTGCGAATGGGCATGCTGAAGGTGGATGAACTGCTAGCGCTGGATGACGAGGCTTGGAGGGAGGGAATGACGACCATGGTGGCCACGGAGAATGAAACCTCCGCCCTGCTGCTGACCTTTTACCTGCATCATCTCGACGGTGCCGGCGACGCGGCGGGCGTGAACGCCATGCGACGTGAAATCGAAAGTGGCATGCCGCAGGATCAGGCGGTGCGGAAGTTCATCCTCGCCGGGCTGACACCGGCGGAGTTCGAAAACCGGATGGGACGCGCCTACGCAAGCGTGGGCATCGAGTTGCAGTTCACGCGGCGGGGCGGAGCGGTCTTCGAACCGTGACGAATCGGGGAGAATCCTTTTGCCCGGCCTTGGTTTTGCCCCTACTCCCTGAGTCATCAGATGAAAACATCCTGGCCCATCCGCCTTGTCCGCGCGCTGTTTTTTGCGTTTTCCGTTTTCGTGGGCATGGCGATCGCCGTCGGGATGAGACAGGAGGCCTGGACCGGCGCTGTGAGTGGGGCGGCCTTCATGGGTCTGCTGCTGGTGCTGGATGTCGTTTTCGTGCGCTTCACGCTGCGTGACTTCTCGCACGCCACGTTCGGGCTGGCGGTGGGGCTGTTCTGTGCGTGGCTGATCACCCGGATCGGGATCTTCCAGCTGGCCTATTTTCAGAACCACGGTGACGGTGGCACGCTGCAGAGCGTCGTTGAGGTGTGCGTTTATGGCACCTTCGCATTCTTCGGCGTCACCTTCGCCCTGCGGAGCGACCGCGACCAGTTCGCCTTCCTCATTCCCTATGTGCGCTTCCGACGGGACAGTTCGGAGGGCGAACCGATGCTGCTGGACACCAACGTGATCATCGACGGGCGGCTGCCTTCGGTGTTCCGCTGCGGTTTCCTCAGTGGCGCGGTGGTGGTGCCGCGGTTCGTTCTTGATGAACTGCAGCGCCTTTCGGACTCTGCTGAGCCAACAAAGGCCACGCGCGGCAGGCGCGGCCTGGAAATGATGGAAAAGCTGCGCAACGCGCCCGGAATGACAGTTTCCATTCACGAGGATGCGAGTGACGCGCTCGCCTTGGAAGTCGATGCGCGGCTTGTGACGCTGGCCCGGGAACTCAACGCACGGCTCATCACCAACGACGAGAACCTCGTCCGGGTGGCGCGGCTGCGTGGCATCACGGTGCTGAGCTTCCGCGAACTGGCGGAGGCGCTGCATCCCGAACTCAGTGTGGGAGACGAACTGCGGCTCTCGCTGACGAAACCTGGCAAGGACAAGAACCAGGCGGTCGGCTATCTGCCGGATGGCACAATGATCGTCGTCAACAACGCCGCGCCGCAGATCGGCCAGACCGTGGATGTGATCGTCTCCAACACCCTGCCGACAAGTGCCGGAAGGTTGATCTTCGCAGACGTCAAGCCTGCGGCGTGACACGCCTGCGCTGCAGGAATCCGCCCGTCAGGGCAAGCATCACCAGAAACGCGGAGTGAGGCTCGGGAACAAGCGCGATGGTCATAATCGTCGCCGCGCTGCTCGTGACGCTGGAGGCGTACATGCTGGACGGACCGGGCGGCGCGGCGGACCAACCAAAGGCATCCGAGCCCTGATACAAACCGTCGCGCTCGAACAGGGCGGCGTCGAACTCCGAGCCGTCGCCCACGATGGTGTTTGTGTCGAAGAGTCCGTCAACGCTGTAGTTCACGCCCGCCAGCTTCCAGATGCCGTTGTCATTGACAAAGACACCGCCGCCGGAGTCGCCGACGGACAGGGAAGCCTCCTCCGTGGTTCCGTTGGCGCTGAAGGACGACTTGATGAGAATCCCCAGCGCGCTCGCGTAAAGGCTGTCCACCGTGTTGCTGCCCCAGCGCGCAGTGCCGTCGTAGACGCCGTGCTTCCAGCCCTGGAGATCTCCGCCGACGAGCACCTCGTCCCCGCGCGGACCGCCCATGCCGTGCGTCACCAGCGTGAGGCCCGGCTGCAACACTCCAGTATAGATCGGAGCATAGTAGGGAAACAGCTCCTGAACTTTGAGGATTCTCAAATCCGTACCCGCCACGTCCCAGTAGCCCGCGCCGCCGTTGAACGAAGCGTCGATGTTGTAAACCACGTCCGACCCGCCGTTGAAGATGCCGTTGTGAACGATCGTGCTGCTCTGCAAGCCGATGTGCTGGGCGGTGATGATGTACTGCGACCCGATGATCGTGCCGAGAAAGGAGCCGTACTGCACCTCATACTGCCAGCCGGAGTTTTCATAGGAGCCCGTCGGTGCGGAGATGTTGTGGTTCGCGTCTCCGGTGTCGTAAAAGAGGATCGCTTCGCAGGGCAGTGTGCAGATCCACAAAACTGCAGTCGCCAGCACCGAAATGCGGCGGGCGAAGCAGGAATGATGGGGGCGAACCATCAGGTAATGTCACACGGAACATTAGAATTTCCATAAAATCATTTCGCGATCATTGATTTTCATCTCTCACATTCCGATTGGCGATGGCACGCCAACCGCTGAATCAAATCGCTACTCGACAGACCTGTCATTTTTGTTATGAACTCTCATCCTCGTGACTCAAGAATGAAACGGCGTTGGCTTAAGACTCTTTGTGCATGCGTTCTCCCACCTGTCATCGGTGTGGGAGTTTGTTACGGCATGATGCAGTTGCTCAAGGACCACGAGATGTTTCGTCCGGCGGGCTTTACCCTGCCGACCGCCAAAGTGAGCTCACAGCGCCAGGGAAGACTCAACGAAACGTCCGCCGAAATCCGCGCCGCCCTGCCGGTGGGAGGCACTTTTGAGTCCGATGTCCCCCCGCGCATGCCGACACTACCGGACAAGGAAGCGATTCGTATCGCGGCCAAGCCCAAGAAGAAGGCCGAACCCGTCATCGAACCAGCCGAGAAGACTTCGCCTCCACAAGTCGCCGCCCTACCCGCCCCATCCAAACCCGCCGAGGTCAAGCCTGCTGTTTGGCGTCCGGTCATCGACCCCATTTCCGAATTCTGGACAAGTCTCATGCCCAGAACAGACGCACTCCCGCAGGTCTACCAAGCCGTGCTCAATGGAGATGCCGCCCACCTCGCCCGCCTGATCGCGCTCGGCGTCTCCCCCCACCAGAAGACACTGGGTGGAGACACCCCCCTCTGCGCCGCCGTGCGCATGGGCCACGCGGAATGCGTGCGCGTGCTGGCCCTGGCCGGCGTGGACCTGAACGAGCCCGCACACGAAAACCAGCCGCCCATCGCCATTGCCTCCCTGCGCCGCAACACCCCGGTGCTCCAAGCCCTGGTGGACTCCGGTGTCGATCCGAACACCCGCTTTAAGACACCTGTTCACCGCTCCGTCATCGACCGCTGCACGATCAAGGACCTGCGCAATGCGCTCGAAAGCGACCGCGGTGTGACCCCCCTTATCTGCTGCTCGGCGCGTGGCGATGTCGAAGGTGCCGTGACGCTGATGAAAGCGGGCGCGAAGTCCAGCGTCTGCACCAGCCGCTATCACCGCTACCCCATCAATTTCGCCGCCACGCAGGGCTATCTCTTCCTCATGCGTGTCCTGCTCGGTCGCGACCCCGAATCCGAACCCGACACGCTTGTCACGATCGACCTCTCCAGTCAGCGCGCCTGGGTCACCAAACAAGGCCGAGTCATCAACAGCACCACTGTTTCCACGGGTCGTGCAGGGTACAGCACCCCCGCCGGAAGGTACGTTGTCACTGACAAGCACAAGTCCCACACCTCCACGATCTACCATGTGGCCATGCCCTGGTTCATGCGCTTGAACTGTGGCGCCATCGGCCTGCACAGCGGCTATGTCACCGGGCGCCCTGCCTCGCACGGCTGCATCCGCCTGCCCTACCAGAAGGCCAAGGAATTCTTCCAGCAGGTCGCTGTGGGCGACGAGGTGGAGATCGTCCACTAGAGCGTCTTCAAAATCTTCTCGTGGATGCCGTCGAAGCCGCCGTTGCTGAAGACGACGATCACGTCGCCGCTGCGGCTTTCAGCCTTTAAACGGCCCACGATGCCGTCCGTGTCCGCCTCAAACCAGCACGGGCGTCCGCGCAGCGTGACAGACGCCGCGACCTTGGCCGTGTCGAGGCGCTCCCCGGGAGGCACCTTTTCGGGATTCGCCACGGCGGCGATGACGGAGGCGTCCGCTTCGGCCAGCGCGTTGATGAGTTCGTCCTGCAGCACGTTGCGGCGGCTCGTGTTGGATCGCGGTTCGAACAGTGCCCACAGGCGGCGGCCGTTGTAGCGCTGACGCAGGCCTCGGAGGGTTTCGCGGATGGCCGTGGGATGATGACCGAAGTCGTCGATCACCGTCACACCGTTTGTGGTGCCGCGTTCCTGCTGGCGGCGGCGGATGCCGCGAAAACTGCTCAATCCCGCGCGAATCTCGGCGTCGCTCAAGCCCGCGAATCGCGCCGCGCCCACGCACATGGCCGCATTGCGCACATTAAACTCCCCGACCATCGGCACCTCGAACGCGTCGCCATTGATCTCGAACTTCGTGCTCTCGGGCGTCGCCGCTGTGATGCGGATGCGGAGATCACAGGTCGGTCCGAGGCCGACAGTCTTCAGCGGAGCGGGACACTTTTCGCGCAGGGACAGGCAGTTTGGGTCGTCGCCGTTGATCAGCACCAGCCCGTTGCGCGGCACCAAGTTCAGAAAGCGCCTGAACGAAAGCAGGATGGCGTCGAGGTCCTCAAAAATGTCCGCATGATCGAACTCGATGTTGTTCACGATCGCGCACTCCGGCAGGTAGTGGAAAAACTTCGAGCGCTTGTCGAAGTAGGCCGTGTCATACTCGTCCCCCTCGATCACAAACAGGTCGGAATGCGTGAAGCGTGCGCCGGATTCGAAATTCTCCGGCACGCCGCCGATCATGAAGCCCGGATTTTTGCCCGCGTGCTCGTAGATCCACGCCAGCATGGTCGTGGTCGTCGTCTTGCCGTGCGTGCCCGTCACCACGAAGCTGCGCTTGCCCTGGATCACCTCGCGCTTCAGCATCTCCGCCATCGAAACGTAGGGCAGCTTCTTTTCCAGCAGCGTCTCCAGTTCGGCGTTGCCGCGGGAGATCGCATTGCCCACCACGTAGACATCCGCGTCCAGCGGCAGGTTCTCCGGCTTGTAACCCTCGGTCACCGTGATTCCGGCGTTACGCAGCACATCGGACATGGGGGGATAAACCTGGCTGTCGGAACCGCTGATGGTGTGACCGAGCGCCCGCAGTGCGACCGCCGTGGAACCCATCGCGGTGCCGCAGATGCCGATGAAATGAATGTGCTTGGTGGCTGGCATGTCCTGAAACGCCAAACCGGTGCGGCACGGCGGAAACGGGTACTAAAGCAGTCCTTTCCACCGAAGCGCAAAAGAAATGTGCCGTGGTAGAAATAATGCAGACAGGCCTGCCCTGAATCTCACACGTGCTCCAAAACCCCAAGGTCCGCCATAACCTCAAAAAACACACAATCGCACCCGCGGACGAATGTCGATCCGCAGTTTTTTGGCCGATTCCTCCTCCCCACGTTTTGCCGGGAATAATTCCATCCTTCCGCTGCTCTCATGCAGGAATGGTTCGCCACCAGACATGGAACTCAGCTTCAATTTCGGCATTGAATTGCCAGTATCCCGCCCGACAACTCGACTCGTGACCGATTCCGTGCCCAGCTTCGAGCAGATCGTGGACACCCACTATCAGGGCCTGTACCGCTTCGCACTGAGCATGTGCCGGCGTGAGGCCACAGCTCAGGATTTGGTGCAGCAGACATTTCTGCAATGGGCCAGAAAGGGTCACACCCTGCGTGACACCACGAAGGTGAAAACCTGGCTCTTCACCACGATCTACCGCGAATGGCTGAACATCGCCCGGCGCGAGAAGAAGTACGAAGAGGTCGAGTTCGAGCCGGATCTGCACGGCAGCCCGCAGGACGAGGACGACGGCGCGGATCCGCGAGTGGACAGCGCCACGCTGGAAACCGCGCTCGCGCAGCTCGAACCGAACTACCGCGCCCCGCTTGTGCTCTTTTACCTGAAGGAACTGTCCTACCGTGAAATCGCCGAGTCGCTTGGCGTTCCCATCGGCACCGTCATGTCCCGCCTCTCCCGCGCCAAGGACCGCCTGCGCGCCGCCCTGCTCCGCCTCGAAGACTCCGCATCCGCCAACATCATCCCCGCCTCCTTCACCCCGTGAACCGCGAAGAAGCCAGACTCGAACTCGACGCCACGACGCTCCGCCCGCAGGACGCCTCGCCGGAGGCACGCGCCATGGCGGAGAATGATCCGCAACTCGCCGCATGGCTGGAGAAGCGCACGGCGTTCGACGAAACTGTGGCCGACGCCCTGCAAGCGATGACCGTGGACGACGGGGGACTGCGTGATCGCATTCTCCGGGGAGCCGCACCGAACGCGCGACGATCCATGCGCTGGATCACTCCGACTCTCGCTGCCGCAGCAGCCTGCGTGGCCTTTGGCTGGGTACTGTTCTGGCCCGGAAACGCCGCCATGGCCGCCTGGGAGTCCGAATCCCTCCACGTCGTTGCGCAGGTCGAATACGGCGTGATGAAGCTCGACGCGAAGGCCGAGACCTACGAGGCCATACGCAAACAGCTCAACGAACGCGACTGCCCCTGCCCGAGCACGCTGCCACCGAGCCTCTCCGAACTGCGAACCTACGGCTGCAAGCGCATTCAGGTCGACGGTCGTCCCGCCACCATCATCTGTTTTGCCCTAGAGTCCGGCAAGGAGGCGCATCTCATCGTCCTGGACAACACCGGGCTCAGCGACTGTCCGGCTCAGGACGCGCTTTGCTTCAAGTCCTCACGCAACTGGCATTACGCCTCCTGGAGTCACGGTTCCCAGGCCTTCATGCTGGCAACCACCGCCGACCCCGCCGAACTGAAGCAGTTGTTCGGCTAACATTCGGAATTGGATCAAACACGCCCGACACGTCCACGCATCAGGGCAGCTCGCTGACCTCAGCGGTGACAGTCCCCAAAACAGTGTGGCAGTTCACGCACTGCTGACGCAGGGAGGCGAACGCCTTTGTCGAACCCGTCGAGTCATGCTTCTTCAGCGCCTTCCGCAGCTCGGTCAGCGGCCCGTTCGTCCATGCGGCCAGAAGCGGGCGCAGATCGACCTCCGCACCGCTGGCAGTCTTGTGCATCGGTGCGGCGGTGACGGACTTCGACACGCTGGAATGCATGCGGTCCGCCATGGCCAGCGCGTCTTCCCACTGGCCCGCCTGCTGGAGCGTGCGCGTGTCGAGCATCTTCCGTTGAGCGGCTTTCATCCGGTGGCTGTTCATCATGCCGGCGCAGGAGGCCAGAACCAAAACGAGGAGGAGAAGAGGGTGCTTTTTCATGGATGGAGTGTGGGTTAAAAAACTTACCATGCACCTCCGATGGCCTTGATGAGACGGACGGTGGTGATGTGGCGCTGCGCGGCGATCTGGCTGGTCTGACGCTCTGCCTGCAGTCGGGTGCGCTCGGCGTCGAGCAGTTCGAGGTAGCTGATGCTTCCGCTTTCATAGGCGGTGCGAATGAGATCGGTGGCGCGGGTGGCGGCGCTGAGCACTTCGTCAACCGCGGCGGACTGTTCCCGCAGATAGCGCGTTTGCGCCAACGTGGTCTCGACATCCCGAACGGCCGCGAGCACCGCCAGGCGATAGTTCGCGATGGCTTCCTCTCGCGCGGCCTTGGTCCGGTTCACGTTGAAACGGATGACCGCCCAGCCGGTGACCGGGATATTGACACCCGGACCGATGCTCCAGACCCGGCTGTCCCCTGTCAGCAGCGTGCCGATGTCCTTGCTGAGGTATCCACCACTGGTGGTGAGCCTCACGGCGGGAAAATAGGCCGCCGTAGCGACGCCGACGTCCGCATTTCGCGCGGCGACGACGCGCTCCGCCGCGGCGATGTCC
Source organism: Prosthecobacter sp. (assembly GCA_041395065.1). Taxonomy (GTDB): domain Bacteria; phylum Verrucomicrobiota; class Verrucomicrobiia; order Verrucomicrobiales; family Verrucomicrobiaceae; genus Prosthecobacter. The sequence continues at coordinate 42,994 of JAWLBG010000040.1, read as the reverse complement.
GGCCTGCGTTCCAAGACCGATGCTGGAAGGCCCGCAGGAATCAGCGGCGGCGCCTTCCTCACGATTGGTCGTTCAGGCAGCTTGAAATCGCTCGCCGACTGCCCGCAGAGCAGCGCCAAGGTGTCACTGGCCTCCTGTCGCTGGCGCTTGACGTCGGCCAGCTCCGCCTTGGCGGTGGCGACTTCGGTCTGAGCTCGCGCCAGATCGATTTCCGTAACGACACCGGCATTGAACTTGTCCTGCAGGAGCTTCAGCCACTGCTCGCGCAGGGACAGTGTGCGGCGCAGGGCGTCGAGTTCCGCATCCGCCGCGCGAAGCAGGAAGTACTGGGCGGCCACGTCACCCGTCAGGGTCAGCAGGGCCCCATGGTAGCTGGCGGAGGCCGCGTCCGCCGTGGCGCGGGCGGATTCCACCTGCCGCCTGACTTTGCCCCAAAAGTCGATTTCATAGCTGAGATCCAGCACCGTACTGAAGCTGTTGATGCGCGCCCGTGGGATGTTCACGGGCACCGGCGTGGGCAGGTTGCCGGACGTCTGTTCGCGGGAGACGTCGCCTTTCAGACGGACGTCCGGCAGCCAGCCGGAGGTGCTGATGCGTGCGCCAGCGCGCGCCTGGTCAAGCCGCGCCGCGGCAGCTTGAAGGGAGGGACTCGCGCTGATCGCCAGCGCTTCGAGGCGGGAGAGCTCGCTGTCGCGAAACACGCGCCACCATTCGCCGCGCGGCGCATCGTCCTTCGGCGCGGCGGCCTGCCAGCGCCACTTGGCCGGGGTGATGGCGCTGGTGTCCGGCTTTTGATAGTCCGGCCCCACGGTGCAGGCGACCAGACTCAGTGCAGCGGAAAGGGAGGTGAAACGAACGTGGAACTTCATGAAGCGGTGGGCGCTGCCTTCCGCGCGCGACGCCGCGCCCGAAAGTGAATGATGTCGTCGAAGATGGAGTAAATCACCGGAGTGGCGAGCAGCGTGAGCAGCAGTGAAAGCGTCTGACCACCGAGGATGACGCCGGCCGTGGCATTGTTGTAAGCGGCGCCGACACCTGTCGCCATCATCATCGGCACCATGCCAGCAACAAAGGCCAGCGTGGTCATCAGAATCGGCCGCAGACGTTCCTTGTTCGCCAGCAGGATGGCTTCGTTGCGCTCCATGCCCTTCTCACGCAGCTGGTTGGCATGATCGATCTGCAGGATGCCGTTTTTCTTGACCATCCCGAACAGCACCAGAATGCCGAGCATGGAGAAAATGTTCACCGACTGGCCGAAGATGATGAGTGACAGGATCGCGAAGGGCAGCGTCAGCGGTAGCGCCAGAAGAATGGTGAAGGGATGAACCCAGCTCTCGAACTGCGCGGCCAGAATCAGATACATGAAGACAAACGCCATCACGAAAGCCGTCATAAAGGCCTTTCCCGCCTTCGCCATTTCCTTGGACCGCCCCGTGCTTCCGCTGCTGTAATCCGCGGGCAGACCCAGGCTTTTCACGGTGCTATCGATGCCTTCGAGGATCGCCGTCTCTCCAACGCCGGGCGCATTATTCGCGGTGATGGTCACCTGGCGGCGGCGGTTCATGCGGTTGATCTGCGAAGGACTGTCGCCGTACTCCAGTGTGAGCAGATTGCCGACGGGCACCGCCCCGGCCTTCGTGGACGGCACCGAGAGCAGATTCAAAATATCGCGGTGATTCCGGTAGGCTTCCTCGGCCTGAAGATGGATGTCATACTGCTCTCCGCCCTCGTCGTAAGTGGAGACATCCATGCCGCTGACGAGCAGCCGCAGCGTGGTGGAAATGTCCGCGACGCTCGCCCCGAGAACTCCGGCCTTGTTGCGATCCACGCTGCCAGTGATCTCCGGCTTGCCAGGAATGAGCGTGGAATCCAGATCCCGAATGCCGGGCACCTTGGCCGCCTCGATCATGACTTTCTCTGTGGCGCGGTTCAGCGTCTCCAGATCAGGGCCGGAGATGGCATACTGCACGTTCGCGCTCGACATGCCGGTGTTGAAAGGCGCCACGGCCACGACAGTGATGCGCCAGTCTTCGGGAAACGCCGGCACGATCTGCGTGCGCACCGTGTCCATGATGTCCTGCTGGCTCGGCCGCGTCGCCGGATCGTTCAGCCGCACGAAAATACCGGCCAGATTCGGCGTGCGCTGCTCATTGTCGCCGATCGTCAGCAGCGTGCCCTCGACGCCCGGCAGTTCGCGCACCTTCCGCGCAAAGCGTTCCGCCATCAGGTCCGTCGCGGCCAGGCTCGTGCCTTCCGGGGTGCGGATGTTCACCACGAACTCCGCCTCTTCCACCGGAGGCAGAAAGCTTTTTTGCACGATGGTGAACAGGGTCGGCAGCGATGCCAGCGCCCCAATGCAGCCCAGCACCACGACCCAGCGGTGGCGCATCGAAAAACGCAGAAGCACCATGTACAACGCCTCCACCGGGCGGTAGAAAATGTTCACCAGATGCGAAAGCCACGCGTCGAGCTTTGAGCCGTGACTGTCGCGAAACATGCGCGCGGCAAGCGACGGCGTGAGCGTGAAGCTCACCAGCAGTGACACGCTGATGGCAAAGGCCATCGTCAGACCAAAGCTGCGCAAAAACATCCCCACGATGCCCGTGAGGAATGCCACCGGCATGAACACCGCCAGCAGGGAGAGTGTCGTCGCCATCACCGCCATGCCGATCTCGCGCGGGCCTTCGATGGAGGCGGTGTGAGAATCCATCCCCTTCTCTTCCATATGCCGGAAGATGTTTTCCACCACGATGATGGCGTCGTCGATGACGATGCCCACCGCCAGCGCCAAAGCCACGAGGCTGATGATGTTGATCGTAAGCCCCTGCGCCCACATGACGCCGAACGCGGCGATGATCGAGGTCGGAATGGCCAGTGCCGAGATCACCGTGGCGCGCATGTTTCCCAGGAAAATCAGCACGACCACGGCGGCGAAAATCGCTCCAAGAACCAGGTGCTCCTTCACCGCATGAACGCTGGTGCGGATCACGCGCGAATTGTCCCGCACGACCTGCACGTCATAGCCCTGCGGCAGGAGGCCTTTCACCTCCTCGAGCTTCGCCTTGACCGCATCCACCACGGCCACGGTGTTTGTCCCGCTCTGCTTGCGCAGGGAGAGCACCACGGACGAAACGCCGTTGTCCCGCGCCACGGTCACCTGCTCCTCCGCTCCGTCCTCCACCCGCGCCACGTCCCGCAGCCGCACCATGCCACCCGCGACCTCGCGCACGATGATCGCGCCGATCTCGTCGAGATTGTCCGCCTTCCCCAGCACGCGAAATCCCGCCTCGCTGGCCGCGCCTTTCACCGTGCCCGCCGGGATCTGAACATTCTGAGTCTGCAGCGCCCGATAGACTTCCGGCGCGGTCATTTGATAGGAGCGCAGACGGATCGGATCCAGCCACACATTGATCTGCCGCAGCCGTCCGCCGAGCAGCTTGATCTGTCCCACGCCTGACACACCCTCCAGTTGGCGGCGCAATACTTTGTCGGCGAACTCGGTGATCTCGCGCACCGGGCGGTCGGCCACCACCGCCATGTTCATGATCGGCGCGGCGTCTGGATCGAGCTTCTCGATGATCGGCGCCTCCGCGTCATCGGGAAGGTCTGGAATGACGCGTGCAATGCGGTCCCGCACCTCCTGCGCGGCCACGTCGACGTTTTTCTCGAGCACGAAGGTGATGAGCACCTGCGAGATGCTCTCGCTCGAAACTGATCGCAGTTCGTCGATGCCTGCGACGGTGTTCACGGCTTCCTCGATCTTGTCCGTGACCTCGCTTTCCATTTCCTTCGGCGTCGCTCCTGGCAGCAGCGTCACCACGCTGACTGTGGGAAAGTCAATTTTCGGAAAACGGTCCACCGGCAGCTTTGTGTAGCCCAGCACGCCCACCACCACGAACACCAGGATGATCACGCTGGCGAGCACGGGGCGTTTGACGGAGATTTCAGCAAGCCATTGCATGTCCGGAAGAGAGGGGAATCAAGGTGCGGGCTCAAACTTCAAGCCGTCCGCAGCCTCAGGCCCCGGTTCCAGCAGCAGCACCTCGCCCGGCTGCACGCCGCGTCGGACTTCGGTGAAGCCGCCGCGCGACTCACCCACGTCCACCAGACGCTCGCCGAGCATGCCGCCGGATTCGACGACAAAAACCTTCCGTCGTGATCCGTCGAGCCGCAGCGCCTTCTCAGGGACACCCAGCGCCTTTTCCTCGCTCAGCAGGATGCGCGCATCGCAGAAGAAGCCTGGACGCAGGGTGCCCTCCGCGTTGTCCACCAACGCCTCAACCACCAGATCCCGCGAGATTTCGCGCATCGCCGCGCCCATGTATTTGAGCGTGCCTTCAAAATGACGCTCCGCAAAAGCCGCCGTCGTAAACTCGACCTTCTGCCCCTCCGCCAGGGATGCGACCTCCGTCTCCGGCACGTTCAATACGAGTCGCAGCGTGCCGCTTTCCACCACCCGCGCCACGGGAACCCCAGGACCGACGAACTCGCCCGGGTCCACCGCCTTCTCCGCCACCACGCCGGCGAACGGCGTACGAATGGTGCAGTCGTCCAGCATCTTCTGCGCCTGATCCCGGCGCGCCGTACTGGCTGCCACATCCGCCTCGCGCGCCACCACCTCCGTCAGCAACTGCTGGTAAACAGAATCCGCGATGGCCTTCTTCTCCGCCAGCGGCTGGTTCCGCGCCTGCTCGTGCTGCGCCAGCGTGAGGCGGGAAGTTGCCAGTTGCACCGCCGCCGCCGCTTCCGCCAGCAGCAGTTTCGGCTGTCGTTCGTCCAGTCGCGCCAGCACGTCGCCCTTGGCCACGACCGACCCGCGTTCCACTTCCACCGCCACGACTTTTCCCGCCGTGTCCGCCGCCACGATGGAATCGCTTTTCGCCGCCAACTGTCCGGTCACGCGGAGGAATCTCGGAAAGACACGCATCTCAGCCTTCGCCGTCCTGCCACGAATCACCGAGACCTCCTTCACCGGCGCCGCGACTGCCACTGGTGCCTCCGCGTCACGCTTACACGCCGCCATCCATGGCAGCAAGACGGCAAATAGGCAGGGAGGGACGGACTTCATGAGGCTCTCAAAAACACGCGACAACAACCGCGGTGTTGTCAGCCGCTGTTTAGCCTGCAATCACCTTCTCCACAACCCCGGGCACCGCTTTGCAACGGATTCGACTCTCAGCGTCCCTCAAACTTGTCCCGCCCCTTCGCCAGAGCTTCGATTTTGCGGTCGGCGATGCTGCGTTTCAGCATCCAGAAACCGCAGTCGGGGTGGATGAACTTCACGCGCCCGGCGCCGAGCTTTTTCTCGGCGGTTTCGATGCGCCTGGCGATTTCATCGGCGGACTCGATGTGATTGACCTTGATGTCCACGACTCCGAGGCCGACGCCGATTTTGGGATCGAGTTCACGAAGCGCATCAAGATCCGCGGCCGGGCGGTGCGCGAGTTCCAGCACGAGGTGGTCGGCATGCAGCGAATTTAAAAAGTTAACCAGCGCTGCCCACTCCCCCGTTTGAATCGTCTGACCGCCGTAGTTGCCGAAGCAGAAGTGGACGGCGGTCCGGCCTTTCACCGCATCGAGCACACGATTAATGCCCGCGGCGGCGAGCGGAGCGTCGGCGGGATTGCCGGGAATATTCGCTTCATCGACCTGCACACAGTCGCAAACCAAGTCGGCAGCCTGCGCCGCCAAAGCGTCGGCGATGGCCATGTTCAGAGCCTCGAAGTCACTGTAGTGCGTGTCCAGAAGCGTGCGCGCCAGCATGTAGGGGCTCGTCAGGGTGAACTTGAAGGGACCGCCGGCCACCTTGCCCGCGCGGGCGCAGTCCTCCGGCAGATTGAGCACGCCTTCGGTGATCGGACCCCGCACGACAGCGGCGGGCTTGCTGCGGAAGGCCATTTCATGCTTCGCCCGAAACGCCGCGGTGTCCGAGCGACCGACGCGGGCATCGATGCCACCGAGCTTGTGGACGAAGTATTCGATCATGCCGTTCGTGTCGGGATGATTGACGTCAAAGCGATACAACTCGCCGTCAGTGGGCAGATCGATGCCGGCCTGACGCTGAGTGTCGAAGACGACACGGGTGGCGTCGATGACGGCCTGCTCACTGGGCAATGCGGCGAGCCAGTCGGGAATCGGATACGAGCCGACGGTGGTGGTCTGGATCATGGCTAATGATGAAACGGTTTGAACGACCGGGATACGGCCGGGTGCGATTGTCCAAAGGCGTGATGGATTCGGCCAAGGAAGCAGAGAGCGCGTCTGCACTCAGGCTGGAGGCTATTTCTTCGCCTGTTTTTTGGGTCCTTTGCCGCGCACGCTCATCTTGAAAGGCACGCCGGGGGCCTTCCACTCATCGCGGATCACTTTTTCCAGATAGCGCATGTAGCTGTCGGTCAGTTTGGAAGCGCGATTGGCGAAAAGAACAAAATGCGGCACAGGGATGGCGAAGCCTTCGGCCTCGTTGACCTGGGTGGCGTAGAGCAGCTTGAAGCTGTGCGTGCTGCGCCCGAGGGCGCCGGGAGTGTTTTCGATCGCCTGCTGCAGGAGGCGGTTGAGAGAGCCGGTGCTGATGCGGTTCTGCGCTCCGTTGCGCACTTTCTCAATCTGCACGAAGAGCTTGCCGACGTGCTCCTTGTTCTTGGCGGATATGGCAACGAGGGGCGCGTAGTTGAGGAAGAAGAACTCACGGCGCATGAGCTCGTCCAGATGTTCGAGACGGTCCTTCTGCTTCGCGTCGGGATGGAAGAGATCCCACTTGTTCATGACGAGAATGCAGGGCTTGCGCTCCTCCAGGATCATCTGCGCGATCTTGCGGTCCTGCATTTTCGCTCCGGCGGCGCAGTCAATGACCAGCAGGCAAAGGTCGGCGCGGCGGATGCTCTGAACACTGCGGTCGACACTGGAAATCTCCACCATGGTGTCGAGGTGGGCGCGTCGGCGTATGCCGGCGGTGTCGATGAGCTGGTAGCGCTTCCCGTTCCAGTTGGCTTGAATATCGAGAGCATCACGCGTGGTGCCGGGCAAGTCGCTGACGATGGCGCGATCCTGGCCGAGGATGGCGTTGACGAGCGAGGACTTGCCGGCGTTCGGCCTGCCGACGATGGCGAGCTTGAGCGGGCGCGTGTTTTGACCTGCTTTTGCATCCTCGGTTTCGGTCGTGGGCTTCAAGTCGAGCCGCTGCGAGATGAGGGCGACGAGTTCGTCGATGCCTTTGCCGTGCGCGGCGCTGACTTCGATCATGTCGGCGAAGCCGAACTTCGCGAACTCGCCGGCGTTGAGCTTGCGCTTGGGCGAATCGGCCTTGTTGCAGACGAGAATGACAGGCTTGCTGGTGCGGCGCAGCTCCTTTGCGAGAGCCTGGTCGATGGTGGTGACGCCGTCCACGACGTCGACGACAAAGAGGAGCATCTCCGCCACGTCGAGGGCGATGCTGGCCTCCACCTGCACCTGATCCGTCAGCACGTCCTCGGTGCTGGCACCGATGCCGCCGGTGTCCATGATTTCAAACCAGGCCGGACCGCGCCGGCACTGGGCGGTGATGCGGTCGCGCGTCACTCCGGCCTGATCGTGGACGATCGAGATGGTTTTGCCGGCGAGGCGGTTGAAGAGCGCGGACTTCCCCACATTGGGTCGTCCGACAATGGCGACGGTTTTGAGCATCTCGCAAGGAGCACCAGCCAGCGCCCGCGTCAATCATGCCCGGCGGCTTTCAACTGGCGGATGCCGTCCGCCAGATTGATGAACCCGGACAGCGCCGTGAACGATCCGGCGAAAACCGTGGGCCAAATGAGCAGCGACGGCGCTAGATCGAGCAGAATCCAGAGAATGGCAGCCATCTGGGAAAAGGTGGCCACCTTTCCACTCCAGTGAGTGTGAATCTGAAACTTTCCGGCAAAGTGGTCGATGAGAAAGGCCCCACCGATGGAGAGCAGGTCGCGCCCGATGACGAGCACGGGAAACCACAGCGGGAAATGCTGCCGCCACGCGGTGAAACTGAGCAGGATGATGGCGGAAAGCATGAGCAGCTTGTCCGCCAGCGGGTCGAGGATGGCGCCCAGACGGGTGCGCTGGTTGAAGCGCCGCGCGATCCAGCCGTCGAGCGCGTCGCTGAGGGAGGCAATGCCGAAAACGGCGGCGGACCAAAGGCGCAGGGCCTCGTTGGCCGCCCCTTCGCGCACGCTTTCGCCATAGTAGATGACCAAACCGATGAACACCGGAATAAGCAGGATGCGGAAGATGGTGATCTGCGTGGCGAGGTTCACCTTTTCAGTTTCAGGTTTCAGGTTCCAACTTGCAAGCCGGCTGATTGAACTTTGTGCCCGGAACTTTAAACTGAAGCATGCCTCAGATCGAACCCGTGGACCTTCTCAACGCCTACTGCGAGGGCGCCTTCCCGATGGGGGAGGACGACGGTTCGATCTCATGGTACCGGCCGAAGATGCGCGGCATCCTGCCGGTGGCGGAGTTTCACGTGCCGCGGCGGTTTCAACGGTATTTGAAGACCCAGCCCTTCGAACTGCGCTGGAACACGGCATTCGGGGACGTGATCCGCGGCTGCGCGGATCGCGAGAACACCTGGATCACGGACACGATCATGGACACCTACGAGGAGCTGCACCGCATCGGTTTCGCCCACAGCGCGGAGGTGTGGCGCGACGGCAAACTCCGCGGCGGAGTGTATGGTGTGAGCATCGGCGGAGCGTTTTTCGGCGAGTCGATGTTCAGCCGCGAACCCCAGGCCTCCAAGGTGGCGCTGACGCACCTGCAATGGCGGCTGAAGGAACGCGGCTACCTGCTGCACGACACGCAGTGGACGACGCCCCACCTCGCGATGTTCGGCGGGCATGAGATTCCGTGCGCGCAGTACCTGGATTTGCTGGACCGTGCGATCAGGCGAAAGGCCGTTTTTGCCTGACCTTCCAATCAGCTCTCAAAGTAAGTGTAACCGCGCAAACCGGCCTCGAAGCTCTCCATGATCTCGCGTCTCTCAGCAGCGGTGATGCGCTTGGAGACGACGGCGCTCTCGGCCAGATGGCGGAAGCGGGTGAGCATGTCTTTCGGCTCGTATTCGACGTAACTGAGGACTTCGGCGACGCTGTCACCCTCCTGCTCGCGACTGTATTTAACCTTGCCGTTTTCGACGCTGACGCTGACGACATTGGTGTCCCCCAGCAGATTGTGCAGGTCACCGAGAGTCTCCTGATAGGCGCCGACAAGGAAGACGCCGAGCATGTACTCGTTGCCCAACTCGATCTGCGGATCGTGCAGCGGCAGGCTGTGGTTGATGCCGTGGGAGTGGGCAAACTTGTCGATCTTGCCGTCGCTGTCACAGGTGATGTCGGAGAGCACGGCATTGCGTGTGGGCTTTTCCTTGAGCCGGTGGACGGGCATCACCGGGAAAATCTGGTCGATGGCCCAGAGGTCGGGCAGACTCTGGAACACGCTGAAATTGCCGTAGTAGAAGTCGGTCATGATGGTGGAGACGCGCTCCATCTGACTGCCGTCGTGCTCGCAGCTTTCGCGGACCCGGTCCACCCAGGTGAGGATGTCCCAGTAAAGCTCCTCGCCAAGGGAACGCTCACGCAGGGTGACCTTGCCGTAGTTGAACTCGCTGCGGAGCTTGTCGCGGTAATAGACAGCGTCATTGTAGATCTCCTGAAGACGGTCGCGCGAGGTCCGTTTGGCGTTCTTCTCGGAGTCCACGCGCAGTTCCATGAGATTGCGCAGCAGCGCGGGCGCATCCTTGTCGAGTTCGACTTCCGTGATGCCGACGCGAGGCTCGAAGCGGTTGATGTCGAGGATGTTGATGATCAGAACCGAGTAGTAGGCCACGATGGCACGGCCGGACTCGGTGATGAGATCCGGATGCGGCACGCCAGCCTCAGCGGTGACCTCCATGATGGCCTCGATGACGTCGGCGCAGTATTCCGCCGTGCCGTAGTTGCTGCTCGCGCTGCTGGCTCCGTTGAGACCGTCATAGCTGATGGCGAGACCGCCGCCGAGGTCGAGGATGCCCATGCGGGCGCCTTCCTGAACGAGACCGCAGTAAACGCGCGTGGCTTCGGTGACCGCCTGACGAATGGCGCGGATGTTCGGAATCTGCGAGCCCTGGTGATAGTGGAGCATGCGGAGGCAGTCGAGCATGCCCTTGTCCCGCAGGCTGTCCACGATGTGCATGAGTTGCGAAATGTTGAGCCCGAAGACGCTGGCGTCGCCGCCGGAGCCGCTCCAGTGACCGGCGCTCTCGGCGCTGAGGCGGAAGCGCACGCCGAGAGTGGGACGCACGCCCATCTTTTTCGAACGCTCGAGGATCAGTTCGAGTTCAGTGGGCATCTCCAGCACCAGAATGACCTGCAGGCCCATTTTCTGCGCATAGAGCGCCAGGTCGATGAACTCCTCGTCCTTGTAGCCATTGCAGACGATGTAGGCTTCCGGATCGTGCATGTAGCTCAGCGCGGCGATGAGCTCCGGCTTGCTGCCGGCCTCAAGACCGTAGTGATACTTGCGGCCGTAGCGGGTGATCTCCTCGATGACTTCCTGCTGCTGGTTCACCTTGATGGGATACACGCCGCGATACACGCCCTGGTACTTCCCTTCCCGAATGGCGGAGGCAAAGCCCTCGTTGAGTTCATCGATGCGCCAGCGCAGCAGATCGCCGAAACGAATGAGCAGCGGCAGTTGTGTGCCGCGCTCGCGCAGGCCCTTGACGATGGAGGCGAGGGAGACGGGTTTTTTCCGGGTGCCGTCCTTGAGGTTCACCACGACCTCCCCCTGCTTGGAGATGTCGAAATAGCCGTGACCCCATTCGCGAATGCCATAGAGGTCAGCGCTGTCGTCGATGGTCCAGGTGGGTTTCTTCATTTTTCGTAGGTTTGGAGGCGGGCTTGGAATTGCGGGCCGCGAGTATGCGACCAAATGACGAAATGCAAAGCAACATGTCAGGCTTTGCGCCTGAGGAAGACAAAGGGGAGATACAGCACCGTGTAAAACACCAATCCGAGCCCAATGGCGCTGAAGTTGTACCACGGCCACGGACCGAGCTGGTCGAACAGACTCGCCTGCGGCGGTTTTTGGCACTGAAAGGCATAGTTCGTATGCAGCACCGAATTGACCACAGCGACCACCGCATACCAGGCGATCGAAAACAGCATCACGCGCTTCACGGCGCCGGGTTGCGGCCGGTGTTTCATGGCGGTGACGACATACAGCGAGGTGATGGGCACGCCGCCATGCATCACGAAAAAGCCGAAGTAGCGCGGATCGGGGTACTCGTAGATCAGCGCCGGAGTCAGCAGGCCCTGCAGCGTGCCAGCCAAGCCAAAGAAGTACACGACCTCGAACCAGAACTGACGCCGCGTCCACAGGGCGACGCCGCCAGCGATCGTCGCGATGTCACAGTATTGCAGTGGGAGGCCGGTCTCCATGGAAAGTGATCCTCCCGCTCCATGAGACAGGAGTCCCACGGGATACAAGGCCAGCAGCACGCTGCCGAGAACCTTGCGCGACACCGAGGCGAAGCGCGTCCGCGCCAGCACGAGCATCGCGATGAAAACGATCAGCGTGACGGCCAGCGCTGCCTTGTGGGACGCGCCATACGGATGGAAAGCCGGAGACATGGGCGCATGATACGCGGTTGTTGCGCGTGTCAGTCAGTTTGTGCGATGTTCAGCCCATGCCGAGCCACGCCTCAAAGCCCCTCAAATCGTCCAAAAAGTCCGGCAGTGGCTGCGCCGTCCTTTTCGGCCTTCCCTTCCTGCTGGGCGGACTCGCCGTCGGCTGGTTTTTGTATTTTCCGGTGTTAGGCGATTGGTGGTCCGCACGCGGATGGGACGAGGTGCCGTGCTGGATCGAAGAAGCCTCTCTGAAAGCGTCCCACGGTGACGAAGGCGGCACCACTCACCAGGCGCTGGCGACTTACCGCTACAAGTATCGCGGACGCACTTTTCACAGCGACAAAGTGAGCTTCTACGGCGGCTCGGACAACATCGGCGACTTTCAGCAACGCGCGCATGAGCAGATCCGCGCGCATCAAGGCGGCGCAAAGCCCTTTCGCTGCTACGTGAATCCCGTCCATCCGGAACAAGCCGTGCTTTTCCGCGACCTGCGCTGGGGGCTGATGCTGCTGATGTCGATCTTTCCGCTCATCTTTCCGCTGGTCGGCTTCATCGTCTCCTACGCCGGTTTTACGGGATCGCGGAAATCGGCGTTGATTGAAAAGCTCACGGCGCAGCATCCCGACGAGCCCTGGCGTTGGCGCCCGGAATGGGCCGGGGAGTCGATTCAATCTTCGGGCGACGCTCTCACCGCCTACCTTGTTGCCGGCGTTTGGATTCTTTTCGTGCAGGCCCCGCTGGCGCTGGCGATCATTTTCAACGGCACTCTCGTGGTCGAGCCGCTCGCCTCTCTCGCCCTGCTGCCTTCACTGCTCGCGTGGATTCCTCTCTCGGCGGCGTGGAAACGGCTGAAGGCGCGACTTGCCTTTGGTCGTCCCTCTCTCCAGCTGGCACAGACGCCTGTGCGTCCCGGACAATTGCTGGACGGTGAACTTCGCTTCGACCGTGTGCTTTCCCCGCGGGCAGTCATTCAGGCAAAACTGCTGTGTGAGAGCCGCCGCACCCAGCGCAGCGATGGAAACACCTCCGTGGTGAATGAGGAACTCTGGGAGCACACGGTGCTGCTTTCCGCAGGCGAAGCGCGACGCGAAATCACTGGAGTCGCTCTGCCACTGCGCGTCGAAATCCCGCGCGGCCTGCCTTGCGAAGTCATCGGCAGCGAATCGTCCGGCGAGCGACACGAGTGGACACTGCAACTGACATCCGCAGGCGGAGGCAAGCCCGCCCTGCTGCCCCTGCCCGTCTTCATCACTCCCGAAGAGGCGCAACTCGCCGAAGCCGATCCCTCCTACGCGAAGGAGGCCGTCACGCCCACCACCGAGCAGCTTGTGGAGCGTCTGAAATTCCGCGGCATCCATGCCGAGTTCGACACCGACGGCATCCCAACCCTGATCGACAGTCCGCCCGGCCAGTCCCGTGCCGCCGCGCTATTCCTCATACTCTTTGGCACCCTGTGGTTCGCGATCTTCATCGTGCTCGTCAAACAGGACGCGCCGTGGATTTTCCGCCTCGTCTGGGGACTCACCTCTCCCCTGATCCTCGGCATGGGCCTGTGGACGCTGATCTACGGTCGCCGCGTCGAGATCACGCCCGACGAGCTCCGCATCACCACCCGTTTGGCTTCCTTTTATTCGTGGAGGGAAACCTACGCCCCCCGTCACATCATCAGCTTCAGCAGTGGCACCAGCGCGCAGTCAGGAAACCAGTCCCACTATCGCATCGTCGCCGAAACCACCTTTGGTAAAAAACACACCCTTGTTGGTGGCATCACCGAATCCCTCACGGCGGAGACGCTGGCAAAGCGGCTGGAGGGATGGAAGAAGCGCGGCTAACCGTTTCTCACTTCACCGCAGCAGCCACGGAGATGCCGATTTCCACGGTTGGTTCGCGGGCATCCTGGAGGGGCGGTTCGGTGGGCGCGCCGCCTGCGTTTTTCAGATCATTGCCCACGGATGAGATGAGACCGCGTGAGAGATTGTAATTCAAGGGAGCGCCACTGTAGGGATCGAGGGGGACATCCAGCAGGTATCTGAATTCACGAAGCTGATCCAGCGAAGCCGGCAGCGTCTTGCGCTCCGCGACACAACGCCGGATGGCAAACAGCGTGATGATCAGGTTTCCCCTCGCACGCGCCAACCCGAGAAAGGCGGGCAACGGCGTGTAGATTTTCATCCTCTCCGTGAAGTAGTTCAGCCCCTCCGTATTCGGCTGCAGCGAGCCTTTGCGCGACGGGATGTTTTCGAGCCGCACCTCCGACAGATGGGCCAGCGGCGCCTGCACCTCCCTGGACATCTGGCGAAAGGCGGTCGCAAAAAGCTGCACCGTGGCGTTCGGTTTGAAGAACAGACGCCCCGGCCGCTGGAGCTGTGCGCCTCCCGGCATGGTGTCGAGGTTCTCGCCGCTCTTCGGCCCGAGGATCAGTTTTTTCTCATGTACGTAGAATGCCTTCAGCGCCTCCCCGAGCATCTCCACGCCGGGCTGACAAAGACTGAACTGGCGCTGGAACTGACGCAGTTCGACCTCCGGGAGCTTCGTCTGCCGAAGCAGATCCGCCAGCGTCTGGGCGGCCAGCGTGTGCGCCTGCAGTGCACGCTGGTAGCACGAGGGCCAGGCGTGAATCTGCTCCAACCGCCAGCCAATTTCCGCCAGATCGATCGCCGCAGTAAAAGCCTCCACCTCCTCCATGCGACGGGAGAGGTAGGCGGCCTCCGCCTGCTTGAGCAGCAGCGCCTGGTTCCAGCGGGCATCGGCGCAAAGATCCTCCGCATGCCAGGCGGAGTGCTGGGGATGCCAGTCCGCGTCCTCCAGCAGGTCCCGCAGGTTGTCCAGCGCCGCACCGTTTTCCTGGACGATGCGGGACAGGGTCGGCGTGTCCCAAAGCCAGGGCGGCTTGTCGCGGAGCGCGGGATTCTGCACCGGCGCCAGGGAGTCGAGAAACTTGAGCAGCTTTTCAGGCGTGTGGATCGACACCGCAGGGTCCACGACCCTCTTCACCACCAAGTCTTCGTCAAAGCCCGCCGTCTCCTCGTCTTCAAGATAGACCCAGAGGACAAAGACGAACCCCAGCAGCCCCATGCAAAGGATCGCCAGCGAAGCCCACGAGGAATCGCGCTCCGGTGCCAGATGCGGTCGGCTGCGCTGTGGCATGGCGGACGGACTCGGACGCGAATGAGGGACGGTCTTTTCGATTTCGGGCTCCCTCGATCGCACGGGAGAGGCAGCCGCCTGCGGCTTCGGTGCGGCGGCTTCTTTTTCTTCCGCAAGCGGCTGCGGAATGGCACGCTTCCGGGCGGGTGGCGCTTCCTGCCACTCGTGATCCAGCTCCCATGGCGACGACCACGCGCCTCCGCCCTCGCCGCTGTGGGCGGGCTTGTCGGCGGGAGTTTCATTCGGCGAATGGGGCCGGATCATGCATCCCAGTATGTACGCGCCCGCGCCCGCGGGCAACGGGCGTCATTTCCCGCTCCTCTGCCGACCGTCGATTGAATTTGTCGAAATCGTCAGCTGTGTGAAGCGCCGGAATCAGGAGCCCGCCGAGAAGATCAAGGCCACGTTCGAACCGCCGAAACCGCTGCTGTTGCTCATGGCGACGCGGGGAGCCTCGTCGCAGCGCGAAGTGAGAATCGAAACACCTTCGCAGGCGGGGTCGAGTTGCTGAATCTTCGCCGAGACCGGCATGAATCCTTCGCGCAGGGCCAGGCAGCAGATGCCGGCTTCCAAAGCTCCGGCGAGACTCAGACCATGGCCAGTGAGCGCTTTGGTGCTGCTGACTTTGGGACGATTGACGCCGGTGAAGACCGTTTTCAGGGCGTTCAGCTCGGCCACATCACCCGCATTCGTTGCCGTGGCGTGCGCGTTGATGTAGTCGACGGCACTGGGATCGAGATGAGCGTCCTGCAACGCGTTGGTCATCGCCCGGGCGAGCCCCCCGCCGCTCGGATCGGGGGCGACGACGTCGTAGCCGTCGGAAGCCTGGCCCCAGCCGGTTACTTCAGCGTAAATCTTCGCACCGCGAGCAGCGGCGTGATCGGCGTCTTCGAGGACGAGCGTCGCCGCGCCGCCCGTGACGATGAAGCCATCGCGATTCGCATCAAAGGGCCGCGGCGCCTGGGCGGGATCACTCTGCTGGCTGAGCGCACGCAGAGAGGCGAAGGGCAGAATGTTGCAGAGATCACAATCCTCCGCGCCAACGACGAACATGATCTTTTGCCGCCCCATGCGAATGAGATCGCAGGCGCTGCCTAGGGCGTGCGCGGAAGAAGCGCAGGCGCTGCTGAATCCCACCGATCCACCTTTGATGCCAAACCTGGCCGGGAGGTTGAGATGAAGCGAGTTCGGCATGCCGGTGACAACCGTGGGTGCCGACGTGCGCGCCGGACCCCGCTTCAAGACGGAGTCGAGCGCTGCGTAAATCATCGAAGACGAACCGGCCGAGGCACAATAGAGGCCGGTCTGCGGCGTGGAGACATGGGCGGGTTCGAGTCCCGCGTCCTGAATCGCCTCCTCCACGGCGGCGACGGCGAAGACCGCATGAGGCACCATGGTGCGCAACTGCGTGCGGCTCAGCTGGATGCTGTCCGGGAAGGTCCACTCAAACTGATCGGAGGAGGGAAATGAAAAGCCCTTCACCGTCCCGGCAAGCTTCACGCGGTCGTTCGCTTCGGCGAGTTCCGGCATCACCTCGATGCCGCAGCGGCCTTCGCGCAGGCTTTCGAGCACGGCGGCGCGGCCGTTTCCAATGCTGGAGATGAAACCGAGCCCGGTGACGACGACGCGATTCATGAGGCAAGCTTCGAGCGCAGGAACTGCTTCAGGTCACCGAGGGTGCGGATGTTGTTCATTTCCTCCGTGGCCACCGTGATGCCCAGCACTTCCTCCGCCGTCATCACGACCTCCATCATGCCGAAGGAGTCCATGCCGACGACCTCCATGAGGTTTGCGTCATCAGCCACGGAAGCGACACCTCCCGGCGGCGGGTTGGCGGCGTCGCGCTGCAGCACGCCGAGAATGATGGCGGGCAGTTCATCGAGATTGCGCGTTTCCTCGAATCGCAGCGCGGCGGCCATGGTTTCGTCGTCGCAACGCTTGAGTGACTTTTTGATCTCCTCGGTCCGGGTTTCAGAAATGGCCATGGCACCCACTATCTGCAATCACGCCGTGATTCAAGTTTTGTCGGCGCTGAAGACGCCGTAGCGCTGGATGCCCAATTCGTAGGCAAGCCAGATGCGGAAAAGGGTGAGGGCGAAGATGCGGTTCGGATTCCGCGAGCTGAAAAGAAAGCTGCGGTAGTGCGGCTTCGTGAGCAGGCCTTTGACGGTGCGCAGCGCGCACAGCGGCCAGGTGTGCTTCACAAGCGGGGCGTAGTCTTTGAATTGGTAGTTCACAAAACCCGCAGCCTCCGCGGCGGCGCGGAATTCACTCTCGGGACGCACGCCGGCGATCTGCGCCTCGCGCGTGATGGCGTCGATGAAGTGACGCCGGGCGAAGGCATCCGGATTCTCGCAGGACATCCACGCGGTGGCCACCAGGCGACCACCCGGCTTCATGACGCGATAGCACTCGCGGAAGAACGTGGGCAGGTCCGGCATGTGTTCCAGGCTTTCGACCGTCTGCACGACGTCGAAATGATCGGCAGGCAGCTTGTTTTCATACCAGTCGCACTGCATTAAATGCGTTTTTCCCGGCACGCTGTTGTTGGCCTGCGCATAAGCGAGCTGCACGGCGGAAATGGTCATTCCGGTGACATTCGCCCCGTAGCGCTCCGCGAGGATTTTCGCGGTGGCGCCATAGCCGCAGCCGATGTCGCAGACTTCGGCGCCCTGCCCGGTGCGGCCGAGTTCGGCGACGATTTTCACCAGGTTTTCCGCCGCCTCGGTATCATTTTCCCTGCCGGTAAACCACACGCCGTGATGCACATGCTCGCCCCAGATCTCGCGGTAGAACTGATCAAGGTCGTCGTAGTGCGAAGCAGCGCCATCGATGGTGGGGACGTAGTCGGAGGTCGTGGTCATGAGTCAGGATGTGCGCTGCCGCAGAATCGCCTGCGGGACGCGGGCGAGCGTGTTGAAGGGAATCGTCAGCATGGCGTAGAACTGCCCCATCTGCCGCGCAAGCACGCCGTGACGCAGCATGAAGCGCAGCAGCACATCACGTAAAAAAGAGCGCGCCCTGCCCCTGAGGGTGCCGAGCCACATGCCCCACTCGGCGCGAAAGATCGCGCTCTGTGCCGCCCTGCGGCGGAAGCGGCTGTAGGCAGGCAGCAGAATTGACGGATCACGATGGCACAGCACCTCGGCGAGGAATTCGGCATCGGCGAAGCCGGTGTTCATGCCCTGGCCGCCGATGGGACTCATGCCGTGCGCCGCATCTCCACAAAGGATGACGCGGCGGTCGTAGTAGCATCCGCAGTTGAAGCGGTGCGGCGTAAAGACGCTTTCGTTAACTTGATCGGTCGCGGGAACTTCGATCCCCGTGCGCTGCCGCGTCAGTTCGCTGACGAGGCCCGGTGGCGGACGGTCGAGATGCGTCTCCGTTTGCACAATCCAGCGTCGCTGACCGTCCGGCAGCGGAAAGGACTCCACGGAACCTGCGGCGGTGAAAAACACGTGCGCCTCAGCGCCAAGTCCCGTGCGGTCAATGAAGTCGCCCATCACGAAATGCAGGTCGTAGGGCCGGACGGGCGCCTTCATCCCGATCCACTCCCGCACGCGACTGCGCGCACCGTCGCAACCGATGACATAAGACGCAGTCAGCTCCCCGGTTTCCGTCCGCACCACGCAATGTTCGTCGAACTGCTCAACGGCATTCACTTCACATCCGGCCTCAATGAAATCGCCCCCCAGATGCCGTTGCAGGATCGCGATCGTTGTCACCTGCGGCAGGGCGAGAATAAAGCGGTGCTCGTCCGGAATGTCGCGGAAGGTCATGCAGCCGAGCTTGCTGCCGTGACCGTGGACGACACAATCGCGCACTTTGACCCCGGCGGCGATGAACTCGTCCACAAGGCCGAGCTTTTCCAAAATGTGCAGCGAGGGCGGCGTGATGCCGATGGCGGCGGAGTGCGCAATGGGTTGCGTGCGTTTCTCCAGCACACGAACCCGCTTCCCCTGGTGTTTGAGCAGGCAGGCCAGCAGCAGCCCGACCGGGCCGCCACCGACGATGACCGCGTCAAAATCCGTCTTCATGCCAGCACGGCTGCCCTGGGTTTCGTCGGCGGTTTGATGGCGGCGCCGCAGCGTTCCAGCACGGCGGTTTCGACGGTGAGTCCGGGGCCGAAGGCGATCGCGCAGGTCGTGGCGCGAGCCGTTTCCGCCTCTTCGAGCATGCCTTTCAGTACAAACATGACCGTGGGACTGCTCATGTTGCCGTAGTCGCGCAGCACACCGCGCGAGATTTCGAGCGCCTCGGACGGAAGCTCCAAATGCTGCTCGACCTGGTCGAGGATCGCCCGCCCGCCGGGGTGCACGGCCCATTCGTCGATGTCGGCGAGCTGAATTTTCTGCTTCGCGAGGACGCCCCCGAGCATTTCGCGAATGTTGCTGCCGATGAGGTCAGGCACATACGAAGAGAGCACCATGTTGAAGCCATGGTCGCCGATGTCCCAGGCCATGTCCGCCTCGCTGGAAGGCACGAGCGCGGAATGGAATCCCTGCACGCGGTAGTAGGGCCGGTCGTCCGCAGGTTGGCGGGCACTCATGATCGCCGCCGCCGCTCCGTCGGCGAAGAGGGCGTTGGCCACGATGCTTTCCGGCTTGTCGCTGACCTGCAGATGCAGCGTGCAAAACTCCAGGCACATCACCAGCACCACCGCATCCGGATTCGCATCGCAAAACTGCGCCGCCATGCGCATGGCGGGAAATGCGGCGTAGCAGCCCATGAAGCCGATCGTGTAGCGCTCCACACTTTCGCTCAGCCCGACATCACGAATGATGTGATAGTCCGGCCCCGGATTGGCAAAGCCGGTGCAGGAGGCGAAGACGACATGCGTGATGTCCGACTTCTGGAAGTGCGGGCACTCAGCAATGGCTTTCTCCGCCAGCCTGGCCGCGAGCTCGCGCGACGCCTTGGCGTAAAGGGCGTTGCGCTGGCCGGTGGTTGGGGAGTTGATCGTTCCGTCCGGCAGTGTGCGAAACAACTCGCCGTCGTCCCGGAGGAAATCGTCGCTCACGCTGTAGCGCGTGTCGATGCCGGTGCGCTCATAGATCATCTCGACCATGCGTTTTGCCCGCGGATCGGAGACCCAGGCCTTCATGCGGGCGCTGGCAAACTCGTTGCTGTAAATGTATGGGGGCGTCTCGGTGGCGAGGTGGTGGATGTAGGCGGGCATGCAGTTCAGTTCTTGGAAAGTACTACCGAGGCATGGACCTTCACGCCATCCCCCACTTTGATGAATAACAGCACCGTGGGGACGCTAATGCCGCTGGCTTTCATCGACACCGGGAAGTCCAGGTCAAACGTGGCCGTCTTGCCGTTGAGCTTCCAGTTGGAGATCGTGCCGGTAACTTTCTGTGGCTTCCCGAGGAGGTTGAGTTCGACAGGGAGGGTCGTCGGCGTGCCGGCACCTGCGATCTCGCTGAACTTGGCGTCGATTTTCCCGATGATCAGTGGGTGTTCCGTCACCTTCATGGCCTTGCGCATGTTGGCGTCGCGCTTCGGCTCAGCGGTGTCCATTTTTTCCGCTTCGACACTCACCGTCGCCTCTACACGGATCGGCTTTCCCGCAGCATCGGTGGTGACTTGGGTGGCGAAGGGCTTGGCTTCCACCTTGCCCCCCCAGTCGTGCAGCGTGGAAGTGCCGTCGAAGGCGATGGAGGCCTTGCCATTCCAAGTTTCAGCATGGAGCAGCGGTGCAAAGCCCAGCAGGAATAAAAATAAGCGCGTTTTCATGGAGTGCCGTCAGGGATTATTGATGGAACTGATATCTCGGCTGCTGACGGCCTCGCCGACGACTTCGTCGCCGATGAGGGCCTTCACCGCCCAGCCATGATAACGTTGTCCGCTGCCTTCCACGAGCTTGAATCGCGCTCTTCTTCCACTGCCCTGGCGTTCGGAATGCTGGCGTTCGTATTCAAACGACACCTCCTTTGTCTTCACCGTCGCGGCTTTGCCGGGCGACAGGGTCACGCTTTCGACGCCTTTAGCCTGCTCCACCAGTTTGTGCTCGGCGAGATCGTCAGCGTAGAAAACCCACTCCAGTCGAACGTCCGCGTCCTGCTTGAGGCCGATGCCAGAGAGCCCCACCTCCAGCCAGCGTTGATGCGACTCCTTGCTGCTGGAGCCTGAATGCGCCTCGTGGCTGCCTTTCACGACGGCATTGAGCTGAACCCAGTTGCCGGCGAAGCCGCTGCCGGACAGCAACAGCCAAGCGGCGCCGATGAGAAGAGGGAGGAGTGTAGATGACTTGGAGTTAGCGTTGGTTTTCATGGTGGTTTCTTTGAAGAGGTGCGGACGGCAGGAGGGTGATTTGGGTGACATAATCAGGCCCGAAAAGCGGATCGTGCAGGTTCACACGCACGCGCATGCCCGCTTTCAGGGCCGCCGGACTCGAGTCGGACGAGTCATGCCAGAACTTCGCCCATTCGCTGTACACAAAGCGCTTCACCGACCCCCCATCCTGGGCGAAGACGATCTGCCGGGTGCCGTGATCCACCGAGCGCACAACGCCGGAGATGGTGACGCCCATCGGACGCACGGCCAGGGCCGGAGGCGGCGTGAGCACCGTGAAACAGACGATGAGAATGAAGGCAAAGCAGGACGTTTTCATGAGGCGGCTTGGAGCAAGGGCAGCGTTTCGGTTTCACCGCCGTGCGCAGGTTCATGCACGTCGGTGTGCACTTCCCGGGTCCGGCCGACGAGCCAGCGATAGAGCACCGGCAGCAGGAAGAGCGTGAGGAAGGTGCTGCTGACGATCCCGCCGATGACGACGGTGGCGAGCGGGCGCTGAACCTCGGCTCCCGCGCCCTCGCTCAGAGCCATCGGAATGAATCCGAGACTGGCCACCAGGGCGGTCATCAGGACGGGGCGCAGACGCTGCACGCCACCCTCAGTCACCGCCTCGGCCGCGCTGCGGCCCTCGTTGCGCAGTTGGTTGAAGCAGCTGATGAGCACCACGCCGTTCAACACCGCCACACCGCAAAGCGCGATGAAGCCAATGGCCGCACTGATGCTGAAGGGCAGCCCGCGCAGCCAGAGCGCCGCCACGCCGCCGGTGATGGCGAGCGGGATGCCAGTGTAGATGATGAGCGTCTGCGTCACGCTTTTGAAAGCGCTGTGAATGAGCACAAAGATGAGCACCAGGGCCAGCGGCACCACGATCATGAGCCGCTCACGCGCCTCCTGCAGATGCTCAAACTGTCCACCGAACTCGACACGGTAGCCTTCAGGCATCTGAATGGAGGCACTGATCCGTTCACGCGCCGCGTTGACGTAAGCCTCGCTGTCCGTGCCGCCGGCGAGATCGACATTCAGCCCCACGCGGCGGCGGCCGGATTCGCGACCGATGGCGTCCACCTGCGGCACTTCGACGAAATCCGCGAGGCGGCCCAAATCCACCAGCGCGCCGTCCTGAGTGCGCACGGGCAGCGCTTTCATGATCTCGGGATCGTTGCGCAGGTTCTCGGGAAGACGCACGACGATGGCGCGGCGCCGGTTGTGCTCCATCAGCGTGCCGGCGGTGTGTCCGGCCATGGCGGTGGTGATGGCTTCGTTCACCTCCGAGGCTTCGACGTTGAACTTGAGCATCGCGGCGCGGTCCACGCGGATCTCCAGCACGGGCACGCGGCCCTGGCTTTCGAACTCGGCGTTGTTCGTGCCCTCCAATCCTTCGAGCACGCCCTTCACCTGCCCGGCGATCTTTTCCATCGTGTCGTAGTCCTCGCCGAAAATGCGCACGGCGAGGTCGGCGCGCGAACCCTCGAGCATTTCGTTAAAGCGCATCTGGATCGGTTGTGCGAAGTCGTAGTCCTGCTCCGGCACTTCCGCGGCCAGCTCTTCACGGATGAGTTCCGCGAGGCGGTCGCGGCTCACCGGCCTGCCGTTTTCCTTTCGCCATTCCGAGCTCGGCTTGTAGAAGATGTACAAATCGTACTCGCCGGGTGACATCGGGTCGGTGGCGACCTCGCTGGTGCCGATGCGGGCAAAGGTGCGCGTCACTTCGGGCACTTTGTTGATGAGATACTGCTGCGTTTTCACGCAGCGGGCCAGCGAAGTCTTCAGGCTGGTGTTCGCGGGCTGGTAAACCATCGCGGTCCACGAGCCTTCGTTCAGCGTCGGAACGAACTCCTGCTTCAGGCTCATGAAAAGCATCACCGTCCCGACGAGCAGCGCGGCGACACCGGTGACGACGCCCCAGCGGGTCTTCCACGCGAGTCCGAGCAGCGGCGCATAGATTCCCTTGGCCCAGCGCATGAGGAAGTTGTCCTTCTCGCTGATGTTTCCGCGTAGCAGCAGCGAGCACAGGGCAGGCATCAGGGTCAGCGACAGCACGAGAGCGCCGCCGAGAGCGAGCATGACCGTGATGGCCATGGGGTGGAACATTTTCCCCTCGATGCCTGTGAGCGCGAGGATCGGCAGATAGACGAGCGTGATGATGAGAACGCCGAAGAACATCGGGCTGCCGACCTGCTCGCCCGCCTCGTGCACGGCCTGCAGCCGTTCCTTGGCGGTGAGCTTGCGACCGAGCTCGTGCTGACGCTCGCCGAGCACACGGACGATGTTTTCCACCATCACGACCGCGCCGTCGATGATGAGGCCGAAGTCCACTGCGCCGAGGGACATGAGGTTCCCGGACACGCCGCCGAAGGTCATGCCAATGAGGGCGAAGAGGAAGGAAAGCGGGATGGCCATCGCCACGATGAGCGCGGCGCGCCAGTTCCCGAGCAGCAGGAGCAGCACGACAACGACGAGCACCGCGCCTTCGAAAAGGTTGTGCTTCACGGTGTCAATGGTGCGGTCCACGACTTCGCTGCGGGCATACTGGATGCGGAGTTCCAGGCCAGGAGGCAGCTTCTTCTGAAGTTCGGCGAGTTTCCCCTCCACTCGCTTGCTGATGATGCGGCTGTTTTCACCGACGAGCATCATCACCGTGCCCAGCACGGCCTCCTCGCCGTTCTCGACCGCGCAGCCGGTGCGCACATTGCTGCCAATGCCGACTTCGGCGAGGTCTTTGACACGCAGCGGCTCGACTCCGGCGGCAAACTTTACCGGCAGGTTGGAGATGTCCTCCGAGCTGGCGACCTTGCTGACGCCACGGATCAGCACGCGATCTTCGCCGCGCTCGATGACGCCACCGCCGGCGTTGTCCACGTTCTGGCCGATGATTTCCGCGAGCTCGCCGAAGGTCATGCCTGCATTCGCGAGCGACTCCGGTTTTGGCAGAATCACGAGCTGGCGTTCGTAACCGCCGCTGCTGTTCACCTCTGCCACGCCGGGCACGGTGCGCAGAAACGGCTTCACGATGTAGTCGTGCGCGTCGCGCAGATCCATGAGCTGGCGTTCACGCGGTTCCTTGCGCTCGGGGGCGTCTTTCTTGTAGTCGAGCGTGTAGTAGAGGATCTCGCCCAGACCGGTGCTGATCGGCGACATCTGCGGTGTCATGCCCGGTGGCAGCTCCACCTGCACGAGACGTTCGCTGACGAGCTGGCGGGCGCGAAAGAGATCGGAGCCGTCGCGAAACACGAGCGTGACCTGCGAGAGACCGGACTTCGTGAGTGAGCGAAACTCCTCCACGCCCTGGATGCCGGCGAGGGCGAGTTCGAGCGGATAGGTGACGAGCTTTTCCGTCTCCTCCGGCGCGAGGCCGGCCACGGCAGTGTTGATCTGAACCTGCGTGTTCGTGATGTCCGGCACCGCGTCCACCGGCAGATGCAGCGCGGAGAAAATCCCCGCCGCCATCAGCAACAGCGCCCCCATGACGACGAGGAAGCGGTTCTTGAGCGAGAAGTCGATGATCGAGGGAATCATGGCTCAGCGGCGGGTAAGCGTGGGCGTGACGGCTTCACCGATCAGCGTGGTGCCGGTGAGACGCTCGATTTCCATGCGGTGCTTCCAGGCGTTGCGACGGGACTCGATGAGTGAATCCATGGCATCGAGATAACCACGCTGCATTTCGACGTAGGTCGCCGCAGGCACGGCACCGAGCCGATAGTGGCGGTCCGCCTCCGCGGCGGCATCGGCGAACTGCTTTTCACTCTCGGGACGCCAGCGGGACAGCGCGTCGAGCTCCGCAAGGTAGGCAGCGCGTTCGACGGCCAGATCGCGCTCAAGATCCCGCAGTGTGGCGTGCAGCAGCGCCTCGGCCTGCTGTGTGCGTGCCTCCTCCGCAGCGATGTTGCCCTTGTTCTTGTTCCACAACGGAAGCGGAATCGAAACAACGAAGCCGGCTTCAATCTGCGTGCCACCCGCGTGCTGCCCGGCCATGTAGGGACCGAAAGTGATGTCTCCCCAGCGGTCGGATTTCGTGAGATCGATCTTGAGCCCCTGCTTGGCGACTTGAAGGCGCTTCTGCTGAAGGTCGAAATTGGTGCGCGCGGCCTGCTGTTTGAGGATCTCAAGGTGCGGCACTGTGGGGAAGGACGTGTAAACGCCACTGAGCTGGACGGGCTCGTCGGGACTGCGCCCGCAAAGCACCGCGAGAGCAGCAGTGGCCTCCCGCACCAGCTTGGACGCATCGGTCAGCGTGCGGTCGGCGGTGAGGAGTGATGCCTCGAGGATGCGGCGTTCGAGCAGCGCACTGACGGAGCCGGTGTCACGCTGCACGAGGACCGCGACGAGGGACTCCAGGCGCTCGCGCACGTTCCTTGCGGCGTCTTCCCTGCGCTTGAGGAGAATCACGTCGCCGGCACGGGCACGGACTTCGTTGGCGAGCTGCGACTTGAACTGTTGGAGGCCAAGCTCCGCGAGGGTGATGTCACGGTCGGCGATGGCCTTGCGCAGCGACATGCGACCGGGGAAGTCGAAGACTTGAAGAATCGACGCACGCCAGACGAGGCCGTCCTTCTGCTGGGCCAGGCTCATGCCGCCGAATTCGGTGCTGAATTCAGGATTGGCGAGTTGGCCGGCGGATTGACGCCCGCCCTTCGCGGCGGAGATTTCCGCTTCGTAGAAGCGGATTTCCGGGTTCTTCCTCAGGGCTTCGTTGACGAGTTCGCTGCTGGAGACGGCTTCACCGGCCTGCAAAGCCGATGCGAGGAGACAGATGCCGAGATGCAGCCACGGAGTGCGTTGGGTTTTCATCATGGCGCAATGCGCCACAGACCACGGGAGTGGTCACGTTATCGTTTGGTAATGAAAGACCAAATCAGGTGCCACGGCGGCAAACCCCGTGCATGATGCCCGCACGAAACCATGCACCTCCTTCTTGTGGAAGATGACGCCGAACTGGCGCGCCAGATCGACATCTGGCTGCGCAAGGCTGGCCACACCTGCCTCTGGCGCGAGCGCGGCAGCACCGCCCTCAAGACGCTGGAATCGGAGGCGTTTGACGGAGTGATCCTCGACGTGGGCCTGCCGGACATGGACGGATTCACCGTCGTGGAGAAAATGCGGGCACGCAGTCTCGGCCTGCCGGTGCTTTTTCTGACGGCTCGCGACAACGTCACCGACCGCGTGCGCGGGCTGCGGGCCGGCGGCGACGATTATGTGACCAAACCCTTCGCCATGGAGGAGGTGCTGGCACGGCTTGACGCGCTGCAGAGGCGCAGCGGCGTCACTCCGCTCGTGCCGTCTGCTCGGACGCTGGGAAAGTGGACGCTCGACCCGATCAAGCGCAGGCTGCAATGCGGCGACGAAGTCGTGGAGTTGCAGCCCCGCGAATGGACGCTGCTGGAGGTGATGATGGCCAACGAGGGCTACATCCTGACAAAGAAGTTTCTCCTGGAGAAGGTCTGGGACATCCAGTTTGATCCCGGCACGAATGTCGTGGATGCGATGATCTGCCGGCTGCGGCGGAAGATCGACACGCCGGGCGCTGCATCCCATCTGCAAACCGTACGAGGCAAAGGCTATGCTCTCAAAGCTGTTCCCTGAACGCCTGCCGTCCTCGTGGCGGCTGGGTCTTCTGCTGGTCGTTCTGACGGCCGGCAGCACCGCGCTGTGCATCACCGTCGCGGGCTGGGCGATGAAGAGCAACCTGAGCAGCATCGCCCGCACCGTTGTGCTCGATGATTTGGGCGAGTACGCGGTCCTCTACAACCGCAACGGCCTGCGGGAAATCCGCGAGGTTTTTGACGCCGGCGGACACGAAAACGACCAGGCGGTGCGCATCACCCAGCCCGGCGGAGGTGTGTTGTTCGAGCAGATCCCGTCCGCAGTGGCAGGCTTTCAATGGCCGGAGGAGCCGTCCATCCGATTGAAGCCGGGCGAGGCGCTGCTCATGAACGTGCCGCACACCCGTGGGGAGCAGCAGCTCCTGGCCGGTTGTCAGGCGCTGGATGACGGGAATCTTCTGTGGTTCGGACGCACGGACGCGGAGGACCGCACCTATGTGGAGCACATTCGCGGCGATCTCTGGCTCGCGGGACTGGCCTCCACCGCGTTCATGCTGCTGCCGGTGTGGTGGTTCGTCCGGCATGTGCTGCGTCCCGTGCAGGACATGATGGAGAGCACGCACAAGCTCGCCGAAGGTCATACGAACGCGCGCCTGCAGGCCCCGGGCGCCGTTCCCGAGTTGCAAGCCTTTGCCGCAGCCTTCAACGCTGGTCTGGACCGCATCGACGGGCTGACCGCCGAACTCCAGAATGCGAACGACAACCTCGCGCATGAACTGCGCACTCCGCTGGCGCGGATTCGCGGCAATCTGGAACTCTACTACGACCGGACCGACAACGCCGCCGCTCGCGACGCCTCGGCGAGGGGCATGGAGGAAATCGACCGCGCCGCCGAGCTGGTGCAGAGCATTCTCACCACGCGGGCCGGCGAGCATCAGGCTCTGAAGCTCCACCTCGAAACAACGGACCTGCGGAGCCTGCTCGCCGATTTGCACGACCTCTACCAGGCCGCCGCCGACGACCGCGAACTCCGCTTCGAGCTCGACGCTCCCGCCTCGCAAACGGCACTTATTGACCGGCAACGGATCAACCAGGCGATCGCCAACCTGCTGGACAACGCTTTCGCCTACACGCCGCGACACGGCAGCGTCACGCTGGCCCTGAAGCGAACGGGTGATCAATGCCGCATCGTCGTGAGAGACTCCGGACCGGGACTCACCGACGACGACCTCCAGAACGTCTGGCAGCGTTACCGGCGCGGCAGTGCCGCCAGCGCCAACACGCCCGGCATGGGTTTGGGGCTTAGCCTGGTGCGCGCCGTCATTCACGCCCACGGCGGCCAAACCGGCTGCCGCAACCCCAACGAAGGCGGAGCGGAATTTTGGATCGATCTGCCAGTCGGAGGATGATGTCCGATCTATGCGCCGTACAGTAGCTTCCGCACCTTGCGCCAGAATGATCTTTTGAGTTCGTCGCCGGATCGTCTAAGCTGCTCATTGTGGCGACGAACCCTGTTAGAATCTGCGCTTTGATCTGCTCGATCCTGCTGACGCCATTAGCAAACGGCGACAATGCAGAATCGCCATTAGGAAAGAACGCTCCAACGAGCATCGAAGATCTCGACGATCAGAAACGATTGAAGCCGGGTTACGTCATCAGCATGCGAATCGTCGAGGACAAACGTGAAGCAATACAACAATTGGTCGCGACGACGGGTGAAGTTCATGCCCCTTATCTTGGATCCGTTAAGGCAGAAGGACTGACCTGCTGTGAACTGGCACTGAAACTCAAAATCGAACTCGAAAAGACATACTTCAAACACGCGACCGTTCTCATAACACTCGATGCCACTGAGAACCCGCCCAAACGTTTCGTGTGCCCCATTCTTCCGCCTTCCATTACCGCTTTCGGGTCTCTTGCCAAACAGGGGATATTCGATCTCTCGAACATCCCAGATCAGAGGCTTTCTGGCCTCTTCCAGCTTGCGGGAGGACACACATCACACCGTAAGATTCCAAAGATTCGGATCATCCGTAAGACACCGCAAGGCAACCGGCATATTCTAGTGAACGCCAAAGAAGTCTTGTTCCGCAAGAACAGTGATTACGATCTTTATCTCCGCCAAGGCGACGTAATCATCGTGGAATGAAGTCACGCCTCAAACCCCGCCAGCCCGCAGCGTCGCGTAGCTCTTCTTGCCTTTGCGGAGGATGCAGAGTTTGCCGCCGAGGAAGTGTTCGGCGTTGAGCGTGGGAGCGGCACCGGCGGCGACCTGGACGTTGTTGATGTAGAAGCCGCCGCCTTTCAGCAGACGGCCTGCATCGCCTTTGGAGGTGGCGAGACCGAGGGTGACGAGCAGATCGGGCACGGAGGGAATGTTCGCGAGATCGACTTCGGTCGTCGGTGCGGACGCGGTGGCTTCGATGAGCGTGTTCACATCCGCGGTGGCGAGATCGGCGCCACCGAAGAGGGCGTTGGAGGCGTCGATGACCTTTTGAAGTTCCTCCTCGCCATGCACCAGGCGCGTAACCTCGGCGGCGAGACGCTTGTGACCGCTGCGCTGTCCGGGGTTGGCGTTGTGTTCAGCCTCAATGGCTTCGATCTCCTCGTGTGAAAGCAGCGTGAACTGGCGGAGGAAACGCGGCACGTCGGGGTCTTCGGAATTGACCCAGAACTGGTAGAAGGCATACGGGCTGGTCTTCTTCGGATCCATCCAGATAGCTCCAGCCTCGGACTTGCCGAATTTTTTGCCGGAGCTGGTGGTGATGAGCGGAAAGGTGACGACGTGCGTGTGCTGACCGCGCATTTTCCTCACGAGGTCGATGCCGGCGGTCATGTTGCCCCACTGGTCGCTGCCGCCGATCTGCACGGTGCAACCGTGGCGCTCGTTGAGCACGACAAAATCGTACGCTTGCAGGATCATGTAGGTGAACTCGGTGAACGAGATGCCGCTCTCCAGACGAGCGCTGACGGACTCCTTCGCGATCATCCAGGCGATGGTGAAGTTTTTGCCCACGTCACGCAGCAGTTCGACGGCGCTGAGGTTGCATATCCAGGAGGCGTTGTCCTCGATGATCGTTTTGTCGGGAACGAGGATGCTTCTGATCTGCACCTCGATGCGCTTCACGTACTCGGCCACGGTCTCAGGCGTGTTGAGCGTGCGCTCATTCGCCTTGCCGCTGGGGTCGCCGATCAAACCGGTGCCGCCACCGACGATGGCGATGGCCTTGTGCCCGTGCTCCTGGACGCGGCGCAGCGCCATGAGTGGAAGCAGGTTGCCGATATGAAGGCTGTCCGCGGTCGGGTCAAAGCCGCAATAGAAGGTCTGCTGAGTCTTGAGGGCGTCTTTGAGGGCGTCGAGGTCGCTGCACTGCTTGAGCAGTCCGCGCCATTCGAGGTCGGCAATCAGGTCGGTGGTCATGAGAGAAAATGACGAATGAGGAATTGAGAATGATGAATGAAACCCGAAGCCCGAATGGCGCCGCGGAGTTCGTCATTCATCATTCCGGTTTTCTCATTTTCGTTTACGGGGTCGATCCGGGTTCGGCACGAAGGAGCTGGCGCCCGTTGAAGCGCTCGCCGGGCTTGAACAGCCAGCCGGGACTTTCATCCTTGATCTCCCAGCGGGTGAGTTCGAACTCCGGCAGCACCAGATTGCTGTTCGGATCGAAAACCTTGCGGCCAGTGTAGCGGCCCCAGATGCGATACTCGGTGTTGTGGTCGTCGCCGTAGGCGTAACCGCCGTCGGTCGGCAGCTCGGGCAGGCGATTGGGGATTTTTTGGTAGCGCTCGTTCATGATGACGAGGCGGGAGGTGCTCCAGTCCTGGCCTGGGCTGCGGAGGTAACCCCAGAAATGCGTGTTTGGCAGGTAAAAGCGGCGACCGACGTAGAAATCACCGCGCTGCTCCATGGCGATCAGACGACGGCGGGACTCAATCTGGGCGGCCTGCTGCGGAGAGACGCCCGTAGTGGCGCAGCCGGTCATGAACAGGCAGAGAAGGAGGATGGAGGCGGAGAAAACGACGCGGCGGGACATGGTGGCGCGCACTGTGAAGCGTGCGGGAGGCGTCGCAATGGGAAAGGTGCACCCGCCTCCCACGCTGGAATTCGTCAAGGCGCCTATTTGAGGCTTAGCTTCACATGCTTCAAGTCCATCACCTGCGTGCCGGGCATGGAAAGAACTTCCAGTGTCAGGCGCGCCGGGCCGCGCTTCATGTTTAAAGTTCCAAGTTTCAACGTGGCCCACTCGCGGTTGCGGTAGCGTTCTTTGCCAGCTTCATCGCGGTGCGGTAATGGGACATCCTTGATCGGTGCGGCTGCAATGGTGGTTTCCAGTGAACCGTGTGGAGTCCTGAGCCGGATCTTTGAACCAGCGTCTTCGACGGGGCAGTCGTAGGCGATTTCGAATTCGTATTCACCGGTGATGGCGACGAAGACTTCGAACCAAACATCCGCCATATCATCTGTCCAGTTGGTGAGCCAGTCGTTGGCGAAGCCCGGTCCACTGGCGAAATGCAACGGCTCATCGTAATAGGCCTGTGGCGCGTGCAGTTCGACGGGGTTCTGCCCCGCGTGACCGACGGGTAGCCGGAAACGTTGCAGGCCGTAGTGGGAGATGTCGGCAAACCAGGCGTCGTATTTCGCGGCGAGTTCCTTCACAAGCTCGGGATTCGCCTTCGCGATGTCATTCTTCTCGCCGGGATCGACCTCCATGTCGTAGAGCTGCCACGGCGTCGCGCCTGCATCGTTGTTCACCGCGGAGGAACCGCCACTTTTGCCTTTGATCTCGCGCACAAGGCGATGTCGCTGTGTGCGCACGGCGCCGGGATATTTGTTCGTCTCGTCGATGGGATTGTGCGTGAAGAGCGTGCGCTCCGGCCAGGCGCTGGTGTTCTCGCTTTCCAAAAGTGGTCGCAGGCTGATGCCGTCGAGCTTCGGCCCATCTGGAGCCTTCGTGCCGGACAGGTCGAGCAGCGTGGGCAGGATGTCGATGTGTGAGACGATGGGCTTCGCGACATGCGGTTTCCATTTCGCCGCCGGCCAGCGCATGAAGAGCGGCACACGGCTGCCTCCTTCATGCACGCTCACTTTGCCGCCGCGCATGCCAGCGTTGTAGATCTTCACGCCCGCCGTGCCACCGTTGTCAGTGAGGAAGAGCACGATCGTGTTCTCGGCGAGCTTCAACTCATCGAGCCGGGCGAGCAGGCGTCCGACGTTGTCGTCGATGTTTTCGCACATGCCGTAAAACGCCGCCACGTTGTCCTCGAAGCCCTTCGCCTTGAACTTGTCGAAGTACTTGTCCGGCACCTGATACGGCGAGTGCGGTGCGTTGTAGGCGAGGTAGCAGAAGAACGGACTCTTCCGGTTCGCGTTGATGAACTTCAGCGCCTCGTCGGTCAGCACGTCGCTGATGTAGCCCTTCGTCGGTTCGGGCGTCGATCCGCGCAGCAGCGTGGCGTCGAAGTAGTTGTTCCAATGGCCGTTGTTGAAGCCGAACACATCGTCGAATCCCTGGCCGGAAGGCGTGAAGGGAAACTGCTCGCCGTTGTGCCACTTGCCGATGCAGGCCGTGCGATAGCCGCTGCCCTTGAGCGCCTCCGCCATCGTGACTTCCGAAGGCCGGATGGCCTCGCGGTTGTGTGTGACACCGTGACAGCCCGTGCGCAGCGGCCAGCGTCCCGTGAGCAGCGCCGCACGCGTCGGCGCGCAGAAGGAGTTCACATAGAAGCGCTCGAACTGCACGCCCGACCTGCCGAGCTGGTCGATGTGCGGCGTCTGCACATGCGGATTGCCATGGATCGAGAAATCGCCGTAGCCCTGGTCATCGGTGATGATGAGCAGCACGTTCGGCGATTCCGCAGAAGCGAACGAACAAACGACAAGGAAGCAAAGGGCGGCGGCTAGGTTGTGTAACATCGGAATGGGAACGCACGGGACAGCTTGTTATTGCCCCCGCGTTCACACGCGGTTGTCTTGGAGATCGACCTCGGGATCAAGCGGGCTTCCATCGAGCAAATGCTCAACGAGGTGGCGGGCGAGCCATGGGGCGCGCAGGGAGCCCTTGGAACCCAGGCCATTCAGAAAGGCCACCCGCGGATGTGCGGGATGCGCACCGATGAAGGCCTGGCGATTCTTGACAATAGGACGCACGGCGGAGTTCGCTGCGGAGATGCGGACCGGAACGTTCAGCAGGGAGCGCAGTGTTTCTTCAAGCGCTTCGACCTTTTCCTTCGAAGGCGTGTTCGGGTCGTCAAAACTCCACTCGTAGGTGGACCCCGCACGCAGTGTGCTGTCCGTCCGCGGCAGCAGCCAGCAACCGCGATTCAGGATGCGCCTCTCGCCTTGCAGATCCGCCTCGACGGTCAAGATCGTGCCCAGCGCCGACTGAAACGGCGCCCAGCTCAGCAGAGGATGCTTCTCCGCACTCCAGCCCTGCGCCCAGATGACATGGGTGAAGCGCTCACCGTGCCAGTCGATGCCTTCCGCATCTTCCCCCAAGTCGTCCGGCTGCACGTCGCCGCGGGTCCATGCGCCGAAACTTTCAAAGTAGTGCCTGCTGGCCTGCAAATAGGCTGCGGTATCGAGCCACGCGGCGTGACGCTGCTGAAAGCCGCATCCCGGATCGCGAACCACTCCCGCTTCGAGCACGGGAGGTTTCGCCTTGACGAAGGCTTGAAGATCAGGATCGCAGCGACGCTTTTCCCATTTGGCGACCTCCTGTTCGTTTTTCAGCAGACGAACGTAACCGCGCGGGAAGAGGAAACGCTGTTTCAGTATCCGCCCGCAGCGTCTGTAGAAATCCAGTGCTTCGCGATAAAACAGCGCATAGCGCCAGCTCACGGTCAGGCGCATTCCGGTGATGGGAGTGATCAGCCCAGCGGCGACTTTTGAGGAAGTGACGGCCTCATCGCGGTCCACGATGACGAAGGGCACCTCTCTTCCGATCAGACACCAGGCCAGCGCCGTCCCTGCGAGACCCTGGCCAATGATGAGGACGCGGTCGGACATTCGAGCCGGATGTTCACGGATCACTTGCCCGCCAAGACCTGCATGATTTCCTTCAGCCTTTCGGCAGCCACGGCGGCCTGCCCCTGGGTCACAGGTTTGGCGGGCGCCTCCCGCCAGGACAGGCTGACGGCGTCGATGCAGGAACGGACATTGACGAGCAGAGCCTCCTCGCGTTTCGAGACGCTGAGGTGATCGAAATCGTTGCGCAGTTCCGCCAGCAATGCCGGGGAGCCGCCGCCGAGGACCGGCACATCCGCCTCCGGTGCTGCGACGATGATGGTGGAGACAATTTCCAAAAGGCGCAGACTGATGCCGATGTCGATGAGCAGGGCGAGATCCTCGTCCATCTGTTCGTGCAACAGGCGCAGGGTTTCCTGATGACCGTCGACAAGCTCCTGCCGCAGTTCAGACCACGCGTTTTTCTCCGCGAGATTTCCCTGCGTCATAAGGCGCGGCAGCAGCTTTTCACCGAGCCCCAGCGTGCGGCAATAAGCGAGCACGTCCTGGTTGTTGTTGCGAAACTGCTGGGCGTCGCCGGCCTGGAGCACCAGATAGCTGTCACCCAGCAGGGTCCCAAGGATCAAGGCCGTGCGCACTCGGTCGGTCGGCGGCGTGGGCGGCGGGCCGCGGAAGAGCATCCGCCAGCGAGCCTTGGTGTTCTGCCCGACCACATCCAGGAAATCCGCCGGTGTCTGGTCGGATTCCCCGACTGCGGCTGGCTCGTTGGTGGGATCCGCAGCGAGTCTCGAAACGCCAAAGCTTCCAAGGCACGCACCGACCAATGCGATGATTATCGTGCGACTCAGGCGGGGAGAAAGGGGTGGCATTTAGGCTGGGGAGGGACTCGAGCGCCCCTATCCTACTCAACGGTGACGCTCTTGGCAAGGTTCCTCGGTTTATCCACGTCGCAACCGCGTGCCACGGCCGTGTAGTAGCTGAGCAACTGAAGCGGAATGACATTCAGCAGCGGCGTGAGATACGACGGGCAGTCCGGGACATAAATCACGTCTTCGGTGAGGCGTTCGAGCTCGGTGCGCCCCTCCGTCGTCACGGCGACGACCGGCCCTTTGCGGGCGAGCACTTCCTCGATGTTGCTCACGTTCTTGTCGAAAACCGCGTCATCGGGGGCAATGAAGACGCTGGGCAGGTCCGGCTTCACCAGGGCGATAACGCCGTGCTTCAACTCGGCGCTCGGATGGCCGCTGGCGTAGATGTAACTGATCTCTTTCATCTTCAGCGCCCCTTCGAGCGCGACGGGATAATTCGCCTGACGTCCCATGAAGAGCATGCCCTCGGCGTTGCAATGCTTCTCCGCGATGGCTTTGATCTTGTCCGCCTGTTTGAGGATGGTTACGATCTTGTCCGGCAGAGCCTCGAGTTGGTCGATCATCTCCAAGCCGTCAACGCTGGAAAGATGGTGAATGCGCCCCAGCAACAGGCTGAGCAGCGTCATGATGGCGACCTGCGAAGTGAACGTCTTGGTAGCCGCAACACCGATCTCGGGTCCCGCGTGGATGTAGACGCCACCGTCGCTCTCGCGGGCGATGGTGCTGCCGACGGTGTTCACAATGCCCAGGCAGTGGATGCCCTTGCGCTGGCCTTCACGCATCGCGGCGAGCGTGTCAATCGTCTCACCGCTTTGGCTCAGCACGAACTGCAGCGTATTCTTGTTGGCGGGAACGTTGCGATAGCGGAACTCGCTGGCGATCTCCACCTCCGTGGGAACGCGAGCCAGCGACTCGATCAAATATTCGCCGACCATCGCCGCATGATACGCCGTGCCGCAGCCCGCGAGGATGATGCGGTCGATCTGCACCAGCTCCTTTGGCGACATGTTCAGTCCGCCGAGCACAGCGGTGCATTCATCCCGGGAAAGGCGGCCGCGCATCGCGTTGCGGAGAGAGGTCGGCTGCTCGTAGATTTCCTTGAGCATGAAATGCGGAAAGTCCCCCATCTCCGCATCGTCCGCACTGAACTCGACGCGGCTGACCTTGACCTGCGCGGGCACGCCCTCGTGCGACTGCACGTTGTAACCCTCACGTGTGATGATGACGACGTCGTAGTCGTTGAGATAGACAACGTCCCGCGTGTGATTCACCACGGCTGCCACGTCGCTGGCCAGAAAATGCTCTCCCTTGCCTAGGCCGACGATCAGCGGACTTCCGAGCCGCGCACCGACGATCACGTTCGGCAGGTCGGCATGCATCACCGCGATGCCATATGTGCCCTTGACGCTGGAGAGCGCCGACTTCACGGCGTTGACGAGACGCTGAGTGCCGTCCTTTTCCGTCGATTCGTCAAAGTAGACGCCGATTAGGTGCGAGAGGACCTCGGTGTCTGTCTGCGAATGAAAACTGTGGCCTTTGGCGGAGAGCTGATCCCGCAGCGATTGATAGTTTTCAATCACGCCATTGTGAACGACAACGAGTCGGCCTCCCTGGTCGGGGTGGGGATGCGCATTTTCGTCCGTGGCGGGGCCGTGCGTCGCCCAGCGGGTGTGGGAGATGCCCGCCGTGCCATCGGGCCGGGCCAATTCGACGGCCTCGCGCAGGTTGGCGATGCGGCCTGCTTTTTTTACCGTCTGCAGACCACCGGTCCCGCACAATGCCAGTCCGGCCGAGTCATAGCCGCGATATTCGAGGCGGCGAAGCCCGTCCAAAAGGATCGAACTCGCCTGCCGATTGCCGATGTAACCAACGATTCCGCACATAGATGAATGAGTGATGCCGTCCTCCAAAGACGGGCTGGTACGATACCGGCCCGCCACACCCACGCCAGAACTTCATGCCCTTGAGTTTTATTCTTTATTGAAAAGAAGTCGAGATCCCCACCTGAGTCCTCTCTTCATATCGGAGAGGTCCCTCTGCTTAATATAGATCGAGCGCGAGATCGAGCGCACGGGCGGAGTGAGTCAGGGCACCGACGGAAATGGCGTTCACCCCTGTCGCGGCAACGTCGCGGATCGTCTCCAGCGTGATGCCGCCACTGGCCTCCAGCCAGAGCCTGCCACCGACGAGTTGAACCGCTTCCCGCTGCTGGTCGGGCGTCATGTTGTCGAGCAGGAGCATGTCTACGCCTTCGAGGGTGAGAAAATTGGCCACCTGCTCCAAAGTCGCAGCTTCAAGCTGCACTCGGACACCCGGGCGTTCACTTCGGAGACGATGAATCGCCGCCTGCAACGCCGCGAGGTCGCCATTGGCCGTGAGGTGGTTGTCCTTGACCATGGCGTGGTCATACAGGCCCATTCGGTGATTGGTGCCGCCGCCATGCTTTACGGCGGCCTTTTCGATCAAACGCCAGCCGGGCGTGGTTTTGCGGGTATCCCAGACCTGAACGGGATGCGGTTTCACGGCATTGACATAGGTCCGTGTCAGCGTGGCGACACCGCACAGGCGCTGGAGAAAATTGAGCGCCGTGCGCTCGGCAGTCAGCAGCGAACGGGTACTGCCGGCGGCCTTCATTAGAATTCCTCCCGGCTGAAAGACGTCACCATCAGGGATGCACATCTCGACCTCAAGACCGGGGTCGATTTCCTTGAAGACGGCGGCAGCAATTCCTGCTCCCGAAACCACGCCCGCCTCCCGGGCCACGATTTCGGCCCTTGACCGGGCCGTCTCGGGAATGAAATACGCTGAGGTGACATCGCCGTCGCCAACATCCTCGGCGATGGCGGCTAGAATCAGGGCTAAAATGGAAGGTTCCATGGAGCGGGAGCTTTACGCGGCAAACCGGCGGATTCCAGTACTGGGAAAAACAGGTTGCCAAAACATGGAAACTGTCCACCTTCCCCGCCCCTCGCTCCCGGCCCGACTGTATTACGGCCTTCGATGCGAACCCACTAGGAGACTGTCATGAGCAATATCATCGAAAAGATCAATCAAGAACAACTGAAGGCGAGTGTCGCCGAATTCAACGTGGGTGACACCGTGAAGGTGCATACGCGCGTCGTCGAAGGCGACAAGGAGCGTATTCAGATCTTCGCAGGCATCGTGATTGCGCGCAAAGGCTGCGGCATCAACGAAGCCTTCACCGTCCGCAAGATTTCCTATGGCGAGGGTGTGGAGCGCGTGTTCCCCCTACACAGCCCGAAGGTGGCCAAAATCGAAGTCACCAAAGTCGGTAAAGTCCGTCGTTCGCGCCTGCACTACCTGCGCCAGCGCCAAGGTAAGGAAGCGATGTCCGTCAAGGAACGCTCCCAGGCCGCCTAATCATCCTGACAAAACTCTACGCGAAAAAGGAGGAGCTTTATGGCTCCTCCTTTTTTTGTGATGTGAATACGCCGCCTGAGGCGAACTTGACCAACCTAGCACGGACAGACCGCGCCTCTGGAGCTGAGCCATCCGTTTCACAAAACGATCTACGAAGACTGGTGCCCGGACAATCGTGGTCGGTTTCGAAAAAGCGAAGACGCCGACCGTGCAGTCAAAAACCTGCCCTGCTTACTTCTTCTTGCCGCCGGACATCGAGATGACCAGCACGAGCACAAGCACGCCCATGCCAATAAGAAGCAGAGTGTTAGTGCTAAGGCCGCCGACGGGAGCTTCCTCCTCCATAACCGGTGGAGCACCCATTGGTGGCTGCTGCTGAGGATAGCCATTTGGAGCAGCCTGTGGGTAACCGGTCGACGGAGCAACTTGGGGAGCCATGCCGGGTGCGGGAGCCACCGCTCCAGGTACCGGCTGCTGGGCCACAGGAGCTGTTCCCATCACCGGAACCTGCTGTGGAACACCGGTTGCAGGCACCGTTCCCGTCGCGGGAGCAGGCTGGGCAGTGCCTTCACCTCCCGCAGCGGCCAAAGCCGCAGCCACGCGGGCATCCATACCGGGAGCGGCAGTGCCACCGATGGCCGCAGACCCTGCGGCGGCGGCCTGCTGCTCCGCTTGAGCCTGCGCTTGCTTCTGCAGGGGAATCAAAGCCAGTTGCTGCTGCGCATAGGCGTAGCGTTGGCGGTAAGCTTGAAAAATCTGGCCGTAGTATTGCTTGCTCGTCATGTCGAGATCGGCTGCCGCCGACTCGCCCGCGAGGATCGCATCCCCCATCTTTTTCAATTCTTCCTCCTCCTTGGAGGCTTTTGGGTCAGCGCGCATGACATTGGCGATGGCAGTATTAACCTTACTGATCACGGGGAGCTGAAGCTCTTTCAGCCTAGTCTTTTCGGCAATGATATTGGCGGAAAGGGTCTTCAGGCTGGAGATGTCATACTTGTAGGGCGTAAACCACTTTGGCTCGAGCTTTCTCTCAGCGTCATAAGCCGCTTTCCACTGTTCTTTTTCTCGAGACACCGCTTCTTTAAATCGGGAGAGATCAGGCTCAACTAAGCGTTTTTCGTTGTCTACACGCTGCTTTTGCAGAGACGGCTGATCCTTGATCATTTGCTCAACCTGAGCTTCATATTTGTCGAGTATCCCGAGTGCGAGTTCAACCGCCTCAGGGTAATAAATGGAAGCGATGTATCCGCCCTGAGGGTTGGACAGTTTTCCGAAGGCCTTCATGACTCCATTGTAGTTTTTGGCCTCTTCCGCATCCTTCATTTCGGTGAACAGACCATAGGCCTTCACATTGAAGCTTTCTGCCTTAGCCTCCTCGGGGCTAAGCCACTTGCCCTCCAACTTGATGCCGCCGGCGACTACCTTCTCCTTTTCCTCCTGAACTTGGGCGATCATTTTGTCCACTTCAGCGGCCTGCGGCGTGCCCGGATAGCGGTTCACGAAGGGACGCAGGCGATCCTGAATAAGCGCCTCGTACTTCTCGGCAGACATGAGGTCAGGCGTGGGCAGCGCCTTGCGCAATTCAATGATCTCCACTTCTTCAGGGGCCTGCTTGAGGATGTCCGCGATGTCGGAACGCGGAATGTCCTTTTCGTCCCAGATCTTCGGCGTGAGCTTGTAACGCATGCGAATCGAAGTCTCGTTCTCGGAAAGGATGTTGCCCTCGAGCTTCTTGCCTTCCTTGAGCGTCACAATGTCGGCTTGCAGAAATCCTGCGGAGCAAAGCAGCGCGATAAGGGACGGTCGAAAATGGCTCGATTTCATGTTGGTGCGGTTTGGATGAGTGTCTGGAAAGCGCCTAATTTTAGACGGGCTATGAGAAATAACTCAAAACCGCCGCAGGAGTAAAGAACGAACCTGCTTTTCCTGCATTCCAGCCTCGCGTTTAATGCGGGCGGCGCTTCAGGATGATGCGTTTGAACCGTGCGTTTCCGTCCTGACTGACGCTCACGACTTCGGCGTCGTTGGCAAACACGTTGTGCACCAGACGGCGGTAGTAGCTGTTCATCGGCGGCAGGTCGGCGCTCTGGCCTGTGGCGCGCACGCGTTCTCCGAGTTCTTTGGCTCGTGCGATCATCTTGTCCTCACGCATGGAGCGGTAGAATTCCACGTCCACGCGGATGCGCGGTGCATCCTTGATATGACGCTGCAGGACGCGGTTCACGAGGTACTGGATGTCGTCCAGCGTTTCACCGCGGCGACCGATCAGGTCTTCCGAGTCGTCTGTGAGCACCTGCAATGTGGGGCCGTCGGGACCATTGTCCTCCTCGATCTGGACGACAAAGCCCAGATACCCGAGCATCGAGTCAAGAATGTGGCGGGCGTGTTCCAACGGCGTCATAAATAGTGCGGGGTCTAGCCTCCAAGTCGCGGGGGTTTCGGGCCTTTCTTCTTGTCTTTGTCCTTGTGGCCCATGGGATTGAAGAATGGATTCTGCGGCGGAGGCCCTTTTGGAATCGGCTTTTGCGCCACCTTCTCCAGCTTCGGCTCCGGCATGTAGAGCTTCATGATCCAAGTCTGCGCGATGCTGAAAACGTTCTGTGTGGACCAGTAGAGGGCCAGCGCGGCGGCGAAGTTGTAGCAGATGAAAAGGAAAAAGACCGGCATGAACATGAAAATGCGCTGCTGTGTCTTGTCTACCGTGGCCGGTTGCGGCGTCAGCTTCATCTGTGCCACCATCGTCAGGCCCATGATGATCGGCAGCGGATTGATATCGAAGCCGCCCCAGTTTGTCACCGTGTCAGCAGCGGAAAGGTCGCTCACCCACAGGAAGCCCTGGCCGCGAAGTTCGGCGGCGTATTCCAGCACGCGGTAAAGGCCAAAGAAGATCGGGATCTGCAAAAACATCGGCAGACACCCCCCGAGCGGATTCACCCCGTATTCACGGTAGAGTTTCATCACCTCCGCCTGCTGCTTCTGTGGATCGTCCTTGTACTTCTCCTGCAGTTCCTTCATCATCGGTCCCAGCAGGCCCATGCGTTTCATGGTGAAGGTGGATTTCGCATGAATTGGCCAAATGCACAGGCGCACAAAGATCGTCAGCAGGATGATCGACACACCCCAGTTACCGGTAAAGTCGTGCATCCAGCGCATGACCCAGGAAAGGAAGATGCTGATGGGTTTGAACCAGCCGTAAAACATCGCAAAGCTGCGCTGCCGGCCGATCTTGCTCAGCCTGTCATGCTCCTTCGGCCCCAGATAAATTTCATAGTTCTCTGTCACTGATGCGCCGGGTGCCAGATCCACCGGTGGCAGCCCCACAGCAGCGTCAAACGCGTGGTCCTCGACGTCCGCCTTTCCCGCGTCGTCGGCATCGATCGGCTTCGCCAGTTTGCGGCGTGTGGCCCAGAACTTGCCCGGCGCGTCCTTGTCCCCCGTTCGTGTGATGATGTGCGTGTAAAAGCGCCCCATCACGCCGGCAAAGCGCAGGGCTGCGTAGGACTGCCGGAATTCCGTCTTCGCCTCGCTGAACCAGCCTTTGCCAAAGTAATCCGCCATGTGGTAATTGGCGTCACCGGCGTCGTTCCAGAAAAAGCCCTCGTAACGGGCGTCATCGTGCTTCAGGGCACTCGAAGCACCGGTGTAGAGATAATACTCCTCCGAACGATGCTGCGCGGTGCCGGTGTTTTTCAGCGTGATGTCCAGCTTGATGAGATGTTCGTCGCTCTCGTCGCCCTCCGTCAGCGTGTAGGTCTTTGTCACCACGATGCCCTCCGGCGTCGTTCCTTCGAAAGTCGCACTGCGCTCGCTCTTCTCTGTCAGTTTGTAGGCGACGCCGTCCAACCCTGACGGCTCGCGACGGAGAGCGCCCACGGCCTCCAGCCCGTTTACGTTCAGCGTCACCTGGTCGGTGCCGGCCAGCACGGCACGGCGGATGCCGCCCCCCTTTGAAGTCAGTTCAAACGTCACGCTGCCCGTCGTGATCGAGTGTTTTTCTTCGGGCAGGGTGGCAGCCGGCACAGCGGCGGGAGCCGGGACTGCGGGTGCTGCGGAGGGTGATTCAACCGCAGGGGTGACAGCCTCCGACTTAGCCTTTTCCGCCTGCTTGCGAGCTGCCTCGGCCTGCGCAGCCTTCTGGTTCTCCTGCATGTAGTGCCAGTTGAGCACCATGAGGATGGCACACAGGGAAACAACGATCCAGCCTTTGCGGTCCATGAAAATTGAGAGGGTAGAGAGTCTTTAGAGTTGAGAGGGAAAGCCGATGTCACAGACAGGCGGCTTCGTCATTCGGATTTCATCATTTCCTCCCCGGCACCGGATCATGCCCGTGTCCTCCCCAGGGATGACACCGCCCGATCCTGCGGAGGCCCAGCCAGCCGCCGCGCAGCACACCGTGCGTCTCGACTGCCTGCAGAAAATACTCTGAACAGGTCGGCGTGAAGCGGCAGCCCGAACCCGGACCGCCGAAAGCGTGAATCACCGGGGAAATGAACCTCTGGTAGAAGCGGATGAGGATTCGAACGAGCCATTTCATGTTCCGGAGGGTGCCGGTTTCAGGAGATTCATGCGGCGCGCCAGCCGCAGCCAGTCATGATCCAATTCAGCAAGTGTGGCCTGCGGCGCCCGCCAGCGGGCGATCAGCACCATCCGCCAGCCTGGGACGATTTCCGCACGATGGGCGCGGATGACTTCGCGCAGCAGTCGGCGGATGCGGTTTCGAACAACGGCGTTCCCCAGTCTGCCTCCTGTGATCAGGCCAAACTGAAATTCCTCCACGTCTTCGGCCCTCAAGGCACCCAGCACCAGATATTTCCCAGCCTGGCTGTTTCCCTGCGATTTCACCCGCGCGAAATCACGCGCCAGCTTAATCCGCAGGTTTGAGGGGAGGCGCATGGGGAGGGAGCGCCGCGTCGGCGTCAGTTGGCGTGCTGCTGCGTGTGGCGCTTGAAGTGGATTTCCACGCCCTTCGGCAGGAGACGCTTGCGCCCAGCGGCACGACGGCGGCGGATGATGGCGCGTCCGTTTACCGTCTTCATGCGGGCACGAAAGCCAAACTGCTGCTTCCGCGTGCGTTTGGAGGGTTGATAGGTCCGTTTGGTCTTGGGCATGGGCTTGTGGGGTGGTGAAATTCAGAACTCGGGAGACAGGCTGCACAAATCGCAGCCTCTTCTCGAAAGG
>JAWLBG010000039.1:0-54045 GCA_041395065.1 Prosthecobacter sp. | reverse complement strand
GGCGGCCTTCACGGTCTTGTGCTTGTTCGTCTTGAGCGGCGCGTCGCTGGCGAAACGACCGGAAGGGTATTTCTGCTCAATCCGGCGGATGACGGTGTCCAGGACCTCGACACATTTCACAGGATATCGTCCGACGCTGGTCTCTCCGCTTAGCATGACGCAGTCCACCTGCTCGACGACGGCGTTGAAAATATCGGTGACCTCGGCGCGGGTGGGCACGGGGTTTTCGATCATGCTTTCCAGCATCTGGGTGGCGACGATGACCTTGCGTCCGTGATACGAGCAGCGTTCGACGATCTGGCGCTGGATGAGCGGCAGGTCTTCGATGGGGCACTCGCTGCCAAGATCTCCGCGGGCGATCATGATGCCGCCGCTGCATTCGACGAGGGCGTCAATGTTGGTGAGAGCCTGCTGATTTTCGATCTTGGCGATGATGCGCGCCGTGGAGCCTTTCTGTTCGAGGAGAAGATTCAAGTGCTGGACGTGTCCGGGCTCGCGGGCGAAGCTCAGTGCGAAGTAGTCGACGCCAAGTTCCACGCCGAGATCAAGGTCGGCATAGTCCTTCTGCGTGAGCGGAGGCAGACGCACGGGAACGCCGGGCAGGTTGATGTGGCGCCGGGATTTCATCTCGCCCTTGGTAAGGACGCTGCCGACGACGTGCTTGTCGGTCACTTCGGTTGCCTTCACCTGAATCATTCCGCCGTCGACCATGATGATGTCGCCGGTGCGGAGGTCCTTGCCGAGGCCGGGATAGTTGACCGTGACCGAATACTGCGTGGTGGCGGAGGCGTCCGGAGTGCAGCGGAATTCGACGGTGTCGC
The DNA here is from genome assembly GCA_041395065.1 of Prosthecobacter sp. Classification (GTDB taxonomy): domain Bacteria; phylum Verrucomicrobiota; class Verrucomicrobiia; order Verrucomicrobiales; family Verrucomicrobiaceae; genus Prosthecobacter. The sequence continues at coordinate 53,224 of JAWLBG010000039.1, read as the reverse complement.
CGACCTTGAGCTGCCACGGTTCTTCAACATCGCCCGTGCGAATGCTTGGCCCGGTAAGGTCCATGAGCACGGCGATTTCGCGTCTGGATGCAGACGCCGCCTCGCGTATGCGGCCATAAACCGTGCGCACCCAATCGTGCGTTGCGTGGCTCATATTCAGTCGAATCACATCGGCCCCCTTGGCGATGAGATCGGCGAGGACTTCGGGGCTGTCCGTGGCGGGGCCCAGGGTGCAGAGGATTTTGGTTTTTCGCATCAGGGGCATGTTGTCAAAGCAGATGGCCGGGTGGTGACGGCTTGCAAGGAAAGCTTACGTTTCGCCAAAGAGCCTGCGGTAGTTCTTTTCGACGAGGGATTCGAGTTCAGCCGCATCGAAGCTGCTGATTTCGGCCAGCAGGCGGTAGCTGATCCGCAGATTGGCGGGATGATTCAAGAGGCCCCCATCTGCGGCTGTCAGCGGATGCAGATTCAGGTCATCCGGGGGACGCATGTCTGGCGCGTCGGTCTCCGCAAGCAGGCGGTCAGGTGGAACTCTCGCAAACACGGCGCGCTGCGCGGCCTTGCGTGGGTGGGCGAAGTAGGGGCTGAAGGAAAAGTAGCCACCGAGTTCGACAAAACCCTCCACCATCTCTTCGGTCCGCCATAGAGTGCAGCAAAAAGCCACGCCGAGGCGGGAGGCTGAGGCGCAGTTCATCATTGAGCAGGCCGAAGGCCCGCAGGCAGTGAATCGTCACCGGGCGATCCAGCTCCGTTGGCGAGAGCCATTTGAGCGCGAAAGCAGGCGAGTTGTGAATCGATGTCAGGATTCTCGATCCAGCGGTCGAGTCCGATTTCGCCGACGACAGCTCTGGGTGGGCCGGTGAGATGCGTTCTTCAGCTGGCCAGCCAGTCCGGGCTGCGGTCTTTAACATGCCACGGATGCAGGCCAAAGGCGGGTCGATCCAGGAGTGACGCTTTGCGAGCCTCCGCCACCAGCGGCCAGTCCTTTTCATTACCGCTCTGCTCGATGACCACCGCGATGCCCTTTCGCCGCGGGCATATCGGCGATGATTCCCCGCCATGGGCGAGCCGATCGTCCCGGAACATGGCGGGAGCGTCGTAGAGCATGGACGGAAGGCCCGCGCATGAGCTTCATGCGCGGGCTTTCGAAACGGTGAAAGCGGTCTCGTTTCCCGCAACTCGACTTCGGGTTGTTGCCGATCATGAGCAGCATGGTGTCGCCCTTGCGCCAGACGCGCAGCAGTAGACGGCCTTGTCGCCTGCCATGCCTCGCCGCGGTGCTGACCGGCTTGCGGTCTGCTACGGGGAAATGACGTCGCCCTCTTCGACACCTATCAGCGGCGCGGCTGTTTGGATCGACTTGGTGACGATGACGCCGCTGACATTCAGGCAGCACGTCGTGGCGTTCACGCAGGGCTTTGGAAAGGTCCTGCACCACGACCTCCGGTGACGAGTTCGGAGGTGTTTTCCTTCTGGGGTTGACCCGAACGCGGATGCCGCTCGCCGCTGACTTCCGCGAGGGCCCTCGCGCGCATCGAGCGTGGCTGTCACCGTGACCGGCTTGCCGTTGCGAAGCACCTCGATGGGAATGGCGGTGCCCGTGCCTTGGTGCCGCTGACGATGGAGACGGCTGCTGGTCGTCCACCTCTGGCCGTTGATGCTCACGATAACGTTCGAGTTCGATCCCGGCCTTCTCGGCGGAGAGCCGGCGCCCACCATCATGACGACGGCTCCGCCCTGCTCCTTCATGTGGAGGCGCTCGCCATCTGCGTCGAGGTCGGCGATCTGGACGCCGAGGAAGCCGCGCTGCACGGCACCGTCATCCAGCAGGTCTTCTGCGATGTTCATGGCCATGTTGATGGGGATGGCGAAGCCGATGGCTCGCATTCATTCCGGAACGGGAAAGAATGGCGGTGCTGATGCCGATGACGCGACCCATGGCGTCGACGAGCGGACCACCTGAGTTGCCGGGATTGATGGACGCGTCCGTTTGAATGAATCTGCAGCGCGGACACGGCCTTGCCGACGATGCCGTTGGTGGCGCCTCGGCGCTGACGATGCCCTGCGAGACGGAGCGGCTGGTTCATCGGGCGCCGGCGGCCAGCACAATGTCGCTGACGCGCAGACGCGAGCTGTCGCCAATGACGGCTGGCGTGAGATTCGGCGCGTTGATTTTGATGAGCGCCACGTCGGTGAGCGGATCGGCGCCGATGACCTCGGCATTGTAGCTCCTCGTGGCGCCGCTCACATCCACCACGACCTCGATCTTCTCGCGTCGGCGACACGTGGTTGTTGGTGATGATGTAGCCGCTGGCAGTGATGATGACGCCGGAGCCAACTCCACGCTGCTGGTGCGCTTCGTCATCGGGTGTGGGCTGACGTTCGGGAGCGACCACGGCGTGCGCGGATTCTGAAACGGCGTTTCCTCGTCCATTCCGGAAATCATCGGGAGCACCGAAGAAGCGGTAGAAAATCAACGCAGTTGCGGCGGGATTTGATCGACTTCCGGTGTCTTGACCGGTGCGGAGGAGTGGATGGTGACCACGCTCGGGAGGATCTTGTCCACCACGGTCGCATAGCTCATCAGCAACTGGCCTTTCGTTCGTAAAGGCGAGTCATCCCTCAGAGGGCGGCTTGGAAGGCGGGGAGGTCGGTCTTGGGTGCCGCCGGTTGTGCGAGCACACGACCTCATGCCGGAGTGATCATCCCGGGCGCAGGCGAGCGTGGTGCAGATGCGGTGCGGAGTTTCATGACGTTGTTGGTGGGTTGGGTTTTAAGGTGCGGCTGTCGAATGGCAGACACGCTTTACAGACGACACTGCGGCAGCAATTTTGGAACAATTTTTCAGGGAAAGAAAGATTCTCTTTCCCCGAGGAAAACTTAAATCCAAAACCCTGTCTCGGCGACGTTTACGCGTGTCAGCCAGTCTCCGGGACGCTTCAAGCTTCGGTGGATCACTGCCGGCCTCTTCGGACTTCGCCTTTGCCCATGACTTCCTTTTGATCGTCACTTCCAAGGCCGTTGCGCCGCTTGCTCTCGTCCGCGGCCTCCATGAAGGCGTAGATTTCGAGCGTCCTCCTCTTGAGTCACGGGCATCACGCCGGTGCGGAAGAAGTGCACGATGGAAAAGAGCAGCGGATCGTAGCCCTCGTATTTGCCGACGGTATCGTCCTCCCTTGTCGCCGACGGCTTTGCCGCCGTAGCCTTTTCCTTCCGTGAACGTGCTGGAGTGTCCACCGTCCCAGGTTCCGGTGACGGTGATTTTCCCATCTTCCGTAGTGCCGCGCTTCACTGACTGAGCAACCCGTGCCCATGAGCGCAGTGCGGATTCGACGCCATGGATGCTGCACAAAGAGGTCAGTGGTGTTCTTCGAGGCTCGCGGGACTGAAGGTTCCTGCTTTGCTCACGCGCCCGACACTGCCTTTGCGCACTGCCAGCGTGACTTGCCGAACCTCAGCGACGATGACGAGAAGACGGGGATGCCCGCCTTCTTGGCGGCGTCGAAAATCTTGATCGCATCGACGAGCGTGCCGGCGATCGGCTTGTCGATGAAGACGGGCTTGTGCGCCTCCAGGCACGGCAGCAACTGCTCGAGATGCGGGCGTCCGTCGTTGGATTCAAGGAAGACGACGTCCACCTTGTCGAGCATCGCGTCGATGGTCGGCATGATCTCGACACCCAGCTCCTTCATTTTTTCGATGTATTCGGGAACTCGCTTGGTGCTGGATTCGATGTCCTTCGATCCCTGCGGGTAGGCGGCGACGACGCGCACGCCCATCACCTCCGGTTTCTGCGGCGTGGCATTGAGAGTCTTCGTGAAGGCCACCGCATGGGAGGTGTCCAGCCCGATGATGCCGGCGCGGATGTTCTGGGCGCTGGCGTGGGTGGAGAGGAGCGCCAGGGCGCCGACGACGAGGAGCAGAAAACGAGTCATGGCGGGACACTACGCCCCGCGAAGCGCGGCCTTTCGCCGCTGCGTGAATCACTTGGCTCCGATGCAGTAGACAGCCCGGTCGCTCCGAAGGAAAAGCCGGTCCCCGCTGACGGCCGGCGTGCCGTGAAAGTAGGAGTCGTCGCTTTCCAGCACGTTGGTTCCGACGAGTTTGTATTCCGGTTTGGCCTCGATGATGAAGGCTCCATTGCGGCGGGACATGCAGATGAGTTGGTCGCCGACAAGCACGGGGGATGCGTAAAAGGGCTTGCCGCCGCCGCGGGATCCCATGATGACGCGCTCGCGATAGACGTCGTCTCCTGTATTGGCATCGATGCAGGTGGCGAAGCCCTGATCGTTGACGACGTAAAGATAGCCGTCCTTGTAAATGGGGGTCGGGACATAGCTGCTGGTGTTGCTGTCCCAGAGGACCGCGTCGGCAGTCGTGTCCCCTTTGCCGCCGAGTTTCACGGCAACGCTGCGCGTGGAGGGAAAGCCGCCGAAGATGTAGCCCACGTCGCCGCCCTGCACGAGGCTGGGCGAGACATTGCCAGTGAGACCGTGCGCGGCATACCAGCGCAGCTTGCCCGTTGCGGGATTCAGCCCCCAGATTTCCTGCGGGACAGCGACGACCAGATCCGTCGCGCCGTCATGCTCGTACACGCTGGGCGTGCCGTAGGCCATGCCAAACTCTCCCTCGGCCTTCCACACGACTTTGCCGGTTTTTTTGTCGATGCCAAGGATCGTCTGGGATTCGTCGCTCGCGTTCACCACCAGCAGATCACCGACGAGAATGGGGCTCGCGCCGGAGCCCCAGCGGCGATCCCCGGAACTTGTGCCGCAGGAGGTCTGCCAGAGCTGCCTGCCTTCCATGTCGAAGGCCAGGGCGCCGCTTTTCCCGAAGAAAACATACACGAGCTCGCCGTCGGTCACTGGCGTGTGGGTGGCGTAGCCGTGCTCGGTGATGTAGCCCTTCCACGGATCCTCCTCGACGAGGGACGGCACTTTGGCCTCCCACAAGACTTTTCCGTCCGCCTTGCCGAGGCAGAGCAGATGTCGGGTGAGTTTCTTCATGTCATTCGCACCCTCCCTGTCGCCATAGCCGCTCCAGCAGGTGACGAAGACCCTGTCTCTGAAGATGATGGGACTGGACGATCCCCGGTCCGGCATCTCCGTCTTCCACGCGAGGTTTTCGGAATCACTCCAACTCATCGGCGCTTTCGATTCCGTCACCACGGCTGCGCCAGTGGGGCCGAGAAAGCGCGGCCAGTCGGTCGGGTTCGCTGCGTGGAGGGAGATCGAGGCGAGCGCGAGGGCGGGGAGGATTTTCATGGCCATGGGAAACCCTGCCCGAAGGGAAAAGTTACTGCCCGACTCCAATCACCTCAAATGGCGCGGAAAGTGACCTCACACTGCTGCAGGTGCCGTCTGGAAACGCTCCATGCTGAAGCGTTTCAACAGCGAGCCGCCGGACACAAAAGCGAAGCCTGAGAAGAACAGCAGCAGGAAGGGGATCGATCCCCATTGGCCGCGTTGTGCGGCCAGAAAAATGAGCCATCCGAAGTAACCGGTGACGGCCACCTCCAGCCACAGCGCGATGGATTTGCCCGCCTTGTAGCGGCTCTTCTTCGCCGCAGCCTGAGCCTGCGTGGCGATGCCGTATTTAGGCGTGCGGACGAAATCGCTTTCCTGATTCAGCAGCGCTTCGAGCACGGCCTTGCCGTTGTTGATGCTCATGCCGATGCCGAGCGCGAGCAGCATGGGCACATAGGGCAGCGCCTTCAGCCAGCCCCAGCGCGTCTGCGAGCCCTGCGCGGTCATGTAAAAGACGACGACGCTGACGGAGGCGAAAAAGAACACCGGTACGTCCACGAAGACCGCCTTGTGCCAGGAACTGCCCATCACGAAATTCGCCGGATACATGAGCACCAGCGTGCAGAGCGTGAGCAGGTAGGCGAAGTTCGACGTGAGATGCGCGGTGGCTTCCAGCTTGATGGCCAGCGGCGCCTTGCTGCGCCACACGTCGCCGAGGATTTTCTTGCACACTTGGATGGAGCCCTTCGTCCAGCGGTGCTGCTGGCTTTTGAAGCCGTCCATGTCCGGCGGAAGTTCAGCGGGGACGACGACGTCCTTGAGGTAAACGAAGCGCCAGCCGCGAATCTGGGCGCGGTAGCTGAGGTCGAGGTCCTCCGTCAGCGTGTCGTGCTGCCAGCCGCCGCTCTCCGTGATCGCCCTGCGGCGCCAGATGCCGGCCGTGCCGTTGAAGTTCAGGTACTCGCCGTGGCGGCTTCGGGCCGTCTGCTCCAGCACCAGATGACCGTCCAGAAAGAGCGCCTGCAGGCGGGTCAGGAGGGAGAAATGGCGGTTCGCGTGGCCCCAGCGTGCCTGCACCATGCCGACCTTTTCGTCCGTGAAGTGGTGGATGAGTTTTTGCAGGTAGTCCGGCTGCGGCTGGAAGTCCGCGTCGAAAATGCAGATGAACTCGCCCTTCGCACCGGGCATCGCCTCGTCCAGCGCCCCCGCCTTGAAGCCGACGCGGTTCGTGCGGTGGCGGTACTCGATGTCCAGTCCCTTTGCCGCGTATTCGGCGCTGAGTTTTTCCGCGAAGTCCGCCGTCTCGTCGGTGGAATCGTCCAGCACCTGGATCTGTAGTTTGGCCTTCGGATAGTCCAGAGCGCTCACGCAGCGCAGCAGGTTTTCCACCACGTCGTATTCGTTGAAGATGGGCAGCTGCACCGTCACGACGGGCAGTTCGTCAAAGCGGCCCGGCGGAATCGGCGGGTTTTCACGGTGCTTCCAAAATTGATACAGCACCTTGATTCTGTGCGCACCAAAGGCGGACAGGGCGATGAAAACTAAAATGTAGCTGGCGAACCAGAAGAAGTGATCCCACGAGGGCATATCGGGGTGAGCGGGAGAGGGAAAGGTCGCATCAATCGCCACCGATGATGAACAATCAAGCAGCAATTCGGGTGCCAAATGTGGCGCGATTCTCTACATGGGATCGCTCCGCCCTTTACTATCGTCTCAATGCAGGCACATCCCTTTCATGCCCTCCACCGAACAGCGCGACTGGTATGACACGCCGCTCTACTATGACATCATCTTTGACGACGGCACTCGGCATGAGGCGGACTTTCTGGAGGCCGCCTTTTTGAAGCATGGCGACGGTGGCAAAGGACGCCGCGTCTTGGAGCCCGCCTGCGGCAGCGGTCGTCTGGTGCTGGAAATGGCGCGGCGCGGCTGGAGCGTCGGTGGCTTTGACGGCAACGCCAACATGATCGCCTTCGCCGAGAATCGACTCGCCGACGCCGGACTCAAGGCACGGCTGTGGGCGGACTGGATGCAGGACTTCACGCTGCCGAAGGGGGTGAAGAGTGGCTTTGACATGGCGCACTGTCTGGTGAGCACCTTTAAGTATCTCGCATCTGAAAAAGACGCCGCCGAATGCCTGCGGCGCGTCGCCGCCGCCCTGCGGCCTGGTGGGCTCTTCTTTCTCGGGCTGCACCTGACAAACTACGACCGCAGCGTGCCGGAGCACGAACGCTGGGTCGCCACCCGCGGTGAGGTGAAAGTCGTCTGCAACACCCGCACCTGGCCCGCCGACCGAGGGAAGCGTGTGGAGCAACTGCGCACCCGTCTTCAAATCACCGACGCCGGGCGCCGTCACCTGCAGGAGACGCGCTGGCAGTTTCGCACCTACGATGCCGCGCAGCTCAAGGCCATTCTGCGCAAAGTCCCCGCCTTCGAACTCGTCGAATGCTACGACTTTCATTACGAGCTGCACGAGCCGCGCGTCTTCGACGACCGCTACGCCGATGTGCTGCTTGTTTTGAAGAAAACCTCCTAACTTCAGGCTTGACCTCTAACCGGCGAATTCGGTAGCCTCCGCCAAACTATCAAGCTGGCAGCTAATGGTTAGTCGCCTGCAAATCCGATCGATGCGGCCCCTTCTTTCCCTTTCCTTATGAGCCTCAAAATGCTTTCAAGGACCGCCGCTGTCATCGGCGCGGTTGCACTGCTGCTCTGGCTTTACGGCCTCAAGTTTGTCGGCCCTGCCGAGCCATCCGCGCGGCAGCCGGACGGGCCTCCGTCAGTTGCAGAACTGGAAGGCGAGACTCTTGATGAATCGAACTTTGCGTCACATGAGCCTGCGCCCCAGGTGGGAGCACTTGCTGCCGATACTCGCGCGGAAACGGTGATCGCCGCTTTCGCCGATTGGACAAATCGTTTCATGTCGGCCGACACCGCCGGGCGCATTGCGCTTGTGGATGAGGGGATCAGGCTGGCGAGGGAGCGGCGACCGGTTTTCAAGCAGCTGATTCAAGACGATCCGAGGGAGGCCCTCGCGAAGGCCGTCCCCATGGTTGTGCGGCAGCAACTGCCGACGAGTATTGTCGCGCTGCTCGAAGAGCGCATTAGCGGGACGGGGCCTTTGGAGGTGCTGGCAGCTTCTCCCGACAGCGATCCCTCCGAACCGATCTACCGGCACATCGTGACGCTTGGCGACCGCGAGTGGCGGGCTTTCGTCTATGGTCGACGGACGGCGCAGATGTCCCTCGAGAGTACGATGATGAACGGCGTGGGCGTCGATTCGTTCATGGCCCTGGATGAAAGCCCCGTGCGTCCGCTGGAAGTCGGCGAGATACCCGACGTGGCAAAGCAGGCGGTCGAAACCTGCCCCGTCTCGGGTCTGAGCACGGCTGTCGAGCGCGAGCCCGGTGTCGCGCCTCCTCCCGTCGAAACCTCAACGCCCGCGATCGAGGCGGGTGACCAGATCATCTACCTCTGCGACGGTGGACACATTCGCCAGTTCATCGAGGACACGCTCGCGGCGGAAGGCAACACGGGCGCTCCCACCTCGGCCACGTCGTCGCTTCCCGTGACGCGGAAGAACAGCACCGGCGTTCGCCGCTATGTTTACATGCGCGTCATTTTCCCGGACCGTCTCGATGAATGCCAGACGGAGAAGGAGGCGTGGTCAGCCTGCCGCCAGCTCGACGAGTACTTTCGCGAGATTTCTTATGGAAAGCTGTCTTTTCAGGGGGCGGTCACGCCGACCATTCTCCTGCCGCGCACCGAGGCCTCATACAAGGACGCTTACACGACCAGCGGGAGCAACAGCCCCATCATGAACGACGCCAAGCAGGCGGCGCGCGAACTGGGTTACCCGCCCGAGAACTATCACCACTTTGTTGTCATCTACTCCGGCGGACCGGGCACCTTCGGAGGCCTCGGCAGCGTGAACGGCACGAACACCTGGCTGCGCTCGACCTCCATCGGCACCTTCCGCCACGAGATCGGGCACAACATCGGCGTGTGGCACTCGAACTTCTGGAACACCGGCGGCGAAAGCACCATCGGTCCGGGCCGCAATCAGGAATACGGGCATCATCAGGACGTCATGGGCAGCAGCGGCAGCGGCGGCCATTTCAACGCGAGCATGAAGCGGATTCTCGAGTGGCTGACGCCGGAAACCTACCATCCGGTGACCTCCAGTGGTCTTTACCGCATCCACCAGTTTGACCAGGCCAACCAGGATCCCGACCTGCGCTACGCGATCGAGATTCCAAAGGATCCCGAGCGTGAATACTGGATCGAATTTCGCCAGAAGCTGAACTCCATCCCGTGGTATGAGAACGGCGCTTCGATCAACTGGAGCAGTTGGGGCCGCAGCGACGGCGACAGCACGCTCTCCGGCAGCAACCGCGGCACGCAGCTTCTCGACATGACGCCCGGCACTGCGGACGACCGCAACGATTCGCCGCTGGTCATCGGTCGCACGTTTTCCGATTACGAAGCCGATGTTCACATCACGCCTGTAGGCAAAGGCGGTACCACACCTGAATCTCTCGACGTGCAGGTTCACATCGGCACCACTGCGGGAAATTCGCCGCCCACACTCGCCATCTCAACCAGCGCCACCAGTATCGCCGCGGGAGGCTCGGTGACCTTCACCGCCACCAGCACCGATCCGGACGGCGACGCGCTGGCCTACCACTGGAACTTTGGCGACAAGCAGCCCTCCCATTACGGCCCGACCTTCAGCACCGACAACAGCTCCGTGCAGACCAAGACCTTCGCCACGGCGGGCTGGTATGCCGTGCAGTGCACCGTCAGTGACATGAAAGGCGGCGCGATCCGCGACACGGTGCTCATCCAGGTCGGCACGCCCACCACCTACTACATCAGCGGAACCGTCACGGATGCCTCTTCGGACCCCGTGTATGACGTGCGCGTGCACAACGGGCTTGCCACCGCGAACTACCGCGGCACTTCCACCGACAGCGACGGCGACTACTTTATCACCAATCTCGCGGCGGGAAGTCACACGCTCTCCGTCACCGCCGCGGGCTACACCTTCTCCCCCCTCGGCTTTTCCAATCCCGTTACGGTGGGTCCGAATCAGACGGGCAAAAACTTCTCCGCCGCAGAGGTGCGCCGGGTGTCCATGGAGATCGTCGATGGCACCGCCACTGAAGGTGGTGACACCGCCACCTTCCGTCTTGTGCGCAGTGGCAGCACCGCCGCGGCTGAAACCGTTTACGTCAACTTCAGCGGCAGCGCGGCGACCGCCGACTACAGCCTCTCTCCCGCCGCCGATACGACGACTGCTTCTCCGCTCGAGGTCTTCATCATTCCCGCAGGCCAGTCGAGTCTCGACATCGTCCTCACCGCCACCCAGGACACCACCTCCGAGGGACCGGAGACGCTCGAAGTCACCCTGCTCAACGCCGGGGACACCTATCTCCCCGTCGGAGTACAAACCCTCTCGCTCACCATTGACGACGACGACACCAGCCTCCCGCGCGTCACCTTCGCCGTCACCGACGACGAGGCGTCTGAGGGTGCCGTGCCGGATTCCGCCGTCTTCACCGTCACGCGCACCGGCAGCACGGCGGCTCCGTTGACGGTGAACTTCTCCACTGCCACGGGCTTCCCGGCGAACGCCGTCGCCGCCTATGCGATCAATGGCACCGACTACACCTCCACGGGCAGCAGTGTCGTCATCCCGGCGGGGCAGTCCTCCGCGCCGATCACGATCGTTCCCATCAATGACGCGCTCGTCGAGGGCGTTGAGACGGTGCTCATCACCCTCTCCACCAACGCCGCCTACATTCGCGGCACCACCACCGCCCTCACCGTCAAAATCATCGACGATGACATCCCGGACGTGACCATCGCGGCCACTGACGCGACGGCCAACGAGAACGGCGACACCGCCACCTTCACCATCACGCGCACCGGTGCAACGACGGAGCCCCTCACCGTGCACTACTCCAGCGGCGGCGACGCCCTCCACGGCATCGACTACCAGCCGCTCGCCGGCTATGTCACCATTGCCGCCGGACAGACCTCGGCGGAGGTGCTTGTCATTCCGATCGACGACGACCTCGGCGAGGCCGCCCAGTCCATCGTGCTGCAGTTGCGCAGCGCATCGCACTACCGCGTCGTCACGCCCTCCCTGGCGACGGCTTCGCTCGTGGACGACGGCGACCTGCCCATGGTCGCCCTCAACATCATGGATGGCGTGGTCGCGGAGAAATCCAGCCCGGACAACGGCTCCTTCCGCATCACCACCACGGGAACCGGGACGGGGAATATCACGGTCAACTACCAGGTCACCGGCACCGCCGTCAGCGGCGACGATTTCGCGGCGCTTCCCGGCTCGCTTTCCATCGGTAAAAACACCAGCAGCAACATCACGGTGACGATTCTCAACGACAGCATCCCCGAGGATGCGGAGACGATCGTCATCACCCTGCTTCCCGGCGCCGCCTACCAGCTCGACAGCGCGTTCGAGGGCACCATGGTCATCCGCGATGACGACGCTGCGCAGATGGTGTCCGTCTCCACGGATGTCACCACCGTCACAGAGGGCGGCACGGGCCGCTTCTTCTTTGCCCGCAGCGGCGCCACCACGGACCCGCTCGACTTGACCTACACCCTCGGCGGCACTGTCGACGGCTCCGACTACACCGCCCCCTCCGGCACCGTGACAATTCCAGCCGCAGCGGTCGGCGCCTACGTGGACATCGTCACGACCAACGACTCGTTGGCCGAGGGCGTCGAAACGCTTCAGGTCACCATCGACCCTGACAACGGTTCGCCGCGCACCTACGGACTCGAAACACCCGTGGCCACGCTGAAGATCCTCGACAATGACAGCGGATTCACCAACACGCTCGCCTTCGCCGAAACGAGCCGCACCGTGTCCGAAGACGCCGGCACCATCACCGTTTCCGTCAACCGCACCGGCGGCGGAGTCGCCACAACCTCCTGCTCGGTGGAGTATGCCGTGCGGTTCAGCACCGCACTCGGCGCCGGGGTGGATTTCCAACTGCCTCCGGGCCGCCTTGACTTCGGACCCGGAGAGGATGTCAAAACCATCCCGGTCGAGATCATCGACGACCGGCTGACCGAAGGCGTCGAGGCGATCATCCTCGAGCTGCGCGATCCCACCCTTGCCGCCATCGCCTCGAACACCGGGCGCAGCACTGTCTTCATCCTCGACAATGAGCCGCGCATCAGCATCGAAGCGAGCGATCCCTTCGCCTACGAACCGGCGGACACCGCCACCTTCCGCATATCGCGCAGCGGCACCACGGTGGGCGCGCTGGTCGTGCCTCTCGCCGTCTCCGGCACTGCCGTCAGCGGTGTGGATTTCACAGCGCTGCCCTCCAGCGTTACGATTCCCGACGGCGCGGCCTTTACCCTGCTGACGCTGACGCCGCTCGCCAATGCCGCGGTCAATGCGCCCCTCACCGTCGAGCTCGCGCTGGCTCCTTCCGGGACCTCGCTGCCGGGCCTCCGCAGCAGCGCCACCGCCACCATCGGGGATGCCGAGTCGGACAATCCGCCCTTCCTGCATCTCGTATCGCCGCTGGGAGACTCGCCGGGCGTTCCCTCCAATGTCTCGCTTCGACTCGCCGCGCTCGCCGCCGACGATACACCGGGCTCGCTCACCACGACGTGGAGCAAACTCTCCGGCCCCGGCACCGTCACGTTCGAAGACGCCGCCTCGCCGGTCACCGGTGCGCGTTTTTCCACCGCGGGTGCCTACACCCTGCGCCTCACCGCCAGTGACGGCGGCCAGTCCACAACGCTCGATGTCCCGCTCACCGTCGGTGCTCCCGTGCTGCCGTGGACGGAGACAAACATCGGCACCACCACCTATGAAGGCAGCGCCGCCCAGCAGCACGGGCTCGTCTCCTTCAGCGCCAGCGGCGTCGCCATTTCCGGCACCACGGACCGGCTCTTCTTCCGCCACCGCCGTCTCAATGGCGACGGCGAGGTCATCGCCCGCGTGCGCAATCTGCTCACCACGAATGCCAACGCCCGCATCGGCGTCATGATCCGGGACAGCACTGCGAACAACGCGAAGATGACCTCGATCAGCCTCGCTCCCGCCGCCAGCTACAGCAGCTCGGCGAACCGCTCCTCCTACCTGCGCCGCATTTCCACCAGCATCTCCGCGCTGAACAGCGACGGCGCCGTGCCTTCGGGCTGGGTGCGGTTGAAGCGCCTGGGCAATGTCTTCACCGCCTACGATTCCCCGGACGGTGTGAACTGGACCCAGCGCGGCCAGGACACCATCCCCATCGCCACGAATGCCTACGCGGGCATCGCCGTCACCTCCGGCACCAACACCGACCTCACCCTCGGCGAGGTGGATCAGGTGCGGATCATAGGCACCCCGGACAACAACGGCCCGCTCGTCGACGCAGGCTCATCCGCCAGCGTCCTGGCCGGCGGCACGCACAACCTTGCCGGCAGCATCAGCGACGACGCTCTGCCGGAGTCCACTGGCGCGGTCGCCGCCACCTGGTCCCTCGTCTCCGGCCCGGCCAGCCCCGTCTTTACGGATGCGGAAAAGGCCAACACCAGTGTCGTCTTTCCCGCGGCAGGCACCTACACGCTGCGCCTCACGGCGGACGACGGGGAAGTCGTCACCAGCGACGAAGTCGTCGTCACCGCCACGTTGCCCAGCGTCACCGTCGCCGCCACGACGGCGGCCGCGGAGAGCGGCCTTTCGCCCGGCGCGTTCACCCTCACGCGCAACACCACCACCGGCGACCTCACCGTGCAGTTCACCCTCAGCGGTACCGCTGTCGAGGGCACCGACTACGCCGCCGTCGGCACCTCCGTGCTCATACCCGACGGCAGCGCCACCGCCGCCGTCACCGTCACGCCGCTGGCGGATGCCATTGCCGAAGGTTCGGAAACGATCATCCTTTCCCTCGCCGCCGATGCCGCCTACACCCTCGGCACGCCGTCCTCGGACCAGATCACCCTCCTCGATCTCCCCTCGGATAATTGGTTGTTCGAGCAGTATGGCGAAGACGCCAACAATCCCGCCTTTGCCGATCCCATGGCCGACCTCGACTTCGACGGCCTGCCGAATCTCCTCGAATACGCCTTCGGCGTCGATCCGCAGGCCAGTGAAGCCTCCCCCGTCACCAGCTCTCCCGCCACCGTCGGTCCGGACAAGTTCATGCGCATCGTCGTGCCGAAAAACGCCGCCGCCACGGACGTGGTCTTCACGGTCGAAGCCACCAGCGACCTGCGCAATCCCGCCAGTTGGAGCAGCGACGGACTCATCATTGAATCGGAGACCGCCACGCAGCTCATCGTGCGCGACACCGTGCCCATGAGCAGCGGTCAGCGCTACCTGCGCGTCCGCGTCTCCCAACCCTGAGAACGCCGGATTGCAGGCTGGACAATTCGCGCCCCATCCGCTTCCATGAGCGAGTCATGAACGTGAAAGTCCTCGCTGGAATCCTTGCCCTCGTTTGCGCCGCGGCCGCCTCCGCGCAGTCGCTGCCCCCGCCCGCCGCCTCGGCCGCCTCGGCCGCCTCGGCCGCCTCCCGCGCCTTTCAGTTCAAGGACGGAGACCGCCTCGTGCTCATTGGCAACACCGTCTTCGAGCGCGAGCAGCGCTACGGCGCCTTCGAGCCGCGGCTCAGCCTCGCGCTTGGCGACATGAAGGTCTCCGTCCGCAACCTCGCCTGGAGCGCGGACACCGTCTTCGGTCACGCCCGCTCCTACTTCGGTCCGCCGGAGGAGGGGCTCCAGCGCCTCTCCGGCCACATCGAGATGCTGAAGCCCACCGTCGCCATGCTCTGCTACGGCTCCGAGCTCGCGTTCGAGCGCCTCGGCGGCCTGCCGGACTTCCTCACCGGCTACCGCCGTCTCATCGACCTCGTCCGCGCGAAGTCCCCCGGCGTCCGCATCATCATCGTCGCCCCGCCGCCGCTGGAGACGCTCCGCCCGCCGCTGCCGGACATGGAGTCGGAAAACAAAAACCTCTCCAGCCTGCGCGACGCGCTCCACACCTTCGCCGTCTCCCAGAACGCCTACTTCATCGACTGGTTCGAGCTCATGGGCGGCCAGCCAAAGCGTCCCGGCCCTGTCTCCAAGCCGCTCACCGAAAACGGCGTGCACTACACCCGCGAAGGCTACGAAAAGCTCGCCGCGAAGCTCGTCGAGGGCCTCGGTCTGCGCGTGCCGGAGGCCCCGGCTCCCGCGTTCGACACCCTGCGCCGCGCCGTCATCGCCAAGGACAACCTCTTCTTCAACCGTTGGCGTCCGCACAACGAGACCTACCTCTTCGGCTTCCGCAAGCACGAGCAGGGGCAGAACGCCAAAGAGATCCCCATGTACGACCCGCTCATCGCCAAGGGGGACGAGACCATCCAGAAGCTCAAGGCCGAAGCCCTCGCGCAAAGCCGCCAGCCGTGAGCGGCCGACCGGGAATCCCGCATCCCGGAAGTTCAGGCTCGCTTTCGTTGCGCCCACTGGTCACACTCCAGTCATGAACTCGCTTCCCACCCACACCAGCCGTCGCGACATCCTGCGCACGCTCGGCGCTGCCGCCGCCTTCACCGCGTTTCCCTCCCTGCGCGCCGCTTCTTCAGCCGGGAAGGATTCGCTGCCCATGCAGTTCTACAAAAGCCTCACCGAAGAGCAGCACGCGAAGATCGTCCTCCCTGCCGACCACCCGAAGCGCGGCTACGTCAGCAACTGGTGGTACATCTGCCCCGAGCAGCGCCTCCACACCTTTTACACCAAAGATCAGCAGGATCTCGTGCGGCAGATCTTCGAGTCCCTGCATCATCCCGATCATCGCGAAAAGATGAACTGGCAGGTGCAGAAGGACCTCATGGGCCAGATCAAGAACACGCCCTCCGTCGGCTTCTTCGGCACGCCGGAGGACAGGGACTTTGAGTTCATCTACACCGGCCACCACGTCACCCGCCGCTGCAATGCGCTCACCGACACCGGCCTCGGCTTCGGCGGTCGCCCCATCTTCTATGGCAACTTCGCCAAGGCCTTCCGCGAGGAAAGCGACCACGCCGGCAATCCCTTCTGGTATCAGGGTCTCGTCTTCAATGAATTCGTCAGCGCCCTCGACGGCAAACAGCAGGAAAAAATCCTCGTCGGCCGCGAACCGCGCAACGAAAGCCCTGCCACCGTCATCAAGAAGCAGAAGACCGATCTGCCCGGTCTCAGCACCGCCGAGCTCAGCAGGGACCAGCAGGCGAAGCTCCTCGAAACCATGCGCCGCATGCTCGTCTGCTTCCGCCCTGATGATGTGGACGCCACCATGAAGACCATGGTGGACAAAAAGCTCGTCGAGCGCCTCTTCGTCTCCTGCTACGGTGGCAAATACGACATCGGCAGCGACAAGGTGTGGGACACCTGGCAGATCGAAGGCCCCGAGTTCGTCTGGTACTTCCGCGGCTTCCCCCACATCCACGGCTACTTCCACCTGCCGGTGTGAGACCCAGTCTCCCAGTCTCCGCTCTCCGCCTCAGTCTCCGAAGCCCTCGCGCAAAGCCGCCAGCCGTGATCCGCGCTGAGCCGAAAAAAGGAAAAGAAACAGGTGCGGCACAGTCCCATCCTTTTTTGAAGCCTTTCGTTTTTTTAGGCCATCCCCCGTAGCAGCGCCAGCAAAGGCGTGGCACCACCGTCCAGTTCGATCAGCCGAAAGAAACGAAAAAAGAAAAAGAAGGACAAAGGCACCCTCCTTTTTTTGACCTCTTTCGTCTTTTGCGGCCATCAATCAGTGGGTTCGACAGCCCGCCGCAGGCGCGCCAGCGCCGGTCCGGGCTTCTTCAGCGCGTGCTCCCAGATGCGCAGCACCTTCCAGCCCTTGCCGCGCAGCGTGCGCGTCACCTCGCGGTCCCGCGCCCGGTTCCGCTCGATCTTCTCCCGCCAGAAGCGGCCGTTCTGCTTGGGCCACGTGCCGTGCTTCGGGCAGCCGTGCCAGAAACAGCCGTCCACAAAGACGGCCACCCGCCGCTTCGGAAAGACAAAATCCGGCTTCCCGTGCAGCGGCCACTGCCGCCGCCAGCCCGTGATCCCCTCCGCCCGCATCAGCTTCACCAGCGCCAGCTCCGTCGCCTGGTTCCCCCGCGACCGGATCCGGCTCATCACCTCGGAGCGCTTTGATTTCGTGAAGACGTCGGGCATGGGCATAGCTTGCCCATGACGCGAGCCACGTAAAGCCGCCGCATCGAGGTGTCGCTTGGAGTGCAGATTTTTGGTGCTGAATCCTTCGTGATGTCACTCATCGTCCGTGGTCGAATCGGCCTCATCTCGGCAATATCATTAGATGCCGAAACGCGATCCCCTTCTTGTAAAACTGGGCCTAAGCCTCAAACGCCATCGGGAAGCTGCCGGGCATTCGCAAGAACAGTTGGCAGAGTTGGCGGACATTGATCGCACCTATGTCAGTGACATCGAACGCGGGAACCGAAACCCGGGCATCAAGAATGTTGCGCGCCTAGCGAAGGCTTTGGGGATCAAAACATCAGAACTTTGCTCGGGGGTGGACCTGTGACTCGGAGCAGTATCCACTCCCAGCCTACTTTCATCGACCTCTTTTGCGGTTGTGGGGGGTTTAGTCTCGGAATGGTGCGCGCGGAGTTTCGGTGTCTCGCCGCCGTCGACTCCAACAAGGAGGCTATTCAAGTGTTCAAGGCGAACTTTCCCGACGTGCCACATGCCTTGGAAAGAGACCTGACCGTGTTCATGCCGACGCATTTGGAAAGTATCATCAGAACCAAACAAGTTGATGTGATCGTCGGGGGACCACCTTGCCAAGGTTTTTCTCAGGCCCGTCAGGTTGATGGGGCCAATCACGGGCCGCGCTTGGTCGAAGATTCGCGCCGCCATCTCTACCAACGGTTCCTCGCTTTCGTGGAACACTTCAAGCCCATGGTATTTGTGATGGAGAATGTCCTCGGCATTCGCAGCGCTGGCGACGGCGAGTATTTTACGAGGGTTCAGGCTGAAGGTCGAAAACTTGGTTATCGCGTAGTGCCTCGCGAAGAGGACGCCACCAAACTTGGCGTCCCTCAGAATCGAAAACGTCAGTTGTTCATCGGCATTCGTTTGGATGTTCCCGGATACCTTGCCGGCGACTTTGCACCCGCACCTCGTGCGGCAAACTGGATCGGAGTTACCCTGGGGCAAGCCATCATGGACCTGCCGCCGCTCAAGGCGGGAGGCGGCGCGCAAGAGATGGAATACGACATGACGCGCCGGGAAGCCGAAGTGGAGGGGAACCGCCACCATTACATTCATCGGGTGCTGGAAGTTGGCCGCGCCAAGGTTCTGACCGCACACGTTTCACGACCGCACAGTGATCGAGACCTCCGCGATTTTGCCAGACTGCGGGAAGGCGAAAACAGCATGCAAGCAATGAGGAACCGGGGGGTCAAATTCGAGTTCCCCTACAAGAAAGACAGTTTCAAAGACCGCTACACTCGCCAGCACCGGCGACGTCCGTGCAGCACGATCGTCGCTCACCTCGCAAAGGACG
Source organism: Prosthecobacter sp. (assembly GCA_041395065.1). GTDB lineage: Bacteria > Verrucomicrobiota > Verrucomicrobiia > Verrucomicrobiales > Verrucomicrobiaceae > Prosthecobacter. The sequence continues at coordinate 34,462 of JAWLBG010000039.1, read as the reverse complement.
GTCTGATGTTCATTCATCCCACGCAGAACCGCAGCCTTACACCGCGTGAGGCTGCCCGTGTGCAGACCTTTCCTGACTGGTTCCAATTTCCTATTGCTAGAACGCATCAGTTCCGAGTCATTGGCAACGCGGTGCCTCCTCTGATTGGTGAAGCTGTCGGGGAGGCAGTTGCACAGTTCTTGGAGTCAGCAGCCACTCTGGTCTCTGGTGGCGACAGTAATGTCATCGTGTTCAAATCTGCATCCCTGACGCCCACGATTCCCACCAGTCAGGAGGAGGCTTTGGAATGGCTGAGTGCAATCGCGGGCCTTTCACGCCGCGAGCTTCGCCAAGCCAGTGCAACCACCTTCCTCCGTGGTTGGCACGCCCTGCTCTATCTGTATCCAGGGCTCCACCCTGACAATGCCATCGACCACGGCAAAACCACGGAGATCGTTGAAACGCCCATCGTGGATACGCTTGATCTAAGCACACGTTACGAACGGAGCGGCTGGCCTGTCATTCTCGAGCCGTTCGGCCACGAGGCATGGCGCCGCTATGAGGCAGGCCAGCTGAGTGAAGAGCAATTCTACTGTGTGGATGCGCAGCGTGCAGGCTTCGCCCTGAACTCGACGGGCCGGATCGTCTCTTAAACTATGCTGCCATGCCCGATCCCGCCGCCGAAGACATCCCACCCCGCGCTTCAGTACTCGCGGAGTCTTTGCGGGCCTTTGGCTATGATCTCGGCACCGCCATCGCCGATCTCGTGGACAATAGCATCTCCGCCGGGGCCAGAAAGGTGTGGGTGGATTTTGTTTGGGCGGGAAAGAACTCCTGCATCGCCATCACCGATGACGGACGCGGCATGTCTGAGGCGCGGCTGCGGGATGCCATGCGCCTTGGCAGTCAGCATCCAGGCGAAAAGCGGGCAGCCGACGATCTCGGTAGGTTCGGCCTCGGGTTAAAGACAGCCTCCTTCTCGCAGTGCCGTTGCGTCACCGTCTGCACGAAGGAAGCCGGGCAGAAGAGCGTGCTGCGCCGTTGGGATTTGGATCATCTAGCGCAGGTGGATCAATGGCAGGTTTTGTTGGAGGCTCGTTCCGACAGCGTGCCGCACTTTGAGCGGCTCAATGCCCTTACCAGCGGGACCTGCGTTCTCTGGCAGCAGATGGACCGTGTTCTGCGCGGTGTGGAGGAGAATCGCGATGCCTTCATCGCCCGATGTGAAGAGGTGGAGCGCCATCTCGCCCTCGTATTCCATCGCCTGCTGGAGTCGCCAACCCGTCTGCGGCTCTTCATCAATGACCACGCCATCCTCCCGTTTGATCCCTTCTTCATCAGCGCGGCCACTCAGGAGTTGCCGGTCAATCACCTCCCCAGCACGGGCGGAACCGTCATCGTGGAGCCCTTCGTAATGCCGCATGAGTCGAAGCTGCTTGATGAAGAGGAACGCCGCCTTGCTGGCGATCCCCGTGACTGGACCGCACGCCAGGGCTTTTACATCTACCGCCAAGATCGCCTGCTCGTGCCCGGCTCGTGGCTTGGATATCGAGACTGGCGGAAGGACGAACATCACAAGCTCGCCCGCATTCGCGTCTCCCTTCCAAACACCTCCGATGAAGACTGGCAGATCGACGTGACGAAGAGCAAGGCTCGCCCGCCGCTTACCCTGCGGGAGGAACTCAGGCGTATTGGCAAGAACACTCGTGAGAAGGCGCGGAGGGTTTACAGCTTTCGCGGCGAGCGCATTCCTGGCGCAGGCGGGCAGTCCACCCGGCATGTCTGGGATCAGGTCATCCGCCATGGCCGCACCTCCTACCTTATCAACCGCCAGCATCCTGCCATCGCCGCCCTGCTGGCAAATGCCGCGCTTGGCAAAGCCGTCGAGAGCACACTGCAAGTGATCGAGCAGAGCATCCCCACCGCGCTCATCGCGTTTCAAAGCCGGGAGGAGGTGGAGACACCGCCAGCTTCGGCTTCTGAAACGGCCACAGGGAGCGTTCGTGCCCAACTGCACCAGACTTGGCTCCTGCTCCGTGCCCAAGGAAGCACCGCTGAGCAGGCTCTCCAGTGCCTCGCTCTCTGGCCACCCTTCAACGACAACCCGGAACTGCTCCAAGCACTCCGGGAAAACCCGCCCGCACTCCCATGATTGACCTCAATGAAGCTGAAAAGCAGGCGCTCGACTTCGCCAGCCGTGCTCTCCAGGGGGAGGCGGCTGCCGCCCGCACGTCAGCCAAGATTCGTCAGTTCGTCGATCTGGCAGTCTCCATGGCGAGTGTGACCAAGCCGGGCTTCTCGGTGAATGCTGAGGCTTTGATCGCCGAATTGGAACATGCCACGTCGGTTCTCACGGAACGACCCGCAGTGCTCACCGATGGCCGTGTGCAGCCTTGGTGGATTGAACGCAAAGCACAGCTTGAGCCCATGCGCTTCTGGCGTCGCTACCGCCGGTATTTGGAGCAGGAGAAGAACATGCGGGACAAAGACCTCGATTCGGTGGATGAGCAGACTGACGCGATTCTCGACCGCATTCAGAATCCCGCGATGTCGGGAGCTTGGGACGTGCGCGGCATGGTCGTTGGCAGTGTTCAGTCTGGCAAGACGGCGAACTATGTTGGTGTCACAACGAAGGCTCTCGATTCGGGCTATAAGGTCATAATTATCCTCGCAGGCATTCACAACAACTTGCGGGCGCAGACCCAGGAGCGTGTGGATGAAGGGATTCTTGGCTTTGACAGTCAGCGCCGACTCGACCCGGACCGCGCTGACTACAAGCTGGGTGTGGGGAAACTGATCAACACCTCCGACTTGGGGCCGCCAACTTCGATCACACCCCTCACAAACAGCGCTGATAACGGAGACTTCACGACGGGTGCCCAAAGGGTCAATGTCAGTTTGGCAGGCGGACCTGTGATCTTGGTGGTGAAAAAGAATGTCACCCCCTTGAAGCATATTCTCAGCTGGCTGGAAGTCGCTGGAGGCCAGCTCGGGCACCAAAATGCCGATGGGCGCATTTCTGCCATTCCACTTTTGATGATCGATGACGAGGCAGACAACGCTTCCATAAACACTAAAGATCGGCCCGGAGTGCAAGATGAGGAAACAAACATCACCAAGATTAACAAGCTGATCCGCCTCGTCCTCAATCGCTTCGAGCAAAGCAGCTATATTGGCTACACGGCGACTCCCTTTGCCAACATCTTCATCAACCCAGAGGCTGAAGGCAAGGAGGAGGGCATAGATCTTTTCCCAAGGGACTTCATCGTCAACGTGCGGCCCAGCAGCCGTTATGTCGGCCCCGCAAAGGTGTTTGGTTACTCGCGGGATTTGGAAGCTGGGATTGATGAGGTGCATCCACTGCCCGTTTTCCGCGAGGTGGAAGATCAAGAGCTTTATTTCCCGCCAAAGCACAAGCAGGAGCATCGGCCCGATTCTCTGCCCGGCTCACTCAATCGGGCGATTCTCTGTTTCGTGCTGAGTTGCGCGGCGAGGCGGGCTAGAGGGCAGCGTACGGTTCATAATTCGATGCTGATCCACGTCACGCGGTTCATCTTGGTTCAGAAGCATGTCAAAGAACTCGTCGAGGACGAATTTGGTCGGGTGAAGCGCGCGATCACCTACGACAATGCAGATCACCCTGTTTGGGCGTCGCTCTATGAGCTTTGGCAAAATGATTTCGTGCCGACTTCGAAGTCCATCCGAGCCATCGAGGGTGATAAGAGACTCACAGAACTAGGCTGGGAGGAAGTGAAGGCTGAGCTGTCCGTTGCGGTTGGAAAGATTGTTGTGAAAGAGATTCACGGGCAGAGCCGCGAAGCACTGGATTACAGCAGGCAAAAAGATGGTGTGTCCGTCATCGCCGTCGGTGGCAACAAGTTGTCTCGTGGCCTGACTTTGGAGGGCTTGAGTGTGAGTTATTTTCTGCGCTCCACGAAGATGTATGACACGCTAATGCAAATGGGCCGATGGTTTGGCTATCGGGATGGCTACCTGGACCTGTGCCGCCTCTACACGACGGATGAGCTGCGCGACTGGTTCAGTCATGTGGCTTTGGCAGAGGAGGAGTTGAAACGTGAGTTTGATCACATGGTCGATGCTCGACTGACGCCATCTGATTACGGCTTGCGTGTCCGCCAGCATCCCGATGGCATGATGGTCACTGCCCTCAACAAAATGGCACATGGGCAGAGCCGGGAAGTCACTTTTGCGGGGCAGTTGGTGCAGACTGCTTTCTTTGAGCGCAACGCGGCAAGACAGGAGAGGAATGTGAAGGCGGTAGAAGACTGGCTTTCAACACTCCCGGACTTTCGAGTTCTGGATGACGGGCATCTTCGCTGGACGGCAAGCAGAGCCCAAGTGGCGGCATTCTTGAATGAGATTCTCACTCCCGGATTCATACATCCCAAATGTAGCCGCTTCGGTCCTGAACTGCGTAGTTTTGTGCAAGCGCAGGAAGAGAATGGCGGGCTGCTGGAGTGGACTGTAATTGTACCGAAGGGTGGCGGCAGCCAGCAGGAATTCGCTGGGAGCACAATCAATCTGACAAGGCGCACCGACGTGACCAGAGATCATGCTTACTACAGCTTGAGCAAGGCCAACGTCCAGGAACCCAAGCATGAGATGCTCGACCTCGAAGAGATGGAGTTGACCGAGGAACTTGCGGAAGAGCTTTTGGCAAAGCTCGAGGTTCGTGATGCCGGAGCGGGAGCGATGCCTTTGATTCTTCCCGGTATAGAAGCTGATGCTGTTCGGTCCTGCATCGGGGAGAAGCTCTCCAAGGCAGTTCATGCGCTGGCGTCGGTTCGAGAAAAGGGTTCCATAGGCTCCAAGCGAGATGAGATGCGTCAGCTTCGCCCTTGCCGCGAAAGGACTGCTTATCATCTATCCTCTCGATACTTCCGAAGTTCGTGGACTGGAGAGTGTACGTTATGTGCCAGCATTCGCACTGAGCTTTCCTGCCACGGACAAAGCACGCAGGGTGCTCTATAAAGTGAACTCAGTCTGGGTTCGGAAACAGCTCACTCAATTCAACCTGGAGGACACCGCTGATGAAGCCGATTGGTGAGCTGTGGAAGGACATCGAGACTGATTTGCAGAATCAACGAGGGACTACACAAACCCCCGTTCTGATGACTCGCCTCGCGACTTCAGAGATCGGTCAGCGTCTGCGGGTGGGAGTCGAGTGGCCGTCGAAAGCACGCCTGCTGTTGTTTTCGGTTCCAGCAGGCACTTTGCCTCCGAAAGCCTCATGGCCTGAGTGCAAAGGCTTGGAGCTGCTTCTCGATGCAAAGCCGAATGAGACAACTTTCATCGTGAGGCTGCGCGATCTGCGCGGTCAGGATGTTTTCACCGTGCTGGCGGAGGACTTGGCGAGGCGTGCGGTCGGCGGTTCTGAATCAGAGGCTGCCCGCCGTGTGCTCGCAGCCTTGGGTCGGTGGCAAAAGTTTCTGGCAGTAGCTGGGCGCTCGCTTTCAGACGAAGCTCGGCGGGGACTCTGGGGTGAACTTTATGCGTTGGAACATCTCGTCATGCCCTCCGTGGGCATCGAAGCAGCGGTGGGAGCTTGGCGTGGCCCGGCGGGTGCACCGCAGGACTTTCAGCATCAAGGTACGGCTATCGAGGTGAAGACACGGGCGGCACGCTCGCCTGCCATCGTGCGCATTTCGGGAGAACAGCAGCTTCATGAAGCCCCGTGGCGGCACTTGCTGCTGACTCACATCGCCGTGGACGAGCAGGACGGAGCAGGCGAGACGCTGCCCGTGAGAATCGCCCGTGTGAGGGCGCTGTCAGCCGCCACAGCCGCAGCGGAACTGCTTGAGGATGCCTTGGCTGACGCGGGATGGCTGGATGCAGAGGTGGAGAAGCATCAAGTGCGCGGTTTTGTGCAGCGGGAGCTGGATGTCTTCCGCGTGGCGGATGCCTTTCCACGACTGACTCCCACCGGGTTGCCTGCTGGCATCGGCGGCGTGGCCTATGACCTCAGCTTAGATGCGGCACGCCCCTTTGCCTGCACGCTGGAAGACCTGCGAGCCGCTTTGAGTCCTGAAACCTGATCCTAAGACCCTACGAACATGGACCTGACCGAATTGGCGAACTATCTGGATGGTGAAGTAAGTGCGAAAGAGCATGCTGATGGCAACGAGCAAGCATTCACCGAGGTGATGCTCACCTACCTTGCCGAAAGCAATGAAGTGGACGGCTACGAACTCGACTTTGCCCAGCGCAGCGGACGGAAGAACACTCCGGCCTACAAGTTCAACGCCTGGAACCTGCACGAGCAGACGGGCGACCAGGAAGGCAGTGCTCCGCTGGTGGATTTGTTTGTCAGCCTCTATAAACCGGGAGCCACTGGCCAGCCAGTGCCGAAGAGCGAGGTGGCGCATCACTTTGAGCTGGCGCGGAACTTTCTTTCCCAAGCTCTTTCCGCCAACAGCAAGTGGATGGCTCAGATGGAAGAGAGCGCTCCGCCTTACGAGGCGGCGATGAAGATTCTCCAACATCGCGATGATCTGGACACTGCCCGCATCTTCCTCCTGACGAACGGTGTGGTGAAGCAGGCCGACGAGCAGGACACAGAGATCGCTGGAGTGGACGTGAAACACTATCTCTGGGATTTGGAGAAGCTGCGCCGGCTGCGCAGCAGCGGGCAGGAACGGGAGACGATCCAGATCAACCTCGTGGATGATTATGGTAGCGCGGTGCCGTGTCTGGCGCAGGAGGATGGCACGGGTGAATACACCGCCTACCTAGCCTTCTTCCCCGCCACACTGCTGGCCAAAATCTATGGCGACTACGGTCCGCGCCTGCTGGAAAAGAACGTGCGCTCCTACCTCCAGGCGAAGGGAAAGGTGAACAAAGGCATTCAAGCGACGATCCGCGACACGCCGCACCGTTTCCTGGCCTACAACAACGGCATCTCCGGCACGGCGGAGCACGTGGCCGTTTCGCGCACTCATGACGGACTCTGCAAGCTGGAGAACCTGCGGGATTTCCAGATCGTGAATGGCGGCCAGACGACGGCGAGCATCTATCACGCCGTCAAAAAAGAGAAGGCCGATGTCTCCCACGTCACCGTGCAAGTGAAACTGACTGTGGTGAACGAAGCCGCCAAAGTGGCTGAATTCGTCCCGAAAATTTCCCTCTACGCCAACAGTCAGAACAAGGTGAACACAGCGGACTTCAGCGCCAACGACGAGTGGCATCAGAAGCTGGAAAGCCTGTCCCGCACGATCTGGGCACCCGCCGCTTCCGGAACCAGCAAACCGACGCGGTGGTATTACGAACGTGCCCGAGGCTCTCATCTCGATGACAAGATGCGTGCCGGAACCCCGGCGAGGCAGAAAGAGTGGGAAGCACAAAACCCAGTAGCCCAGAAATTCACCAAGACCGATGTGGCGAAGTATGAGCACACTTGGAACCAGCTCCCACATCTGGTAAGCAAAGGCGCAGAGAAAAACTTCATCGACTGGACGATGAATCGTTCCCGTTCGGCGATACCTGATCTGAATGACTTTGAGCGGCTGGTCGCGAAGGCCATCCTCTTCCGGGCTGCCGAGAAGATCGTTTCACGCCTGCAGCTTGGGGGTTACCGGGCAAACGTCGTGACATATGCACTGGCTTGGCTTTCGCGCGAAACCTCTGGCCGACTGGATTTGGACGCAATCTGGCGCAAACAAGGATTGGATGACTGCGTGACAGTTGCGCTCGCAGAAATCGCACGCGAGGCTTTTGACTACCTCACGGAGACCGCAGGCTCCCGAAATGTCACCGAATGGGCGAAGAAGCCAGAGTGCTGGGAAGGCTTTAAAAGCACGGCCATCCAAATTCCTGACTTGTCAGCAACCCTCACCAAGAAGGAGCCGAAAACGCAGAACATGGAGGCTGTAAAAATGCAGCAAACCACCGCCGCGAAGACGCTTTCCGAGATTCAGGAGGTGATCCAACGACACAAGCCGAGCCTGTGGGATGATCTATCCAAGTGGGGGACGGAAACTGGATTACTCAAACCCTGGCAGGCGGCGCTATGCGGCAACTTCCACCGCAAACTCGAGCGTGGCAAAAAGCCGACCTATCCCGAATGCAAGGCTGCGCTCGAAATGTTGGAAGCCGCGCGAGCACAGGGATTTGACCAGTAAGTCGTCACTATGAATGACTGGATGTACCATGAAGCTCGGCGGTGGAATGAACTGCGGGGGCTTGCCCAAGAACGAGGCTGGCCCAGACTGCCGGGCCTGACCGTGGGTGCATGTGCCAGCCGCGTCGGTATGGCATGGTATGCCAGCAGGCCGGAGGATACGGTGGCAGAATTCCTAGCGCTGGATGGCATCGCCCTCATTCGCTTCCCCACCTTCGGGCGCACGAAGATCAGCCTTTTGATCGAGATCGTGAGCAGTGCCCTCGATGCCCAAAGTGGTGCGGATGATCTATTGGAAGAAAGCGGCGACACGGTACACTTGGCGCCCACGGAAGTCGCAGGAGTTACCGGCACTGCCCAAGATGGCTTGGCTGACCTGGAGATACCTGCAGCCCTGCCGTTGGGACTGGTGCGGCTGCCCGTGCGCATCCAGCATTATTGCGATGAGCATCATCTGCACAGTCTGGGAGAGCTTCTGGAGGCTTGGGACAGCTTGGGTGAGGGCTACTTTTTCCAACTGCCCAAGCTCGGAAGAAAATCCGTGGGGGACGTGCGGGCACTCTGGAAAGCTGTTTGTGATGCTGACGGAACGGCACTCAGCGCATGGCTGCCCATGCATTCTAGCGGCAAGGGACTGAGCCTTTCCGCAGGACTGTGTGATGCAGTTCACGGTCTTCCTGACCACCATCGAACCCTCTTGGAAAACCGGCTGGTGCATGAGCAGACCTTGGAAGAAGCCTCTGCTGATTTTGGGATCACCCGCGAGCGAACCCGGCAGGTAGAAGCCGTGCTGCTGGGGAAAATCACCCAATTCCTAGATTGGTTCCCCGTTGTTCAGGATGCCATGATGGCTAGGTGGCTGAAAGGAGAGCCTTGTCTTGAGGTCTTTGGCGATCAGGTGCCGGAGACAAATCATGAATTGCTCGAAGCAGCGATCCGCCGAATCTTCAACGAGCGACCGGAAGGGGCGGCCCGTGAGCTGGAACTGGAAGCCCTAATTCAAGGCTGGCACGAACAGCTCAAGCAACATCCTGACCTGCTGGTGGAAGGAGTCGATCTCGAAGAGTTCATGAGCAGGGAAGTGCCGCCTGAACATCGGGAAGAGTTTTGCCTGTCGCTGGATGGCCGTGGTCGGATCAGGCTGGACCACGCAACCGGACGTGTGGTGCATACCGGACCACGCTTGCGTGAGGTGGTGAAGGCAATTCTAGCACGGGAGGATGACCCGATACCACTGACGTGGTTGCATGAACTCGTCCGCCAGACGCCAACACACCCCGACGTGAAACGTGAGCAGATATACCGCTACCGCATTCAGTGGAAGTCGGACGATCCTGATTTTCCGCGAGACAAGGTGCTCTGGAGCCTGTGAATTGCCGGGTGTGAGGGAAGAACGAGATAAGGTTTTGGTCGGGACTGACACTGCCTGTCCAACCTAGGTTCCCATCTCCAGCGTCTTCCAGCGCCGGTGCCAGGCTTTGGTGAGTTCGGAGACGAGTTTTTCGAGATGGTCGAGCTCGCGGACTGGCAGGCGGAGCAGGGGGACGCCGGTGGAGGCGAAGAGGTTGTTTACGAACTGGTCCCGCTCTTTGCGGTCGGCCCGTTGATGGCTGTCGTCGTCCACTTCAATGCCGAGCATGGGCATCCAGTCGTCATTTCGGCAGATGAGGAAGTCGACGTGCTTCTGGCTGATCTTCTGGAAGGCGCCGTTGACGTTCTCGTGCTGGAAGACGTCCGCCAGACGCGGCTTCACCTGAATGCGGCAGCGGGAGTCGGTGATCTGAAGCAGGCATTCGTGGAAGCGGGCTTCCGTGGGCGTCAGCAGGGCCTTCGCGGTGTACTCGTAGGGCATGCGAATCCGGACTTCAGGATCGGGAGCGATGAGCTTCATCAGGGTGTAGGAGAGTGCATTTATGGAAATTATAAGCGGTTCGCTCCAAGCTCGCAAGAGGCGGCTACGGCGGGCCTTGTTTTTCCGAACCCCACGGCAGGATCGGAGTCAGCACGGGGATTTGTCGGCACGCACTGTTGACCCGGGCGGCGGCGATCAGTTGAACCCGGAAGTGGCGTTCTCCTCCTTGGGTTACTGATTTCCGAGTCTGGAAGGGGCTGAGTCGGAGGCGGGTTGAGGCTTTCCTGACTCGGGTTAAGGCTGACCGAACTCGGGTTGAGGCTGACCGAACTCGGGTTGAGGCTGACCGAACTCGGGTTGAGGCTGACCGGACTCGGGATGAGGCTCACCGGACTCGGGATGAGGCTCACCGAACTCGGGGTAAGGCTGACCGAACTCGGGATGAGGCTGACCGAACTCGGGATGAGGCTCACCGAACTCGGGATGAGGCTGACCGGACTCGGATTGAGCCAATCCGAACTCGGAAAATGGCATTCCGAGTCGGGAAAATGGCAATCCGAACTCGGAAAATGATTTCCCGAGTCGGTTCCAGCGGGCGTCCACGTCGCGAAGGAGCGTCCCGGAGCCGGGGAGACATGAGAATGAGGCGTCCGATGAGGCGGTAAAACCGGCACAAGCACCCGAAGAGCGACCTATTGGAGGAACCTAGACTGTAAGCGTTAAGCCGAGTGCTTTACTCGGTTTTATTTATTTTTACCCTAAATAAAGATGGAGTTTATTCTTTGTTAAAGATCCGTTTCGTGCTGATATGTGTCGGCCTCCAGCCTCAACCAACTAGGAAAATTGCCATGATTCACTTCGATCAACCCGGCCTGAGCTTTGACAGCCCCGGCCTGCTCTTCGACGCCGACGTGGTCGTTTCCGCAACCCAACCCAAGAAAATGGCCAAACCCAAACTGGACCTCAAAGCCCGGACTGACACCGAACTGCTCACCTACGCCCAGGCACATGTGACGGCAATGACCGGCAACGCCGCCTTCCCTACGCCGACGCCGGACGCGGCGGCGTTTGCGGCGCAGATCACGGCGTTCAACGACGCCATCAACGCGGCGGACACCGCCCAGCAGGCGGCCCAGCAGAAGACGGTGGAGAAGCACGGGCAGCGCGCCCTGCTGGAGCAGGCCCTCATCCAGCGGGGGAACTATGTGGAAACCGCCAGTGGCGGGGACGAGGCGACGATCCTCTCCGCCGGCTTTGACGTGCGCTCCGCCCCCACGCCGCCCGCCGCTCCCGTGACTCCCACCAACGTCTCCGCCACGATGGGCGACCACGCGGGGGAGATCGACCTGCAGTGGACGCCGCCGAAGGGGGCCAAGTCCTACATCGTGGAGTGCTCCACCTACGCCGTGCCGCGCACCTGGCAGCAGGTGAAAATCGTCACCCGCAGCGCCCTGACCGTGCCGGACCTGACGCCCGGAGACGTCTACGTCTTCCGCGTCAAAGCCATCGGCTCCGCCGGAGAGAGCGACTGGAGCGACGAAGCCGTGGAACGCGCCCCGTAAGGCCGGACATGGAGGGCCGACGAGTCGTCGGCTTTCTCGAACGGGGATGGCGACGACTCGTCGCCACTCCCCAACCGGCCCACCGGCTGAAAGCCGGGACTACAAAACTGCGAACCGCGAACCGAGAACTGCGAACCGAGAGAAGCCATGCCTTACGATCCCAACTACCCACCCACGAATGCCCCGCTGCAGTCCGCGCCGATGCGCGACCAGTTCAACGGGCTCAAAGATCTCATCGACGCCATCCCGCAGGGGCCGCCGGGTCCTCAGGGCCCCGAAGGACCCCAGGGTCCGGAGGGACCCGCCGGTGGGGACGGGGGCGACGGACCGGAAGGCCCGCAGGGCCCTGAAGGTCCCGAGGGTCCCCAAGGCCCGCCCGGCGAGGTCTCCCCGCAGCAACTCGAGGACGCCATCGCCACCACCAGCAGCAACGTGAACAGCATCGGCCTGCTCTCCATGAACGTCAGCGATCCCCCGCAGCAGTACGAGGTTCAGGCGATCGTGGACAAGATCGACGATCTGATCAACGCGCTTTACCGGTGAGTGCGGAATGGATGGCCGAAAGAAACGAAAGAGATCAAAAAGGGAGGGCTGTTCTTTTCCTTCTTTCGTCTTTTTCGGCTGACTGGATGGGGGGCGGCGCTCCTGCGCTGCCGACTTGTTTGGGCAGACACGGCGGTCTGCCCTCCGGGGGCGACGGGAGCGCGGACGCTCTCGTCCGCTGAGACCCGGAACCGCCTGAAGGCGGGACTACAGAACCGCGTGGGACGCTTTGGATGGCCTAAAGAAACGAAAGAGATCAAAAAGGGAGGAGCCTGCTCTTTTCCTTCTTTCGTCTTTTTCGGCTTTCCTGTACCGGAACTGCTAGTGCTTCAGCAGCCAGTCGGTGGTGCGCGGGTTGAAGTCGGCGAGCTGCTCCCAGTGGAAGGCGTGGCCGGCGTCGTCGTAGAGGTGGAGGTCGGCGCCGGGGATGGCGGCGGCGACTTCCTCGCTCATCCACTTGGGGGTGAAGACGTCGTTCTTGCCGCCGATGACGAGGGTGGGGCACTTCACGTTCGCCAGCTCGTTGAGGGTGTTGTGGGTGATGGCGGCGGCGCTCTGCGCCTCCATGGCGTGCACGGGCTGGGGGGCGGGGTTGGTGGCGGCGTCCTTGAGGCCCTGCTGCATGTTTTCCCAGCAGTCGTCGTTGTCGAACCAGGGCTTGGTGAAGATGAGCATCTGCACGTAGTGCATGAAGTCCTCGGGGCGCATGGTGGCCTTGCACTTCATGAGGTGCTGCCAGGTGTAGAGGCCGAAGCGATCCTGCCGCGCCCAGGTGCACATGAGGATCATGCTTTTCACCTTCTGCGGATGACGCAGGGCGAGCTGCTGGGCGATGACGGAGCCGAGGGAGCAGCCGACGACGCGGGCCTGCGCGATGCCGAGATTGTCCATGAGGCCGGCGTAGTCGTCCGCCATCATCGCGGTGGTGTAGGGGCCGGCGGGCTTGTCCGTCTCACCGACGCCGCGGTTGTCGCCGAGGATGCAGCGGAAGTGCTGCTCCCAGGCCTGCGCGTGCGCGTCCCACACGCCGCCGGGGGCGGTGACGCCCATGATGCAGACGAGCGGTTCGCCGCTGCCGCGTTCCTGGTAAAACATTTTGATTCCGTTGGTTTCGACGTGGGGCATGGCGGTTGGAGTTCTCGGTTGGCGGTTCTCGGTTCACAGTTGGCGGGCGGCGCGCCCGGCGGTGGCAACCGCGAACGGTGAACAGAGAACAGTGAACGGCTTTTTCGACAAGCAAAAATCACCCGCGGCGGGCGCGGGGATGCGCGCAAGGCCTCACAGCAGGGCCTCGTGGGCGCGTCCGCCTTTGGCCTCGCAGTAGAGGATGAAGGACTGGTTCACGACGGAGAAGCCGCCCGGCGTGGGGTAGTCGCCGCTGAAGTACCAGTCGCCAAACTCCTTGCCGAGCGCCTGGTGCAGGCCGGGGATGGTCTGGTAGATGACCTCGACGGAGCCCTGCCAGGTGGTTTCCTCCGGGCGGATCATCTCGGCGATGCGGGTGGAGATTTCCTCGTCGGTGAAGGGGGCGTAGATGGCCTTCACGGCGTTGCGCATCTCGGCGCGGGGCTTTTTGAGCTCGGCCTTGCAGGCGTCGTAGGTGTCCCAGACGACGTGGGACATGTTCCGCTCGCGCAGCAGGGAAATGGCGGCCTGGAAGGCGATGAACTTGCCGAGCTCCGCCATGTCGATGCCGTAGCAGTCGGGGTAGCGGATCTGCGGGGCGGTGGAGCAGACGACGATGCGCTTTGGATTGGTGCGGGCGAGGATGCGCAGCAGGCTCTTCTTCAGCGTGGTGCCGCGCACGATGGAGTCGTCGATGACGACGAGGTTGTCCTGCGGGGTGACGACGCCGTAGGTGATGTCGTAGCCGGTGGAGACGAGCGCGTCGCGCCCGGTCTCCTGGGCGATGAAGGTGCGCATCTTGAGGTCCTTGAGCGCGATCTTTTCCCCGCGCGGCCAGTTGCGCAGCACGAGGTCGTCGAGGCGGGCCTCGTCCTCGGCGTCGAACTTGCCGTCCTTGAGCATCTCGACGAGCGCCTCCTTCACCACCACACGGCGCGCCTTGCGCAGGCCGTCGAGGAAGCCGTAGTAGGCGGTCTCGGCGGTGTTCGGGATGAAGCTGAGCACGGTGTGCTCGAAGTCGTTTTCGATGGTCTTCACGACCTGCGGCACGAGGTGCTCGCCGAGCGCCTTGCGCTGGCGGTAGATGACGGAGTCGTTGCCGCGGGAGAAGTAGATGCGCTCGAAGGAGCAGGGCTTGAACTCGCGCGGCTCGGTGAAGGGCAGGAGGCTCATGCTGCCGTCCGCCTTGACCACCGCGACATGCGCGGGCGGGAGTTTTTGCACTTCCTGCTCGGTGACGCCGAAGACGGACATGAGCGCGACGCGCTCGGAGGCCAGGGCAAAGACCTCGTCGTTCTCGTAGTAGTGGCAGGGCCGGATGCCGTTCGGGTCGCGCATGGCGAAGAGGTCGCCATTCCCAATGACGCCGACGATGGCGTAGCCGCCGTCCCAGCGCTTCGCCGAGTCGCGGATGAACTGCGTGACGTCGAGCTGCTGGCTGATGTGGGAGGGGATCTCCGCGCCGGGCACGCCGGTGTCGCGGATGGTGTGGTAGAGGCGGTTGTGGGCCTCGTCGAGCTGGAAGCCCATCTCTTCGAGGACGCTCTGCGTGTCCGTGCCGAAGACGGGGTGCTGCCCGCGCTGCATCATGATCTGGTTGAGCTCGCGGGTGTTGGTCAGGTTGAAGTTCCCCATGACCATGAGGGTGCGGGTGGGCCAGGAGGTGCGGCGCAGGTAGGGGTGCAGGGCCGCCTTGCCGAAATCGCCGCTGGTGCCGTAGCGCAGGTGACCGATGTAAATCTCCCCCGCCATCTCGAACTCGCGCTTGATGGCGTCCGGGTCCTCCTCGAAGGGCACGAACTCCTTGCCCTCCTGGTCGCGCTCGTCCTTGCGCTGCTTGTCGATGCGGCGGGCGATGCGCTTCAGGTCCTTGCGCAGGCTGTCGAAGACATGGCCGATCTGGTCCACGCTCTCGGTGCTGCGGTCGCGGAACATGTAGGGCAGGCCGGGCGGCATGCCCAGCTTCGTGCAGCCGATGCCGAAGCCGTCCTGGCCGCGGTTGCGCTGCTTCATCATCAACGCCTGAAGGGCGTCAAAGCCGTAAAGGGCGTTGCCGTATTTTTGATAGTAGTAACCGAGCGGCTTTTTCAGCCGCACGACGGCTATGCCGCATTCATGCCGGATCGGGTCGCTCATTCTGTGGTGGAGAGGCGCCCACTGATGGCAAGTGGCGTGGGGAGTGCAACCCGGGGATGCAGTTTATCACGCCCGCCGCTGCCACCAGCCGAGGGCGAAGCCGATTCCAGCGCCGAAACCGAGCCCGTGGAAGAGCCCCCAGCCGAGTTTCGCCACGACGGCGACCTGCGGCTTCGCCCAGCCCGCGATCCCGGCGTCCAGCAGGCCGTACATCCACTTTCCGCCGACGAAATAGCCCGCCGTGTGCAGCGCAAAGAGCACCAGCGCCCCGACCCAGAAGCCGGCGGGTCGTTTCAGGATCAGCCAGCAGACGGTGGAGAAAAACAGCGTGCCCGCCGCCGCGCCGATCCACTCGCCGGGACGGCCCTTGATCACAAACCACGCCAGGCTCCACAGCAGCGCGTAGCCGAAGAACGCAGGCAGAAACATCTTATAGAACCGCCCCAGCCGACCTTCACCCCGCAGCAGTTCGCACAGCGCCAGCCCGGCGCCGCCGAGATAGACCAGCGCGATGAGCGCATACATGCCGTATTCACTGCCCGCCAGACGCGGCGCGAAGGCCCAGATCGAGTAGGCGGCGACGCTCACGGCGGCGAAGCCGAAGGCGCCATGGAGGGTGGAGCGGACGAGGGAAGGCATGGTGAGTCTAAACGCTCCTCTTCACGAAACATCTCGCCAATCGTTTTGAGTGGCGGACGGGCGAGTGCGGTCTGCATGGCATGATCCATGCGAATCGCTCGGTCACCCCCCAATGAAATCCCCTGCATCCTGTTGTGCCGGGCTGACTGCGATCTCGCAGGCAGTCCTGCTCGCGACGTCTCTGTCCGTCGCCGCCGTTCCCGAGCCCGAACCGCCGCCTTCAGTGGCGGCGGCGCCCGTCATTCCACCCTTGGAAATCCCCGAGGAACCGGTGTCCGGTCTCGCTTTGAAAAAGGTGGCGTTCGAGCGTGAGTTCGATTCGCCGGTGATGCTGGCGACGATTCCCGGCGGCGGCGGCGAGCAGGCGATCGCGATGCAGCGCGGCGAATTCTGTGCGGTGCGTCTGGCTGACGGTCGATGGCGGCCGTTTCTGGATTTCCGCGAGACGATGAAGGGCGTCGTGCTCTTCGAGGAAGGCGTGCACGGTCTCGCCTTTCATCCGCGCTTTGCGGAGAACCGGCTGTTTTACCTCAGCTACTCGCAGAATGATCCGCGGCGCACGGTGATCAGCGAAATGCGGGCGAGCGATGGCGATGCGCCCGTGGCGCTGCCGGAAACCGAGCGCGTGCTGCTGGAGATCCCGCAACCTCTGGCAGATCACTGGGGCGGTCACATCGCCTTCGGGCCGGACGGCATGCTCTACATCGCACTCGGTGACGGCGGGCTGCGCGATGATCCGTATCGCCTCGCGCAGAATCCGTGGGTGCTGCATGGCAAGATCCTGCGCATCGATGTGAACGCCCGCAGCGGTGCGCTGCCGTATGCGATTCCGGCGGACAATCCGTTCGCCAAGGAGCAGACGACGCGCGGCGAAATCTACGCGCTCGGCTTCCGCAATCCAGGGGGACTCTCGTTCGATCCGCACTCCGGCCAGCTCTGGTGCGCGGACGTGGGTCAGGACCTGTGGGAGGAGATCAATCGCGTGGAACGCGGGGCGAATCACGGCTGGAGTGATCGAGATGGCCCAGCGCAAAGTGTCTTCCATGCGAAAGGCTATCTGCCGAATCTCGTCACCACCGATCCCGTGCATGCCTACACCCGCATGCGCGGCGAAGGCATCTGCATCGTCGGCGGCCTGCTCTATCGCGGGAAGGAACTGCCACAACTCGAGGGCGCATTCGTGTTTGCCGACTGGGGCTACGGCACGGTCTGGGCGTTGATGATGGATCCCGCCACCGGACTGCCGGTGAAGCGCGGCGTGCTGCATCGCAAGGCCCCCGAGCACAAGTTCAATCCCACATTGGTGACGGCGGATGCGGACGGCGAGCCGGTGATCCTGTCGCAGGAGGGCACGGTGTATCGATTGGAAGAGGAAGACTGAGACGCACTGCAAGAGACCCATCGTCTCCGCGTTCAAGGCGCACCATGAAGCGCCTTCTCGCCCTTTTGCTCCTCGCCGCTCCGGTTCTTGCCGCTGACTCCAAGCCGGATGTCCTGTTCATTGCCGTCGATGATTTGAACGACTGGACGAGCTACCTCGGTGGTCATCCGCAGGCGAGGACGCCGAACATCGACCGCCTCGTGGCGCGTGGCACCGCTTTCACGAACTCACACTGCGCCGCGCCCGCCTGCAATCCTTCGCGTGCAGCACTGATGAGCGGCATCCGGCCGTGGGAGACGGGCATCTACACGAACGGCGATCCCGCGCAGGGCGTGCTGAAGGACGTGACCACGATCAACCGCCACTTCCTCGCCAACGGCTACCACACGCTCGGCGGCGGCAAGATTTACCACGGGTTCTCCAGCGAAGGCCGTGACGATACGTGGACGAAATGGGCGGGACTTTTCCCCAGCATCAAGCAGCACGAAGAGAACATGAACGGCCTCAAGCGCGGCCACTTCGACTGGGGTCCGGTGGACGCGAAGCCCTCCGAGATGGGCGACTACAAGGCGACGGACTGGGCGATTAACGAACTCAAGACTGCGCCCACCGACAAGCCGCTCTTCCTCGCGCTCGGTTACATCAAACCGCACCTGCCCTGGTATGTGCCGCGCGAGTACTTCGACCGCTTTCCGCTCAAAGACATCAAGCTGCCGCTCACCAAGGAGGATGATCTCGACGACGTCCCTGCGATGGGAAAGAAGATGGCCGGGCCGGACGGCGACCACGCGTCCGTGCTGATGGGCGACCAGTGGAAGAAAGGCGTGCAGGCCTACCTCGCGACCATCTCCTTCCTCGACGACCAGGTTGGGCGACTGCTTGACGGGCTCGATCAAAGCCCGCGCAAGGACAAGACGATCATCGTCTGGTGGACCGACCACGGTTGGCACCTCGGTGAAAAGGAGCATTGGCGTAAATTTGCCCTCTGGGAGGACGCCACGCGCACCAGCATGGCCATCGTCGCCCCGGGTGTCACCACGCCGGGCACGCGCAGCGCGGCGCCGGTGGACTACATGAACATGTATCCCACGATCTGCGAACTCACCGGCCTGCCGGTGCCGGAGCACGTCAAAGGCGCGAGCCTGATGCCCCTGCTCAAAGATCCCGCCGCCGAATGGAAAGGCGTGGCCGTCTGCACCCACGGCAAGGGCAATCACGCGGTCTGCGATGACAACTGGCGCTACATCCGCTACTCCGACGGCAGCGAGGAACTCTACGACCACTCGAAGGATCCGAACGAATGGACCAATGTGGCCGGCGAAGTTGGCATGAGCGACATCAAGACCCGTCTCGGCGCTGTTTTGCCTCAAGCCGAAGTTCCCTCCACTTCCGGCGAGAAGAAGAAGGGCGGCGGCAAGGCCAAAAAGAAGAAGGCGGAGAAGTAGCGCTGGCAGCTCCAGGCTCCGACAAGGAGTGACGCCATCTTGGCGTCATGGATCAATGATGAGACGGCTGGAAGCCGTCACTCCTTGGATTGGATTCCGGCTCTAGCGGAACCAGCCGCGGATGTGATCGAACAATCCGCGCCGTGCGGGCTGCGGAGCGGTCGGCTGCCGCGGAGCGGCGTAGCCCTGGTGCTCCAGGCAGAAACTCTGCGGCACGAGGTCGTAGGGAAGGGAGTCCTGATAGGAGGTGCCGGCGCGGCCGCAGCCGTCGGTGGCGAGCTGGCTGCTGACCCGGCACAGCGAGACGGTGGTGAGCGGCAGCAGCACCTTTGGCACCTCGGTTTTATAGCCCAGCGCGACGGCCTTCTTCATGACATCCGCCCAGATGGGGAGGGAAAGCGTGCCGCCGTAGCCGCCCTCGATGATGGTCTGCGGCTTGTCGAGCCCCACCCACACGGCGCAGCTCACGCGGTCAGTGTAGCCTGCGAACCAGGCGTCCTTGTAGTCGTTGGTGGTGCCGGTCTTGCCACCGCCGGGTTCCTTGAATCCATGCTCGCCGCGAACGGCGGCGCCCGTCCCGCGGTCCAGCACCGCCGCCAGAATGGGGCGCATGAGGTGGGCCACGCTCGGCTTGATGACCTCGGATTCGAGGACGGGCGTCTGGTAGAGGATGTTGCCCGCCTTGTCGATGATGCGGTCAATGAGGAAGGGGCGGCGGCGCAGCCCCTGGTTGGGGAAAATGCTGATCGCGCTTGTGAGCTGGCGCGGGTTGCCGCCGATGTTGCCGATGAATATCTGCGGCGTGCGGATGGAGGGCTTGCTGAATCCCGCGTTGGTGAGCAGTTCGAGCACGCGGTCGATGCCGGCGTAGTTGCCCAGACGGATCGTCATGGTGTTGCGGCTTTTCACGAGGCCTTCGGTCAGTGTGGCGAGTCCGAGAAACTTCCCGTCCGAGTTTTGCGGACTCCAGCCGGGATCGGCCTCGTCGATTTCGCCGGGCTGGATGGGGGCGTCATTGATGTAGGTGCCGGGCAGAAAGCCGGAGGCGATGCCCGCCGCATACACGAAGGGCTTCACGGTGGAGCCGATCTGCCGCTCCCCCTGCATGGCGCGGTTGTACTTGCTGTGCCGGTAGTCGCGCCCGCCCACGAGCGCGAGGATGGCGCCGGTTTCGTTGTCCTGCATCATGAGCGCGGCCTGAAGGTAGGGCGTGCTGGCAATCTCCTGCGAGCCGTCCCACTGCTTGTCGAAGTCGGCCTTTTTCACATGGGAGTAGCCGCGCAGTTTTTCCACGTCGCGCAGGCGTTTTTCCACCGCCTCCTCCGCCGCGTTTTGCAGGTCCAGATTGAGAGTGGTGAAGACCTGCAGGCCGCCGTCTTCGATCTCCTGCTCCTCGAGGATCAGGTCCAGGTCCCGGCGCACGGCGTCCAGCGCGTAGCCGCCCTGGCTCTGAAAGGCGGGCTGGGCGTGCAGCGCGATGTCCTCGTAGCGCGCCGCGAGTTCCTCCTCCGGCGTGATCGCTTTCGTTTCCAGCATGCGCTTGAGCACCGTATCGCGCTCCTGCAGGGCGCCTTCATAGTTGCGGAAGGGCGAGAAGCGCACGGGGCTGCGGATGATGCCGGCAATCATCGCCGCCTCGCCGAGGCTGAGCTGGCTGGCATGCTTGCCAAAGAGCACCTGGCTGGCGCGCTGCACGCCGTAGAGGCCCGGACCGTAGAAGATGCGGTTGATGTAGTGCTCAATGATCTGCTCTTTCGTGCAGGCCTTTTCAATCCGGCGTGCCAGCATCATTTCGACGAGCTTGCGGTGGATGCTGCGGTCGTTGAGGTCCGGGTAGCTGTTGCGCGCGAGCTGCATGGTCAGCGTGCTCGCCCCCTGCACGATGCGGCGGTCCTTGATGTTGCGCAGGGCGGCGCGGGCCACGCCTTTGAGATCGACGCCGCCGTGGTCGTAGAAGCGCGAGTCCTCGCGGGCGAGCAGCGCCTTGATGAACCAGGGCGAGACCTCGCTCAGCGGCACGATGATGCGGTTCTCCCCGTGCATGCGACCGATCACTTCCCCCTTGTAATCCATCACGATCGTGCGCTCGGGCATCTGGCCGAGTTTCGAGAGGTCGTATTCCTTCGCCAGATTGCTATAGATCCCGATGACCACCGCCGCCGCCAGGGTGCAGAGCAGCGAGCCGCCCATGAGGGTGATGAGCGCCAACCGCTTGAACGACTGCCAGCGCGAGAGGGTGCGCTTCGCCGGTGGACGGGCTGCGGGTTGCTTCTTTTTCATGCGGCGGTCATCGGGTCGCTGTTTTTTGATCAAAGATCAAGCTTCAGACGATGAACTCCGTGTGAACTTCGATTTCATCTTTGTTCGTGACATTCGCCCGGCTGGTCCCGTACGATGCACTCACGAAAGTCATCCCACGCACCATGAAACTCACCGCACTGCTCCTGCTTCTGACGATCGCCTCCGGCCTCTCTGCCGCTCCGGTCGCCGCCTCGAAACTCATCGAATCGCCGCAGACCGGCGGTCTGCAGATCAAGTCCCTCAGCTCGATCAGCTTCGGCCCGGGCGGGCTATTGCTCGCGGCGGAACCCGGCACCGCCAGCGTGCTTGCCATCGAGACTGGCGACGTCGGCCCCGCAAAGGCCACGCTGACGAAGCCTGTGGCCGACATCGCCGCGGTGATCGGCAACGGCCTTGGCGCGAAGAAGGAGGACATCACCATCAAGGATCTCGCCGTGAACCCCGCCAGCGGTCGCATCTACCTCGCCGTGCAGCGCCGCCCGGACAATGCCGTCATCATCGTCACCGTCGACGCCGCCGGCAAGGTGGCTCCGCTGAATCTCGACAACCTGCCCTGGGTGCGCGTCACACTGCCCGGCGGCACCAATAGCAAGGTCACCAACATCACTGATGTCGCCTTCGACAAGGACCGCATCTTTGCCACCGGCACCTGCAATGAGGAGTTCGCCTCCCGCATCTTTACCATCCCTGTGCCGGTCAAAAACGGCGCCACCGCCAGCGTCTTCAGCGCCGAGACTTATCACGTCGCGCATCGCAAGTGGGAGACGAAGGCGCCGATCCAAAGCTTCATCCCCTATTCCTCCGGCGACGATACCTACGTCGTGGGCGCCTTTGCCTGCACGCCCGTGGCCAAGTTCAAGGTGGACGACATTCAAAGCGGCTCCCAGGTCAAAGGCGTGAGCACGGTGGAACTCGGCAGCGGCAACCGCCCGGTCGACCTCTTCAGCTACACGGACAAGAGCGGCAAGGACTGGCTCGTGGTGCAGACGCAACGCTTCAAGCAGAACAGCTTCGGCCCCAGCAAGCTGTGGGCGGCACGTGTCAGCATGGATTACCTGGACGAGAACGAGCCTGACAAGACCAACGAGAAGGCGACCCGCCGGGATGAAAAGCAACATGACGGCCCGCAGGGCATCGAGATCGTGGACGCGCTCTTCGGCGCCGTGCAGGTGGACAAACTCAGCAACTCCGAGGCCGTCGTCCTGCGCGACAACGAAGGCACCCTGAGCCTCGAAATCGCCGCGCTGCCGTGAAGGTGCAGTGATCGGGAGTTTTTAAACCGCTGATAAGACGCAAATATATGGCGCTGATGACTTGTTCGAATCAGCGTCTCGTGAGCGTCATGTCAGCGGTTCTATTGTCCTGCGCGTTTTGGTCTGATGCTGAAGAGGCTCACATGAACAAGACGGGACAGATCGTGGTGACCGGGACCGACCTGCGAGTCTTCCGAGGCGATGCAGAATCGCCGCTCTTCGGCCGTGTCACACGCGACGGAGACTCCGTCCGTTTCGCGCCCGCGCTGCCCTTCGTCGCCGGAGAATCCTACCGCGTCGAGGTGCGTTCCGCGGCGGGTGCGTGGGGCACGCAGAAGCTGCTCGTCCCGCGGCCGGAAATCGAAGTTCCTGTGATTACGCTCGCACCCTCACCCGCCGTGCTGCCGGCCAACGCCTTGAAGCTCTACCTGCAATTCAGCCAGCCCATGGAGCAAGGCGTGTTTCTAGAACGTATCACCCTGCATCGTCAGGACGAGAGCATCGTCGAAGGGCCGTTTCGCGAGACGGAACTGTGGTCGCCCGATGGCAAACGCCTGACCCTCTGGCTGCATCCCGGCCGGCAGAAAACCGGCGTCAATCTCAACACCGACGAAGGCCCGGTTCTCGTCCCCGGGCAGCACTACACCCTGCGCATCGCCGCCTCGTGGCGTTCCGCCGCCGGCGTGCCGCTGGGCAAGCCCCACAACTTTCCGCTGGAGGCCGCCGCGCCGGATCACACCTGCCCGGAGCCCAAATGCTGGCAGCTCACCGCGCCAAAGCCCGGCACCCGCGATCCGGTGCACCTGCTCTTTGATGAGCGGCTCGATCCGGCCCTCCTCTCGTCCGCGCTGCACGTGGAGCGCGGCGGCGAGCCCGTAGCCGGCACCGTGCACGTCCCGCCTGACACCCGCTCGTGGGCCTTCACCCCGGAGCAACCGTGGTCGCGCAGTCGCCATGCCATCTTCATCGATCCCCTGCTTGAAGACCTCGCCGGAAACAACCTCCAGCATCCCTTCGAAGTGGATCGCGATCAGCCACCACCGCCCGCTGTCCCCGGTCCGGTGACGCTGCCGTTTGAGGTGCGGTGATGCGGCACAGATTAAGCCCGGAATCGTTTGAAGACACAGAGGCGTTGGGGCATCGAACGGAACCATGACCGAGCCGGAACTGCCATCGCTATTTGCCACCACCCCGCGTCGCTGGGCGATGGCGGGAGAGCTGGGGAAAACACCGGAAACGTCCGTGCAGAGCGAGCCGCCGGTGACAGAGGGGCTGGCGCTGTTCGAGCAGCCGGAGACGGGAGAATCAATGGGCTACGAACGTTGGAAGGCGGAGACTTCCCGAGCATGTGCGGAGGCCGAGGCCGCCCGTCGAGCCGAGGAACTGCCCATGCGAGAGGGGAGTGCGGGTTACGAGACTTGGAAACGTGATGCGGAAGAGGCTCGGCACGCCTTTGAACGGCGATGGGGCGTGCCACTTGGGAAACGGGTGCGGGTGGTTCTGGTGGGGGAAAGACATGAGCGGGAGGGTGTGCTTCGCATAGTGGAGGGGGCGAAAACGAACAACGGAGTGTTGCAACTGCGAATGGGGCAGGAGGTGTTTGCGGCGGGGCGGATCGAAAGCGTCGTGAGGCTCTAGTTTCCGACCGGATAGGGGGCTTTGGGTCGGTTTGCCGTCGTTTTTTAAAGTCTCGTCCTCAAGTTGGACATGCGAAAGCCAATAGGCTTAGTTGAATAAAAGAATGCACCATCAGCAAATCTTTCATTAATAACGGCATAAATAGCTGAAAATAAACATCATGTATATTTGTGCTAAAGCGAAAAAAGGATTGCCAAGATGAAGGAAGGTATGGTACAACGGTGTTTTTGCTCAGCTACCGTTAAAGATGGATCCACGCCACACAGGGGTAACAAGAAATCCTAGTTCTAAAGTTCGCCTTCAGTCCAAAGCTGCTGAGGGGGGCCTCTTCATGAACGGAAGGTTCGTTGTCGATCCCTGATCTTTGAATTCCTCTCCAACCCGCACCAACCGATGAAAACGATTCGTCAATACCGCCAGCCGCTCGGCTGGATGATGACCTGCCTGATGGCCCTCTGGTTGCCAGGACCTTATGCCAGAGCCGCGCTAGGCACATGGATTGAGAGGGACGAAGGATCGTTCACCTGGCAGGATTTCACGAACTGGAACCTCGGAGTCATTCCAGGCTCCGCGATGGGCGATTCAGCCACTCTGAGTTTCGATTTCCTTGGCGGACAACTCATTAGCCTGAACGACACGCTGACGCTGGGCACTTTGAATATCGGAGACACGAGCGGCAACACCGGGATTGTTCTGACCAGCGGCGTGGGTGGAACGATCAGCTTCAACAACGGAGGAACGGCCGTGATCAACAAGTCGGGCGACGGACTGGTGGGAATCCTGGCCAACATCGGTCTGCAGAATCCGACCGTCATCAACGTTGCCGGTGGTGTTCTCGTGTTGGATGGAATCGTGGATGGGGTGAACGGCTTCACAAAGAACGGGGACGGGACCCTGGTGCTGCGCCGAGCGAACACCTTCACGGGCCCCACGGTGCTCAACGGCGGGATGACGATCATCAGCCAGTTGGGTAACGACTTGAGCGCCATGGGGGCGACAAACGTGTATCTCAACCAGGGAACCGTGGTCAACGATGGCGCGTCGCTGGTCATCAACAACGACGCCTCCAATACGGCGGGTGATACGACGGGTGGCGGCAATCTGAATACTGAGCCCCTCACAATCACCGGTCAGGGTTTCAGAAACATGGGAGCGCTGCGCGGAATGGCGGGTCGGGAGAGCAACTCCTTTACCGGCACGGTGACGATGCTGGGTGCCTCCCGCGTGCAAAGCGACTACGGCACCCTGACGCTGAGCGGAAGCGTGATCACCAACGACTACGATCTGCGCATCGGCGGCGCGGGATTCACCTCCATCTCGGGACCGGTGACCGGCAACAGCACGATCACCCACTACGGCATCAACGGTTTTCGTCTGCAGAGCCTCAACGCCGCCCACACATTCTCCGGTGCAATCGTCTCCGAGTTGGGTGAAATCCGCGCGGATGTCAGTGACGCGAATACAGGCCTGAATCCGTATGCCAACGTGTCGTCGTTCAGCATCAAGAACGGCTACCTGAACATCCTCGCCCAAAATTCGAACTATGCGGTGCAGAACCGGATAGATGATGACATCGCGATCACTCTGAGCACCGGACGCATCCGCATGGAGAGCGTCACATTTAACAGTTCGAACGCCTTCAACTGGAGCGAAACACTCGGCACCGTGACGCTCACCTCTGGTGATGCGCTTTTTGACTTCCGGGATTCCTCGACGGGTACCGTGCAGCGCCAATTCACGCTCGGCAGCCTGACACGCAGCGCCGGCACCACGATCAGAATGTCGGGCGATGGCAATGCCTCGTTTGAACTCGGGAAAGGCACGAAGTACCGGATCTTCAACAGTGCGCTGGAAGGCGGCGGCAATGTGGCCTTCATCGGTGGCTGGGCCTATGGCTACGATACCTCGACGACACAGACGGGGTTTCTCAAATACAACGACGGCACGATGGGCGGCAACGGCTACCGGACTCTTGAAGCGGGGGATTACGCGACCGACACGGCGGACAGCGGATGGAGTGCCGCTCAGAACATCAAGATCTCGGGCAGCAACCGCAACATCACGATGGACCGGACCATCCAGTCATTGAACATGGCGGGCACCACGGCGCGTACGCTCAGCGGTGATGCCGGAACGACGCTCACCGTAGACTCCGGCGGTATCATTACGACTGGCGGCACCACACACACGATCTCGGTGCCTTACCTGACTGCCGGTGCGTCCAGTGGCTACGAACTCTATCTCATCAACACAAACTCAGTCGTCATTCGCTCCGAGATCGCGAACAACGGCGGTAACGAGGTTTCGCTCGTCAAAACCGGCGGAGGAACACTGGTCAACTTGAGCGGCAACAGCTACACGGGCACGACCTACATCAATGAAGGGCATTTCAGGGATGTCATCGGCTCGAAGCTCGTGGCGCTCGGTTCCGGAAACCTGACGATGGCGGGTTCGTCGATCAATCAGAGCACGTATGAGAGCGACCGTGACTTCACGCGCGCCCTGGGATCGGGAGTCGGCGAAGTTCAGATTACCGGAGGAACTGGCACGGGATTCTCCGCCTACGGGGCTCCGATCGAGGTGAATTTCGGAGGCATCGGCGGGACGCTGACGTGGGGTTCCCCCTTCTTCAATCCCGGCGTTTTTACGCTAAACGGCGGCAGCGCCACGCATGTCGCGACCCTGGCGCATGACCTGGATCTTGCAGGCGAGCAGCGTTACATCCGCGTGGATGGCGCCGCCGCCGGCGGCAATCGTGCCGCCATAGGAGTGATCGAGGGAGACATTTTCAACGGCGGCATAGCCAAGCAGGGCGGCGGCATGTTATTGATCGACAGCGCCAAGAGCTATCAGGGCGGCACGCTGATCCGGGAAGGCGAGTTGTGGCTGCGCGGCGACGGCACAGCGGGTGCGAACGTGGTCGGCAACGACATTCTTATCGGTGCGGCGGCCCGGTTGAAACTGGACGGCCCTTCAAATGTCGGTTCCAACCAGATGATCATCATGCAGAACGGTGACGACACCAATGCGTCCGCGATCACTTTTGGCGCGGGATACGGAACAGGGGAGGACATCTCATTCAACAGCCTGATCAGCAACGGCGGCCTGCCGCAGACGGGACCTTACAGTGTGATGATCGCCAATCAGCAGACCGTCGACAACCGGCGCAACCGTGTGGCGGTCCAGATCAGTGGGAATTCCGACTTTCAGGCCGACCTTCCCGGTCTCATCAAAGCGGTGGCGCCGGATGTGGAGGTTTGGTTTGGCGCCGATTCTGGCAACGGCGTCTTCACCGGTTCGACGATTTCAGCCACCGGAAGGAACAAAACCGGAGGCACCGAGGCTTTCCGTCTGGGCAGCGGCAACGGCACACTGACCATCGCGAATGCCAACGTGTTGCGGGGCGCCAACCCTCTCATCGTGGGCGCCGAGGACCAGACGGCGCGCACCAACATGTTTGGCACGGTTTATCTGCAACAGGCGCAGAACTACACAGGAACCGTCACGGCGAGCATCAATTCAGTATCCTACACCGCCGGTAACCTGGTGGGAGGGAGCGGCGTCCTGGTGGTCGGCCAAAACGGAGCGCTCAATGCCGCGAACAACACCGTCTGGCTGCGCGGCGGCCAATTGCGCCTTGGGGTGGACTCCTCAAATAGCTACGCGGGTCAGACGGATTTGCAGTATGCGGCCCGCGATCTCCTGGTGACGAGCACCACGGGAACCCTGAGAACCATCGCCCTGGGCGGAGGCTATTTTGGCACGGTGGAACTGGACAATCTCACCATGCGCATGGACGACGCCGACCGCATCTTCTCCGTGAACAGCATCGGCACGACCTATATGAACACGGTCTTCAACGGCACGACCGTGCTGGACAACGGAAGTACGGACCGCAACGCTTATTTTGACATCGGCAATGACAACAGCTTCCAGTCCGGAATCGGACTCCTGACGTTGAACAATGTCGTCAGCCAGACTGGTGCGGGTGTCGTCAATCTGCGCAAGCGCCAGGGGGGCGTACTCATCCTGTCCGCTGACAACACTTACCTAGGAGAGACGAGGATCGAGCAGGGACGTCTCGTCCTCAATCATGTGGGTGCTGCAGGTCTGGCGGGTTCGACCATCCGCATGGAGATGCAGAATGACCGCCGCGGCGATCTGGAGTTCCGCATGGACGGCGCCGGATCGTCCTTTGTCTTCGACAATGACATTATCACCTCGGGGAATGACGGCGGCGAGACGCGCGTGATCACCGTGGGCTCCTTCAACGGCAGCTCCGTGGGCAAGGTCATCCAACTCGACGGCGATCTCACTATCGGACACGGCGGCACCCACGCCGCGAACGGCACCGGCAGCAGTGCGATCTACTTCGATCATTTCGATGGTTATGAATTTGAAGTTCTGGGCACGACGACCCTCAACCGGAGCATCACCCTGCGCACCCGCGGCGGGATCACCACACTCTCCGGAGTCGTGGCGGGCGGTGCAGCCAACACTCTGGAAAAGTCCGAACAGGGCACACTGGTTTTGGCCGGGGACAACACCTACGCCGGTAACACGGACATCTACAACGGTTACATCGTGGCAGCGCATGACAACGCCTTTGGCACGGCGACTTCGGCCATCCGATTTATGGGCTCCAGCTTTTCGGAGATTCTCGCCTCGGGTGTGCGCACCATCGACCGGGATTTCAACAACGCCGCGAGCGGCAGCACGCAGACGCTCGGCGGTCTGGATGCGGGGGCGAAAGTTTTCTCGGGTGACATCACGCTCGGCAGGACGCTCAACCTGACGGCGGCCCTCGGTGGGGACGTCACTTTCAGCGGCACTTTCAGCGGCGGCCAGGGCATCAACAAGGTTGGCGCGGGCACGGTCATTCTCAATCCGACCTCCGGCAGCGGCAGCAGCTACTCCGGCGGGACGACTGTGACCCAGGGCACGCTGGTCGGCGTGGCCCAGACCAGTGGCAGCCCGTTCGGCACGGGAGCCTTCACGCTCGCCAATGGCACGCTACGTCTCGAGGGCATCGGTTCGGCCACGACGACTACCGGTGGCGTACTGACCATCAACAGCGGCAACGCCGCCATCGTCATCAACGACGGCATGGCGGGCGGCACGCAGATGACCTTTGCCTCGCTGACGCGCAGCAACAGCGCCACGCTGACCATTCAGGGGCTGACCACCGACATCGGCACCGCCGGAGCGGAGGTGTTGAACTTCACCTCGGCACCGGGATTGAGCAACGGTACCATCGGCACATGGGCCGTGGTGCAGGGAATGGGAGGCGCGGGCGACTACGCTGGAATCAGCGGGGGCAACATTGTGACGGCCACCTACGGGGGTATCGGCGATCTTGACACGGTGGGTGGAGCCACGCAGCTCTTCAACGCGGGTGCGACGGGAGGAACGCTGACGACTGATCGCAGCGTGTATGCGTTCCGGACGGATGCGAATGTGAATTTGGGCGGTTTCACACTGAACGTGGGCAGTGGAGGGCAGGCGGGGATGATACTCAACGCCGGTGCCGACATCAGCAACGGAACGATCAACATGGGCGGCAATACGCTCGCGGTGTTCACCGAGTCGGGAAGCGTCTCGGCGATCAGCGCAGGGATCACCAACTTCCGAGCGAACACGAACAACACGCTGACGACGGCGCTGACAAAGTTCGGAGAGGGGACGCTGGAGTTGAGCGGAGCCAACAGCTTCCAGGGCAATGTGCAGGTCAACCAGGGAACCCTGAGCCTGACGGCTGCCAACGTCATTCCCACCTTCGGGAACTTGAACGTGGTGACGGGCGGCACCGTGACCATCCAGCCGGGTGCGACAGTGAAGCTCAACGGCAACAACCAGGAATTTGGCGCTCTCGCGGGAAATGTCGTCAGCAGTGCGACGCGGAACATTGGCGGCACACTGGATCTTGGTGGTGCCACGCTCGTCCTGGGTAGAAACAATGCGAGCACGACTTTTTCCGGACAGATCATTGGTGGCGCTGGTTCCACGATCACGAAGGTCGGCACCGGCCGCCTTTCGCTCTACAATTACGATCCGTCCATCGCGAGCACTTTGGACACCCTCAACATATCCCAGGGGGTGGTCGAAATTCTGGTCGACAACGGCGACTGGGGTGTGGCTGGCGGAACGGTATCCTCCCTTCCTTCCACGACCGCACTGCAACTCAGAGGCGGGGAACTTGAGGTTCGTGTTTTCGGTGACAGCACTACGAACTGGCAGCTCATTCGAATGGGCAACGATGTCGTCACCAGCGGAGCCAATTCGATTCTCGACATCAACCGTGCGGGCTTTGGTTCCGGCGCGTCGAACAAGATCGTCACCTTTGGAAATCTGAGTCTCGACAAACAGCGCTTCCTGGTGACAGGCGGCAACGCCAACTACCCCCGATTTGACGGCATCGTCACCTTGAATGCCAACGGCCGGATCCAAACCGACGCACCACTGCTGCTCAATGGAGCCATTACTGGAAACTTCTCCTTGGAAAAGCGCGGCAGCAGCCAGCTGGAGATCGGCGCGGACAACAGCTCGTGGAACGGCGGTGTGGTGGCCACCGACGGCACCATTCTCTTTGGCACGCGTGATCCCGCCGAGTCCGCTTTTTATCAGGGCAGCACGAATCATTTCCTCTACAGCGCCACGGCGAATCTGGGTACAGGGGACATCGTGATCAACCGCTCCACGGCCATTCGCCTCAACGCTCCCACCAACGTTCTTTCCGCCCAGGGACAACGAGTTCAGACCTTTGGCTCCCTGCAAAACGGCCTGCCGCGCGTGGACATCGGCGTGGACGCGCCTTTGACCTCCTACAGCATTCGGTCCACCGGCAACGGAGCTCTGAACCTCGGACTTAACGAGGGCTTGTTTACCCAGGCGATCGACCAGTCGAAACTGGGCAATGGCAAATGGGGGCTGGGCGCATGGACCACCACCTTCTACACGGCGGACACGATGGGTGCCGGCGTGGACAATGTTTATCGCTTTCTGG
Organism: Prosthecobacter sp.; assembly: GCA_041395065.1. Lineage (GTDB taxonomy): Bacteria > Verrucomicrobiota > Verrucomicrobiia > Verrucomicrobiales > Verrucomicrobiaceae > Prosthecobacter. The sequence continues at coordinate 3,468 of JAWLBG010000039.1, read as the reverse complement.
GAACCAATGCGACGTTGGGAATCACCCAGGACAACGTCCTCTCCGGCAGCGCCGACTTGTGGGTGGGTGCCCCCCAATACGATCAGGGCTACGCGCTGAGTAACTCCTCCGCATCCGTACGCCTCTACGGCGACCAGTCCTACACCGGCAAAACCACCATCTTCCGCAGCGACAATACGGGCAACACCAACAATTTCCTTGAGCTCCTCGGGGACAGCGCGTCACCAGTGTACGACGTATACGGACGCCTGACCGCCCGTGGTTCGGGTCGGTTCACCGACGATGACGGAAACCAGGTGAACATTGTGAATCTTTACCCCGGCTCCACCCTGCGTCTGGACTACAGCATGGATGTCAACGACTCATTTGTCGTCTCCCGACTGAACGACTCTAACCTCGGATTCGAAGCGATGGAGAACAAATGGGGGGACACCACGGCAATGACCCTCGACGGGGCCACCCTCAACATGGTGAGCAGCTATCAGCGCGTGAACAAGGAAACGATCGGCCAGATCAGCGTCAAAAATGGCGCGGCCATCTACCTGGAGCGCAACAGCACCAACGGTCAGATCGTGCTGGAGACGAACAGCGGCATCAACCGCATCGGCCAGGCGACCTTCGACGTGCGCATCAACGCCAATGAACTCGGCCGGGCGGATCAGCAGGGACAGAAGTTTTTCATCAATGACTTCACCTGGATCGCCAACAACACGACGAATGGCATCCTGCCGGTGTGGATGATCAATCCCACCTACAACACGTTCCTGTCCTACAACGATGATTTCGGCGTTCAACTGGCGGGCTTCACCAAGTCCGCGACCTCGGGCGGTGGCGCGGCGTTTTTGAACTCGCTGACCGCGACGGACATCGCGGATTATGGAGTCGGTCTGGGAGACGCCTCGGGATTCGGAACCGTTAACGTGTATGCCCTGCGCATCGCCCATCAGGCGGCCTCAAACGACACCACGCTGGACGGCGGACAGATCAATATCCACAGCGGCGGCCTCATCGTGGACAACCGCGACAACGCGCGGGTGAACTTCAACACCACGAACGTCTACTTTGGCGACGGCTCCGCGCCCGTTGAGGGGGTCGTCTTCACCGACCAGAACAACCAGACGCTGCGCATCGGCGGCGTGGTCACCGCTGACGGGTTCACCATGCACGGCATCGGCAACGTGCAGCTCACCAACACGGCCAATCTAATCAGCGGCAACATCCAGATCAACGGCGGCAAGCTGTATCTGGACGGAGCGGGCACGGCAGGCACCGCCTCAATCACTCTGGCGGGTGACTGGCTACAGAACAACGACGGCCAGCAGATGGCGGAACTCCGCTTGCGGACCAACAACGCCACCAACCAGACTTGGAACAACACTGTGATCGTTGCCGAGAACGTGCCCTATGCCCGCATCATCGGGGAGCACTATACCGGCACCTCGGCCACGGTGACAACGAACACCATCGCCGGTCTCACGGTGCTCGGTACCGACACGCTGCAGGGCACGGCCCTGATCATCGGCAGTACGAGCGCCACAGCGAACGCCAACACGCACAATTTGAGCGTGAGCGGCGCGACGAACTTCGGCGGCAGCTCCCCGATCGGCCTGCGCGTGGAGCAGAGTTCGCGGGTTCTGGAGTTGCAGGGCACGGTGACCGGTTCGGCGGACATCATCAAGTCGGGTGACGGTGTGCTTCGACTGAATGCGGACAATACCGCCACGCTTACAAGCCGGATCACGCTCAACCGCGGAGAGATCCGGCTGCAGACCACGGATTCCTCCGGAAGCGGTGACTACATCCTGAATTACGGCACGATTCGTCTCGCCAGTTCCACCGCCAACACACCCTTCTTCACGACGAACGGTCAGACCCTCTATGTGAACGGACAGACCTACATCACGCTGGACCGCGATGGCGGTGCTGCGACCAACAAGTTTCTAGGCACGGACGGCGGTGGCCAGATGATTGTCGCGGATAACAGTCCGCTGCTCATCGTCAACGGCAGCGACACACTCTTTATCGAGGCAGGCATCCAGACGAGCGACATCCTTTCCATTCGCACGGACATAACCACCTACCACCGGGACGTGATTCAGGGCGCGGGCCGGATCGTCAAGATCGGCAACTATCTGATACTCGACAACAACGCCGCCAACACCTTCAGCGGTGGCTACGACGCCTTCAACGGCCACACCATCATCACACAGGCGAATGGCACACTTGGTACGGGGCGTGTGCGCCTGTTTGCCGGCGCGGGCATTTCGACGAGGGCTGTCTCCAATCTCGGTACCACCGGCCTGACGCTCGTTACCACCAGCAACAGCGCCCTGCCCGTGGTCGGCACGCGGGTGATCGCTAATTTTGACGCGATCACCGCCGCTGTCGCCAGCGTTCTTCAGGGCAACGGTCACGGCATCCTGACCATTGACAACGGCCAAAACCTCAGTGCCGATCCGCAGATGGCCACGCGGGATGGCGGGGCTTTCAACAAATGGTTCCTGGGGGCCGGCAACGGCAACGGAACCCTGAGTATCGGCAGTGTGACCGCCTGGGGCGAAGGAAGCAGTGAATTCCGCATCGGTGGCGGCGGGGGGACGCTTTATTTGAGTCCCGGCAGCACCACCAACCCGCAGTTTGCCGGTGACAATCGAATGCTGCTGGGGTCGGGAATGGACCTTTCGGCTTATGGCGGAGTCGTCATCAACAACAACTCCAACAACACCTACACGGGTGGCACCCTGCTGGCCCGGACCCGCCACTACGACGGCGGCTACCGTGGGATGATTCTTTACCTGCGTGCGGGCGAGAACGGCACCCGCACTCCGTTGGGTACGGGGGCCGTGGACGTCTTCGGCGATGTCCGCATTGAAAATGTGCGAGGCACCGCTGCCGGAAGTATCGCGGGAACCAATGCCAACCAGTGGTACCTGCATCCGTCCACGCGGCTGCGCTTTGACAATGACACGCCATACACCGGCACCAATCCAGACGGGCGATGGGGAGATTCGGCGGCCATTTTCCTCAACGGCGGCAGTCTTGAGATCATTGGCGACACCACAAACCACGCTTTCAATTCGGAGACGGTTGGAGCGCTGACGGCAGCCTTGGGCGCGGATATTTCTGTGATCCGCCGTTCACCCAGTTGGGCGGAACTGGTTCTGGCCGATCTTACCAGGGACACCGGCTCCAGCGGCACACTCACCATACGCCACAACACGAATCTTCTCGGCGTGGCCGGTACCGCGAACGCGGAGCGCCTCATTGTAACGGCCTGGGCTGGCGGTTCGCCGCTGATGAACAACGGCATGGTCGATCCGTGGATTGTGTCCCGTTCGCAGCAGCAGTTCCTGCGCTATGACACGACGCGTGGATTCGAGATCATCACCACGGGCAACACCGCCAACTACATCAGCACTGCGGCCGCCACCTTGAACGCTTCCGTCCTCCCGTTGAACAACGGCACGG
>JAWLBG010000038.1:0-54357 GCA_041395065.1 Prosthecobacter sp. | reverse complement strand
CGCCTACCAGCAGACCGTTCTGAAGGCCTACATCGAAGTGGTGAACCAGCTCGCGCAGATCAAAAACCTCAATCAGGCCTACGCGCTCAAGAGCCAGCAGGTGCAGGCGCTTTCGGATTCAATTTCGATCGCGGGCAAGCTCTTCAACAACGCCCGCGCGGAATACACCGAAGTGCTTTTCACCCAGCGCGACACGCTTGAAGCCAAGATTGATCTCGTCGAACTCAAACAGCAGCAGCTCAACGCCTTTGTGAAAGCGTACAAGGCCCTGGGCGGCGGCTACAACCGGAGTTCAGGCAATTCTCCCAAAGTGGCCGTGCCGAAATCAGCCGGCGCGCTCAAGTCCGGCATCTAGCCGGTCGGCCAAAAAATGGAAAGCATCTTGTGTTGGACCGCAGCTTGGCTTTGGTCGCCGCCCCGCCATGAAATCACGCATCCTCCTCGCCGCCCTCGCCCTTGTCGTCACCATGCCCGCCTTCGCCGAAGACTGGATGCCGTTGTTTGACGGCAAGACGATGACCGGCTGGAAGAATCCGTACGACTGGGGTCAAATCGAGGTCGTTAACGGCGAGATTCATCTCACGGGCGAAAAGAAGTTCTTTGTCGTGACCGAGAAAACCTACGGTGATTTCATTTTCGAAGGCGACATCCTGCTGCCGGAAGGCAAGGCGAACAGCGGCTTCATGTTTCGTGCCCATGTGGAGCCCAACAAGGTTTTCGGTTATCAGGCGGAGGTCGATGGCGACGAAAACCGCAAGTGGTCGGGTGGTCTGTATGACGAAGGCCGCCGCATGTGGTTCACCAGTCCGATCAAAGGAGACAAGGAAAGTGAAGCCGCCTTCCGCGCCCGAGCCGGCGACGCCTTTAAGCGCAACGGCTGGAACAACTACCGCATCGAGTGCCGCGGCAAGAGCCTCAAAATCTTCGTCAACGGCGTGCTCACCACCGACGTGGAGGACGATGTCGATGCAGCTGGCGTGATCGCCATCCAGCATCACGGAGAGAAAGGGCAGACCTACAAGTTTCGCAATCTGCGAATCAAGGAACTGAAATAGTCCTCACGGCAGCAGCTCCGGCTTCCACGGCCACAGCGGCGTGTAAACCGGAGTCTCGATCCACCCCCTGAGCAGGTCGCCGCCGCCTGGGATTTCGACATAGCTCCAGGCGCCGCGCTTTTCCAGCAGCCGCACCTGGCTGCCGGGCGGGAGATCAATGACGCTGCCGGAGGTGATGGTGGCCGCGGTGAATGCGCTGACGTCCTTCGCGGTCACGATCATGACATCCTTGACGCGCGCCTCCGGTTCAGGACGGATCGCTGCAAAGGCGGCTGCGGGAAGGAACAGCATGAGGCCCAGGATGATGAGGATCATGCCGGCGACGCCGCCGCGCTGCTTCACATTGCTGGAGAGGATGAACCAAAGCAGCGCCAGCAGGGCGATCCACACGCCCGCCGAAGCGGCGATGATCCAAGTGTTGCGACTCAGCAGCAGGCTCCATTCTTGAAGCAGGGAACCCTGGCCGAAACGGAAGAAGCGGGTCTTTTCGTCGAGATGGCGAAGGTTCTGCCGGACCTCGGGATTGGCGGGTTCGAGCAGTTCGGCACGCTGGTACCACAATGCGGCACGCCCGAGATCGTCCTGCCGGTAGCGTGCGTGGCCGATGAGTGAAAAAACCGCGGCGCTCAGCGCAGGCGGGTCTTTTTTGGTGAGCGATTCCCCGAGATACTGCGCCTGGGTGAACTTGCCCTTTTCGAGCGCTTCACACGCCTGACGGTAGACGTCGTCGCGCGAAGAGCTCTCTTCCGCGCCCAGCGCTCCAGTGCTGAACAGGCCAAGCGCGCATAGGATCAAAGCGGCCTGCTTCATCAGCGGCGAGAGCGCCTGCAGGATGCGGCCGCGCTCTCCGCCGTCGAGGCCGGGAGATGCGGGCGCGGCGGTGAAGCTTTGGTCTTCGTATTTCCGGAGAATATCGCGCAACGCCTCGTCCTGCACTTCGCGTCCGGCGTGACTGCGGTGGATGAAATGCGCGGCGCGTTGCAGAAACTCGCGGTCGCCGAGACCAGGTTCCTCGAGATTCCTCCAGAGCTGCTGCAACTCCCCGCGGAGGCCGCTGGCGGCGCGTTCGCGGCGGCGGCGCCAGGAAGTGAACAGCGTCGCAAGGATCACCAAGGCGGCGGGCACGGATTGCAAAGCCCAAAAGCGGGTGCTCGCCGTCAGCGGAGTGGTGGAGGCGATCGTGGTGTCCAGCCAGCGTGCCGAAGACGGCACGGTCATGAGGATGTCGCTGAGGTTCGGTTTCGGCTGCTGCACGGCTGGAGGCGCAGACGCGTCGACGGCACCGCCCTGGGCGACGCCCGTTGCTGCGGCGATGGCGCCCGGTTTGATGACGAGGGGGATCGACGGGGTGCGTGCGGTGATGTATTTCTTTTGAGTCGGGCTGAAGAAGGTGAACTCGAAGGGGGGGAGTTCCGGCAGCACTTTTTCCGGCACGAAAACCATTGAAAAACCGATGGTGCTCTGCGTGGCGGGCGGAAGGTTGGGATTGACGGGGCCGTCCACGTTGTAGCGACGCGGCGGATAGGCCTTCCATCCGTCGGGAGGCACGAGGGCGGGCGCTTCGATCGCGTCAAAGCTGCCGCTTCCGCTGATGGTCACATCCACCGCCAGCGGGTCGCCGACGGTGAGTTCGTCGGGCGTGGCGGAGGCGCTGATGTTGAAGTCACCGACGGCGCCGGTGAACTTCGCCGGTTTGCCCTCGGTCGGCAGGGGCAGGACGTTGACCTTCACCTCCTGGCTCTTGACCACCATCTTCCGGGTCTCGGTATTGCCCATGATCATGCCAAAGGGCAGGCTGCGGCGAATGCCTCCGCGATCTTCCTCGTAAACCTCGTAGAGCAGTTCGCAGGATGCGGGACCCACTTTCAACTCTCCGGCCTGCAGGGCAGAGAGCACGCTGCGGTAGGTGATGACCATGTAGCCGATGCCGTTGATCACGGTCTCAGTCTGGTCCGCCTGCTGGGGAAAGCGGGTGATGGCGAAATCGGTCTTGTCCACCTGAATGAGGCCCACGCGGCGGAGCATCACGCTGCGCGGCACGAACAGGCTGGCGGTGATGGGCACGACCTCGCCCGGATAGAATTCCGTTTTCCCGACTTCGATTTGGAACAGGGGGGTGGTTGCATCGTCGGCCTTCCCCGCGCCCGGCGTGGCGGGAGCCTCGGTGACGGTGAGGCGGACTTCGTTGGTCTTCAGAATCTCGCCGTTCACGAGAACCTCCTGCGGCGGAATGACGAATTCGCCGGGTTCGGTCGCCGCCACGCCCCAGGCCAGTTGCGTGGCGAAAACGCGCTGGTTGCCGCGGATCTCGATGTTCTGGGAGGTGGACACGCCGGAATTCATCTGGACCTGCGACGGCAGGCGCAGCTGTGGCAGGCTTTGAACGGTGCCGTTTTGCACGGCGATGACGTAGGTCACGACCTGTCCGGTTTGCGCCTTTTCAGGCTGGATGTAGGCGCGCACGGTGGCAGCCGCTGCCGAACCGCAAACAAGAAGCGTGGCGGCGAGGAAGAAAATCCGGAACAGCGGGCTAAGCATGAAGGATGGCTTGGAGGCGGGCATGCGTATCACCAGTCTTTTTTGTTGGCGGGCGGCGTGTGGTAGCGGTTGCTCATCGGAGCGGTGATTTCGTCCATGTATTGCCTCAGCAGAGCCTGGGCTTCGCCGGGCGTGTAGCCGGTGCGTGGATTGCGCTGGTCGCCGGATTCGGTGCGCTTGGCGACCTGCTTTTCTCCGCTCCCTTCCTCACCTTCGCCGGGGTCCGCGCCCTGGCCCGGCTGTTCGCCTTTCTGGTCACCGCCCGCGGCTTGCAGTCGTCCTTCGGGGAGTTCCTTGGCGTCCTTGCCACCGATGCCGTCGTCTTCGTCCTTCTTCTCACCTTTGCCCTCGGACTCCTTGGGTTCGCCGCCACCGTTCGGGTCGCTGCCTTGCTGACCCTGGCCGTCCTGGTCGCCTTCCTGCCCTTCCTCTCCTTCACCCTTCTGGCCCTGCTGCCCCTTTTCACCTTTCTGGCCCTTTTGTCCTTTCTGACCCTGCTGCTGCTTTTCCTTTTCCTCGGTCACCTTGCGCAGTTCGTCGAGCATCTTGGAAACATGATCGCGGTTCTCGCGCAGGTCGGCGTTGTCCGGGTCGAGTTCGAGTGCGGCGTCCAGATGGCGCAGTGAGTCCGTCCAGCGGTCGATGGTGATTTTGGGCTGCTTTGCCAGGCCCATGACACCCTGATCATAAAGCGTGTGGCCGAGACCGCGATGGGCACGTGCGCGGAGGGACGCATCCGAAGTGTGCAGAGCCTCGCTGAAGTTCTTCACACTGCCGTCGTAGTTCGTCAGCGCGTGCTCGGTGGCGGCCATGCCATAGAGCAGCTCGTCGCGGGCGCTGTTGAAGCGGCCGTCGTTGAGAAGTTTGCTGTACAGGTCGCGGGCATTTTTGAAGTCACCCTGCTCCAAGGCCGTGCGAGCTTCTTCAGGCGTCGGACCGCCGGATTGGAAGATCGACGCGAGCGTCTCACCGATGTTGGCAGCCTGCGCCGGCTGCTGCGGCGCGAAGGCGAAGACAGCAAGCGCCAGTACGAGCGGACGCGGGGACGGGCGGGGCAGGGCGCTGATGATCCAGGCGAGCATAAGGAAGAACATACCCAGACCGAGCGGCCATGCAAAACGCTCAATCGGCCGGGCGGTCTTGCGGTTTGCGGATTCCTGCTCCGTCAGCCGTGCCAGCACCGGCTGCAGGGCACTCCGGTTCAGAGGCTGCAGGCCCAGCTTCATGAAACGGCCGCCCGTCCCGTCGGCGAGCTGCTGCAGCACGCCGGTTTGCAATTGCGTACGCACCACATTGCCATCCGCGTCACGAATGTAGTCTCCGGCTGTTTCGGGGTTTGGAATCAGCGTGCCGCCTTCCGTGCCGACGCCGACGGTGACGACGATGACGCCGGCTTTGGTCAGCCGCTGGATGTAGGAGGCGAGGTTTTGGTCCGCGTCGCCGCCGTCGCTGAAAATGACGAGCGCGAAATTGCCCTTCGGCAGGTTTTTGATGGCGCGCAGCGTGACGTCGAGCAGGTCGCCGATGTTGCTGCCGCCCCACTCGATGATCGTGTGGTCGAAGGCCTGCAGGGATTCGATGATGGCGTCGTGGTCGGTCGTGAGGGGCGCCTGAAGGTAGGCGCGCCCGGCGAAGGCCAGTAGTCCCACGCGTTCGCCCGCGAGGGCCGTGACGAGGTCGTTGGCGGCAAGGCGAGCGCGTGTGAGCCGGTCAGGTGTCACATCACGCGCCAGCATGGAGCGCGAGGTGTCGATGGCGATGAAGACATTGCGACCCTTGTCCGGCACTTCGAGATGCTCTTCGCCCCAGCGCGGCTGGGCGACGGCCACGATGAGGCACGTCATTGCCAGCGAGTACAGCGCGTAGACGGTCCACGAGAGCCACAGCGAGCGACCGATGACCAGCGCTGGGCGCAGGCGGGCGGCGGTGAAGAGACGCTCCGCCGTCGAGCCATGCGCGTCCACCCACAGCTTCAGACCCACGAGAGCGGGAATGATGAGCAGGAACCACAGCAGATGTTCGTGGGCGAAGGTCATGCGGGATCAGGTCACGGCGGGTTCGGGGGCCGAATGCAGCAGCGTCAGGGAAAGCAGAAGCGCCAGAAACAGGGCTGCGGCGGAGAGGGACAGTGGCCAGTAAAACAGCTCTTCGGCCTCGGTGATCTTGCGGCGCTCGATCTTTACTTTTTCAAGCTTGTCGATGGTGTCGAAGACGCCGCTGAGGGAATCCAGATTCTGCGCCATGTAGAAGTGGCCGTTGCCGATGTCGGCGACTTCCTTGAGCGTGGCTTCATCAAACAGCTGCTGCCCCACGGGCGTGAAGGTGCCGCGGCGGGGGTCTGGAATGCTGTGGATGCCAGGCGTGCCAATGGCGATGGTGTAAATCCTGACGCCAAGCGTGGCGGCCAGCTTTGCGGCGTCCTGCGGGCTGAGGCGGCCGGAATTGTTCGCGCCATCGGTGAGCAGCACGATGACCTTGCTGGGTGTTTTTTCCCGCCTCATGCGATTGGCGGCGGAGGCGATGCCGGAGCCGATGGCGGTGCCGTCTCCCACGCGCTGGGTTTGCACGCGGTCGAGGTTGTTGATGAGCCAGTCGCGGTCCAGCGTGAGCGGACAGGGTAGGTACGTCTCCCCGGCGAAGGCCACGATGCCGATGCGGTCACTGGTGCGACCCTTGATGAAATTGGTCATCACGCGCTTCGCTGCGGTCAGGCGGTTCACCGGCTGGCTGCCGATGTAGAAGTCCTCGATCAGCATGGAGAGGGAAACATCCACCGTGAGCATGATCGAGATGCCTTCGGCTGTTTCCTCGTCGTAGGACAGCACCTTCTGCGGCCGAGACAGGGCGCAAATGCCGAAGACGTAGCTGAGGAGAACGAGCCCGAAAATGAAGCCGCCGACTCCACCCCGCGCGGGGCGGCCAAGATCGCGCAGCAGCGGCGTCGCGGGAAACTTGATCGCCGCGCGTTTGCCGCGCCGGGAACCCCGCAGCAGCGCGAAGAGCGGTGCCAGCGGCAGCAGCAGCAGCCACAGCGGGTGCAGGAGCTGGAAGTCGGGGATGCCGGGGATCGTCATGGTTTTTCCTCCTGCAGTCGTGCAAGGGCTTCATCAATCAACGTCGCCGACTCCGCCGCTGTGCGTGGCGCGGGCATGAAGGAAATGTCATCGCAGAGGCGCGCGACCGGCTCAAAGCGTTCGCGCCAGAGACCCTGCGCGCGCGGGATGGGCACGCCGGGCTGCCTTTCCGGAGTGCCGTCGAAGATTTCGTTCGTCGTGCGTGCAGGGGCGGGAATGGCGTAGCGTTCGGCCAGGTAGCGGCGCAGGACCTGCGAGACGCGGTGGCCCATTTCACTTGGCGGCAGGTTCTCGTACCGACTGCGTAGCTCGTTCAGAGCACGGAAGGCCGTGGACCACGGCTGACGCGGCAGCGCGGCCGGGATTGCCTTCGGTCGCAATAGAAGCCAGACGACGAGGACAATCAGCAGCACGAGCAGCAGGCCCACGCCCCAGCCAATCCACCACGGCGGAGGCAGAGGCACCTCGTCCGGCGGTGGCAGGTCGGGATGCGGCAGCGGTGGCACGCCAGAAGGGATCTGGGCCAGAAGTCCTGCGATGAAGTGTCCCTCCGTCATCCGCGTCTCCTTCTTTTGCGGCTGCGGAAGTAGGCCTTCAAGGCCGGCACGTAGTCTTCGTCCGTGCGAACGGAGATGCGCTCCACGCCGCTGCGGCGCAGCAGGTGCTGCAGGGCGAGCTGCCGCTCCGCCACACGTGCGGAGAACTGCTCCCGCACGCCGGGGTTGGAAGTGTTGACGAGGATCTGCTCGCCCGTTTCGGGGTCTTCGAGGCAGACGCGCCCGGCGTCGGGCAGTTCCACCTCCCGGGGATCCATGATCTGTGCTGCCACGACATCGTGTTTCGCCGCGACGGCCCGCAGGCTCTTCTCCCAGGCGGTGCCTGGCGAGATGAAGTCCGAGACGATGATCAGCAGCGCCCGGTGTGCGATGCGGTTCAAGGCAAGGTCGAGCGCCACCTTCAGATCGGTGCCACGGCGCTTGGGCTCGCAGTTCAAAATGTCACGCAGGACGCGGAGTGCATGCGGGGAGCCTTTGCGGGCGGGGAGATACTCTTCCACCTGATCGGAGAAGAGCGTCAGGCCCACCTTGTCCTGATTTTGCACCGCGCTAAAGGCGAAGACGGCGGCGATCTCCGCGGCGCGTTCACGCTTGGAGTCCTCCTGGCTGCCGTAGTCGCCTGAACCGCTGACATCGACACAGAGCATGACGGTCAGCTCGCGCTCCTCGACATACTTGCGCACAAAGGGCTCGTCCATGCGGGCGGTGACGTTCCAGTCGATGAAGCGCACGTCGTCGCCGGGCTGATACTCGCGGAAGTCGTCGAACTCGATGCCCTGACCTTTGAACCGCGAGTGATACTGACCGCCGAGCATCTCCTTGACCATGCCTCGCGTGAGAAGCTCGATCTTCCTCACGCGCTTCAGGATGCGCGTGAGGCGGGCGTCGTTGTCGGTCTGCACGGGTTCCCGGTTCACGATGCTTCGGGATTAGGGCACCGGCAGCTTGTCGAGCAGCGTTTTAACCACGTCCTCAGTGGTGACGCCTTCGGCTTCCGCTTCATAGGAAAGCAGGATGCGGTGGCGGAGGATGTCCGGCGCGAGGTCCTTGATGTCCTGCGGGACGACGTAGTTGCGCCCGTTGAGGAAGGCGAGCGCCTTCGAGGCCAGGGCCAGGTTGATCGTGCCGCGCGGGGAGGCACCGCAGCGGATGAGCAGTTTCAAGTGCGGCGCCAGCGTCTCTGGCTGACGTGTGGCGTTGATGATGGCCACGATGTAGTCGCGGATTTTTTCATCCATGAACAGTCGGTTCACCACGGAGCGCGACTTTGTGATGGAGGTCATGTCGGTGACCTGGCTGACGTCGAGCTTCGGCGCGGAGGTGGCCATGGCGTCGAGCACCTGCCGTTCCTCCTGTGGCGTGGGGTAGGTGACGCGTACCTTCAGCAGGAAGCGGTCGAGTTGGGCTTCGGGCAGCGTGTAGGTCCCCTCCTGATCGATCGGATTCTGGGTCGCCAGCACCATGAAGGGGTCCGGCAGCTTGTGCGTGGCCTCGCCGATGGTGACCTGCCGCTCCTGCATCGATTCCAGTAGGGCGCTTTGAACCTTGGCCGGAGCGCGGTTGATTTCGTCAGCCAGCACGAGATTGGCAAAAATGGGCCCCAGGCGTGGTGTGAAGGTGCCGTCCTTTGGGTGATAAACCATCGTGCCGATCACATCCGCCGGCAGCAGGTCGGGCGTGAACTGAATGCGCTGAAACTTCGCCTGCAGAGTGCCGGCGAGGGTGCGGACGGCGAGCGTTTTGGCCAGACCCGGCACGCCTTCGAGCAGCACGTGTCCGTTCGTCAGCAGCGCGACCAGCAGTCGGTCCACCAGCATGCTCTGGCCCACGAGAACCCGGGCGATTTCGGTCCGCAGGGGATTCACCCACGCGGAGGCTTGCAGAATCGCATCCTGATCGGGCACGCTGGGCGCTTTTTGAGTCGCAACGGATGCGGCGGTCGTGGGGGCGGGAGGAGGAGCAGCAGGTTCGGACATGTTGATAAAGGGTACAGGTCAACGGGGCGGCAATCCGCGTCAACCTTCAAGGCTTTCCGGTTAAACGCCTCCCGTCAGCGTTTATGTTGCTGGAAATCAAAGAGAATTGGTCTTTGATCGACAGGGAATGACGATCAGCGAATTGCGAGAACAAGTCTGCGAAGCCAACCGCGCCCTCGAGCCGAGCGGCCTCGTCCGTCTCACTTGGGGAAATGTCAGCGGGATCGACCGCGACTCCGGACTGTGGGCGATCAAGCCAAGCGGGGTGGATTACGCCGTTCTCAAACCAAGTGACATTGTGGTCATGGATCTCGATGGCCAGGTGGTGGAAGGCACGCTCCGCCCCTCGAGTGACACGAAGACGCATCTCGTGCTCTACCGCGAGTTCCCGCAGATCGGCGGCGTCACCCACACCCACAGTCTGCATGCCACCACGTTCTCCCAAGCCGGCAGGGAGCTGCCCTGTTACGGCACCACTCATGCGGACCACTTTCACGGCACGGTCCCCGTTGTGCGGGCACTCACACCGGAGGAGGTGGCGCAGGATTATGAGCACTTTACCGGTGTGGCCATCGTGGAGCGTCTGCGGGAACTGCAACTCGATCCGCTCGAAATGCCGGCCGTCCTCCAGCTCCATCACGCGCCCTTTACCTTCGGAAAGAGTGCCATGGACTCTCTCAATAACAGCATCGCCCTGGAAATGTGCGCCCAGATGGCGCTGGGATCGTTTTCATTGAATCCCGCGATTCAGCCGATTCCCGGGCACATTCTCGAGAAGCACCACCTGCGGAAGCACGGGCCGGGCGCCTACTACGGACAAAAGTAGTTCCTCCCCAAACGAAGAACATGAACCAACACAAAACCCGTTTGCTCCTTCTTTCCCCTGCAGTCCTGACATTGCTCGTCGGCTGCTCGTATGAAACCCGTGACCTGTGGTGGAAAAAACTGGATCCGGCCGGCTACAAGCATACCCACAGCGAAGTTTTCAATCCGCACGGCTACCAGCGCTATCAGCGCGCGACGCCGCCCGATTCGTTGCCGCCCATCGACGATGCGGAGGCGGTTCTTCCGCCATGAGTGAGCCGAGTATTGGCGGCTACTTTTGCTTCGCCTCGTAGCCGGGCAGCGGCTTGCCGTTATCGTCCAGTTTGCCACAGGCCCACAGCAGGCCGCGGGCGACGAGGTCCAGATAAACCGGGTCCTCCATCGTGTGATTGCCGTGACCCAGGGTCGTGCCGAACACGCGGGCGTTGCCGTATTGGTTGGTCCAGATGACGTGGTGGTCTTTTTGAGTGTCCTCGCCAAAGGCGGTGGCCAGCGGCTTGAAATTCTCCCACAGTTTTTCGTTTTTGTAGAGCTCGTCCTTCGGGTCCAGCCACTCCTTGGGGAATCCTTTCATGATCGGGTGGTCTTCGGCGACATTGCGCACCTTCAGGTCGCGGTTCTTCTCGTGGCTCATGGAAGTCTGACCCACGCACTTGCGCCATTCGTCCGTCTGCGCGGTGCGGTAGCTGTGCGTGGAGCAGTGAAGCATGACGGCAGGCACGCCCTCGTAGTGGGCTTTGGCGATGCCTTCGACAAACGGCACGTCCGTCACGGCACCGAAGCACTCGTTGTGCAGGATCACGTCGTACTTCTTCGCCCAGCCGGGTTCCTTGTAGATGCTGATTTGGTGCGTGCGGTCGTCCTTCACTCGGGCGCCTTCGTGCACGATGGTGAATTCCACATTCGCACGGGCGCTGATGCCTTCGCCGAGGATCATCTTCTGGTTTTCGTAGTCGTGGCAGCAGCCACCGCACACCATGAGGACTTTGAGCGGTTGGACGTCCTCGGCACGGATGGACGTCGTCAGCAGACTGGCAATGGACAGCAGGGTTGGCAGGAGGATTCGCATGGCGGGACCATTATCGGGAGAAAGCCGGCGATTCACACAAAAAACACATCCCGCCTCCAGTTCGTCCGTGATTGCCAATTGCACCGGACGGAATGCGGACTAACCAAACCGCACCGGACATGCCAACCACCTTCATCCCAACGCTCGATGCCCTCCCGGCGCGCAAATCGCCGCTGATGGAGCGCTTTGCCGCATTGCTGGAGTCGAAGGGGCCGGCGCAGATCGAGGCGATGGCCCGGGAGTCGCGAATGATCACGCGGAGAAACTTCGGGCGCACGATGCGGCTCTTCGCGCCTCTGTATGTCTCGAACGAATGCGTCAACAACTGCAGCTACTGCGGCTTTTCCCGCGACAACAACGCGATCCTGCGCGTGACGCTCACGGTGGATCAGGTCGTCGCCGAGGCGAAGCATCTCGTCGAGCAGGGCTTCCGGAACATCCTGCTCGTGGCGGGCGAGCATCCGCGCTTTGTCAGCGAAGGTTACCTCGAAGAGTGCATTCGCGCGTTGCGGGATACCGTGCCGACGATCGGCATCGAGGTCGGCCCCATGGAGGCGCCGGAGTATGAGCGCATGGTCAAGGCGGGCGCGGAGGGTCTCGTGGTTTACCAGGAGACCTACGACCGTGGCGTTTACGCGGACATGCACACGGCGGGGCCGAAGAAGGACTTCGACTGGCGGTTGGCCTGCCCGGAACGCGGATATGCGGGCGGATTTCGGCGCATCGGCATCGGCGCGTTGTTTGGCTTGAGCGACTGGCGGCTTGAGGCGCTCCGGCTCGCGGCGCATCTGGAACATCTCTACAAGCACTGCTGGAAATCGACCTTCACCGTCGCCTTTCCGCGGCTGCGTCCCGCAGCGGGCGGATTCTCGCCAATGACGGAGTTTCCCGATTGGGCGCTGGTTCAGACGATCTGCGCCTTCCGCATTACGTTCCCGGAAGTGGGTGTTATTTTGAGCACGCGTGAGCCCGCACCTCTGCGTGATGCCCTGGCGCCACTCGGCGTTACGGTGATGAGCGCGGGAAGTCACACCGAACCGGGCGGTTACACCGGTGCCGGAAACCAGGACCTGCATCTCACCGTCCGCGGCAAACGCGTCGAAGTGGACGAAAAGGCCGAAACGAACCGTGCCGAGGGACAGTTCGGCATTGCCGATCAGCGCTCCGCACAAAGCGTGGCCGAAATGCTCCGAAAGAGTGGTCTGGATCCCGTATGGAAGGACTGGGATGCGTCGATCCTCGCCACCATGGCGGCCTGAAATCATTTCAATCAAACTGAAACGTCATGAAGATCACGGTGAACGGAGAAAAGCTCGAACTCGAAGCCCCGCAGACGGTGAAGTCGCTGCTGGCTGTCGTCGGACTGGAAGGCAAGCCAGTGGTGGTCGAGCAGAATCAAACCGCGCTCCTGCCGCGCGAGATCGATACGGCCGAGGTGAATGACGGCGACGTCATCGAGATCGTACAGATCACGGCGGGTGGCTGATCCGTTCCCGTCCGCTGGAAAAATGCCCCGGCTTGTGCTCGAATACCCGCATGTCCGCCGGGTCGTCACGCCGCCGTCGCAGCATTCTGGACACCCCTCTCCGGGAGGTGCCGTGGTGGTGGCACGCGATGGCGCTTGTCGTGGTCGCGATTCTGATGAGTTGGGTCGTCGGCGAGTCCGCCGTGAGTCACCGCCAACCTTCCGAAATGGCAGATCCCGCGCGCATCGACATCAATCACGCCACGCAGACTGAGTTGGAATCCCTCTTTGGCATCGGTCCGGTCTATGCGCGGGCCATCATTGCCGCACGGCCTTTTCGCAACGCCGAGGAACTCTCCCGCATCCGCGGAATCAGCCCCCGTTTGGTCGAACGCCTGAGAGCCCACATCAAGGCCGCGCATGGTCTGCGGGCGGTGGACTTGCGGTGATGGAGGGAACAGCATAGCCGACCGACTGTGCAGCCATCGCCACCTGCCCCGTTCGCTGGCACACCGACGACGTTGAGTGGTATGAGAAATGGGAGATCGACCGCACCGGCACCGTCTGCCTCGGCCTCTACACGAACACCGGCACCGTCTTCACCGCCACCACCACCGATTGGTCGCATGGGCTGCAAGGGAACGATGCACATGTCGTGCGCATCACGAAGAATGTGCTGGAGAGGCTGGGGGAGGTGATAGTGTTGTTTCCAAGGGAAGGCTCAGCCACGAGCTTCCATCTCCCGCGCTTCGGCAAGATTCAAAGGCTCACCATGAACCATCTCATCGAACCACTCGAACTGAGATATTGTTCGCCACGCACACTGGTATATTGCCTTGGTCACATCGGTATTTGGGTGATGTGGAAAATCTTCGCTTAGCGTAAAAACGCAGTAGGAGTTGTTTGAGTCATAGAACGCTGCTTCCACGAGTCCATGCAGTCCCTCAAGGCATAGAGCTCGGGCAAAAGACAGCAGTTCGATTAGCTCTCCTGCTTTTCCGTATCGACTTTCGATCTTGATCCCGAACGCATCGAGAAGACTTGGATTAACTTGGGTAGCTTTTTCGGCGAAGTAAGGGCTGTAGTCAGCCTCGTTGAGTGGTGGGGGGCTCATGTCTACAAACACTACTCTTGAGTGACCCGAAAATTGCAATCGCCCGAATTTTTTCGAAGAGTTCGATGAAGCTTAGCCTCCGTAGCGATCTTGTTATTGAGCACGAAGGCGGAAGAACGCCGCATTTTCGGGTGATGAGAATCAGCGTTCTATCAGCGATTCACAGATTGGGAGTTAACGAGACATCCTTCCACCCCCAAACACACGCTCCAGCGCCTCGGCCTGGGCCTTGAACTTCTTCGGGTTGGACTTCCTGAGTTGGCGCAGGTTGGCGAGTTTCCAGGCGATGGCGGGCATGGCGGACAGATGCGGTTGCTTCATTAGGCCCCAGTCCGGCTCGGCATGCACGAGTCCAAGCAGGAACTGGCGTTGCTCGTCGGTCAGGCGCGCGGGAATCTCGGCGAAGAGCTTTTCACGCACCTCCAGCAGCTCGGGTAGGGCCACGGTGCCGTCTGCCATGCCGGCGAACTCGTTCACAAAAGCCGGTTCGATGTTCAGCCGGTTGCCGGAGAGCACTTCATGCACGGGCCGGTTGTGCCCGGCGAGGTAGCAGACGAAGCATTCGATCATCTCGGAGGTGAGGCCGCCTTCTTGGTAGAGGCTGAGCACGTCGAAAAGATCACGCGGGTGCTGCCGGTCCATGGTGGCGACGAGTTTGCTGCCGTAGAGTTCCGTGGTGTGGAGCAAGGGGACTTCGAGACCAGTCTGGAAGAGTGCCTGCGCTCTCGGGGCCAGCGGTCGTGTCTCCACCGGCAGCACGGTGCCACGAAAGACGTGGTTCACCTCCACCTTCACCCGCTGGCGGCCGCGCTGAACAAAGAGCTTCACTTCATTGCCATCACGGGTGGCTCCGATCTCGCAAACGCAGCCGGTTTTCACAAGCGTCGCCTGCATCCGTGCCATCTGCCCTGAAATCATCGCGAACGCCTCCTCCCGCGTGAGCGTGTGATCGCGGACGACCAGATCGAGATCGACGGACAGTCTCGGCATGTCCCGTAGAAACAGATTGATGGCCGTGCCGCCTTTCAGGGCGAAGTGGTCACCCTGAAAGACCTCCGGCACCACGGCTAGCAGCAGGCGGACGGTTTGGACGTAGTCGGGGTTCATCACGATTTGACGATGAGAAGGCTGCCGTCCCTGAGGCGGCGAATCCAACGCCCCTTACCGAGCCTGCCAGAGGCGGCCTCACGCGCCGCACCAGCCCACGGCAGGCCGAGTTCCTCCGCCCACACGACGCAGAGACGTGCAGCCTTCACCTTCTGGCAATGGCGCAAAAGCTCGCCAAGGAGCTTCATACGCGGACTGCGCAGCGCCTCCATGATGCCGCGAGCCTCATCAGCCTCCTGATGCACTCCCACCTCGCTGAGCATTTCGAGCAGCGCTCGCTCTGGAGAGGAAACGAGGGGACCGTTGGGTGATTCGGGCAGTGTGGCGAGCCCTTGGTCCTCGGGCAGATCTTCATCGAAAAGCCGGCCCGCATGGTATCGGGCGGGAAACCGCTCTTGGAACCAGTCCGGCAGAGTCGCCTTTTTCAACCCATGCAGGGAGATGACCTCACGCGGGGCGAGATTTTGGGCGAAGCCCTGCCACGCCAGGGCCGTCTTTCCGGCCACATGGAGGTTTGGCAGGCTACGTGCCAAAAACTGGATGCTGGGATCACGCTGCAATTGATCCCCGGTGAACATGAACACGCCGCGCCCCAGGCGCACCAGCCATCCCGTGGTCACATACTCATGCGCCAGTGCCGATGAAATCCCCGCCCGCCCCAGGTCTTGGGTGCTCAAAGGCATCCCTTGGGGCAGGTTGAGTTGTCGGAGGTTGATTGCTTTAGGTGTCACAGTTCAAAGATTCCTTGAACTAATCACCCTAAAGCAAACAAACTCAAGGCGTGTCTTTGTTGATCCGAACACAGGCCACTGCGGCCTCCCCATGAGGTTTTCATCATGGGTTCTGAGCTGACAGCGCGAATCACATGAGAATTGGTAAACAGCCAATCACTCCCCTCTCAAATCCAAACAGATCATCCGCTCACCTGATTTCTGCAGCAGATCCTTCTGCTGCTGGCGCACATACAGCAGGCCGTGGCTGAGTGCAGGCAGGCTCCAGGTATTGAGTGCGTAGAAGGGCTGGGCCTGGGCAATCACCTTTGCACCCGCCGGGCTCAGGTCGAGCCAGTGCAGTGATCCAATTTCACCGAGACATAAAAACGCGCCGTCGGCCCGGAGCAAACTCGCGCGGAGGATGCTGAGGCGGGTGGGATTGGCGCGGCCGGTGAGCTTGCTGAACTCGGCGTCCTCCCACTCGATGTGCTGCTCCCACCCAGCACCCGTGTCTGCATTGACGCAGACGAGACGTGACTTCGGCTCCGTCTCACCGTCGATGGCGTAGTGATGGCCGTCGTGATAAACGGGGTTCATCCAGTGCACGCCGAGCTCTTTGAGGACCACACTTCCTTCGGCTGAAATTCGGCGTCGTATTCCACCATCACGCCGCCGAGCGGACGGCCCTTCGGATACGCGGTGGTGATGAAGGCGCGGTTCTTTTCGGGAACGACGACGGGCGAGGAACCGATGGCCTGAATGTATTCCTCGTCACGCCAAGCGAACTTCGAATGCAGTTTCCCGCTGGCCGGATCGATGCACATCAAACCGCCGGTCGCCGGATCGCTCTCGCCGCCGGCGTAGATGAGCACCTTGGTCTGTCCGTGCAGCTTGGCGGGTATTGGCGATGCGTAGCTAGCTCCCACGCATCTTCGATCGTCCACACGACCTTGCCCGTCTTCAAATCAAACGCCGCCACGCTCACACCTGCTTCCGCGAGGCGTTCCTTGCGGTCGCGCAATCCTTCGTCGTCTTCGATCGGCCCTTTTTTCCCGCCGACGTTCAGGATCACCTTGCCATCCGATGATCAACGGTGTGCCGCCCGCCCTGAAGAAGTCTTGCGGCACGTGCATTTCAGTGCGGAGGCTGTGCTTCCAAAGCAGCTTGCCCGTCTTCAAATCCAGCGCGAGCAGTTCGCCAGTCACGCCATAGGTCACCACGACGCCATCGGCGATAACCGGACTTCCGCGGGGTCCGTTGCCAAATCCATAACGGTCCTGGTAAGAGATCGGATAGTCGTGCGACCAGAAGCGCTTTCCGGTCTCGCGATCGAGGCATTCAATCGTTTCCTTGCCATCGAGCGCGTGGAAGATGACGCAGAAGTCACCGCTGATCGCGGGCGAATTGTAGGCATCACCCATCTGCACTTCCCAGACTGCTTTTGGTTCACCTGCTTTCCAAGTTTTGAGCAAATGCGTTTCCGGTGAGTGGGCATCGTCGGTGGGGCCCAGCACGCGCGGCCAGTCGCTCGTGTTCACCTCTTTGGAGAGCGGCTTCGGCGCCGCATGAAATGTCAGGCGGTCAAATGCCTCCTGGGCGGAGCAGATCTGGAGGGCGAAAAGGAACAGAAACAGTCTCGACGGGAATTTCATGTGATGTCAGACTAACCAACGCCATGAAGAACGCCACTCTCATCCTCGCCGCTGTTTTCACGTTCGTTTTGAGCTCGTGCAGCACCTGTCCCTTGTGTTCCAAAGCCACACCGAAGGGCAAGGTGGAGCACGTCGTTCTCGTCTGGCTCAAGCGCCCCGGCAATGCCGCCGACCGCGCCGCGCTCATCGCCTGTGCCCGGAAGTTTCAGGCGGAGATCAAACAGATCCAGCATCTCAGCGTCGGCCCCGCCGTGCCCAGCGATCGCGAGATCGTCGATGACAGCTTCGATGTCGGTTTTGTGATGCGCTTCAACAACAAGGAGGACATGACCGCCTACGAGAAGCATCCCGTGCACGTGGACACCGTGAAGCAGACGCTCATGCCGCTGGCCAAAAAAGTGCAGGTTTATGACATTGGATGCGAATGAGGGCCTGCAAGGTGGTCCGATCCCTGCGCGTTTGGTTTTTGGAGGGTTGTGATGTAGGATCACGCCTCCGAACCCCCACATGACCCTGCGTTTCCAGTTTCCCTTCTTTGTTTTGGGCGGCCTTGCCGTCGCGTGCTCGCATGCTTTTGCGGCGGAGACGTTTCCGCCCGACCAGATCGAGTTCTTCGAGAAAAACGTCCGTCCCGTGCTCGCGGAGCGCTGCCAGGAGTGCCATGGCGCGCACAAGTATCAAAATGGACTGCGCCTCGATTCGCGTGATGCCGTGATCCGCGGCAGCGACTACGGCAAGGTGGTCGAACCGGGTAATCCGAGCGCGAGCAAGCTGATCAAGGCCGTCAATCACGTCGCCGGAGTCGAGGCGATGCCGAAGAAGGGCGGCAAGCTCCCCGCATCGCAGATCGCCGCGCTGGAGAAATGGATCAGCATGGGCCTGCCGTGGCCGGCGGAGGCTGCTGTGGTGGACCACACCGCGCCGAAGTCCGATCCGATGCAGCATTGGGCCTTTCTGCCGGTGAAAAAGCCTGCGCTTCCAGCCGGCTCCACCGGCAATCCGATCGACGCGTTTGTTGGTGCCAAATTGAAAGCGGCTGGTCTCGATTTCGCGGCTCCTGCCGATCCCGCCACGCTGGTGCGCCGACTTTACATCACGCTCACCGGCCTGCCGCCGACCTACGACGAGCTGCAGAAGAACCGTGATCCGAAAACGCTGATCCCGGAGCTTCTCGCGAAGCCCGCCTACGGCGAGCGCTGGGCGCGTGTGTGGCTCGACGTGGTGCGTTACGCGGACACGAACGGCTATCAGGTGGCCGGGCGCAGCAATTACTACCCCTATGCCTACACGTATCGCGACTGGATCGTAAAAGCGCTCAACGAGGACATGCCGTATGACAAGTTCGTGAGTTATCAACTCGCGGCAGATCGTCTCACGGCTTCCACACCGAACTCGCCGGATCTCGCCGCGCTCGGTTTCTACAATGTGGGCGAACGGTTCATCAACGACCGTGTGCTCATCACCGATGACCGCATTGACGTCATCGGACGTGGTCTGCTCGGCCTCACGGTCGGCTGCGCACGCTGCCACGATCACAAATTCGATCCGATCCCCAGCCGCGACTACTACGCGATGTACAGCATCCTCAACAGCAGCGAGGAGCCGGACGACACCGTGTTTCCGATCATCGGCAAGGCCGCGAACGAGAAGGATGCGAAGGACTACGAGGCGAAGGTGGCCGAGATCAGCAAGAAGGAACTCGACTTCAAGCGCACCGTTTATGAGGACATTCGCAAGCCGGAACGCCTCGCCGAATATCTCGTGTTTGCGCAGGAGGCCGTCGGTATTGCAGATTCGAGCGCGTTTCGTGGCAAGGCCGGCCAGCTCAAGCTGCGCGATAAGGTTGCCAGCAAGTGGCGTGACTTTTTGAAGCGTTATGCGCTCAACGCGAAACCGCACGCCGCCATGGTCGCCTGGAAGCGTTTTGCCGATCTGCCGGCGGGCGAATTCGCCGCCAAGTCCGCCGCCGTCGCGCAGGAACTCGCGAAACCCGAAAGCGGATGTTCGCCAGAGGTCGCGGCCATGTTTGCCAAGGCGCCGCCGAAGTCGATGAAGGATGTCGCGTCCACCTACGCGCAGATCATTCTGACAGACAAAAGCGAGCCCGTGCGCCAGCTCATGCAGGACAAGCTTTCGCCCATGTCCGTGCCGGTTGAGGATGCGAACACCTTCTTCACACGCAAGGATCTCACCACGGTCGTCAAGCTGGGCAACGATCGCACCAAGCTCGACAGCACACATCCTGGCGCGCCGCCGCGTGCGATGGTCATGCTCGACAAGTCGAAGCCCAGCGACGTGCGCGTTTTCGTGCGCGGCAATCCGGCGCGCCAGGGCGATCCCGCGCCGCGTGCGTGGCTGACGATGTTCGGCGGCGAGAAGTTCACCGATGGCAGCGGCCGTCTCGAGCTCGCGAAACACATCGCCAGCAAGGACAACCCGCTCACCGCGCGTGTCATCGTCAACCGCGTGTGGCTGCAGCATTTCGGCAAGCCGCTCGTCTCGCAGCCGAGCGACTTCGGCGTGCAGACGCCGAAGCCGGTGCAGGCAGAGCTGCTCGACTACCTCGCCGCGACCTTCATGGAAAACGGCTGGAGTTTGAAGAAGCTGCACACGCTCATCCTCACCAGCCGCACGTATCAGCAGAGCAGCCACGCGACGCCGGACAAGCTCACCAAGGATGCCGAGAACGACTTGCTCAGCCGCTTCAACCGCCAGCGCCTCGACTATGAGACGATGCGCGACGCGCTGCTCGCCGCGACCGGCGAGCTCAACACCGCCAAGCATGGTGGACGCGCCGTCGAACTGAACGCGAAGGACGCCGACACCTTCCGCACCGTTTATTTGAAGGTCGATCGTTACGATCAGGCCAGCGTGCCTGCGATGTTTGACTTCGCGAATCCGGACAGCCACAGCCCGCAGCGTTTCAACACCACCGTGCCGCAGCAGGCGCTGTTCCTCATGAACAGTCCCTTCATGCGCGCCCGTGCCGATGCCGTCGCCAAAGAGACGCCACTGAACGGCACCACGCTCGATTCCGAGGCCGTTCGCGCACTGTATCATCGCGTTTTCGCCCGCGATCCGAAGCCGGACGAAGTCGATCTCGCCCAGCGCTTCGCCGCGGATGCCACGGAGTTGAATGCCGAGAAGCCCTTCCGCTGGAGCTATGGTGCGATGAAGTTCTCGCGCGGCCCCGATGGCAAACCTGCCTTCAGCGAATTCCAGCCCTTCACCCATCTCACCGAACGTGGCGATGGCGGCCAGCGCATCTGGAGCCCCGTGGCGAAGATCCCTGACCCGGACCACACCTGGGGCCACGCTTTCTGGGCGAACTACGGCGGCCACGCCGCGCCTGAAGCCTATGTCGTCACCGCACGCTGGCATGTGCCGACGGATATGAAGGTGACCATCGACGCCACCCTGAGCCGCAGCAGCGATCGCGGCGACGGCGTGCGCGCCTGGATCTACAACAGCCGTTCGGGCATCCTCTCCGAATACTTCTGCACCCCGCAGAACAAAAAGGTGCCCACGCACCTCACCGCCGACGTGAAGAAAGGCGACGTCCTGAACTTCGTCGTCCACGACGAGAAGGGCACCGACAGCGACAGCTTCGACTGGCAACCGCGCATCATGCGCACCGACAACGGCGAGCTCCTCACCGATGCCAAAAACGACTTCTGCGACTCCTCCCGCTGGCCCTTCGGCCGCCAGAAGCCGCAAAGTGCCCTCAGCCAGCTCGCGCAGGTGCTGCTCATGAGCAACGAGTTCATGTTTGTGGATTGAGATTGTTCTGTTTCTGCGGAACAGGGTGTCTTGTTGCGCAGCAACAAGACTACTTTGTGCTCGACTCCGTTGAATGGGTTCCGGTAGCATGCGGGACATGAAACTGCTTCGTGTCGTTGCCATCGGATCGTCTCTCGCCCTGCTGTTTGGCTGCGTCTGGTTCACCCAGAAGCAGGCAAATCCGACCATGATGCCGAGTTCGAAGCTGCTTGTGCTGCCCCAAGAAACCGCAAAAGGCACGTTGATCATGCCCGGCAGCAAATCCTACACCGGTGCGACCACGATCAGCGCGGAAGCCCTTAGGATGCAAACCGGCAAGCAGCAGTCCGCGAAGCCATGAGTGCGTTGACCAAATTCGCCCGTCTCGCTGGGTTGGCATCCTCGTTCACGCTTTTGGCTGCCTACGTGGTCTATTCGCATGTCACACCGAATGTTCCGCCGCCTGACCCACTTGGATTGAGTGCAAAGGATGTGACCTTGGATGCCATGGTGGTCCCGATCAACAGCATCACAGGACCTGGTGATTCTCAACTGACGGCTCCCCAAGCCAAGCATTCCAGTAGTGAGTTGAGAATCATCACCAGCAAGAGCATCAGCCAGCCTATTTTCTCCACACGAAAAGTGTCGAGTGCTGAGGCGGAAGGAATGTTTCAAGCGCGGGCAAATCGACGTATCATGTTTGGAAGCAAGAGTGGCGCGGTTGAGTTGCCCATGCCCGAGTTTTTGAAAGTCACTTTTGCTGACTTCGGCATCTCCCTTGAACCCTTCTTGGGATTTCCGTCTCCGAATGATCCGTTTCGTGGGACCTCGGATACCACAGTGAAAGCCGTTGCCAATGATCCATTTGGTGGTCCTGACTCGAAGCCATGAACCTGCCATCAGCCATCCTTTCCACCGGCCTGAGCATCCTGTTTCTTGTGGTGCTGTTCCGGCCGTTGGAGAAGCTGTTTCCGGCGCGTGAGGGGCAGAAGTTTCTCCGCCCTGCCTTCTGGACCGACTTGTTCTTTCTGCTCGGCCAATACCTGCTGTGGAGTGGCGTGGTGTTCTGGGTGTTGAATCACTTTCGAGGCTGGTTGGATGGCATGGTGTCGTCAAATTTCCGTGCTGCCGTCTCCGCGCAGTCGTGGTGGCTGCAGGCCATCGAAATGATCGTGCTGAGCGATTTCCTGATCTATTGGGCGCATCGTTTGCAGCACAAGGTGCCGTTCCTGTGGCGCTTCCACTCGATCCATCACAGCGCGGAGCATCTCGACTGGCTCGCTGCGCATCGCGAGCACCCCCTCGACACGATCTACACTGTTGGCATCATCAATCTGCCCGCGTTCATCCTGGGATTTCCGTTGGAGACGCTGGCAGGTTTCCTCGCCTTTCGCGGACTGTGGGCCATCTTCATCCATTCGAACGTGCGTCTGCCCATCGGCCCGCTGCGCATGATCATCGGCGCGCCGGAACTGCACCATTGGCATCACGACAAGGCCCGCGATGCCGGCAACTATGCCAACATCTCGCCGCTCATGGACATCCTCTTTGGCACCTATCGCTGTCCCGATCACGAACCTGAGGCATTCGGCATTCATGAGCCGATCTCCAAGAACTACCTCGGCCAGCTCTGGCACCCGTTTCGGCGGGGGAAATAGGTGGGAAGCATTTGTTTTGAACCGCTGATTGGACGCTGACAAAACGCTAATGTCTGAATCAATCATCAGCGTCAAATTAGCGTTATATCAGCGGTTAGGTCGTTTGCCGCATTCCCCTCAGCGTGATGGACTTTCCTGCCCGGGCTGGCCGTTCCGGCCGCGAAATGGCAAGATCAGCCATTCCTTGTCGTATTCGCAGCTGATATTGCCTTAAACCTCGCACCCAACGCACGCCATGTTCCGCATTCCTGGAGTCCCCGGTAAAGACCTCTGTGACACCCATCTCGGCAGCACACGCCGCGACATTCTGCGCGTCGGCGGCGCGGGAATCATGGGGCTGACACTCAACAACATCCTTCGCGGCCAGGCCATGGCGGCGAATTCGCCGAACGCAGGCCGTGCCGGCTGGGGCAAGGCGAAGCATGTGCTCATGATCTACCTGCAGGGCGGCCCGTCGCACCTCGACCTTTGGGATCCGAAGGAAAACGTGCCGGACAAGGTGCGCAGCGCCTTCAAGAACATCCCGACCAAAGTCCCCGGCAAGCATTTCACCGAAATCCTGCCGCAGCTCGCGAAGGTGAACGACAAGTTCACCATGATCAATTCGATGAGCTACACGCCGAACGGTCTCTTCAACCACACGGCGGCCATCTACCAGATCATGACGGGCTACACGACCGACAAGGTGAGCCCGTCCGGCCAGCTCGAGCCGCCGAACGCAAAGGACTTCCCGAACTTCGGCAGCAACATCGTGCGTCTCAAGCCGCTGAAGGAGCCGATGCTGCCCTTCGTCCAGCTTCCGCGTCCGCTGCAGGAATCCAATGTCGTCGGCAAAGGCGGCGGCGCCGGTTTCCTCGGCAAGGCCTACGATCCTTACACGCTCTTCCCCGATGGCGACGACCTCGACATGGGCAAGATGGACCGCATCAAGATCGAAGACCTTCAGCTTCGTCCCGATCTCTTCAGCGTCCGTCTCGAGCGCCGTGCGAAACTGCGTGATGCAATCAACGACCAGATGCCCGCCATCGAGGCCGCGGTGAAGGACATGAGCCTCGACAGCTACTACGATCAGGCCTTGAACCTCATCTCCAGCGGCCGTGCCCGCGACGCCTTCGCGCTCGACCGCGAGTCCGACAAGCTGCGCGATCGCTACGGTCGCAACACCTTCGGTCAAAGCTGCCTGCTCGCACGTCGTCTGCTCGAAGCCGGCACGCGCGTCGTCGAGGTCATCTGGCCCAAGGTCGCAAACTCCGACAACCATTCGTGGGACCATCATGTGGGCCTGACGCAGCGCATGAAAAACCAGAGCGGCCCCATGCTCGACCAGGGACTCAGTGCTCTGTTTGAAGATCTCGACGCCACCGGTCTGCTCGACGAAACGATCGTCGTCGCCCTCGGCGAGTTCGGCCGCAGCCCTGAGAAGGGCGTGTCCACCAGCGGCAACGGCAACAGCGCCGACGGCCGCGACCACTGGCCTTACTGCTACACCGCTGTCGTTGGCGGTGCCGGCATCAAGCGCGGCTACGTGCATGGCAAATCCGACGCCACGGGCTCCGCTCCTGTCGAGGACGCCGTGCATCCGACCGAACTGCTCGCCACCATCTACCACGCCGTCGGCATCGATCCCGAGACGATTGTTTACAATCATCTCAATCAGCCGCGCGAACTGGTGAAGGCGAAGCCGGTGACGAAGCTGTTTGCGTGAAGTAGAACGGACACTCCTGTCCTTTTGCCGTGTGTGCTATCATGCTCTAGCATGACGGCCGTTCCCACGTTTGAATCTCGCCTCGCTGTTCGCGATCGCCCATTGCGTGCGCATGTGATGCATCAGCGCTGGGAGCAACTGGCCTTCCTGCACTGGCGCTGGGACGCAGCGGAGATTCAGCGCACGCTGCCGCCGGGCCTGCATGTGGACACGTTTCAAGGAGATGCGTGGGTGGCCATCGTGCCGTTTTACATGCGCGGCATCCGACCGCGCTTCTGTCCGCCGATGCCTGGCGTCAGCAACTTCCTCGAGATGAATGTCCGCACCTACGTCCATGACGACCAGGGGCGTCCCGGCGTGTGGTTCTACTCGCTTGATTGCAACCAGTCGCTCGCCGTGTGGACGGCACGCACCTTTTTTCATCTGCCGTATCAGCATGCGCGCATGGCCGCGCCCATGGATGAAGATGAAATCGACTACACCTGCCATCGTCACGGGGAACCGACGACGTCACGCTATCGCTATCAAGTGTCTGGCGAAACTCACATCGCCGAATCCGGCTCTCTCGAGTTCTTCCTCGCCGAACGCTACCTGCTCTTCGCGCAAACACCGCGCGGCATTCGCTGCGGGCAGGTTCACCACACGCCGTATCCGCTGGCCGAGGTGAAACTCGACACATGGGAAGTGAATCCGTTGCTCCAGGCCGGCTTCGCCGATCCGCAGCGACCGCCGGATCATCTCATCGGCTCGCCTGGCGTGGCCGTGCGTGTGTATCCGCTAACCTCATGAAGGCAGCCTGTTCAAGGTGCTGAATTCAAGCACGGGCCAGTCGTTCCTCCTTCAGCGCTGCGTAAGGCCTGTCGATGATTTCGAGGTTTTCAGGCGTCCAGCCGCTTTGAAATTCCTCAATCGTGAAAGCAGGTGCCAGCACCTCCGGTTCCATGGCCTGACCGCCACAGATGAAGTCCACCAGGTCACCGGTGTCGCTCCGGCGGACGATTTCAAATTGGGTGCAGGGGAATCGCCGCAGTTCGCCAGGTTAGAGAGGCTCATATTCGTACAAAAACTGGCCGGAGATGAAAAGCGTGCGCCCGTCCTCGAGTTCGACGAAATAATTCGAGCCTTCGTCCTCAGTTTCCTCCACCTGAAAAGCACGGCAGGCGCGGAACGCATCGCGGCGGATGAGGCTCTTCGCCTCCAGTTCGGCGATGATCTCTTCCGTGCTTTTTCCCAAGTCGCGCAGGTCCGGGTCTGTCGCGGACCAGAATCGCCATGCCGCATAGCATGCGGCCAGAAGGGTGACGAGCAGCAGCGCCGCGACCCACCAAGGCCAGTCGTTGCTGTTGGGATACCACACGTTGATCCTGTGGATGACCAGGGCCAGAGGGACGAAAACGATCAAGTTGGCGATGAGCCAGCGGAGGACAGTGCGCATCGGTGTCAATCAACGCATGAAGACGGTGATCATCTCCTCGACCTTGGGCTTTACCGCCCGGAGCTTTTTGTCCGTCGATGAGAGCTGTTTGTCGCCTTGGAGATAGTCGGGGATTTCGTCCGTGGTCGGATTGAAGCAGACGCTCACCTTGCCTTCGAGTTTGCCGCCTTCGAAGTTGGCGTAGCCGCCGTAGTCCCAGCTGAAGCCGGCGATCTTGAATGGCTTGCCATTGATCTTCTCGACTTCTTCGATGGTCATGCCTGCCTTGAGGCCGTTTTCAAACTTCCATGCGGTGCCGATGATGCGCACATCGAAGACGATCTTCTTGTCCTCCTTTTCCGGATCCCAGACGATTTCCAGTTCGCGATCCGTGCCTGCAAACAGCCTAGCTCCGGCGAAGGTCTCGCCCTCCGGTCCCGGCAACTGTTCCATTTTGAGGTTCTTCTTTCCGTAGGCGCGTTCGATGTCGGTCGCGGTCATGTTCGGCTTGATCAAACCCACACGTTTGCCGAGGACGATGGTGTTGTCGGAGGCATCAAACTCATCAGCGTGGAGAACCGCGGCGAAGAACAGCAGGGAGGTGAGGAGGCGCGTCATGTCGGTGATTAGATCGGGAAGGCGTTGAGAAATCAAGCCGTCACTTCGCTTCCGCGAACGGCCAGGAACGTGACTTCCAGCTCCAGAGCATGAAGACACCGGTTCCGGCCAGGAGGGCGAGCGCGCCGTAACCCAGCAGCCCGCGATCCGTCGTCACCAGCAGGTAAACCCAGCCGAGCAGCGCCAGCAGCGCGGGCAGGGGATACAGCCACATGCGGAACGGTCGCTCCATCTCCGGCTTCATACGCCGCAACATCACCAGAGCGCCGATTTGTCCGGCAAACTGCACGACGATGCGCGTGGTGAGCAATGCATCGATCAGTGTGCCCAATTTCACAAACGTGGCGCATGCGGCGATGAGACCGACCACGATCAGCGAGACGTGTGGAAAGCCGAGGCGCGGATGCAGACGGCCAAACACCTTGAAGAAGCTGCCGTCACGGGCCGCGGCATACGGAATGCGCGAATAACCCAGCAGCATGGCAAAGCAGCAGGCCACCATTGTCCACAAAACCAGCACGGTGAAGAGCTGCGCGAAGTCACTGCCGTAGATCTTCGCCATCATCATCGTCACCACCGGCTTGCTCACACCTTCTTCCGTCGCGAACTCCCGCCAAGGCACCACGCCAATGATTGAGAGATTCACCGCGAAGTAGATCAGCGCCACCAGCACCAGGCTGAGCATCACGGCGCGTGGGATGACACGGCCCGGCTGCTTTACCTCGTCGCCGATGAAGCAGATGTCGTAGTAGCCGAGGTAGTCGTAGATGCCGATGCGTGCCGCAGCACCCAGGGCGATCCATTTCGTCGTGTCGAAGTGCCAGGCATCCTCAGGAAAATCGAACGCCAGCTTCGCATCGAAATGCATCGCGCCGGTGACGATCACGACGCCCATCGCCAGCAATGCACCGGCCCAGAGAGCCACGGTGATTCGGCCGATCGATTCGATGCGCCGATACAGCAGGAAGATGACAAACAGGCCCACGCCTGCACCCGCACACAACCGCGTGAAATCGCTGCTCTGCGGCCACAGCGGCTGCAGATACTGCGCCACGCCCACGTAGGCCGTCGCCAGTTCCAGCGGACCACTGAGGATGAACTGCCAGATGAAGAGGAAGCCTATGAAGCGTCCCCATTTCTCGCGACCGTAGCCTTCACGCAGATAGACATACGATCCGCCGGATTTTTGCAACGCTGCGCCCAGTTCGCTCCACACGAGTCCGTCCGCCAGCGCCACGATGAGCGCCACGCCCCAGCCCAGCATCGACTGCGGTCCGCCCATCGTCATCATCAGCGCCGGAATCGTGATGAACGGCCCCGCGCCGAGCATGTTCGACATGTTCAGTGCCGTGGCCTGCAGAAGGCCGAAGCGGCGTTCGGGCTGGGCGTGGTGAGTCATGTTTTGATGCGCTGTTCGATCCATCGCATCAAAACGTCCATATCAGGTGCTTTTGAAATCCGATCACGGCATTTCGCCGCCGAGTCGCGAAAATGTTGCTCATGCGACAGTCGATGGATGAGGCCTGCCACTCGTTCCGGTGTGAACTGACGCACGCTGAGCCCGATGCCCGCACCAAGCCGCTCCACGCGATCCGCATTGTCCGGCTGGTCGTGTGCCATATGCATGATGAGCTGCGGCACACCGGCGGCGAGTGCTTGCGACATCGTGCCGATGCCTCCGTGATGCACAAAGACCGATGCATGCTTCAACAGCGTGCTGAATGGCGCATAATCGACAGTGAGAATACTTGAGGGAAGATCCGGTGGCACTTGTTTTGGCTCGCGCGTGACAAACACCGCGCGGCATCCGGTTTGTTCGACGGCTTTTGCAGCCACGGCATAAAAACGTGACGCTTGGACGTTCGCGCTGCCGGGTGTGAAGACCACGGGCTTCTTGCCTACGTCGAGGAAATCCTGCAATTCGGATTTGAGAGGCTGTTCCTTGGCGAGGTCCTCCAACGGAAACGTCCATTGAAGCAGATTCGATGGCCAGTCAGGCTGTGGTTTCGCGAACCAGTCGGGGAAGAGCGCGAGCACGCCGTCCGGTGAGTCCCACCACTCACGCCACAGGCTGCGGGGCGGCTTCACGCCATTTGCTTCGCAAATACGCCGCACTGTCGGCAGCGCGAAGAGGTCCACCGGATTCGGCAGCGAGAAGAGCGCTCGTTTAAACCACACTGGCATCCTGCGAAGCAAGCGCATGACCGGATGCAGCAGCGGTGTCTCGTGCGCGCTGAGGAACACCGCTGGCTGCAGATGCACGGTGATCAGCGGTGTGCCGTGTTTCTCGCGTGCGAGCCGTCCGGCGAACGCGGTGACGGGCGCGAGCATAAGGTCGGCCTTTCCACTAGCTTCGATCGCTGCGAGATATGGCTCAACAGACTTCGCGGCAAAATCGAAAACGACTTTTGTGCCGATGCCTGATTTCCAGATGCGCGGATCGCGGATCATGACTTCGAACTCCTCCTTCTCGCCCAGCGAAATGAAGTTCAGTCCTGCTTTCTTCGCATGCTCCTCAAACAGGCACGCGGTGATCATCGTCACGCGATGACCGCGGGACATGAGATGACGGCCCAGCCAAATAAAAGGAAACACATCGCCAGCGCTGCCAAAGGGGAGGAGGAGGATGTGAGGCATGAATGACGAAGTTCCAATGATTCAATCTTGGTCACAGGAACTTCATTCCTCATCCACGTGTCCATGCGACCAGCGTTTGAGCAATGCAGGCAGCGCCGTCGGGCGTGTCAGCGTCACATACACGCCAGCGACGACCGCGCAGGCCGAGCAGAACCAGAAAATCTCCCCGGGTGTCCAGTGGAAGTCCACGCTGAGCTTGCCCTGCATGACCGCCGCGAGGCTGATGCCGACCCAGGAAAGCCATGAGGCCGCGCCCTGCACGGAGCCTTTTCTCTCCGCAGGGGGCTGGTGCTGCAGCACCGCGGCGATGGGCACGATGAAAAAGCCGCCGCCTATTCCCAGGATCGAGAGGCAGATGGTAAATGTTGTTTTGCCGACGCCTTCCATTCCCATGACAAAGCCCATGGTCGCAATGAGGAAGGCGCCGATCGGGATGAGGCCGTATTCGACGTGGTCGCCGCTGAGTTTTCCGGCCAGCATGCTGCCAGCGGCCATGCCAATGGCGAGCGCCACCTGCAGCACGCTGTTTTCCAGCGGATCCACTTTCAGAATCTGCTGCGCGTAGAGCAGGAGGTTCATCTGCACCAGCACGGCGATGAAAAAGAATCCCGTGTTGCCCATGTTCGCCCGCCACAAATCGCGATCACCTTTCATCCAGCGGAACTCGCGCCACAACTCGCCGAAGAAATTCACGCGCAGCGGTTTGTCCGGACTCGCTGGCCGGACACGGGTGATCCCGATGCTCGTCCACCAGCCTGCGATGGAAAGCACGAGCAGGATGATGCCCGGCCATGGGGAACTGCCGGGAAAGGCTTTCGACATCAAGCCCGCCGCGAGCGTGCCGAGGATGGCGGCGAGGAAGGTCAGCATCTCAATGATCCCATTGGCCCAAGAGAGCTTGTCGTCGGGCACCAGCTCCGGAAGCGATCCGTATTTCGATGCGGCGAACAGAGCGCTCTGTGCGCCCATGAGGCAGATGCTGACGAGCTGGAGGTTCAGGTTCTGGGTGGCCAGTGCCACGAAGGCAAAGGCCATGATGCCGATCTCCAGCACTTTGACCCACATCATCACGCGGCCCTTGCTGAAACGATCGGCCATCCAGCCGCCGAACATCGACAGCAGGAGGAACGGGACAGCGAAGTACATGCCGGCATCCGACACGAGACGGTCGAGTTTCTCCTTTGGCCACTGCTGGGCCATTACGATGAAGATCACGAGCTGCTTGAGCAGGTTGTCGGAAAACGCGCCTTGAAACTGCGTGCCCATGAGGCTCCAGAAACCGCGTTTCCAATTGGAGGGAAGGGAAGGAGAGCTCATGAGCGTTTGGCGGCGGCTTGTTCAGGAGTGGGGCAGACCTTTTTCAGGACAAAATGGGTCGGCACAAACACGATGATGATCAGAAGCGCGATCCATGTCACCAGATAAAGCGCCGGACTCATCCAAGTCTGCGGCTGTGCATCGTCCATGCCGAAGACGTAGTTGATGTTTCGCGGCAGATTCGGATCCGCAAGCGTTTCACCTGCCTTCGGGAAAAAGAAAAACGCCGCGAGGCATAGGCCTGACGCAGAGGCCGTCCAGCCTTTCAGGGCGCGTTTGTCGTAACCCAACCTGAACACGAGGAACACGAGAAGGAACGGCAACCAGCCATGAAACAGCGACAAGCCGCGCAGAAAGAGCGGCTTCGTCTCGTCAAACATGTAGGCTGTCATGCCGGTCATTTTGAAACCGCAGAGCTGAACCAGGAAATCCACGCACCACAGGGCCTGGGGCATCAGGATTCCCACGGCCGGGAGGGAGATGAGCAGAGGCTTCTCGAGCCACACACCCGCAAGTGTGAGCAGAAGCGCGATGTCGCAGAAGTAGAGGAAGTTCGTCGGGCCGTAGTGATACCAGTAAACGGGAATCAAAACCGCCATGAAGACGGTGTAGGACAGCTTGAGCCAGAGCGGGATCGTGGATGAGGTGCGCGTTTTCATGCGAGCGGATTCTGCATCAAGCTGGGCACGCCGGCCAATCGACCGTTCGAGACCTTGCATTGAGAAAACAAATAACGCCTAATTCGAGCGCAGCTTCTTCCACGCAGTGCGGAATGGCCAGGAGACGGCCAGAAACACGCCGCCGACAATCCCGGCAAAGAGTTCCGCCGGAAGCAACAGGACCCGCAGTGGCGGACGCAGAATCGTCTTAACCAGCGGATTCTTTTCGTAGGCCAGATGAAGCAGGATGATGCCAATGATGCCGGCAAACTTGATCGCCTTGGCCATGTGAAAGTGCCCGTCGGCCTCGCTGATCAGATGCAAGCCGCCGATGTCAACGACCTGCCTCACGCTGTGATCCCACCACAGTTCGAAACCCAGCAGCAAGCCGACAAACCCCACTAGTAGGAAGGCCGTGTGTTCCAGCCAGGGTTGGCGCTCCAGCAGCTTGATGCAATAGCCCGCCACCATTCGCAGGGTGATGATCCCCAGCGTCACACCAATGTAAACAAGCACCTTGCTGTCGTTGGCAAAGGCGACGGCGGCCACGACGTTGTCGAGGCTCAGGGTCAGGTCGAGAAACGCGATCATCGCGATGGTCGTGCCGTAGCCATGCCGGTGCGTGTTGACGACCTCGCCTTCCTCCGGGGCGGCTTCCTTGAGTCCGGCGAAGTGCGAGCACATCAGCCAGATCAGATAGAGCGAGCCGATCAGCATGAGGGTGTGGTTGCCCATGATGAAGCCTGCTGCAAAGAGCGCCAGAATGCGGAAACCGTAGGCTCCGGCGTATCCGATGGTCATCGCCGTCCTGCGTCTTTTCTCGTCCAGATGGGACGCCATCGCCGCGATCGCGAGCGCGTTGTCCACCGACAGTAGGCCTTCGATCAGGATGAGCGCCATCACCACGGGGACTCCGTCCTTGACGGTTTGCCAGGTGTCTGTGAGGGCGAAAAAATCGTGGATCATCGGGGCGGGCATCTTGGCGGCCTGCCGAGAGGTTTCCAGCAGCAATTCAGGACGGGGAAACTATTTCGCCCGTCCCGTGCCGAGGCATCAGTTGTAGGAGGATTCCACCCGCTTCGCCACGTCTTTGTAGCCGTAGTCCGAGTTGTAGATTTCCTTCAACTGATCGAGGCTTCCTTCGCGGTCGCCCATCTTTTCAAGCACGTTTGCCAGCTCGTAGAGCACCTCTTTCTTGATGGCGTCCATGACGACGAGCTCGCTGGCGGCCTCCGACAGCGAGGTCTTTGCGAGGTCGTTCATGTTTTTGCGCTCGAAGCAGCGACCGAGCATCAGGATGGCCTTGATGCGCATGTTCGGATTCGACTTCGCCTGCTGCAATTCCGGAATGGCTTCGGTGTAGAGCCCGGCGTTGAAATAAGCCTGACCCAGCTCGTAGCGGAGTGTTTTGTCCGTGGGGTTGCGGTCCACACGGCCTTTGGCCTCGTTGATGACCACCTCGGCACGCTGGCGGCGGATTTCGGCCACCTGCGCGCGCTTCTCTTCGATGTCGGGCGCGTTCGGATTGGACTCGATTTCGCGTTCGAAATCCGCGATCTGCTTATCCTGTACCTTGTCGCGGATGTTTTCCACCTTGCGCTGCAGGGCGACGTCCCCAGGGTTCAGGCTCAGGGCGTAGTCGTAGAACATCAGGGCGCTGTCGATTTGTTCCAGACGCTCGTAGAGATCGGCCATGCGCTTGACGTAGAGAATGTTCGTCTGGTCGGCATTGTAGTGCTCGATTGTCTCGGCGAGGAACTGCTCCATCTGCTCCTTGGTCATTCCCTGACGATCGAGCATCTCCAGCTTGGCTGCCTCGCTGGCGTCCTTCATGGCGCTCTTGAATCCACCACCCGTGTCGGCGGCGCCCCAGCCTTGGTTCTGGATGGAGCTGCGGGCGGCTGCGTCCTTCTCGCCCTTTTGCGCTTCCATGTCGCGCGGATCTACCTTGCGGATGGCCGCATAGACGTCGGAGGCCTTGTCAGGCTGCTCGTAGGCCATGTAGTGCTGCGCCAGCTTGTGCATGTGCTTGGTGTCCTGCGGATGCCCGGCACGGATGGTCTCCAACGCAAAGGCGGCGAGGTCCCAGAAGTGCATCTTCATCGCGATGTCATAGAGCTGATCGTTCGCGTTAAGATTGAAGGGGTCCTTGCGGAAGACATTCTCTTCAAGGTCGGCTACAACGTCCTGCGGATCCTTTTTTGAACCGACGCCTACCTTCAAGCCGCCAAGGCCGAAGCTGAACTTCTTGCCGCCGCCACTGCCGCCGACAACCTCTCCCTCCGCCGAGCGCAGCAGCTTGCGACCGTCCAGAAAGCCGAAATTGTCTTTTACGATGGGCAGCACCTGATCAATGACGTACTCCCAGTTCTTCCGCTCGGCGGAGATGAGAGCCTTCTTCCATAGGGCTTGGTACTTGGGGTCGAGTTC
Source organism: Prosthecobacter sp. (assembly GCA_041395065.1). GTDB lineage: Bacteria > Verrucomicrobiota > Verrucomicrobiia > Verrucomicrobiales > Verrucomicrobiaceae > Prosthecobacter. Next base: position 21,015 of record JAWLBG010000038.1, on the reverse strand, counting down.
GGCTTCCTTGACGATCATAATCCGTGGTGGTCTTTAGCTGAGTTGAATGAGCGGGTTGTGCGGGTCACTTTTTCCCGCCGCCAAACCAGGCGGCGATGGCGCGGATTTCCTCTCCCGAACCCTCGGTCAGCGCCTTCATGCTGAATCCGTGCTCAAAGAGCACCATCCAGACGAAGGTGGCGGCCAGAAAGGCCAGGGCCCAAAGGATTTTGGAAAGAACACGCATATGGGGATTTTTCCCACTCTATGAAGAAAAGGCCCGAATCGTCCAGCACGGAGTTGCCCGGGCGGAAAAACGCCATCCAGGGGTCATTCCTTTTGAAACAGCAGCCGCAGGCTGTTCAAACACACCACCACCGTGCTGCCCTCGTGCGTCAGGACCCCCAAAGTAAGCGGCACGATCCCAAACAGGGACGCCACCGCCATGACAATCACGCTGCCGAGGGAGATGACGATATTCTGCTGGATGATGCGCCGTGCCTGCTGGCTGATGAGCCTGGCTGAGAGCAGTTTTTCGATCTTGTCCTGCATCAGCACGACGTCGCTTTGCTCCAGGGCGGCGTCACTGCCGCGGGCACCCATCGCGACGCTGACGTAGGCGGCGGCCAGGCTGGGTGCGTCGTTCACTCCGTCGCCCACCATGGCGACTTTTCGCCCCTGCTGGGTGAATTCGCGGATCGCGGCCACCTTGTCTTCAGGATGGAGTCCGGCCCGGACTTCGGAGAGGCCGAGTTGCCGGGCTACCTCGCTCGCTGCAGCGCGACGGTCGCCAGTAAGCATGACCGTGCGCACACCGTCCGCTTCCAGTTTTTCCAGCACGGCGCGGCTGCCGGGCCGGACTTCATCTTTCAGCAGGACACGGCCGACGATCTGCTCGTGCAGCACCCAGACCTCGCTGAATCCGAGCGGCGCGTCGGGAACACTCGACAGCGCATCGCCCAGCGCGCTGTCTTTGACCAGTTCACGTCTGCCCACATAGCTGAGGCCTGCTTCCGTCCGTCCGCGCAGCCCCTGACCGGCGATGGAGTGAAACTCGGCGAGCTTCTCCGCCTCGATGCCCTGTGATTTTCCGTGCCGGGTAATGGCTCTGGCGATGGGGTGATTCGAGTTTGCCTCCAGACTCACGGCGATGCGCAGGACGTCGCTTTCGCGGCCGGCGGGGAAGGATTCGATCCTGGTGACCTTCAGTTCGCCTTCCGTGAGCGTGCCGGTCTTGTCCATCGCGATCACGTCCACCTCCGCGAGCTTTTCGATGGCCGCGCCGCCGCGGAAGAGCACGCCGTGCCGCGCACCCCACGCGATGGCCGCCAGAATCGCCGACGGAATCGACAAAACGAGAGCGCAGGGGCTCATCACCACCAGCAGTGTCATCGCACGGTAAAACGACGACTTGGAACCCTCGACATTTTCAAGAGGCGGGATGCCGAACCCGAGCCACCACACGAAAAACATCACCGTCACGATGCTCAGCGTGAGAATCGTGTAGCGCGTGCCGAAGCGGTCCGTGAAGCGCTGACTCGGCGCCCGCATGTGCTGCGCGGTTTGAATGAGCGTGATGATCTTGGCCAGGGCGCTCTGTGTCGCCGGCTTGTCCACACGCACATGCACCATACCCCAGAGATTGAGTGTGCCTCCAAAGATTGCCGCGCCGGTTTCCTTCGTGATTGGCATCGCCTCGCCGGTCAGGGTGGATTCATCCGCCGCCGTGAGGCCGGAAATCACCGTGCCATCGATGGCGAAGAGTTCGTCCGGCTTCACAAGGATCGTCTCGCCGATGTGCAGCGACTGCACCTCCCGGTCCTCCGTCGATCCGTCCGGCAGCAGCACATGCGCGATTTTTGGCGCCGCCTTGGTCAGCGCATTGATTTCTCGGTGTGTCCGGTAGAGGACGAAATGCTCCAAGGCACCACTGGTGGAGAAAAGAAAGAGCAGCAGCGCGCCTTCCTCCCAGGCTCCGATCGCCACCGCACCGACGGCCACGGCCAGCATGAGGAAATGCACGTCGAGACGGCCCTCCCGGATGTTTTCCCATGCGTCCTTCGCCGCGTCCCAGCCGCCGGCGATCAGGGAGATCGCGAAAAGAGCGGGCTGATCGAAAATCCAGCCGCTGACCAGCGCCGCCCCGCATATGGCAGCCTGCACCGCCAGCATGCGCCACTCATCATCGCTCTCCTGCTCGATTTCGTCAGCCTCCGGCCAGGAAAACTCGCGCCACTTCCAGAACTTGGGTGCGGTGGGGCAGGAGGGTTTTCCGATCTGCAGCACGCCGCTCTCCTGGCTGACCTCCAGCATCGCCGTGTGCTCCGGCACCTCCTTCAGCCACTTGGCGTCCACGCTGCGCAGGACCTCCGCCAGCTTCGCCTCAAGCAGTTCGCCGTCCACTCGTCCCATGGTCGCCATTTCGACCTTTTTGGATCCGGGGTTCAGCCGGATCGCCTCCACGGCTGGCTCGTCCATCAGGAACTCTTCCAACGCCTCCATCCAGGAGGCGGCTGTGCGGGGAGTGTCCGTGGAGGGCATGCGGACTTCTACGAATCCCGCGTCGAATCACAAGCGGACGCATCGCAAAACAACGCCGGGTGCAGTCAAAGTCCGAGTTCCAACTGATCCTCGGCGCCCAGCGCGCGTGCGTCGTAGCCTTTGGAGCGGAGTTCCGATGCGAACTCCCGCGTCGAGCCATGGACGAGGTAAATCCGCTTCGGTTTGACCTGTTCGACCGTTTCATGAAGCTCGGGGTGATCGGCATGGTCGCTTAAGGGCAGTGCGACATCGACGCCGTATCGATACTTCGCGCTCGATTGCAAGGCCCAGCCTGAGAGCATCAAGGTGCGCACATTCGGGAGTTCAAGTTTGGCGCCCGGCGGAAACACCAGCACATGCCCTGTGGCTTCGCTTGCGTTGAACAGGCGCCAGCTTGGCAACGCGCCGAGATGAGGCGTCAGCACCTCGGTGATCTGCGCCACGCTCGGGTGCACCATCACCGGCAGTTTCGCATCCCGCAGCGCGCACAGAATTTCCTGTGCTTTGCCCAGCGAATAACCCAGCAGCACCGGAATGCCGCCCGCCTCAAGGGTTTCGCGCACAAACGCCAGCATCTGACCGATCACATTCTCCGCGGGTGGAAAGCGATACTTCGGCAGACCGAACGTGGTCTCCATGATCAGCGTGTCCGCCTGCATCAGTTCACAACGCTCAGCGCTCAACCCTTGCCGCAGTTTGTAGTCGCCGGTGTAAAGCAGCGTGGCTCCGTCTGTCTTGCGTGTGAGGTGCAGCATCGCCGAGCCGGTGATGTGGCCGGCGGGAAGCAGCCGCAGCTCCCAGCCCTCCCATTCGAACACCTCGCGCAGCTTCGGCATCACCACGGTTCCGGATTTCTTCACCGTCTTTCGCGCCACCATGAGCTGATGCGTGATTTCCGTGCAAATCGTCAACCCATGTCGCGCCACATGATCGCTGTGCGCATGGGACACGAAAGCGCGTTCCTTGCCGCGATGCGGATCGAGCCACAGAGCCGCCTCCGGGAGGTAGATCCCGCGCGGGTGGGTGACTTCGATCAGCGGAGGCATCTCAGTCCTGCGTCACTTCAGGATACTGCTGCCGCAGAAACACCAGATCCGCCGCGTCCTTCTCCCGATGCGTGTTCTTCTTCATTCGCCACAGGAGTCTCGGTGACGCAAACGGGATGGGAACCCCCTGCACTTCGCGGATCAACACGTCTTTCGATGCCTCGGCATAATCGATGCCGGAGGCTGACTTCATCAGATCCACAATGATTTCATCGGCTACTCGCACCACGGTGTATTTCTCGACCTCGCCGGGTTCCAGATGAAGCACAGCCTTGTCTGGCAGGATCTCCATCGCCTTGAAAACCTTGGCCTCGTTCTCGGGTGTCGTGTCGATGATGACGTCCAGATCACCTGTCTCACGGATGTAGCCGGCGCCACGAATGGCGAACCCTCCGACAATCATATATTTTGCACCATGCCGGTTGAATTCACGGCACAGCTCCAGCAAGTCTTCCACCGTTGGTTGACGCGACTCCTCGCCCTCGTGGGTCACGGTTTCATGGGTCCCACATGCTTCGTCATCCATGCATGAGCCTCCTCGTGAGAGTTAAAGCGATACACCCCGCGAGGGGCATGCCGGTAGGGAAAGGCCTTCCGCCAGGCGATGGCGCCTGCCTTGTTGCTGTCGCTGACTCGAAGCGGATCACGCGCAGGCACGCGCCGCCCCACGGTCTTGCCGATGAATTCTTCGACGTTGACGACAGGGCGCGGCTGCATGGAGGCCAAATTAGGCGCAGGTCATGAAGTTGCAAGGCTGCGCATCCGGCCCCAAGGATGCCCAATGGCTTCTCTCGCCGATCAATTGACTTCCCTCCTCGGATCCGACCGCGTTTCCACCACGCAGGCGGACCTTGCCACGCACAGCACGGACAAATGGTTCGCGTCGAATCCGCCGGAAGTCGTCGTGCATGCGCAGAGCGCCGAGGACGTGTCCAAAACATTGCGCTTTGCGAACGAACACAAAATACCGGTCACGCCGCAGGGGGCACGAGTCGGTTACGTTGGAGGCGCGGTGCCGTTGAAGGGCGGGATCGCGCTTTCGGTGGCCCACATGAACAAGATCAAGGAAATCGCCATCGAGGACGGCGTCGCGGTCGTCGAACCCGGCGTGATCACGGGCGATCTGCAGGCTGCGGTACGCAAGCTCGGCTGGTTTTATCCGCCGGATCCGGCTTCGCTCAAGGAATGCAGCCTCGGCGGCAACATCGCCACGAATGCGGGTGGGCCGCGTTGCCTCAAATACGGCGTCACGCGGCACTATGTGCTTGGTTTGGAAGCCGTGCTTGCGGACGGCTCGATCGTGAAAGCAGGTGGACGCTGTCACAAAAACAAAACCGGTTTCGATCTCGTCGGCCTCATGGTCGGTAGCGAAGGCATGCTCGGCGTCGTCACCGAGGCCACGCTGCGTTTGATCCCGCATCCGCCGATGCGCGCGATGCTTTCGGCGGGATTCAACTCGTTCGCGGAAGTCGCGAACGCCGTGCAGCGCATCCTTGGCAGCGGCTTTCTGCCTTCGGCGCTCGAAATCGCCGACAAGTTCACTCTGCGCGCCGCACGCGAGTATCTCGGCGAATCCGTCACGCCGCAGGGCGATGCGCATCTGCTCGTCGAGATCGATGGCCAGCCGGAATCGGTCAAGGGCGAGCTTCAGCAGCTCGTGAAGCTCGTGCGCGACCTCGGCTGCATCTGCTTGAACGAGGCGATGGGCGACGAGGCTTGCGAGGCGTTCTGGAAACTGCGCCGCGAGTTCAGTTACAGCCTGCGCAACACCGGTTTGATCAAACTGAACGAGGACATCGTCGTGCCGCGCGGGAAGCTCGTCGAACTCGTCGATTTCGCGGAGAAACTCCAAGGCGAGTTTGGATTCCCCGTCGCCAGCTTCGGGCACGCGGGTGATGGCAACATCCACGTGAACATCATGGTGCCGACGATGGGCGATCCGGCGATCCGTGAACGCGCCGAAGCTGCACTCGATCGCCTGTTCCATCAGATCATCGACTGGAACGGCGCGATCACCGGCGAGCACGGCATCGGTGTCGCCAAAAAGCGCTGGTGGCGCGATGCGATCCCGCCTGCCGCGCACGAAACGCACCTGCGCTTGAAGGCGGCGCTCGATCCGAACGGGATTCTGAATCCCGGAAAGTTTCTCGGCTGAGCCCGCCGCTGCAAGATCACTTCAATTCACCCTGTTCCCTGCCAACCACCATGACCAAACTGCTCATTCCAACCCTCCTGCTCGCGCTGCCTTTGTGCGCCGCGGACGTGAAATTCAAAAAGCTCACGCTCTCCAACGAATTCTGGTGCGAAGGCGCGCACTTCGCCGACTTCGACCAGGACGGGAACAACGACATCTGCGCCGGACCGTTTGTGTGGTGGGGACCGGATTTCAAGGAGCGCAGCGCCTACAACGCGCCGAAGCCGGACCGCAACAAGCCGCTCACCGACGAGGACTATGGGCCGAACCACGCGAAGTTCATCGAGGCCGCGCCCGACTTCAAAGGCAAGGCGCAGGATCCGCTCGGCTACTCTGACTACTTCCTCACCTACACTTATGACTTCAACAGCGACGGCAAGATGGACATCCTCGTCTTCTCCTGGCCCGGCGACATCACCGCCTGGTATGAGAATCCCGGCAAGCGCACCACCGAGGCGTGGAAGCGTCACATCATCTTCGACGTGACCGACAACGAGTCTCCGCAGCTCGGTGACATGGATGGCGACGGCAAACCGGAGCTCATCTGCCACACCGGCGGACGTCTCGGTTATGCGTCTCTGGATTGGTCGAATCTCGATGCGAAAGCGACGTATCACGCGATCGCGAAGCCGGACATCAAGCGCTACTTCCGCTACACGCACGGCTATGGTTTTGGCGACATCAACGGCGACAAGCGTCCTGACATTCTCGACAAGGACGGCTGGCGCGAACAACCTGCCACGCCGTCCGAAGAATGGGTGTTCCATCCTGTTCCTTTCGCGCCCGAAGGCGCTCGCGGCGGATCGCAGATGCAGGTCTATGATGTGAACGGTGACGGCCGCAACGACGTGCTCACGAGTTGGGATGCCCACGGCTACGGCTTTGCCTATTACGAGCAACGGCCAGACGGCAGTTTCGTCACGCACCAGATTCTCGGCGAGAAACCGGAAGACAGTCCGCACGGGGTGAAGTTCACGCAGACACACGCAACGACGATGGCCGACATCGACGGCGACGGCGTGCTTGACCTGATCACCGGCAAGCGCTTCTGGGCGCACGGCCCGAACAAGGACGCTGAGCCAGGCGAACCCGCGGTTCTGTATTGGTTCCAGATCAAGCGTGACGGCAAAGGCGGTGCCGATTTGATCCCGCACGAAATCGACAACGACAGCGGCGTCGGCACCCAGGTTACCGCCGGTGACGTGAACAAGGACGGCAAACAGGATGTCCTCGTCGGCAACAAGAAGGGCGTGTTCCTGTTTGTGCAGGAGTAATCTGGTCTACATCAACACATTACCCGCTTGCAATGGGTGCCCGCGCAGGAAGTCGGCGGCAGACAGGCGTCTGCCGCCTTCAATTTGGACTTCGAGCAGGTTGAGCAGGCCGCTGCCGCAACTGACGAGAATGCCGTTCGCATCGGCACTGACGATCGTGCCGGGTGACGGGCAGGCGTCGGGGTTCGGGATGATTTGAGCGCGGTGAATCTTCATCTGCATGTCTTTGAGCATGCAGGATGTGCCAGGCCACGGGGTGAAGGCACGAATGAGCCGGTCGAGTTCGATAGCTGAGCGCGTCCAATCGATGCGGCCATCCTGGCGCGTGAGTTTGCGCACATGCGTGGCCTTCGAATCGTCCTGTTTCTCACGCGGCGGATGGCCGGTGGCGAGGAGATCGAGCGCTTCTTCGAGCGCGGCGGGCGCCTGCTGCGCGAGTTTGTCGTGCAGGCTGCCACCGGTGTCGTCATCGGCGATGGGCAGGCGTTTCATCAACAGGATGTTGCCGGTGTCGAGGCCTTCATCCATGAACATGATGGTGACACCGGTTTCGGCATCGCCATCACGAATCGCAGCCTGGATCGGTGCAGCACCGCGATGACGTGGCAGCAGTGAGGCGTGGATGTTCAGGCAGCCGAACTTCGGCACATCGAGCACGGCTCGTGACAGAATTTGGCCGTAGGCAACGACGACGGCGACATCCGCGTTGAAGGCCTTCAATTCCTCGACGGCGAGCCGTATCTTCGGCGGCTGAATCACTTGGATGCCTGCGGCAAGCGCACGCACTTTGATCTGTGGTGGCGTGAGCACCTGCTTGCGGCCGACGGGCTTGTCCGGCTGCGTCACGACACCGACCACTTCATGCTTGGGTGTGTTGAGCAGCCATTCCAACGAAGGAAGGCCGATGTCGCCGGTGCCGATGAACAGAACGCGCATCGCAGCCGCTAGATCTTCATCTTCTCGAGTTCCTTCCATGCATCGAGCGTCATGATACCCGCGAGGATGTCATAGAGCACTTTTGCGGGAGATTGACTGGCGTCGATTGGCACCACGCGATCCCCCGCGTAGTATTCGAGGATCGGTTTCGTCTCGGCCTCGTAGGTGGCGAAACGATTTTGGATGACCGTTTCGTTGGCGTCGTCAAAGCGGTTGTCCTTCAGGGCGCGTTTGCGCAGGCGGCGGGCGAGTTCGGTGCGGTCCGGACAGGACAGGTGAAACACGCGCAGCACTTCGATGTGCGATTCCATGAACTTTGCCTGTTCCACATTGCGCGGGATGCCGTCGAGCACGAGAAAGTCGATCTCCGGCTTGAACATGTGGGAATCGACGCGCTGTTTCACGTTCGCATTCCACAATTGCACCGTGAGGTCATCCGGCACGAGTTCGCCGCGGCTGGAGTACTCAATGAACTTCTGGCCGAGCGTCGTGCGGGTGTCGAGTGAGCGGAAGACATCTCCGCAGGCGAGGTGATGAAAGCGCGGGATGGAGCCGAGCACTTTGCCCTGAGTCCCCTTGCCGCTGCCGGGTGCGCCGAGGATGAGAAAGGTGCGGAATCGTTCGGGGGGAGGATTGTCGGGCATGATCGTGAAGCGGCAGCCTAGCACGTTACGATTTCGCAACAACTTGCGTGGCGGCCAATTTTACCCGCTCGAAGTCGAGCGCGGCGAGGTCGCCACTTTCTTCCTGCAGAGTGCGCACCCATGGCTGAGGAGGAGCCCACACGGCGGGATTCGTTGGGCCGAAGAGCAGCAGGGAGGGAACGCCGCATGCGGCGGCCAGATGAGAGATGCCACTGTCGTGACCGAGAAAGGCGCGACAAGTTGATAGACGTGCGGCGAGTTCGGTGAGCGGGAGCGAATGCCAGCGGGCGCGACCTTCGATCGTGACGTCGCGTTCTTCTTCCGCCTCTCCTGAGATGAAAACAATCTCCGGGCCGTCCAGTTCACTGGCGAGCCTCAACCAGTTTTCCAGCGGCCAGTTTTTTCGTTCGGAGCCGCTGCCAACATGGATGGCGATACGATTCGCAGTGTCTGGCGGGCGTTCGAAGTGCGTCCGTCGCATATGCTCGTCATCCAGAAACATTGCGATCTTTTCCAAGCCTTGAGCGAGCTGTTTGGATGCGTGATTGCCGTCGTTTTGCACCCGGGGCGAGCACTCGATCAGCGTCTTTACACCCACGCGTTCCATGGTGGCGCGGAAGAGGCCGTCGGGATCATAAAGAAAGCTGACGACGAGATTGAAGCTGCGCAGGTATTCCGAGAGTTCCTCGTCCACCGGGGCCGTCTTGGCAAAGAGCGGTGCCATCGTGCGGTGGTCCAGGCTGCGGACAGCATCCGCAAGTCCGGCGCTGCGCGCGAGTTCTACGATGGACGGGTAGCCGACGACTTCAAGGTGGCAGCCAGCGATGGTTTCACGCAGCAGGCGGATGGCGGGCAGCGTGAGGATGAAATCGCCAATCGCACCGCCACGGATGACGAGGACGCGGGGCGGCGGCTTCATCAGTAGAAAAGGAGGGCCGCAGCGAGCAGCACGACACCATACACGATGCCGGACCACACGGCGATATTCCAGCGCTGCGGCTTGGCGAGCAGCCAGTTCACGCCGTCACGCATCAGGAAGGGCATGCCGATGAGGTACATTCCACCGATGATCCAGACATAGGCCAGAATCGGGAGCAGGAGGCGGCTGGTCTGTGGCTGAAGGAAGGCGGCAGTCAGCACCGGGCCGGCGACAAGCAGCATTAGCGCTCCGAGAGCGCGGACGGCGAGGAATTCCTTCACATACATGAGAACCGCAAAATAGCCGCCGACAGTGATCATGATGAAGAGCCTGCGTTTGTCGAAAAACTCGCCCATGTCCATGTTGGCGAGGGCGAAGACACTCCAAATCACGTCGATCGTGAGAAGGATGGCGCCCCAGTGGAAGGCGCGGGGGAATGTCTTCAGAAAAGCCTGGGTTTTGGCGGTATTCTTCAGAGCCCAGACATGGGTGGCGATGAGCATGAGGGCCACGACGATGCCGGTCCCCTTCAGCGGAATGCCGCCGGTGGGGTTTTGGTGGTAGAGATAGTCGTAAAGGTCTCCAAACATGCGGGGGCCGGAAAAAACGGGCGGATAGGTGGCGCAAGGCTCGCCAAAGCGCAAACGCGATGTTCCCCGTGCAGGTTTGGAGTTGCCCGCATCCATCCAAGCGACCACATTGCCCACTCCCAACTGATGAAAGAGCAAGATCTCATCCCCGCGTGGTACGTCGTCCACACCCGTCCTAAGTGCGAGCACATCGCCGCAGGGCTCATGGTGGGGTTGCCGGGGGTTGAGGCGTTCTGCCCGCGCATTCGGTTCCAGAAAAACACCCGGCGCGGCAAGGTGTGGTTCGTGGAGGCGCTGTTCCCGAGCTACTTTTTCGCGCGTTTCACTCCGGTGGAGTCTCTCCGGGCGGTGAAGCACTCGCAGAGCGTCATCAAGGTCGTCGACTTCGGCGGCACGCTGACGCCGGTTCCGGATTCGGTCATCGAAATGCTCAAATCCGAGATGGAGCATGCCGAGGTGAAGGAGGTCCATGTCGGCGTGAAGGTGGGGGACACGGTCGAACTGACTGAGGGGCCAATGCGGGGGCTGAAGGGCATCGTGAATGCGATGCTCACCGGCGCGGACCGTGTGCGGGTGCTTTTGGAGTTTCTCGGACGCGAAAATGCGGTGGAGGTGCCAATGTCAAAAATCCTCACCGAGCACAAACCGCGTGTGGTGATGGCGTCCAAGTAGCGCTCTGCGGCGGCTGGGAAAAGGCTCGGCGCAAACTGGCGGTTTGCGTTGCACGCATGCTCGGCCTTGCAACCTCCACTCCTCGCCCCTACGTCATCCGTACATGCTTACCATTCGCGACGTCACGAAGACCTTCAATGCACGCACGCTTTTCAGCGGTGCGTCGATGACCATCAACTATGGAGAGCGCGTGGCTCTCGTCGGTCCGAACGGAGCTGGCAAGTCGACCCTGTTTTCGCTGATTCTCAAAACGGACACGCCGGACTCCGGAGAAGTCATTCGCGATGAATGGACGACCGTCGGCTTCCTGCCGCAGGAAAGTGAACCCGTGGGAGACGAGACAGTTTTGGAGATCGCGACGGGCAAGGCGGGAGAGATTGAAGCGTTGGAAAAAACCCTGCGGCAGTTCGAGGAGGCCGGTGACGTGTCGAGTCCGGAATACTTCGAGGCGCATGCCAAGCACGATGCGCTGCAGGACCCGCAGACCGAGGCGAAGGCCAAGCGCATCCTCAAGGGGCTCGGCTACAAGGAGGAGGACTTCGCGCGGCCGGCGCGTGAATTCAGCGGCGGCTGGATCATGCGTGCGCACATGACGCGGCTGCTCGTCATGGAACCGGACCTGCTGCTGCTCGACGAGCCGACGAACCACCTCGACCTGCTTTCGCTCATGTGGTTCCGCAATTATTTGAAGAACTACTCCGGCGCGCTGCTCATCATCTCCCATGACCGCGATTTCATGGATGAACTGGTGCAGTCGGTCTATGAGATCGAGGACAGCAAGCTGATCGCCTACCAGGGCAACTACAGCGACTACCTGAAGCAGCGCGAGGAAAACTGGGAGCGCGCCATGCAGGCCTACAAAAACCAGCAGAAGGAAATCGAGCAAATCCAGGACTTCATCGACCGCTTCCGCTCCGTCGCCTCGAAGGCCTCGCAAGCGCAGAGCCGCGAGAAGCAGCTCGCGAAAATGGACAAGCTCGACAAGCCGCGCCCGCTGCGGAAGGGCTTCCGCTTCAACTTCCCGCAGCCGCAGCGCAGCGGCCAACGCCTCATCGTTCTCACGGACATTCACCAGGCCTACGGCACGAAGCAGGTTTACCGTGGGCTCGACCTCGAGATCGAGCGCGGCGAGCGCACCGTGCTCGTCGGGCCGAACGGCGCCGGCAAGTCCACGCTCATCAAGATTCTTGCCGGCGAAGTGCCGTTTCAGAAGGGCGAGCGTAAGCTCGGTACGAACGTGAAACTCGGCTACTTCTCCCAGCACCGCGCCGACACGCTGGACCCCGGCTGCAGCGTGCTGGAAGAACTGAAGCGTGTGTCCCCTGAAATTCGGGAGGACGAGGCGCGCAGCATTCTGGGCTCCTTTCTGTTCAAGCGCGAAGACGTGCATAAAAAGTGCGCGGTCCTCAGCGGTGGTGAGAAGAGCCGGCTCAATCTGGTGAAGTTTCTGGTCAATCCTCCCAACCTTCTGCTCATGGACGAGCCGACCACTCATTTGGACATTTGGGCCATTGAGGGTTTGATCCTCGCGCTTCAGAAGTTTGAAGGAACGCTCGTCTTCATCAGCCATGACGTGCACTTCATCCGCAGTCTCGCCACGAAGGTGCTCCACATAAACGAGGGCAACGTGACCACCTACACCGGCGACTACGACTACTACCTCGAAAAGACCGGCGCCGAGGAGAACGCTCGCGCGGCCGTGGTGGCGGGATAGGGGGAATTTGAGCGCCGGGGGATCTTTTCCCGTCCAATCAGCTCTGGTGTTTGCCTTGTATCTGGTTAGGGATCAGGTTGGCTTCCCGTTAAATCGTCGTTCCATCATGTTTTGCCGTTCAATCCTAGTGCGTTGCCCTGTCCGGCTCCTGAGTTTTCTCTCGCTCCTCCTTTCATATCAGGCGGGGCGGGCGGACATTCTGGTGTGGGATGCAGCGAGCGGAACCGCCGGAGCTCAGGACGGAGCCGGCACCTGGACACTCGGGGCTCCGAACTGGTTCAATCAGACGACCACAACCGACGATGTGAACTGGGTGGACGGCAGCGACGCCATCTTCGGCGCAGGAAACGGTGCGGCTGGAGCGGTGACCCTTGGAGGGCCGATCACGCTGGGAACGCTGATTTTCAATGCTGCCGGGAGCGGGACCTATGCGATCAGCGGAGACACATTGACTTTGGGAGACGGGGTGATCACGGCCAATGCGAGTGCCTCCATCAGCTCTATCCTTGCGGGAACCGCAGGTCTCGCCAAATCGGGGGACGGCGTCCTTACTCTCAGCGGCAGTTCAGCGAACACTTACAGTGGCACCACCAGCATCAGCGGGGGCACGCTCCTCCTCGGCAAGGACGCGAATGTCACCGCGATCCAGGGCGACATCTCCATCAGTAACGGCGGCCGACTGCGAATGACCGCTGATGAACAAATCGCGGACACCGCCACGGTGACGATGAGCGGCTCTGGAAGCGTTTTCAATGGAACCGCAATCAGCTCAGGCCAAGGCAACAAGACAGAGACTTTCGCCAATCTTCTTGTCACTGGTGGCGTGGTGAATGCAGGTGCCAATGCCACGGGATTCGTGATCACAGGCACTGCGAGCTTCACCGGGGGCGCGGGGAACACGATCTACGTCGGCAACAGCGGCTCCACGTTTTCTGCCAGCACGCTGATCCTGACGGGAATGACTTCCACGACGGGCCTCAGCAGCAACAGCTTCACCATTTTCGGCAACAGCACCTCGCTCCAGAGTTCTTTTACGGTCGGTGCCGGAGGACTCGAACTCAACGGCAGCATTCTCAACATGCGCCAGGGAACCACAAGCAGCGGAGCAAAGGGCAGCCGGCTGGTGCTGGATGGAAATGTGAAGACCTCGGGCTCATCCGCCTCACAGATCCGCTACGATGCCGCCGGAGGACTCGACGGCGAGGTCGCGGTGTATCTGAGCAGCACTGCCGGAGACGTGACGCGAACCTTCGACATCGCGGGCGGTGGAGCCGACCTCGAGATCAGTGTGGGCATCAAGAACGGTGCGGCAACCTCCGCAGGAATCATCAAGGACGGTGCTGGCACCCTCACGTTTTCCGTCGCCAATTCCTTCACCGGCGACACCGCCGTTAATGCAGGCACTCTTTTGCTGGGCCATCAAAACGCGCTCGCGGGCAGCACGTTTGCGGGCGGTGCGGGAACATTGAATTTTGGCAGTCTGACGGCTGCCACATTCGGCGGTCTGTCCGGTTCCTCAGATCTTGGGCTTGTCAATGACTCCAGCGCGGCGGTGGCACTGAGCATTGGCGGAAACAATGCCACCAACACCTACACAGGAGCGCTAAGCGGCACTGGTTCACTCACCAAGTCCGGCACCGGCACATTCACACTCGGCGGTACCACCGCCAACACCTACAGCGGCCTGACCAGCGTGACTGCCGGACGGCTCATCTTGTCCAAAACAGCGGGAACCGATGCTGTCGCCGGCGACCTGTCGATCTCAGGAGGAGCCGACGTCACCTTCGGGGCGAGCAACCAGATTGCAGACACTGCCACGGTGACCATGAGCGGTGCTGGCAGCACTTTCAACGGCACTGGTCCGAATGCAGGCACGCTGGCCGGGATCAATGAAACCTTCGCGGTGCTGACCATCAGCGGGGGAACATTCAACACCAGCAGCAACGGGAGATGGACCATCGGTGCCGTGAGCTTCATCGCCGGGGAAAACAAGCTCTTCGTGGGAAACAGCGGTTCCAGACAGACCTTTGGCAGCCTCAGTCTTGAAGGCATGAACGGGACTTCATCATCCAACAGTGTGACAAACGGCTTCACCCTCTTCGGCAATGGTAACGGCCTGGCCAACCGCACCACCCTGACCATCGGCGCAGGCGGGCTGTCCCTGGATGACAGTCGCATTTACATGGGCAATGGCACAAGCGGGAGTGAACTGGTTCTGAATGGTGATGTGACCACCCTCGGCGCCGTCGCTTCGTCCATCGAACAGCTCGCCTCCTCCGGTTTTCTGCCTTATGTCAGCCTCAGCGGTGTCAGCGGCACGGTGAGCCGCACTTTCAACATTGGCGGAGGCGGCGCGGATCTGACCATCGTCCCCGTCATCCAGAATGGGGCGGCTACTGCGGCGGGTCTCATCAAGGACGGTGCGGGTACTCTCACGCTCTCCGGTTCCAACACCTACACGGGCGGCACCACCCTGCTCTCCGGCACGCTTCAAGCAGCAAGCACCGGCGCTCTCGGCACTGGCGACATCACATTCACCGGCGGCACTTTGCAATACACCGCAGCTTCCAGCAGTACCGACTGGGCGACACGCTTCAAAAACAGCACTGCCGCCATCAGCCTCGATACCAACGGTGAAGACGTCGCCCTCGCCGGGATCATTAACAGCAGCAACACCGGGGGACTCGCCAAAATTGGAAGCGGAACGCTCACGCTTTCCGGCTCCAATACTTTTACGGGAGAGAGCACCGTGGTGGGCGGCACACTTTTGCTCGGCCATCAGAATGCGCTTGCGGCCAGCACGTTTGCAGGAGGAGCAGGGATGCTGAGCTTTGGCAGCCTCGCGGCGGCAACCTTCGGCGGACTGTCCGGGACCTCCGACCTTGCACTGGCCAATGACACCAGCGCGGCGGTGGCGCTCACGGTCGGAAACAATGATTCGGACACCTCCTATGCCGGCGTCTTGAGCGGGGCAGGCTCGCTGACCAAGTCGGGAGCAGGCGTCCTTTCCCTGTCTGGCGCGAATACCTACACAGGTGTCACCACCGTGCTTGAAGGGACGCTGAACATCGCCAGTGGCGGCTCCATTGGCGTCGCGGCGGCGACGGCCGACAGCCTGCAGGTTGCAGAACGCAGCACGGCTTCGTTTACGGTTCAGGCGGGTGGATCGCTCCAGGTCGGCAGCGGTTCCACCAGTTTCCTCTACGTCGGTTCACGGGGCAATGTAAGCGGCTCCGCAGCTACGATCGGCACGCTGGACCTGTCTGCCTCCACGAGCTTCACCGCCAATGTGGGCCGGTTTTTTGTGGGCGTCGGCGAAACATCGAATGCGGGGATCACCCGCGGCATCGTTGATTTGGCTGCAAACAACACCATCACGGCCAGTGAGAGCATCATCGTCGCCGACATGGTGCCGGCACTCGACAACTCCAATGCGACTGCGGGCGTCAGCCAGCTCAATTTTGGCTCGGGCAGCAACAACATCACGACTCCGCTGCTCATCATCGGCGGCAGTCGCAGCCGTGGCACGTCCACGATCGGTGCCGGTGGCACGCTCACCCTCAACAACGGAGCCGGCACCACCACGCTGTACATTGGCCGCAACAACGTCGAAACCACATCCACCACCAGTGAAGGAAGCCTGGATCTCACGGGGGGCACATTCATCGCCAACCTGGGAGAAGTCATCATCGGTGCCCGTGTCAGCGGTGTACAGTCCAACACGGGACGTGGTGTCGGCACGCTCACGCTGGGCAGTTCTGCCCTCAACAACGTCACGGCCGACTCGCTTACACTCGGCAGCCTCGGAGCTTCGGCCAGCAGCAGCAATGTGACAGAAGGCACTCTGAACATGGCCGGAGGGATCTTTTCCGTCACCAACGACGTTTCCCTCGCCGACCACACCGCAAACGGTGGCTTTTCGCGCGGCACGCTGAATCTCACAGGTGGCAGTTTCAACATCGGCGGCAACATCACCAAGGCTGACAAGACGCAGTCCACAGCGGTCGTCATCGTCGATGGAGCGGCGCTTACAGTAACAGGCGGCGCCATTGCGTCCAGCCAGTTTGCCTACCGCAGCGGAAGCATCAGCAGCGTGACCTCCGTCACGCTGGATGCCAACAGTGCGACGACCGGCACAGGCGACACTGGCGACGCTTTGATTCTTGGGGATGTGACTGTCGGTTTCGACGTGACACTCAGCGGAAGCTCCGGCGGCAACGTCCACTACGAAGCAGGCACCGCTGCTGGCGGATCGACTGTGAGCGGGAACATCGCTCTCGGCACCGTCACCCGAACCTTCAACATCGAAAACAACGTCAATGCCATCGTCGACACCAATGTGATGGGCGTGCTGTCCGGTGATGGAGGCATCACCAAAACCGGTGCCGGCACCCTGCAACTGGGCAGCGCCAACACTCACAACGGGGACACCACGGTCAGCGGGGGACTTGTCATCGTGAACCATGGTCAGGCACTCCAGAACAGCACCGTGATGCTGGAAATCGCGAACGGACTTCAGTTTGCCTCCGGCATCACCTCGTTCACCCTCGGCGGTCTTGCAGGCGGCAGCGCAGCCACTTTGACACTCGATGACGCGTCCGCGCAGGCCGTCAATCTCACGGTTGGCGGCAACGGTGTCAGCTCCACCTACTCCGGCACGCTCGCCGGTGGCGGCAGGCTCATCAAAACCGGCGCGGGCACGCTCACTCTGGACGGCAGCGCAGCCGGCACTTTCACGGGTCTCGCCAATGCGGGAATCGACCTCTCTGCAGGAGGGATCAGTTTTCAGAACAACGTCGGCCTCGGTGTCGATCTCGGTTCGGGTTCGCTCCATCTCGCGGATCAAACATCCCTGTCGTTTGACATTGGCTCCAGCTCCAACTTCGATTTCCTCAAAACCACCGCCGTCGCCATGGTGGACAGCAACGCGACGATCCAGCTTCACATCTCGGCGCTCAGCGACATCATCTCCGCGAGTCAGAGCTACGATCTCATCACGGGGGGGGCAGGCAGTGGATTTGATGCGGCGGGACTCACCTGGCAGCTGAATGTTTCCGGCGGAAGCTTCAAATATCAGCTCGTCACCACCGACACGCTCGTCCAATTCCAAACCCTCTCCGCCATTACCGGCGACGCCTACTGGCACGGTGATTACGATGGCAGTTGGAGCAGCGTCATTCTCGGCGCCTCTAACAACACCAACTGGGCCACTGACGATACCGGCACGACGGATCGCGAAGCGGGTCCCGGGTCTGCCACCACCGTTTATTTCAGCAACGCCAACGCCGTCGGTCCGGTCATCGACACCATGCTGGATAATGATTTCACCATCAACAACCTTGTTTTCCTCGGTTCTCCTGCAGGCGTCACCAACGTCACCATCGCGCAAGGCGTCGCCGGCACTCTGACACTGGCTCCCGCATCGGTTGCGGACGGCATCCGGGTGGATGACAACGCGGGGGCCATTGCCATCTCGGCCCCCGTCGAACTCGGCGCCGCGCAGACATGGGAAGTCTCCGACTTGGGGGCGTCGCTGGTCGTCAGCGGGCAGCTCCTCGGGGGGGACGGTGCCAGCCTGACCAAGACCGGTGCAGGCACGCTGACCCTGAGCGGAACGAACAGCTACACGGGACAGACCATTGTCCAGGAGGGCACCCTCGCCATCAACTCGGAGGTGCGCCTCGGGGACAACCCAGCGACTTTCGTTGCCGGTCAGTTGACTCTCGACGGCGGCGCCTTGCAGACGACCAGCTCCATGACCATCAATGACTCCAATCGTGGAGTTCTGCTCGGAGCGGGCGGAGGCACTTTCAATGTGAATTCCTCGACCACGCTGACCATGAGCACAACCGTCACCGGCTCGGGAGATCTCACCAAGCGCGGCAACGGCACTCTGACGCTGGCCGGCGCCAACACCTACACCGGGGACACAACCGTCTTCACCGGCACCCTGCGCATTGCCGCTGGTGCTTCAGTGGGTGTCGCGGGAGCGACGGCGGGCAGCCTGCAGATCGGCGAAACCAGCACCGGCACGGTCGTCGTCGAAGCCGGTGGTGAGCTGCGTGTCGGCAGCGGTTCATCGAACTCGCTTCTCGTCGGCGCACGCACGACTCTCAGTGGCACCACCACCGGGACTCTCAACATGTCAGCGGCGACCAGCTTCACGGCCAATGTTGGTCTCTTCCAGATTGGTGGCTCGACCTCTACGAGTCAAGCTTCTGCCAGCGGTTCGGCTGCAGGCACGGCAACGCTTGCTCAAAACAACACCATCACCGCCAGCACCGGAATCGTGATTGCTGAAATGGCGCCCGCTGTGGGGAATACGGGTGTTGTCAGCACGCTCACCTTCGGAGCCGGAAACAACGACGTCATCACGCCTTATCTCCTCGTCGGTGGTAGTCGCAGCAAGGGGAGGTTGGTCATCACCGCCGGAGGAACACTCACGCTCAACAACGGAGCAGGGAAAACCGACCTCACGATCGGCAGCAACCATGTTCAGGGAACCAACACCTTTTCCGAAGGCGAGATGGACCTGACCGGGGGAGTCTTGATTGCCACACTCGGCCAGGTCATCATTGGCGACAAGAGCAGCAGCACCAATACCGGTGCGGGTACGGGGGCGGGTATTCTCACTCTGGATGCCACGGCCAACAGCGTCACCGCAGACTCCGTCGTCCTGGGTAATCTGGCCGCGAGCGCCACCAGCGCCAACATCACCCAGGGCACGCTGAACTTTGGAGGCGGCACCTTTACCGTCGCCAACGATGTCGGCCTTGGAATCATCTCAAACGGCGCGGGTGCTGTTGCACAGGGCACGCTCAATCTCACGGATGGCACCTTCACCGTCGGTGGAAACATCACCAGCACCAACAGTGCAAAGTCCGCCGCAGTTGTGATGCTGGATGGCGCCACGCTCGACATGACTGGCGGTTCCATTGACGCCAACACCTTCGATGTTCGCTCTGGCGCCCTCAAAGACGTCAGTGAGATCTACAATGGCGGCGGCACCGTCGCTGCCGATCTCACGAAGACCACCACCGGTACCCTTTCCCTCATCGGGACCAACAACTACTCCGGCGCGACTGTCGTTACCGACGGCGCCCTCGAAGTTCGCGGCACCACCGGCACTGGAGCCGTGTCCGCCCAGACCGGCAGCACCATATTTGGCACCGGCGTCGTTCAAGGAACCACTTTCACCCTTGATGACGGTGCCACCCTTCGTCCCGGCGGCGATGTTGGCGACGGCTCCCACGGCACGCTGGCCTTCACCCCCGCAACCGCTTCTGGCAGCACCAGCAGCCTGCAGGGAACCGTCATCCTTGGCATCAGCGGCGCCACGCTCACCGACGCGAGCTACGGCGGCAATCTTCTCGGTTCCGCGGGTTACAACGCCTGGGCGGACGGCGTCTCCGGTGTTGGCAGTCATGACCGGCTCGTGTTCAACGATCCCGTAGCAGGCTCCGGCTACAGTCTCTCCTTTCTCACCACGACCGGTTCCCTGCAGATCGTGGCCGACAGCTTCGTCCCGCAGCAGGGCATGGCATTCAATCTCCTCGATTGGGGAGGGCTGGTGACGCCCGATTTCACAGGCTTCACGTTCAACAGCGGCTATCTCGTCGGCAACGGCGACGAAGGAGCCGATCTCGACTTGCCGGACCTCAGCGCCGCCGGCCTTGCATGGGATTTCAGCCGCTTCACGACCAGCGGCGTAGTCGTCATCGTCCCGGAACCATCACGGGCGCTGCTGCTCCTCCTTGGCATCATGGGAGTGCTGCTGCGTCGCCGTCGGATGGCGTGAAGCAACGATGCGTCACAAGCGCTTCACCACCGCGTAATAGGCACCGAGTTGTGTGCCGTCGGCGGCGGTGAAGGTGCCGCTGAGGGTGGTGACGCCGGCGGGGAGATCGAGTTCGAAACTGACGCCGGTGGCCTGGGGATCGGTGATCTTGGATTCGGCTTTTTGACCGGCGATTTCGAGCGAGGCCTTCGTCGCGGGGAAACCTTTGCCGGGCGTGGTGCGGTAGGCTTTGACTCCGGGCACGTCGGCGCCGGGTGGCAGATCGGCGGCGATGGGCTTGTTGGCCTCCACGGGCCAGCGGCGGAGTTCGATGCGGTAGCGGCCGGGTTGCTCGACGTTCACGGCCCATGCGCCCTGCGATTCACCTTTCTCGGCGCGGATCGCGGAGTGATTCCACGGCGACATCTTTTCGTCCGGCAGCAGCCAGTCATGCGCGGTGAGCGTGGCGGGATTGTCGGCGTCGTTGCCGAGCGTGATTTCGCAGTCGTCGCTGAAGCTCGGCTCCATGCTGCCCCACCACGTTTCGTAGTCCTCGCGCAGACGTTCGACGATCTCGGGATAGTCCTTGGCGCGGTCGGTCTTCTGTCCGGGATCAGATTCGATGTCGTAGAGTTCCTTGCCGTTGATCAAACGCCAGCGGTCGGTCATGACGGAGGATTTGCGCCATTTGACCGGCGTGTGAATGCGCTGTGAATCGGTGACGAGCAC
>JAWLBG010000037.1:0-58301 GCA_041395065.1 Prosthecobacter sp. | reverse complement strand
ACATGGGCTCACCTTCCTTGACGTGCTGTCCCTCCTTCACATGCGTCGCCTCAAGGTAGCCGCGCTCCAAGGCGCGGACCTCGATGTTGCTGCGCGAATGGATCTGGCACACATACTCGCGCGTGACGGTCGTATCCCGCTTTAAAGGTCGGGTGACGATCAGCTTTGAGTTTTCGTGTTCCTCATGTTCATGATGAACTTCTTCTTCATGGTGGCATCCGCTCAGGATGGTGCCAGCCAGAAGGCCGGCGAGCATTGGTAGTTTCCAGGGGGTGATCTTCGGCATGCAGATTTTTGGGGGTGTATGCATAAAACCACCTGACGCGCAGCATTCCCATACCCCCTGCACGGGGTTTTTCGCCCCGGTCAGACCCGGTTTCGAATACCGGTTGCGGGGGATGGGTCGCCGCCGACTCCGGTAAAACATTCAGCCGAGGCACATTCGACAGTCCTCTCAACGAGCTGCGGACCGACGATCGCAACTGCTTCACAGGACACAATGTCACCTGATCGTGAGTTGCAGAACGTTGCCACGACAGAAGCGAATTGATTGCACATGCAGCCTGTGTTCGTTTATGGCTCCCCTCATCCCCCAACCCGTCCACTTTTCATGAAACAGCTCTTCCTTGCCTCACTCATCGCCGTTGCTGCGGCCAACGCCCAACCCGCCTGGATTGAGGCGGAGTCGTTTGCCGAACACGGAGGCTGGGTGCTCGACACGCAGTTCATCGACGTCATGGGATCGCCCTACCTGATGGCGCACGGCATGGGCAAGCCGGTCAAGGATGCCTCGACCGAAGTGCAGGTGCCCGCCGGCGAATACACCCTGTGGGCGCGCACAAAAAACTGGGTCGGTCCCTGGGATGCGCCGGGAGCACCGGGACGCTTTGAAATCAGTGTGAATGGTGAAAAGCTGAAGCATGAATTTGGAGCCACTGGAAAAGACTGGCAGTGGGAGAAGACCGGCCCGGTCAAGATCGGCGGCGGCAAGACGACGATCACGCTGCACGACCTCACCGGTTTCGACGGTCGTGTCGACGCTCTGGTCCTGAGTGATGACGCGGGCTTCACACCGACGACCGACATGCGCAAGAAGCTGCTCGGCCTGCCGAAAGAGGCGCCGGAGACGGAGGAGTATGATCTCGTCGTTGTCGGCGGCGGATACTCCGGCATGGGCGCGGCAATTTCCGGCGCGCGTCAGGGCTTGAAGGTGGCCTTCATTCAGAACCGCCCCGTGCTCGGCGGAAACGGGTCGAGCGAAATCCAAGTGTGGGCCATGGGGGGCACGCGCCGCGGCTTGTATCCGCATCTGGGAGAAATCGTCGAGGAATTCGCGGACCGCGCCAGCAACAGCCCCGCCGCCGATCCGCAGGAGTTCAATGACAAGCTCAAGGAGGACACGGTGCGCGCAGAGAAGTCGTTGGACCTCTTTCTCAACACGCACGTCTATGGCGTGGAACTGGCAAAGGACGGCAAGAACATTCGCAGCGTGACCGGCCTGGACACGCAAACCGGCGGGGAGAAGCGCTTCGTGGGCAAACTGTTCGTCGACTGCACCGGCCACGGCAGCGTGGGTGCACTGGCGGGTGCGGAATTCATGATGGAGGAAAAAGGCCGCATGGGCATGAGCAACATGTGGGTCATGCAGGATCTCAAAAAGCCCGTCTCATGGCCAAAGACGCCGTGGTCGCTTCCTTTGACGCTGGACGACTTCCCCGAACCGCGTGCGCTCGCTCCCGTCGGCAAAAAGAATGCGGCGAACCAATCTGGCTTTGATCTCGGCTACAATCCGGTGCCGAATCCCGAGGAGTATGTCCATGGCGAGTGGTTCTGGGAAAGCGGTTTCGACAAGCATCCGATCAACGACCTCGAACTCATCCGCGACCACAATTTCCGCGCGGTGTATGGCGCAGTTTCCGCGCTGAAGACACTCAAGGCGGACAAATACGCGACCTATGACCTCACCTGGCTGGCCTACATCGGCGGACCACGTGAGAGCCGACGCATCGTCGGCGACCTAGTGCTCAACGGCGATGACATGGTCAATGGTGTCATTCATCCTGACGGCTGCGTGCCGACAACCTGGGACCAGGATCTGCATTACCCGAAGGAACAGTATGCGAAGAACTTCCCCAACAATCCCTTCATCAGCCGCGCCGAATTTGGCAAGCACACGGACCGCAAAAACGGCTACCCCGTGCCCTACCGCTGCTTCTATTCGAAGGACATCGGCAACCTCTTCATGGCCGGTCGCACGATCAGCGTGGAGCGGCAGGCGCTGGGCTCCACCCGCGTCATGCGCACCTGCGGCATGATGGGCGAAGTGGTGGGCAAGGCCGCGTGGATCTGCGTGCGCCACCACACCACACCGCGTGGCGTGTATGAGCAGTATCTCGACATCCTGAAGGAACTCATGAACCAGCCCGGCGCAATGCGCCGCGACAGCCTCGAAGGCGAGCTCTACCTTCCGGCCAACGCCAAGAAGCTGCCGCCAGTCGCCGAGGACAGCATCAGTCCGGCAAAACTCGAAGGCCTTGTCATCGACGACGCCGAGGCCGAACTGAACGGCAATTGGGCGCACGGCGAAGGCCTGAAGCCCTTCGTGGGCAAATACTACAGCTACGGCAAAGACGAGAAGGCCAGCGCCCGCTTCGCCTTCAGCGTGAAGCAGACTGGCAACTACGAGGTGCGCATCTTCTTCCAGCCGCACGAGAACCGCGCGAAAGCCGCCCCTGTGAGCGTGCTGAGCGCCGACGGCGAAAAGACGATGACTGTGAACCAGACCAAGTCCGCTCCCCTGCCGATGGGGGCCTACAGCCTGGGCACCTTTAAATTCGCTGCAGGAGAAGAGTCTGCCGTGATCTTCCGAACGACGAACGCAGGAGGAAACGTGCACCTCGACGCGGTGCAGATTCTGCCGGCGAAATGACCGCCAAAAAAAACCGACCTTGTGCTCAGTGACTGAGCACAACGGTCGGTTCTGGGATGGGCGACGGCGTCAGGCCGCTTTCTTTTTCTTCGCGGCAGCCGGAGACTTGGCCGTCTTTTCCACCTTCTTGGCGGCTTTGGCGGCGGGTCGCTTGACCAGCTTCGGAGCGGGCATGGGGATGATGCTCAGCCACTCCTGACACGGGAGCCATGCGTCGCTGCCTTCATCGCGCAAATAGTCGGTGTCGTAGAGAAGGCCACGCTTCTTAAAATCAACGATCTCCGTCTTGGAGAATGGACCGAATTCAACAAACGCGCGACTGAGATAGACGAGGTCTTTCATAGGTTATTTTGGGGTTCAGGTTTGGGGGAGCGGCTCCTTATAAAGGGTTTGTGAATCGGGCAAGCATCAATCTTGCCACGTCGGCGCCAAAGTCGTCAGCAGAGAGGATGACCAAAGTTTTTTAGGAAAACTCTCAGCGTTCGGCTTGCGAGCCTCACAGCCGCAATCTAGTTTATATGACAAGAATGATTATTTGCCTCGAATCCTCCCTCCTCGGCGGGTATCTCACCAATGAAGTACCCGGATTGATCACCGGAGTTTTGCATTTGGCGGGCAAATCTCAGCCGGTCAGGGTGGAGTTGGCGGGCAATTTTCTGCGCGATATCGCCGGCTGCCGAGTCGATTTTCACAACCCGCTACCCGAGGCGAATCAGACAGAGGTGGAGAGCATCTCAGCGCTGCAGCACGGCTACGGCGGACTCATGACCGCCTCCTACCGCGTGGCCAAGCTGCCCAGGCGTCGCTCTCAAACCGGGCTGGCAAAAGTTTTGGAGCCGCCACCCGGGCTGAAGAACCTGCTTTTCTTCGAATGGTTCAATCAGGATCATCAACGCATTCTCATTCAGTCCTGGCACTTGCAGTTGCGCGTTTCGTCGTCGCGCTGGCAACTGACTAAGGACGAGGAGGCCGTGCTGCTGCGCCAGAACCGCGCCCGGCGGAAGCACTTCCTGCTGGGTGAACGCGGACGCTCCGGCAAGGACCGTGACGCACTGCACAGTCCCGGTCTCGATGATCCTTTCCAGCCCGTGAAACCCGGCTGCGACCCCTTCGGTCCGTCGATCACGACGGAGACGACGGGCAAGCCTTCTCCTCATTCGAAAACGGGCAAGGATCCCTCTGTGCGGGCGGCGGCACTCGCGCAGGAACTGCGCAGGTTTCAAAGCCTGCTCGTCTTCAACGAGGAGGTCCGCACCCGCCCCGCCGTGCTGCGGCTTCTTTCCACCGTCGCCGACCTTGCCGCGCATCTGATTCACGTGCTCAAGCAGTTCACCGGCGCACAAAAGGAACAATGGGATTTTTTGATCGTGGATCTGGAGCAGAGTCTGCCGCTGTTCGCCGCCGCCTTGAACGCCACCGATCAACTGGTGCAGCAAAGTCCCGATGGAGCCGACATGGAATGGCTGGCCGGAGTGCAGGCCAGCCTACTCAACATCGAGCTGCGCATGCGGGAGCTGTTGGGACAGTTGCGCTGAGGAGCTGAGCGCATTAGCATGGCGCCATGCGACTCTCCCATTTTGCCCTGGCTCTCACGATCATGCTTTTGGCGGTCACCGCTTATCTGGCCTGGGAGGCCCAGCAGGAGGCGCAGGGGGCCCGTCGCGAACTGGAACTGGTCCGTCGGCAACAGGCCGCCCAGGATTCAGCGCGACCGGTCGCTCCCACCGAAGTGGCGGCGCTGCCGCCACCGCCTGAACCGCCCGTCAGCAACGCCCCTCCCCTCGCCGGCAGCGGGCTCATGCCCGGCACGCCCGAGGCCTCCCCCACCCCGGCACCCGCTCCTTTGACAGCCCTGCAAAAACAGCTGCTGGGAATGCCCGCCGTGGCCAAGGTCATCGACGTCCAAAAAGCGGAGGGATTTGCCGTCATTGACGCCGGCAAAAACAAGCAGCTCGAAACGGGCCTGAAATTCGACGTTCGCCGCGCTGACGGTCTGGTGGGCCGGGTGATCATCGGCGAAACGATCGAGGCCAAAGAGGCGGTGGTGGACATCGACCCGACGGGTGCCATTCCCGGCGTCTCCATCGAGGCGGGCGATGAACTAGTGCTGCCAATACGGAAGTAAAGCCGACGCCTCATGGCCCGCGAACGACTTGATCTTGCCCTGGTGAAAAGCGGCATGGCCCCGTCCCGGGAGCAGGCGAAACGGCTTATCATGGCCGGAGAAGTCAGCGTCACCGGTCGGCGCGTCACCCAGCCCGGCTGGCTGGTCAAAGACAGCGATCAGATCGTAGTGCGGACGCCACCCAAATTCGTCAGCCGGGGTGGTCTCAAGCTTGAAGGCGCCTTGGAGCATTTCGGAATCGACGTCACCGGCATGACCGCTCTGGATGCCGGTGCCTCCACCGGTGGTTTTACGGACTGCCTGCTTCAGCGTGGCGCAGTGAAGGTCTTCGCCTTCGATGTCGGCACCAATCAACTGGTGTGGAAACTGCGCAGTGACCCGCGGGTCGTCTCCCGCGAGCAGTTCAATCTCCGCTACATGGAACCCGAAGACTTGGGCCAACTAGTGGACATTATTGTTGCCGACCTCTCATTCATTTCGCTGACGCTAGTGCTGCCCGCCGTGCTGAAGGCTCTGCGACCCGGCGGGCACGCCGTGGTGCTTATCAAGCCGCAGTTCGAGCTCTCGCGGGAGGAAGTGGGGAAAGGCGGCATCGTGCGCGAATCGGAACTGCACGCCAAGGCGTGCCAGCGCATTGAGGACTACATTGGCTCACATCAGGGGTATGAGTGGTGCGGGATCATCGGTTCACCGATTCAGGGGACCGATGGCAATCAGGAATTTCTGGCGTGGATTCGCGCCGCTGAAACCGCTTAAAGTCTGCAGCTGTTAGGCTGACAAGATTTCATATTCCTGAGATTTGACGCGATAATCTCACATATGATACGCATTTTCGGGATAGAGTATAATTTTGATAATTTAGGCTTTCAACTTTGCGATAATTATCACAAATTACTATCATCAAACAACGCCGTCATGCATAACACTCTTCTTCGCCAAACCTCGAGAACACGCTTGGGCTTCAGCCTTTTCGAGGTGCTCATGTTCATCGCCGTGATTGGTGTCATCACCGCGATGGTTGTACCGATGTGGGGCCAGACCGAATCCATTTACGCGGCACGCGACCGTCGCAACGCCCAGGAACTCGCCGCCATGAGCCTGATGGCCCACACTGCCGGTCTCGAATTTGTCCAAGAGGAAGACGTCACCGAAACCGTGCGCGCAATCGTCCGCGGCGGCATGCCGCTGCAGGGAGCCATGAAGGGACGGCGCTTTATCGTGCCGGGGCTGAGCGAGGAAGACATCAAAGGCGCGGTCAAATTTCTCGCCATCCAGAACGGTGAGTTGGTTTACACGAACGCGGATACCGAACCCGACGGCCAATCGACTCTCTGAGGTAGGTTTGAGAGCGTCCGTTCGCCTGCCTGACGACGATCGGAATCCGGTGACACGCTTGAAGGAAACACGGCGTTTTGTCTTGCCTCATGCCGGGGTTTCGTGAGCATGCCCCGTCATGAACGACTTTCTGAAAAAGAACTGGTACCTGCTGACGCCGGCCCTGATCATCCTCATTCCCGGGTTGATGATGCTCTATTGCAACTTGATCTACGGATACAGCATGAGCGAGTCCGCACAGGTTGTCCGGCATTTCGGATCCACCAGCACGCGTTACGGGCAGGGCTTTTCAGAAGGTAACTTCAGACTGGTGAGAGTCGGGATGGACGGCAAGTCCGTCTTCAACCTCCTCAAAGTCCCCATGGAACGCAACCTGCCGGAAGACACACGCTGGCGCTACAGCCTGCCGTCCAGCGGGACTCAGTATTATCACGAGCGTGTCGTCGTCATGGGTCCCGACGCCAAGGGCATCCCAAGAGTGAAGGAGAAGATCAGCCGTTTTCACACACCTGATTGATTCGTCACGGAACCCCGCGAAAATAACGGCATCTCCATGATTCTCCTCCAGTCCCCCATGCTGCGTGTTGCTTCCGCCTTCCTCGCCGTTCTGGTTCTCGCCTCCTGCGAGACCTCGACAAAGATCAAAGGCCTTCCGGAAAAACTGCCGGTCATCAATCTTGAAGGTTCTTCTGCAACGCCCGCCCATTCAATGTCCCACTCGGACTACCCCTTCGAACCTGACGGCGACTACAACACGGCATGGGCCTCCGAAGGCGGCCAGGGAGCAGGCATGGACTACTCGTCGTGGCGCAGTTCCCACGGATCGTCGCGTTCCAGCTCTTCATCCAAGAAATCGTCCTCGAAAAGCTCCCGTTCGTCCGGTCGCACCCACAGCATCAAGAGTGGCGACACGCTCGGGGCTATCGCGCGAAAATACGGCACCTCGGTATCCAAGCTCAAGGCGGCCAACGGATTGAAATCGGACCTCATCCGCGCTGGCAAGACGCTCAAAATACCCTAGAGGCTGTGCGAGCGCTGATCTGCATTGCGACGCTTGCCCTGCTTTTTGGGGGCGCGCAAGCCGCCCGGGGTGCGACGCTGCGATTTTCCACCGTCGTCATCGACGCCGGACACGGCGGCAAGGACGGCGGTTCCGTCTGGAACGGCCTGATCGAAAAGAATCTCTGTCTCGACGTCGCCAAACGTGTGGAGACGGGACTGAAATCCCGCGGCATCAAAACGGTCATGACCCGCCGCACCGACACTTTCGTGGAACTCGAGCAGCGGGCTCGCCTCGCCAACCACGTGCCTTCCTCCATCTTCGTCAGCATCCATTTCAACGGAAACCGCTCCACGCTCATCTCCGGTGGGGAGGTCTACTACCGCAGCGGCGGGGGGAAGACGCTCGCCACCGCGATCAGCCGATCTATAAAGAGTCGCGTCAGCGGTGGCATGCGGGGGATTTTTCACTCCGACTTCAAAGTCCTCAAGGAAACCCGGATGACCGCAGTCCTCGTCGAGTGCGGCTACATCAGCAACAAGCGCGAAGCCGCGCGCTGCGCCACATCCGCCCATCGTCAAAAACTCGCCGATGCCATCGTCAGCGGCATCCTCTCCGTCAGAACCAAATGACCGGCGCTGCTTTCATTTCTTTTGAAAACTGCCGCCCAGACCGACAGGCGAGGGAAGTTGACGAATGAATCTGCGTGAGTGATGGAAGCGTACTTCGTTTAGCGCCCATGTCCGCAGCCGTCACCAACGCCAGCAACCCGGTCTTTCCCTTCCACCTCGTCAGGGCGGACTTGGAGCGTGTGGAGGCTGCCATTCTCGATCAGGCGCGTGCTTTTGACCCCGGCATCGAGGGCTACGTCAGCTATGTGTGCAAAACATCCGGCAAGCGGATCCGTCCCGCACTCGCGGTGCTCGCGGGAGGCGCCACGGGCGGCACTCACGAAGGACACACTCGGCTCTCCGTCATTCTGGAACTCGTTCACATCGCCTCCCTCGTGCATGACGACATCATGGACGGCGCGGACATCCGTCGCGCCCAGCCCACCGCCGTCGCGAAGTGGGGCAGCAGCCTCAGCGTCCTGCTCGGAGACAGCCTCTTTGCCTACGCGCTCGAACTCGCGACCGAGTTCGATGACACCCACGTCTGCCGCACCATCGCCCGCGCTTCGCGTGATGTTTGCTCAGGTGAAATCCTTCAAACGCAGCGCCGCTTCGACCTGAATCTCTCCGTCGCCGATTATCTCAAAATGATCGAGATGAAGACCGCCGCGCTCTTCGCGGCCGCCAGCGAGCTCGGTGCGCGTCTCAACGATCAGCCCGAAAAAGTTCAGCACGCCCTGCGCGACTACGGCCTCAAGCTCGGCACCGCCTATCAGATCTACGACGACTGCCTCGACATCGTCGGCGACGAAAAAACCGTCGGCAAGACGCTCCGCACCGACCTCGCCCGCGGCAAGCTCACCCTGCCGATCCTCTATCTCCTCGAGAGCGCCACCGAGGCGCAAAAGCAAAAACTCAACCGCATCCTGCTCAAAGGCGAGCCGATGGACACCACCATCCTCGCCAGCATCGCCGATTACGAGGGTGCCGTTGAACGCGCGGTGAAGTTCGCCCAGGGGCTCCTCGCTTCCGCGCTCACCGATTTGATCGGCCTTCCCACATCCGCGCACAAACAGGCCATGGAAGACATCGTCGGCTACCTGCACAGCCTGCTCGACCAATGCCGAGCCATTCACTGACTCTGTCTCTGCGCACTCGAAACGGCGAAACGCCAACGGTTCATGTCCCGCATCCAAGACATCCCGGAAAACGACCGCCCGCGCGAAAGGCTGCTGCGCCTCGGTCCGCAGGCGCTTTCTGACGCCGAACTTTTGGCGCTCTTCATCAACACCGGAACCAAGGGTGAAAACGCCCTGCAGATCGGCCAGCGACTGCTGCGGGATCACAAATCTCTCCGCGAGCTTTCGCGCCTGGAACCCGCCGTCCTGAGCAAGATCAAAGCCCTTGGTCCCGCTAAAACCGCCAAACTCGCCGCCGCCTTCGAACTCGGCCGCCGGGCCGCCCGGGAGTCCTCCGACAACGAAGTCGTGCTCAACACGCCCCAGGACGTTTATCACTTCATCGGCGCTGAAATGCAGGCTCTCGGACATGAATCCGTGCGCATCATTCTCCTCAACACCAAGCTCGCCGTGACCCGTTCCGAGGAAGTCTTTCGCGGCAGCTTGAACGAATGCACCGCCACACCGCGCGACCTGCTGCGCAAGGCGCTCATTCACAACGCGCACGCCTTCATCCTCATCCACAATCATCCCTCCGGCGATCCGACACCCAGCGACGCCGACCGCCGCGTCACCCGCCGACTGCGGGAGGCTTCCGAAACCACCGGCATCGTCCTGCAGGACCACATCATCATCGGCACTCCCGCCGACTCGCGCCCCCTGCCCTACTTCAGCTTCAGGGAACATGGGATGCTGTAGCCCTCGCAGATCGAATACCACCCGCTGCAGGCGCCATATCAATCGGCTGATTGCAGCTCATTTCGTTTAAGCTAAAGGATGCCCATGCGCATCACCCAAGCTCAGATCGATCTGGTCTCCAGGCTCATCCGCAGGCATCCTCGCACAGGCTTCGTCGCATTGGTCGCGCTCCTGATTTTCGCCGGATTTCAGGCCTACTACGCCACCTCGCCTCCACATCAGATCGCAGCACTCATTGATCCTCCCAAGCTGTCCACACTCGGTACTCGTGCCGCCAATCCTCGTGTTCAAAAGTATGTGGCCATCCTGGAGAATGCCCGTCGCTCAGGCCGTGATCCAGCGGAGGTGGTTTCCAAAGCGGTCGAGATTGCCGGCATGCACGGCCAGATAGCCGACCTGACTGCGGCTGCCATGCTGCGCAATCTAACCATCGCCGAGCGCCTCGGATGCCTGACTGCCACCGGGCTCAAGGTGATGAGTGAAGGCCGTGCCCCGATCGTCATGAAAGGCCCCTACAAGGGTGATCAACTGAGTGTCGACCATATCATCCCGCTGTCCGTCGTTCCCGAACTCGACAACACCATCGCCAATCTGGAACTCATGCCGCTGCGCATGAATCAAAACAAACATGCCAAAATGGGTGCCCGTCAGGTGGATCTGCTAAAAAAACTAGAAGTGGCTCTTCATAGTGTCTGAGGGCGATCAGAAGGCAGGCGAGACGGAAGAAGGCCCGATACATGAGCAGATGTCTCTCGTAACGCACGACGAGGCGGCGGAAGTTGCCCAGCCAGGCAAAGGTGCGTTCGATTTTCCAACGCTTGCGATAGCGGCGCAACGCACGTCCGTCCTGGGTGGGCGGCTTGCGTCTGCGCTTGCGATGCGGACAGACCAGTTCGATGCCGCGAGCCTTGAGGCGCTGGCGCAACGGATCGCTGTCATAGGCCCGGTCAGCGATCACGCGCCAAGGCTTCTGGCGTGGCCGCCCGCCATGTGCGCGCGGCACCGCGATGGCGGCCAGCGTGTCCTCCACCAAGGTCACCTCCGCCGGGCTGGCGCTGTGCAGGGTGGCTCCCAGAGGAACACCTTCGCCGTCGACCACCACCATCCACTTCGTGCCCTTGCCGCGTTTGGTTTTGCCGACCGCTTCGCCCCCTTTTTGGCGGGAGCAAAGCTGCCATCCGCAAAACATTCCTCCCATTGCAGGCGGCCTTGGGCATCGAGCTGGCGCAAAAACGCACGCCAGATCTCCAGCCAGACATCATCTTCTTCCCACCGGCGCAAGCGTCTCCAGCAGGTGCTTGCCGAGGGTTAACGCGAGGGCAGATCGCGCCAGCGCGCACCGGTTTTGAGCACCCAGAGGATGCCTTCGAGGACACGCCGGTCATCAGCCCAGGGCCGACCGGCACTGCGACGCTTGGGCAGCAGCGGCTCAATGCGCCGCCATTGATCATCACTGAGGAATGCCTGGTGCATTGCCAGCCTTCCACCATCCAGCTCCAAATGTACAGAATTTATTGCGCCCGCTCCGACGAACTTATGAAACCAGTTCTAAGAGCTGCGGGCCTGTCCGTCGGCGATGTCGCCACGGCGGACGAGTCCTGACCGTCCTACTTCGTCAGGTCATCCTTCTTCATATTCTCGTCCCGCCGGTGCAGCGGGCGCACCCAGATGTTGCGGTAGCGGGTGGGATTGTTGTGATCCTGCAGGGCAAAGCCGAACTCCTGAACCTTGGCTTCCATCTCCACGGCATGCTGCACGATGATGCCATTGTGCAGCAAGGTGAGACGGGCGGGTTGCAGCACGTCGCCCTTGTCATCGAGCTTCGCGCACTCGCAGATGATGTCGTAGCTCTGCCATTCACCGGGTTTACGGCTCGCGTTCACAAGAGGCGGATAGCGGTTGTAGATTGCCGCGGCCTGGCCGTCGGGATAGGTGTCGTTGTCGTATGAGTCGAGCACCTGCACCTCGCCCCAGCCGTGGATGAGCACGCCGCTGTTGCCGCGTCCCTGGCTGCTGCCGACGACCTCGGCGGGTGTGGCCCATTCAAGGTGAATCTGGCAGGAGCCGAATTTGTCCTTCGTGTCGATGTCGCCACCCTTCGGTTTGATCTCCGCGTAGCCGTTTTCGATTTTCCAACTTGGCACATCGCTCTGGTCCGGATCATCGCGCCGCGGCTTGCGGGTGAATTTGGAGAGGTCTTTGCCATCGAAGAGCACGATGGCGTCGCTTGGCGATGTGTTTTCAGAAGGCGGTGTGATCACCGCAGGCCGCGGCCGCTGCATGTCACCCTGCCGGTAAATGCCACCAGGCGTGAAAGGCTTTTCTTTTTTGGGTTCAGCTTTCTCCGCAGGTTCGGCAGCGTAAGCGGTGAAAGCCATGGCGAGGATGGGGGAAAGGATAGTGCGAATCTTCATGCTGGGGAATGCAATGTTACAGATTGAATGGTTAGGATCGGTTCGGAAACCAAATTGATGATTCAGCATCGATCGAAAGAGTCATCTCTCTTGCTAATATGTCGGAAATTCGCTTGGATCGCAGAAACCTGCCCCGAGTCCCGCCATGCCTGACGATTTCCAGTTCGATGTCTTTCTCAGCCACTCGTCGGAAGACAAGACCATCGTCCGTGACATCGCCGAGCGATTGACTAAGGACGGGGTGAAGGTGTGGTTCGATGAATGGGTGCTCAAGCCCGGCGACAGCATCCCGGCGAAGATCGAGGAAGGGCTGGAGCGCTCGCGTGTGCTGGTGCTCTGCATGTCGGCCAATGCGTTCGGCTCGGACTGGGCGCAGTTGGAGTCCGGCACGTTCCGCTTCCGCGACCCGCTGAACAAGAAGCGCCGCCTCCTTCCCCTGCGCCTGGACGACGCCCCCATCAAAGGCTTCAACCCACGAACTTAGGAACGCTATGCCCAAAACTATGTCCAACAAACCACGCAGCATTCCGCAGGTCATGGTGTCGAGCACATTCAAGGACCTGGAGGAGCATCGTCAGGCCTTGATCAAGGCGCTGAAAAGCAACGGACTCACCGATGCCGCGATGGAGAATGACTCCGCGCGCCTTGTCGATGTGATCGACTCCTCTCTGCAAAAGGTCGCTGACAGTTCGGCTTATGTGGCGATCATCGGCAAGCGCTACGGCCAGGTTCCGAAGTGCGCTAAGCGCAACCCCAAAGGCGTGTCCATCACCGAACTGGAATTCGACAAGGCCATCGAACTCGGACGTCCAATCCTGCTCTTCGTCATGGGCAAGGATCACCTCGTGCATGAGGATCACGTTGAATCGAAGGCGGTGAACAAGAAGAAGCTCAAAGCTTTCATTGAGCGCGCAAAGACACACGAATGCTCCGAAGTCCACCGCGTCTATGCGCAGTTCAACAGCCTAGACGAGTTCAAGGAGCGAGTCGGTCCCGCTATTGCTGAACTTCGCCGCTTCCTGGATGAGCAAGATGAAGAACCGAATGGCGATGCATCAGTGCCGCCACACACCCCCATCACTCCAGCACTCCACTCCTCCATCCCCACTCCCCCCGCCTTCTACGCAGAGCCCGACTACATCGGCTCGCACAAATTCGTCGGACGCGCGCGAGAACTCGAAGAACTCACCGACTGGGCCGCGCCCGCCGATCCTACGAACCTCCTCCTCTTCGAAGCCATCGGCGGGAATGGCAAGAGCATGCTCACCTGGGAGTGGACGACCAATCCCCGGCACGCCCTCGCCGCCCGCCCGGCGGACAAGCCCTGGGCCGGGCGCTTCTGGTATTCGTTCTACGAGGGCGGCGCGAGCATGGAGGACTTCTGCCGCCACGCCCTCGCCTACATGACGGGCCGCCCGCTGGAGGACTTCGCGAAGAAGAAAACTGCCGAGCTTAAGGACGATCTCCTCGCCCAGCTTCACGCCAAACCGTGGCTACTCATCCTCGATGGACTCGAGCGCGTCCTCGTCGCCTACCACCGCATAGATGCCGCCGAAGTCCCCGACGAGGAGGCGAACATCCCCACCGACAAAATCGTCAACCGCAACCCCTGCGACGCCATCCGCGACGAGGACAACGACCTCCTCCGCGCCCTCGCCGCCGCGCGCCCGTCGAAGCTCCTCGTCAGCTCCCGCCTCACCCCGCGCGTCCTGCTGAATCCCTCCGGCCAGACCATCAACGGCGCGAAGCGCATCTCCCTCCCCGGCCTGCGCCCGCCGGATGCCGAGGCCCTCCTGCGCTCCTGCGGAAAGCGCGAGGAATCCGATCCCGACATCACCGGCGATAGCGCCGCCATCCAAAGCTACCTCACCGCCAACTGCGACAACCACCCGCTCGTCATCGGCATCCTCGGCGGCCTCATCGCGAACTACCTGCCCGCGCGCGGCGACTTCGACACCTGGGCCGCCGCCCCCGACGGCGGAACCGCGCTCGACCTCGGCAGCCTCGACCTCATCCAGCGCCGCAACCACATCCTTGAGGCTGCAATCCAAAAGCTGCCCGACGCCAGCCGCCACCTCCTCTCCACCCTCGCCCTGCTCACCGACTCCGTGGACTACGAGACGCTCAAAGCCTTCAATCCCCATCAGCCGCCCGACCCAAAGAACCTACAAGCCACCGTCAAAGACCTGGAGCAGCGCGGCCTGCTGCAATGGGATGGTCGCACGCGGAAGTATGACCTGCACCCCGTCGTCCGCGGTGTCGCCTCGGGCGCGATGGCGACGGCGGACCGCGAACGCCACGGCCAGCGCGTGGTGGACCACTTCACCGCCCAGCCCCACCGCCCCTACGAGGAAGCGGAGACGCTGGAGGACGTGCGCAGCGGCCTGCACGTCCTCCGCACCCTGCTTAAGCTCGGCCACTACCAGCAGGCGGCGGATGCCTATCGGGGTGATTTGTCGGCAGCGCTCTTTTTCAATCTCAATGCCTATGCCGAAGTCTTGTCCTTGCTGAAGCCCTTTTTCTCCAACGGCTGGGACGAACTGCCGAAAGGGATATCAGCCCACGACTCCTTTCTGGCGAACAACGCAGCGATGGCCTTGGGCTATTCTGGAGAACTGGCGTCCGCCCTCGCCGCTTACGGGACCGCCCTCCGAGCCTGCTTCGAATCTGAAGGCTGGCAAGGTATTAGGATAAATCTCTGTGGTGTCTCGTATTACTTGGCCGCCCAGAATCGGCTCGCCCAAGCGCTCCGCATAGTTTCCCTCGCCTTGGAGGTCGCCGCCTTGAGCGAAGACAAGGAGGGCGTTTTCACGGGCCGCCTCTTCCTGTTCGCCGACCAGTCGAGGCTGGGCCAGTGGGCGGAGGCCGCCGCCACCTGGAGCCTGCTCGACCCAATGGGCCGCGATTGGGACCGCGCCGTCTATCGGCCCGGAGTGGCTGAAAAGCTTTACGCCGAGGTTCACTTCTGGCAGGGCAGCTTGCAGGAGGAGCACCTGGCCGAGGCCGAGCGCCTGGCGGCCCAGGGCAAAGACCGCGGCATCATCCGCTCTCTCCACCGCCTGCGCGGCGACTGGCGGCTCTCGCAGGGAGAGTGGGCGCTGGCGGCGGAGAGCTACCAAGAGGCGGTGCGTCTGGCCCGCGAT
Organism: Prosthecobacter sp.; assembly: GCA_041395065.1. Classification (GTDB taxonomy): domain Bacteria; phylum Verrucomicrobiota; class Verrucomicrobiia; order Verrucomicrobiales; family Verrucomicrobiaceae; genus Prosthecobacter. The sequence goes on along the minus strand of JAWLBG010000037.1, from coordinate 42,867 downwards.
ACCCGGTCGATCATAGATGCCGACTCCGAGACCGGCCTCGCCCTGGCCAAGCACCACCTCGGCCAGCTCGCCAATCCCCGCGAAGAAGCCGAGCGCCTGGCCCAACTCCGCGACCCCGCGCATCGCCTCCTCGCCCAGCTCTGGCTGGCCCTCGGCGACACCGCGCAGGCGAAGCGCCACGCCCTCGCCGCCTACAAGGATGCCTGGGCTGATGGCGAGCCGTATGTGAACCGCTACGAACTCACCCAGACCACTGAACTGCTCCAGCAGATGAACGTCCCCATCCCCGACCTCCCGCCCTACGACCCCGCCAAGGACGAAAAGCTGCCGTGGGAAGATGAGGTGCGCGCCGCCATCGAAAAGCTGCGCGCGGAGAAGGAAGCCAAGAAGGGCAAGGCAGAGTGAATCTAGCCAGATTTCCGAGAAGCAGAAGCTGACCCACGCCGACCGTGCGCCCGCATCACAGCGAGGCGTTCGCCCAGGACGAGCTGTGGCGTTACGCCGCCGATTTCAAGGCAAAGGCCGGGAAGCAGCTCGGCAGTGACAACGGGCTGAAGCCCGAATTACGTGCTCACTTCTTGAACACCTTGTCCTTCGCGTTCCCGCCGCTGACCAAGTAAGCGATGAGGTCGAGGAGTTCGTCCTGATTGAGCGAGTTGATGAGGCCGGGGGGCATCATGCTGATCTTGCGCGTGCCCTTCTTGGCGATGTCGCTTTCGTTGATGGCCATGTGGTCATTCGGCGCGAAGGGGTTGGTCATGATGAAGACCTTGCCGTTTTCCTCGACGACGATGCGGCCTATGATGATGCTGCCGTCCTTCTTGGTGATTTCGTGGCTGTCATACTGGTCGGAGATGACCTTGCTGGGGTCGACGATGTTTTCCATGAGGTCGCGCATGGTGTAACGATTGCCGGCACCGGTGAGATCGGGACCGATACTGCCGCCGTCGCCGTTGAAGCGATGGCAGGTGGCGCACATGGTGCTGCGATACATGGCCTCGCCATTGGCGAAGTTGCGGCCTTTGAGCCCGCCAGCGGTGAGGGCGACGACTTCTTCGACGGTCCAGTTTTTTCCGGGGCCTTTCGGAGCGACGTAGTTCGGCGCGTTGGTGACAGCTTCGACCTTGCTGCTCAGGGCTTCGAGCTCGGCCAGTTCTGATTCAGGGGCAAAGTTTGCCAACGCCTCCTGGCGGATGTTTTCAATGAAACCGCTGAAGCTGTTGCCGCCCTTCCAAGTTCTGGCTCTGGGGAACCATGAAAAGTAGGTCCGGCGAAGTTCGGGCGTCCAACCGGCGGCGGCATTGCGAAGCGCGGCCATGTAACTGATCTGCTGCGCGTTTGGTCGGCTGCCGGCGGCGGCACGCGCGGCATTGGCATAGCCATCGTTGCGGCTCAGGACGGCATCGCTGGCGACCTCTTGAAAGTCGTCTTTGGCGGTGGCCATGAGGGCGAGCGTTTTGGAGACCACCTGCGGTGAATCGACGGCGACAAGCAACTGGCAGAGCTCGCGGTTGATCATGGGATCGTCGGACGGATAGGCGGCTTCAAGCACTTCGGCGATGCGTTCGCACACTTCCGCATCGGGCTTGCCGAGACGAGTCAGAATGAGCTGGGTGGCGCGCAGGGCGGCGAGCCGCTGGCTGGACGGGAGACTCGCGCCCTTGAGGCCGCCGAGAGCCAGGAGCATGCGGCCCTGCAACTCCGCGTTTTCAGGTGAAACGGGACTGATGGGTTCGCTGGAGGAGGCCTTGGGCTTGGCGCCGGATTCCGTGTGCTGCGACTGGTCCTTGGCCCCACTCACACGGGCCAGAGCGATGATGGCTTCGATCAAAGCAACCGGATGCTTTTCTTCGAGGGCTTTTTCCCGCCACAGTTCGACGGGCAGCTTCTCGATGACAATGCGTGCGGCGTAGCGCACATAGCGGTCGCTGTGACTCAGGTAGCTCCAGGCGACTTTGAGGGCCTGCTGGGGGTCCACTTTCCCGGTGTGATATTCCTCCAGCGCCGCGCGCATCTTGAACTCTTCGTCAAGGGGCAGCGCCCGAGCCGGAGCAGTGGATTCTTCACCGACATAGGTCACGCGATAGACGCCGGACTGCGTGCGGCGACCACCGACAGCAAAGTACATCGCGCCATCGGGATGGATGACGACGTCGGTCAGCGGAAGCGGTTTGCCAAAGACGAATTCCTCCTTCCTAGCGACGTAGCTGGCGCCTTTGCTTTCGAGGTGGATGGCCCACATGGTGCCGTAGGTCCAGTCGTTGATGAAGATGGCGTGCTGATACTTCGCGGGGAATTTCGCGCCGGTGCCGGCGACAACACCCGTGGGACTGCCGGGGCCGATGTCGAGCGTTCCGGGCAGCGAATCGGCGTAGTAGCTCGGCCATTTGCCGCTGCCGCTGCGCCAGCCGTAGTCCGCACCGCTGACGCAGTGATTCACGCGTGTCGGGCGATACCACGGGCTGCCGATGTCCCATTCCATGTCGGCGTCGTAGGTGAAGAGTTCGCCCTGATCGTTGAAGCAGATGTCGAACTCGTTGCGAAAGCCGGAACAGAAAAGCTCCAGTCCACTGCCGTCGGGATTCATGCTGCAAATGTAGCCGCCCGGGGCGAGCCTGCCGCGCGCATGACCACGGGCGTCCCACAGGCGCGGGAGAACGTGATCCTCGCTCCACATCATCGCGGGACGGCTTTCGGTGAGGCCTTCGGGAATCTGGGCGTGGTTGCCGCAGTTGAAGAAAATGCGTTGGCCGTCGGGGCTGACGACCATGCTGTGCAGACCGTGTTCACCACCGCCCTGAATGGTGTGGAGCTTGGTGACTTTGTCGTATTGATCGTCGCCGTTCGAGTCCTGAAGTCGGTAGAGGCCGTTGTTCTTGCCGTCTTCGTTGACCATGACGTAGAGGCTGTCAAAGGCGGCGAGCAAGCCGTGCGCCTTGCCCATTTCGATGTTCAGCTTTTCCGGCTTGAGCGGCGAGTCGGTGACGCTCATGCGGTAAATGCTGCCGTATTGATCCCCTGCAATGAGGCGCCCCTTGGCGTCGACGGTGAGTGCCACCCAGGAGCCCTCCTGGTCCTTCGGCACGTTGTAGAGTTTCTCGACCTTGAAGCCTTTCGGCACGGTGATCTCGGCAGCGGCGATGGACTCTGCGGGTCCGTCCTTTTTCCCGCCTCCGGCTTTGCCGTCGAGCGCGAGACCCCAGGGGCCCTGGCCATACTCGCTGATCACAAGCGCAGGTTTCCACTCCTCTTTGCCCGTGGTCGTCGCCTCCCACTTGGCGCTGGTTTCGATGAGGATGTCTTCGCGACCGACGGGAAGTTTGAGAGTGATGCGGGCGATGAGCGCCGCGACGCTGCCACTGTTGCGGGCGTGAACAACGATCTCGTTGACGGCGTCACGCTTGATGAGCTTGCTGATGTCCTCCTTGTTCGGCTTCTGCCAGTCGGGATTGGTGAACACTTTCGTGCCGTTAAGGATGGCGTCTGCACCGTTGTCGCAGGTCAGCTCCAGGGTGGCGAGCTGGGCGTTGTGCGGAACCTCAAAACGATGGCGAAAAGTGACGGCGTTGTCCTTTTGGCCGTCTTTGGAAAGCCAGATCCACTGTGGAGCGGCATGCAGGCTGGGAATGAAGCTGAGAAGGAGAAAAGTGAAGGTCAGGCGCATGGCAGGCATCTAAATACGCCCGCGCAATGGGGTCTTAGCATCAAAGACCGGCAAACCGTCGCAGTTCAACCAAGCAGAAGAAAACAACCCTCGCCGAGCCTCTAGGCTCCATTCACCCCGTTCAAGCCATTGAGTTTGTGGACTGACACCATGGCGGCACGAGCCTTGAGTTCTTTGCTCGGCCTGAAACGCACCACACAGCGGTCTGGAATCATCACCTCTAATTCTGGATGCTTAGGATTTCTACCCACTTTCCCTTTGGCTACGCGCAGGTCGAATGTTCCGAACGTGCGCAGCGTGATTTCATTCCCTTCCGCTAAATGGCCAACGGCGAGTTCCATGAACGACTCCAGCATCAGGGAAACGTCGGAATGCTTGATTCCCGTTTTGTCGCTGAGCTCGGTAACTAGTTCCTTCTTTGTAATCGTCGCCATAATCGAATCACGTAACGAGTTGGGGTTAAACACGCAACTTGTTTTTTAGTGCAAAATTATAACATCTTAAGTTCTATACTTGAATAAAAGACTTAATTTACTCCCAGCTCTGAAGCTGTGCGGAAGTGCATTTTGCACAGGGTGCTGATAAGGCCTTCTCCTCCTTTTTCTATCAGGTTTCGTGCCGATTCTGTAACTTTGGCCGAAGCACCTTTCGGAAGTTCAATTTCCAAGCGTTCCGATTCGGACTTTAACCATTTCACAAAGGACTCGCGCGCCAGAATGGATGCCGCTGCCACGGCAGGATCGCTTTCCGCCTTGGTTCTCTGAACGAGTTCTATTCCCCGCCCGCGCTCCTGAAGGGCACTCTTCAAAACCTCGGGATTGGCAAATTGATCGGAGACGGCACGCGGACAGTCTGGTTCCCTCTCCAGCAGGTTTTCGATCACTCGCGCATGCCCCCAAGCCAGGAGACGGTTCAGGTTGCCGAACTTCGCGTAAAGTTCGTTGTAACGTGCGGGGTGGATGGAAATGACCTCCCATTGAAGTCCGCGCAAACGGCGAATTTCAGACGCAAGCTTGAAGATGCGGGCGTCGCTGCCGATCCGCTTGCTGTCCACCACGCCGATTTCCCTCAGGCGACGCACCGCATCGCCATCCACATAGACGCCGGCAATGACCAGCGGGCCGAAGAAGTCCCCCTTGCCGCTCTCGTCCACGCCGATGTGCGGCTGAAACATCTCCGGCTGAAGGACTTCCTCGTAGCCGAATTTCGCCTCGCCGAGGATCTCCGGCTCCAGCAGATCGATGACAAACGCGGCGGTTTCTTTTCCCTGCACGACCACCTTGGGACCCTTTTCGTATACCAGCACGCTCAGACCGGGTTTGCGTGCCGCATAGAGACAGTAGGGCTTTTCCACGAACTCGAAGCCGCGACCGGCCAACAGCACGCGCAGCTTGGCGGCCTGTTCCGATGTCAAATTCTGCGTGTGGGTCGTGATCGGCGGCATGAGTTCGGCAGCATAGCGTTTCCAAGCGTAAAGAGTCGTGGAAAAACTCACCTCCCTGTCACATTGCCATTCCATGCCTTCCAGTAAATCGCCACGAACTCCCGGCACCGTCGCCGACGCACTCGTCGCCTGGTTTCGCGAACACGGGAAGGACTATCCCTGGCGCCGCACACGCGATCCCTATGCCATCCTCGTTTCGGAAATCATGCTGCAGCAGACCCAGATCACCACGGTGCTGGATCGCGGCTATTATGCGAGATGGCTGCACCGCTTCCCGGATTTTCACACACTTGCAGCCGCCGGGGAAGAGGAGGTGCTGAAGGCATGGGAAGGACTCGGCTATTACCGGCGTGCGAGGAACCTGCACCGCCTCGCGAAGGTGATTCTCGAAGACCACGGCGGCACATTCCCCCGCGACCATGCCGCTATGCTCGCACTTCCCGGGATCGGGCCCTACACAGCAGGAGCAGTGGCCAGTTTCGCCTTCGGTCAGGCGACTCCCATCGTGGACGGCAATGTGACGCGCGTGCTCGTCCGCCTGCACAATGACCGCACGCCGGTGGACGGCACCGCCGGCATCAAGCTTCTCTGGCAGCACGCCGATGCCCTCGTGAAATCCACCGACGATCCGCGTGCCCTGAACTCCGCGCTGATGGAACTCGGCCAGACCCATTGCACGCCGACAAAACCCGCGTGTCCCCTGTGCCCGCTGCAAACCGCGTGTCGAGCCGTCGATCCCGAGACGCTGCCGGTGAAGGAAAAACGTCAGGAAATCTCCGCTGTTACCGAGCGAGTGGTGTTTGTCCACACTGCTGAAGGCGTGCTGTTGGAGCAGGAAACCGGCAGCCGTCGCACCGGTCTCTGGAAGCTGCCCGCTCTGCCCGAGTCGTTGAAAGCGCAGCCGCCACCGGTGCTCATGCGGGCACAGTATGGCATCACGCGCTACAAGGTGACGCTCTGGGTCCACGAAGCGGTCGGACAAATGACGGAATGGCCAGACTCACATCGGATCGTCGCCCTGCACGCCTTGGACACCACACCCATGCCCGCACCGTACCGCCGCGCTTTGCGTGATCTCTTGAAGCGGGAGGAATTCAGACTCGAAGCCTGAGCCGCGTACCACTTTGGCATTTACAACCCGCCCGTTTCAGACTGCAATCCATCATCCATGAACATCCGCACCCTCAGCCCCTTTTTCCTCGTCCTTTTGCTCGCGGCATGCAAACCCGCGGCGGATACCGCGCCGTCGTCCGCCACTGCGGGCGCACCCGCCGCCATCCCTGGCAAACCGCAGGTGCTCGTGGCCAACTACCCCCTGCAGTACTTCGCGCAGCGCATTGCCGGCGACGCCGTGCAGGTGCGTTTCCTCGCGCCGAAGGATGAGGATCCCGCCTTTTGGCAACCGGACGAGGCTGCCATCACCGCCTTTCAAAACGCCGACCTCATCCTCATGAATGGTGCCGGATACTCGAAGTGGGCGGACAAGGTCACCCTGCCGGAGTCCAAAGTCGTGGACACTTCCGCCGCCTTCGCCCAGAGCCTGATTCATGTTCAAGAGACGACCACCCACAGCCATGGTCCGGGTGGGGAGCACAGTCACAGTGGGATTGCGTTCACCACCTGGATCGACTTCAAGCAGGCGTCGCTGCAAGCCAAGGCGGTGCGCAACGCGCTCAGCCGTCTTGTGCCCGACGCGAAGACAACTTTCGAGAGCAACTTCGACGGACTGAAGGACGACCTTGACGACCTCGACCGGCGCATGAGCGCTCTCAGCCGCCGGTTCGTCAAGAACCCCATGGTCGCATCCCATCCGGTCTATCACTACCTCGCGCGTCGCTACGACATGAATCTCCGCTCCCTCCTTTGGGAACCGGAGAACGTTCCCGACGATCAGGCCATGGCCGATCTCAACGCCATTCTCGCCGGCCACCGCGCCCGATGGATGATTTGGGAGGGCGAACCTGCCCAGGAAAGCGTCGCAAAAGTCGCCGCTGTCGGTTTGAAGAGCGTCACTTTCGACCCCTGTGGGAACGTGCCCGACAGCGGTGATTTCATCACCGTCATGAAGGCGAATGTCGACACCCTTGAAAAAGCCTTTCCTTGAGACGGCATCAGGAAACGTTCCCGCCGCCTGCACCCCGCACACCGGTCGCTTTTTGATGTTTTTCGGGGACGTCTTTGGCTGCCCCCATCTCCACCTGCCCAGCGAGAAGCATTGACAAGCGGGGCGTGGCTCCTAGAATCGTCGGGAATTCATTCAAAACCACTAGCACAGCGAACTGTCAGGCAGCGGAGGTCAAATGTATGAGGAACACAGATTTTGATGAAGAGCGGCGTCCACCCAATCCGCCGCTGCATTCCGAGAAGATCGTCACGGAACGAAAAATCTTCTTCCTCGACTTGAAGGAAAACGATCGCGGCAAGTTCATCAAAATCACTGAAGACGTTCGCGGCCGTCGTGACACGATCATCCTGCCAATGGAAGCCGCGCAGGAATTCATGGACGCCATGATGCGCACGCTCGACGCCGCAGGCGTCGATGATTGAGGCGCAATCGTCCGCCTCAAAGCTTGACCGGAAGGGGCGTCCCCGTCAGCATCGGAGCACCATGAACCGCTCCACCCTCGCCTTTGCGTTTGCCGCCCTGACCACCACCGCCATCGCCGGGGACAACTTCCTCGTTTACTTCGGCACGAACACGAATGCCAAGAACGGCAGCAAGGGCATCTACGTCGCCCGCTTCAACTCCGCCTCCGGCGAACTCACGCAGCCCGAACTCGCGGCCGAAGCCGGCAATCCGGGTTTCCTCGCGATTCATCCCTCGAAAAAGTATCTCTATGCCATCGGCGACATCGCCTCGGCCGACGGCAAGAAGGCGGGTGGCATCAGTTCCTTCAGCATCGACCTCAAATCGGGCAAACTCACGCCGATCAATCAGGCCAGCGCGGTCGGCAACGGTCCGTGCCATGTGAATGTGGACAAGACGGGCAGGCTCGCCGCCATCGCGAACTACGGCAGCGGCAGCGTCGCCTCGTATGCGATCAAGGACGACGGCTCCGTGTCCGAGGCCGCGAGTTTTTATCAGCATGAAGGTTCGAGCGTCGATCCGCGTCGCCAGTCTGGACCCCATGCGCATTCGGTGAACTTCAGCCCGGACAACCGTTTCGCCTTCGCCTGCGACCTCGGTTTGGACAAGGTGCTCATCTACAAGATCGATCCCACTACGGGCAAGATGACGCCGAACGATCCGCCCTTCGCCAAGACGCCTGCTGGCGGCGGGCCGCGTCATCTCGCGTTTCATCCGAGCGGCAAATACGTCTTCGTGAACAACGAGATGGGCATGTCGGAAACGGTCTTCGCGTATGATGCAGAAAAAGGCGCGCTCACCGAGATCGAAACCGTCTCCACCTTGCCCGAGGCAGACCGCGGCAAAAAAGGGTTCAGCACCGCCGAATCGCTCGCGCATCCGAATGGCCGCGTCGTCTATGTTTCCAATCGCACGCACGACACCATTGCCGTTTTCGCCTGCGATCCTGCCTCTGGGAAGCTCACGCTCATTCAAAACGTCCCAGTTGAGGGCGAGATCCCGCGCAACATCTGCCTCGACCCGACCGGCAAGTGGCTCATCGCCGCGCATCAGAACAGCGGCACTGCGGCGCTCTTCAAAGTCGATCAAGACACCGGCAAGCTCACCTTCACCGGCACCAAGGTGAACGTCCCCGGCAGCATCTGTGTGCGATTCCTTGCCTTGGATTGAGGTTTCGAACCTGCATCAACGGGCAACCGGATTCAGCCACTCGTTCAGTTTGGCGACGGACTCCTGCTCGTGCGTCAGCAGGAAGAAGTGGCCTGCACCGGGGATGAGATGACTTTTCGCGTTGCCGACGAGGCGCTGGAACTGGCCGTTTTTCACGAACACTTCGTCGCCTCCCGCGAGGAAGTATGAGTTCGTCTTCTCGTTCTGCCGTGAGAGCGGATAGGCGGCGATGCAGATCAGGCCGGCAAACCGTCCCGGCAGATCGGTGAACACTCGGCATGCGCCGAAACCGCCGGCCGAAAGGCCGAGCAGCCACGGTTTGCCCGAGAGTCGTCCCAACCGCTTTTCGACGGCGGCGAGGCATTCAGTGATGTAGGACGCCGGCACGGCAGACGGCGTAATGCCGTAGGCCGGGCAGATGATGAGATGCTTCGGGAAATGCTGAGCGAGGTAGTGCTGATACCAGAGAAAGCTGCCACCGTAGCCATGGAGAAAGACGATCACAGGAGACTGTGACCCGTAGCCATCCGGCACATGAACATTGGCAAGACCATGGTCCATTCTGACCGGACTGAAGCAGTAGCTGAGAGCCGAAGGCGCCGCACGATACACCGCGTCAGCAGCCATGGCTTTGTATCGCTCTGCCACGAGCGGTTGGAGCGTTTTGGCCTCACCTGCGGAGAGTCCCAGAATGGCCGGTTGGGACAACGCTAGGGACACGATCATGCCTTCGGGAAGATTTTGCAACGCCACCCGGAACGCAGGCATGAGCTGCGCCGCCTGCCCGCTGACCGTCGCGGGTGGCGACGCATTTTGGGTGGGCCAGGTGATCTGGAGCACTTCGGCCGCCGCTGCAGGCAAGACCCAGAAAAGCCAGAGGCCGCAGAGCATTTTCATGGCCTTGTTTTACCTGTTTGGCGACGGCTTGACGAGGACAGATTGCCAGCTTGCACACCCGGCCTTTGCCCTTACTCTGGCGGCCCCCAAAATCCCAAAAATATGACCCAGCTCGATCAACTGAAGCAGCACACCGTGGTGGTCGCCGACACCGGCGATTTTGAAGCCATGAAGGCCTACAAGCCGCAGGACGCCACGACGAACCCCTCCCTCATCCTCCAGGCGGCCTCGAAGCCGGAGTACAAGGCGATTTTCGACCAGGCCGTGACGGATGGTAAATCCGGCGGCGTGGACGCGGTGATGGACAAGCTGGTGGTCGCCTTCGGCCTCGAAATCCTCAAAATCGTTCCCGGCCGCGTTTCGACCGAAGTGGACGCTCGTCTTTCCTTCGACACGCAGGGCAACATCGAGAAGGCCCGCCACATCATCGCGATGTACGAAAAGGCCGGCATCTCGCGCGAGCGCATCCTGATCAAGATTGCCTCCACATGGGAAGGCATCAAAGCGGCTGAAGTCCTCCAGAAGGAAGGCATCAACTGCAACCTGACTCTCCTGTTCAGCCTCGCCCAGGCCGTCGCCTGCGCCGAAGGCGGCATCAAGCTCATCAGCCCCTTCGTCGGCCGCATCATGGACTGGTTCAAGAAAAGCACCGGCAAGGACTACGCTCCCACCGAAGATCCCGGCGTGCAGTCCGTGACGCAGATCTACAACTACTACAAGCACTTCGACTACAAGACCGAGGTCATGGGCGCCAGCTTCCGCAACAAGGGCGAAATCACCGAGCTGTGCGGCTGCGACCTGCTGACCATCAGCCCCGGCCTTCTCGGCGAACTCGCTGCGAGCGAAGACGCCATCGCGCCGAAGCTCAACGCCGCCAACGCGAAATCCCTGCAGATCGAGCGCATCAGTGCTGACGAGAAGACCTTCCGCTGGCTCTTCAACGAAGACGCCATGGCCGTGGACAAGACTGCCGAAGGCATCCGCAACTTCGCCAAGGACATCGTGAAGCTCGAAACGATGGTGAAAGCCGCGATCGGCTGAGGTTTAGTCGAAAGAAACGAAAGAGGTGAAGAAAGTGGAGACTGAGTTCTCTGAGTTTTTTTCCTTCTTTCGATTTTTTCGGCCAATCAAATCCTCCCCATGCTCACCAAACGTATCATCCCCTGTCTCGACGTGAAGGAAGGTCGTGTCGTCAAAGGCACGAAGTTCCTGCAGCTTCGCGACGCGGGTGATCCGGTGGAGTGCGCGCAGGTTTACAATGCGCAGGGAGCCGATGAACTGGTCTTCCTCGACATCACCGCGAGCCACGAGGAGCGCAAGACGATGGTTGATGTCGTCGAGCGCACCGCCGCGAGCTGCTTCATGCCCTTGACCGTCGGCGGCGGCATCCGCACCGTCGCTGACATGCGCGAGATGCTTCTCGCCGGCGCTGACAAGGTCGGCATCAACACGGCAGCGGTGAACTCACCGCACGTCATCGACGAAGCCGCGAACGCCTTCGGCTGCCAGTGCCTTGTTGTCGCCATCGATGCAAAACGCAACGAACACGGTTCCTGGACGGTGTACACGCACGGCGGCCGTAAACCGACCGAACTCGACGCCGTCGAATGGGCGGCCGAGGTCTGCCGACGCGGCGCGGGAGAGATCCTGCTTACCAGCATGGACTCTGACGGCACGAAGGCCGGCTACGACATCGCCCTCACTCGCGCCGTGAGCGAGGCGGTGACCATCCCCGTCATCGCGAGCGGCGGTGCGGGTAACATTGACCACATGGTCGATGTGCTGCGCGACGGCAAAGCGGACGCCGTCCTCGCCGCCAGCATTTTCCACTTCGGCGAATTCACCGTCGGCGACGTGAAAACCTATCTCGGCAGGCACGGGGTTCCCGTGCGGATGCAGGGTGCGTCGAAATGATTTTGCGACAGACGTTAAATCCATGGTCGAAATCTGGCACGGCCTGTGCTTTGCTTGGAAAGCCCATGTCGTCACTCTTCAACGACTACCAACCAGCCAGCTTTTTTGATGAGGTATTTACCGCGAACAACGCGGGGAGGCCGCACTACAAAGCGTTGCTTGGCAGCATCGGATCACTCTCGCCCACAGACTATTCCGCCCTGCAGCAGATGGTCGACGCCGCCTTTCTCCGGCAGGGTGTCACCTTCACGGTTTACGGTGACAACAAAGGCACCGAACGCATCTTCCCCTTTGACCTCATGCCGCGCGTCATTCCGCAGCGTGAATGGGAGACGGTGGAGGCGGGGCTCGTTCAGCGCATCACCGCGCTGAATCTCTTCCTGAATGACATTTACCACGATCAGAAGATCATCGCCGATCGCGTGGTTCCTGCGGAACTCGTGCTCTCCGCCTCGCACTACCGTCCGGAATTCAAAGGCGTCAAGGTGCCCCACGGCATCTATATCCACATCTGCGGCACCGACTTGGTGCGCGACGACAAGGGCGACTACTACGTCCTTGAAGACAACGGGCGCTGCCCCTCCGGCGCCTCCTACATGCTGGAAAACCGCAACGCGATGAAGCGCGCCTTTCCAGGCATGCTGCACTCCCTGCCTGTCCGTCCGGTGGACGAATACGGGGAGATGCTGCGCAACACTCTCGCTCATTTGGCGCCCGCCTCCGTGGTCGATCCCGTCATCGTCGTGCTCACGCCGGGCATCTACAACAGCGCCTACTTTGAGCACTGCTACCTCGCCAAGGAGATGGGTGTTCCGATTGTCGAAGGGCGTGACCTGATCGTCCGCAATGACCGCGTGTTCATGCGCACCACGAAGGGGCTGGAGCAGGTGCATGTCATCTACCGCCGCATCGACGACGACTTCCTCGACCCTCTTGTCTTCCGCAAAGACTCGCTGCTGGGTGTTCCGGGAATCGTCAACGCCTATCGCAAGGGCAACGTCGCGCTCGCCAACTCCATCGGAACCGGTGTGGCCGACGACAAGGCGGTTTACGCGCTGGTGCCGAAGATGATCAAATACTACCTCGACCAGGATCCCATCCTGCCGAACGTGCCCACCCATCTCGGCATCGAACCGAAAGAGTGCGACTACATTCTCAACAACCTCGACAAGCTCGTGGTGAAGGCGGTGAACGAATCCGGCGGCTACGGCATGCTCATGGGGCCGACCTCGACCAAGGAGGAGCGCTCCGAGTTTGAGAAACGCATCCGGGCCACCCCGCGCAATTACATCGCCCAGCCGGTGCTCCAGCTCTCACGTCATCCCGTCTTCGTGGACGACCACTTCGAAGGGCGCCACATTGACCTCCGCCCCTACGTCCTCTCCGGAGACCGCGTGAGCGTCGTGCCAGGCGGGCTCACGCGGGTCGCCTTGAAAAAAGGCTCGCTGGTCGTGAACTCCTCGCAGGGCGGCGGCAGCAAGGACACCTGGGTCCTCTGGGAGGACCGTCTTGACATGCCCGCCGAAACTCCCACCGCCTCCTGATATCACGCCATGCTCAGCCGAGTCGCAGACAGCATTTACTGGATGGCACGCTACGTCGAGCGTGCGGAAAACTTCTCGCGCCTGCTGCTTTCCACGCAGGACCTCATGCTGGACGCCGGGATCGCCGGTGTCGAGGAATCCCAGTTCTGGCAGCCCATCCTTGCCACCACGGGTGATGATGAAGCCTACTACAAGCTGTATTCGGAAGTCACCGGAGAGGATGTCACGGACTTTCTGGCCCTGCGCGCCGACAATCCGAATTCGATCCTCAACTGCATCCGCGCGGCCCGGGAAAACGCACGCACGGTCCGGGATCAAATTTCCAATGACATTTGGGAGTGCCTCAACGGCCTGCGTCTCTTTGCCGAATCGGACGAAGGCCATGGTCTGCACCGCACGCAGAGCGCCGCCTTTTACGAGCGCGTGCTGAGCCGCTCCTACGAGTTCCAAGGCATCGCAGACTCCACCACGCCGCGCGGTGAAATCTGGCACTTCCTGCGACTGGGCACCTGCCTCGAGCGGGCGGACAAGATGTCGCGGCTGCTGGACACCTGCTCCACCCTTTCCCTGGAAATGCCGCCGCATCCGGAAGCCCGTCCGCTGCGCTGGGTCGCACTCCTTCGTTCCTGTTCGGCGCGCCACTCATTCCAGGTTTATAATGGCAAGCCCGATCCGAAGAAGATCATCGAGTTCCTGCTTCTTGACGAGACGCTGCCCCGCTCCGTCGCCAGCTGCATCTCGGAAGTGCATTCCGCCCTCGTGGCGCTCTGTGGCACGGGCGTCGGAGACCAGATGAGCGATCCCGTGCGTCATGCAGGTCGCCTGCATGCAGACCTCGTGTATGCCACCGTTGACGAAGTGCTGGACGTCGGACTCCACGAGTTCATTGACGATCTCCAGGGGCGCCTGAACCAAATCGGCGACTCCATCTTCAAGACGTTCGTGTTGAACATCGCCGAATTGCCCGACCTGGACGTCACCGAACCGGAAGACACTCCCGCCATCCCCCTCGGCGCCCATCACGCCGAAGACTTCAACAACGCGCAGGTCCAACAGCAACAGCAGCAATAGCTTCGGAACGAAGTCGGTCGGCCGCCCATGCGATTTCGAATCTTCCATCGCACGAAGTATTTCTACCGCACTCCCGTGAGGGACAGTTACAACGAAGTCCGCCTGCGGCCCGTCACGGACAACAAGGCGCGCCTGGAGTTTTTCCTGTTGAAGATCGATCCGCCGGTGCGCCTCCGTCACTTCCGTGACAACTGGTTCAACTACGTTCACCACTTCGAATTGCCGGAGCCGCACAGGCATCTGACCATCGAGGCGCAGTCCACGGTCAACACGACCAACCCGTATCAGGACGGTCCGCCGCTCGGCGTCTCATTCGACTCCGTCCGAGACAACCCCGACGACATGGACCCGCCCTACCTCGGCGACAGCCGATTTGTGGCAATCACTCCCGAAGTCTGGCGGCTCGGCATCGACATCCGCGATGGTAGGGACGACGTCTTCGAGACTGCCACCGCAGTCATGCACCACATCTACCAAAACTGGGCTTACGCTCCCCAAACCACGCACGCCGCAACGCACATGAACGAGGTCATGACGGAAAAGCGGGGCGTCTGCCAGGACTTCGCCCATGTCATGATCGGCATCTGTCGCTCACTCGGGATTCCCACGCGCTACGTCAGCGGTTATCTTTACAACGGGCCACACTCCCATCTACGCGGCGCCCAAGCCTCCCACGCCTGGTGCGAGGTGCGCGTTCCAGGCCGCGGTTGGTTCGGACTGGACCCCACTAACGACACCCTCGCCGACGAGCGCCACATCAAGATCGCCACCGGTCGCGACTACCAAGACGCCGCCCCCGTCTCCGGCCACTTCGACGCCGCGCCCGGTGCCAGCGCCGGTCTCAAAGTCGACTTGGAGGTGAAGCGCTGCGATCACTAAATAAGCCCCCGCCGCTCCAGGGACTCGTCCATCGCCTTCTCGATGAGCATGACGGCAAGGCTCTGCGTGGCGTCGTCGAGCTCCTGCGTGGCGGCTTTGAGAGACTTGGAATCGTGAGCGGGTGAATCGAGCTGATCTTGCACGATGGCGGCGAGTTGGAGCACGGCGGCTTTTTCTTCGGCGGCGATCGTGTCGCCGAGCTGCGCGAGCGCGGCGTCGACGGCGGGCAGCAGTTCTTCGGCCTTGAGCTTCGCCTCGGTCCAGACGCGTTCGTTCATGTCTTCGAAGGCGTGGTCCACGCTCTCGGCGATCATCCGTTCCACGCGCTCGTCTTCGACATCGACAGCGGTGCCACAGATTTCGAGCGTGGTGTCGGTGCCGGTGGCGGTGTCGCGGGCGAGGACGTGGAGAATGCCGTCAGCGTCGATGCTGAACTGCACACCGACACGGGCGCTGCCCTTGGGACCCGCAGGGAAAGGCACCTCAATGCGACCGAGTTCCCAGTTGTCCTTCGCCAGCTCGCGTTCGCCCTGCAGGATGCGGATCAGCATGTTGTCCTGGTTGGCGACGGCGTTGGTGAACATTTCGCCAGCCTTGGCGGGAATGGTCGTGTTGCGCGGGATGATGATGTTCATGAGGCCGCCAAAGGTCTCGATGCCGAGGGAAAGCGGAGTGACGTCGAGCAGGAGGATCTGTCGCAGGCTGCCGCCGAGGATGCCGGCCTGAATGGTGGCGCCGAGGGCGATGGCCTCGTCCGGGTTTTGCGAGGTGTTCGGCTCGCGCTTGAAAAATTCGCGCACGTAGTCGCGGACCAGCGGCATTCGGGTGCTGCCGCCGACGAGGATCACTTCGTCGAGCTGCTCCGCCGTGACGCCCGCATCACTCAACGCGCGCAGGCAGTGCGCGCGTGTGCGCTCGATCCATGGGCGGGCGATTTTTTCGAGATCGTCGCGGGTCATGGTCAAGCCGTTGAAGGACGCGGTCTCTTCGGAGGTGAGCCGCTTTTTAACGGACTCAGCCCCTTCAAGCGCACGGATGTCGTCCGGCGGCAGTTTCAGCCGTTCGGCGATGAACCGGGCGAGCAGGCGGTCCACATCATCGCCACCGAGCTGCGTGTCTCCAGCCGTGGACAGCACCTGGAAGACGCCGTCACGCATCTCCAGCACGGAGATGTCAAAGGTCCCGCCGCCGAGGTCATAGACGGCGACCTTTTGATGCTCGCCGAGCTTGTCGAGTCCGTAGGCGAGCGCGGCGGCCGTGGGTTCGCTGAGAATGCGCACGACTTCGAGGCCCGCGATTTCACCGGCGCGCTTGGTGGCGTTGCGCTGCGCGTCGTTGAAGTAGGCGGGCACGGTGACGACAGCCTTCGAGACTTCCTGTTCCAACGCTTTTTCCGCGATGGCCTTCAGATGTTTCAGAATCGCGGCGGAGACTTCGACGGGCGTCGTTTTCAGTTCGCCCAGATCGTAGGGCGGCACCCACCCGGCTTCTCCAGGCCTGCGCCCGATGAGACGTTTGACGGATGTGATCGTGCGGGTGGGGCGCAGGGCGCGCTGACGCAGGGCTGGTGCGCCGACCGTGACGCCGCCGTCTTCGGCAATGCAAAGGACGCTCGGCGTGCTGCGGTCGCCGTTTTCGTCCGCGAGAAGAATCGGGAAGCCGCTGTCCACCACGCCGACGAGCGAATTCGTCGTGCCGAGGTCGATGCCGAGGATGGGGGAGGACTGCATGAGGACGGAGCTTTTAACCACTAATGAGCACTAATCAGCACCATTGTCAGGGAATCGGATCCAATGTTTCGAATTAGTGAACATTAGTGGTTTTAGGTTCTGGGATTTAATGATTGAATCGATCCATGGATGAATTGACCACCACGCTGAAATCCGGAACCAGCCTCTCCGACGCGCAGATCGCCGACGCGGCCGCTGCATTGGTCAATCCGGCGATTGATGCGACGGTGAAGGCGGATTTTCTCCGCGCCCTAGCGAGGAAAGGCGAGACGCCTGCGGAGATTGCGGCGTTTGTGCGCGAGTTTTTGAAGCTGGCGGTGGATCCGGGTCTGGATCGCGCCCGCCTGCCGGGTCCGATGCTGGACGTGGTCGGTACCGGCGGGGACAGGCTGAATCTCTTCAACGTGTCGAGCACGGCGATGTTCATCCTCGCCGCCGGCGGCGTGTGCGTCACGAAGCACGGGAACCGCGGCATCACCTCGAAGGCGGGAGGCGCGGATGTGCTGGAGGCGCTGGGCATCAAGATCGACCTGCCAAAGGAGCGGGTGGTGGCCGGCATCGAAAGCATCGGCCTGGGATTCTTTTTCGCGCCGCTTTATCATCCGGCGTTCAAGGCGGTGGCCGAGGCGCGGAAACTGCTCGCGGCGGAGGGACAGCGCTCGATTTTCAACATCCTCGGGCCCCTGCTGAATCCCGGCCGACCTGACTATCAGTTGATCGGAGTCTTTGACCCCGCATTGACGCGGGTTTTCGGCGAAATCCTGGTGCAACTCGGCCGCAGGGGGGCGTGGGTGGTGCACGGCAGCGCCGGTGACGGGCAGGGCATGGACGAACTCTCCAATCTGGGCGTCAACGAGGTGTGCCAGGTCGCGGACGGCACCCTCTGCGACGTGAAGATCAATCCGACCGATTTCGGCTTCGGCGCGGCGACACTGGACGAATTGGCGGGCGGCGACGCCGCTGAAAACGCGATCACGCTCGAGGGCGTACTGGCGGGCACCATCAAGGGTGGAAAGCGCGACATCGCGGTGCTGAATGCGGCGGCGGGTTTTGTGATCACCGGCACAGCGCCGGATCTCGCGGCGGGCAAGGCGCTGGCGGAGGATTTGCTCGGCCGGGGCGCGGCGCACGCGAAACTGCGGGCGATGCAGGACCTCTGCTGAGACTCGTTTTCCTGCGAGACAGCGCCGCAGGAGGTGTTACGGTCCACCCAAGTTGCCCATGCCCACCACCAGCGAAGTGCTCCAAACCGTCCAGAAGGTGCCCTCCAGCACCTGGATGACGTGGGGGATCGTGGGCTTCGTGTTCTTTGCCGCCGGGATGGCCTTTGCCAAAGGCGTGGTGCGTCAGATCGTGAGCGTGGCCACGCTGGCGATTTCCGTGGGCGCGGCCTGGTGGGTGTTCCGCCACCGGGTGGAGGTTTTTGGAGCCACGGGCATGACGATGAGCACCGACCGGCTGCTGATGCTTTCCGCCGCTGCCGGCGTGCTGACTTTTTTCCTGTGCAAGATGGGCTTGTACTTCCTCGCCGCCTTCGGCCTGCTGAAGGTTCTCGGCGGCATGGACGGCTGGAAGGGACTGGTGCTGAGTTTCCTGCCTTCGGGAATGCTGCTGTGGATTGTCAGCATGATTCTGCGCCTGATGGGCAGTCTTTACGGCATGGAGAGCGCTGCCGAGGTCATGAAAAAAGGCGGCGACCTGCAGAGTCAGGCGAAGTCCGTGTGGCACAGCCTCAGCCAGCGCATCGACGGCAGCCCGTTTGGAAAACTGGCGCTGCACCTTGACCCCTACGACATCAAGGCGACCGCCAATCTGGCCCGCCTGCTCATCCTCTGGCCGGAAGGCAGCATGTGGCAGCACCTCGCCGCGCAAAGCCCTGCCGCCGCACAGGCCCTCAATCATCCCCGCATCGTGGAACTCGGCTACGACCCGGAGGTGCGCAAGGCGATCGAAAAGCAGGACTTCGCCGGCCTCATGCAGATGAAAAAAGTCGAGCAGGCCGCAAACCACCCCGACCTCGCGCCGGTGCTGAGTGGATTGGCGCTTGAACAGGCGATGGATTCGGTCGTTTATCAGCGCCCGCAGCCGGTGCGTTTGCATTGACGCCAGGTCGCGTCACTCTCCGCACCGCCCATGCCCAAGTACATCGTCACCATCGGCCTCGAAGTCCACGCGCAGCTCACCACGCAGAGCAAGATGTTCTGCAGTTGCCCGGTCGAGTATGGCGCCGAGCCGAACACGCACACCTGCCCCACATGTCTCGGCCTGCCGGGAGCCCTGCCGGTGCTCAATGCGGCGGCGATCGAGAAGACGATCCTCACGGGCATGATGCTCGGCTGCGAAACACCGCCGGTGGTGAAGTGGGACCGCAAAAACTACTTCTATCCGGACATGCCAAAGAATTATCAGATCACGCAGTTCGATCTGCCGCTGTGTCTGGGTGGAGGCGTGCCGCTGTATGATCTCGCGTATCCGAAGGACGCACAGAAGAGCATCGCGAATCCCGGCAAGGTGGTGAAGCTCACGCGCATTCATCTCGAGGAGGACGTGGGCAAGTCGACGCACCATGAGAAGTTCACGACTCTCGACTTCAATCGCGCCGGCACGCCGCTGATGGAAATCGTCAGCGAACCGGACATCGACAGCGCGGAGGAGGCCTTCGCCTACCTGACCAGCCTGCGGCAGATCCTGATCTATGGTGGCGTGAGTGATGCCGACATGGAAAAGGGTAACCTGCGCTGCGACGTGAACATTTCCGTGCGTCCCGAGGGTCAGAAGGAGCTGGGCGTGAAGATCGAGCTGAAGAACATCAATTCGATGTCCGCCGTGCGCCGCGCCATCAAGGCCGAGACCGAGCGTCAGATCGACGTCTTGGAAGGACGCAATCCCGAGAAACTGGTGCAGAGCACGCGCCGCTGGGACGACGACCTCGGCGAGACGACGCTGATGCGTTCCAAGGAGGATGCGCACGATTATCGCTACTTCCCCGATCCGGATCTGCTGCCGGTGCGCACGCCCGACCTCGTGGCGAAGGTGAAACAGCACGTTCCCGAACTGCCACACGAAAAGCGTTCGCGATTTGAGGCGGACTACGGCTGTAGTGCCTACGATGCCGGTGTGCTGGCGAGCGAAAAGGAACTCGCCGCCTGGTATGAAGCCGCCGTGGCCGCCGACACCAAGGTTCCTGCCAAAAAAGTCGCCAACTGGGTGATCAATGACCTGCTGGGGGTGCTCAACGAGCGCTCGCTCACCATCACCGAGTGTCCCGTGAAACCCGAGGCGCTCAGCGCGCTCGTTTCCACTGTGGAGGCCGGCAAGATCTCCAACAACCAGGCCAAGGAAGTCTTTGCCGAGATGTTTGAGTCCGGCAAAGCCGCCGACGAAATCATCAAGGCGAAGGGCTTCGAGCAGGTCAGTGACACCGGTGCGCTGGAGGCCATCGTGGACGAAATCCTGGCCGCCAACCCCGACAAGGTCGCCGAAGTACAGGGGGGCAATGAGAAGGCAATGAACTGGTTCACCGGCCAGGCCATGAAGGCCAGCAAAGGCAAGGCCAACCCGAAAATGGTGACCGAGATCGTGCGGAAGAAGGTTCTGGGCTAGCCGAACCCGGCGCACAAACCCCTTGCACCCCCGGCGAGGTCGGCTATTCTCCGCGCCCTTTTTCAGACCACCACCCGACCCTTTCAAACATCATGTCCCAGCACAGCAGCCTCAAAACCGCCGGTTCCGTCGCCACCAAGCGCAGCGTTCTGAAGCGCGGAGAGCGCATCAAGCTTCTCAAGGCCCGCGGGCTCTGGAAGGATGGTCGCCTCCCGACCAATCTGCCGAAGACCAAGCCGGAATAAGGCTTTCTCCCTGTGCGCCTTAATCGATACCTCAGCCAGTGTGGCGTGGCCTCCCGGCGTGGCGCGGAGGAAATCATCCTTGCCGGGCGCGTTTCGATCAACGGCCATGTCATCAAGGAGCTGGCCACCCAGGTGCAACCGGACGACAAGGTGGTCGTCGACGGTTCACCCGTTCGGACCGAGACGCCTGTCGTCATCGCCTTGAACAAGCCCAAGGGCTACCTCTGCTCCCGCGGTGACACGCACGAGCGGATGACCATTTACGACCTGCTGCCGCTGAAGTATCAGAACCTGCATCACGTCGGCCGTCTGGACAAAGAGAGCGAAGGCCTGATTCTCATGACGAATCGCGGTGACCTCTCGCATCGTCTCATCCATCCCAGCCAGGGAGCAGAGAAGGAGTACGAAGTGGTCGTCGATCAGGCCATGACTCCCGAGGTCATGGCCAAACTGACCAAAGGCATGATGACCGAAGAAGGATTCGCCCGGGCCGAGCGCGCCTGGCTGGACACCGACTACCGGGCGCACATCGTTTTGAAGATGGGCCTCAAGCGCCAGATTCGCATGATGCTCTACAATCTCGGCTACGAGGTCGTTCGGCTCACGCGCATCCGCATCGGCTGGATGAAGCTTCACGGTCTGGCCAAGGGTGCCTACAAGGAGCTCACGTCCACGGAAATCGAGCGCTTTTTCAAGGAGGAAACCGCCAAACCCCGCCTCGCGCGCAAGCCTGCGACACGCAAGACCTCCGAGCCCGAGGAAGAGCCGCGCAGTTTCAAGTCCACCCGGCCTAGGAAGAGCGGCCCTGCCGCCCGCAGCGCTTCACGTTTCAAACCGCAACGCTCAGACGAAACGGCGCGGGACGGAACGCCACGGGGGCGTTCAGGTCCGCCAGCTCGCCGTCCAGCTCCACGGGGGCCTCGCCGCGGTCCGACGTCACGGTGAATTCGCGGGTTTGGATGTAGTCGAGGTATTCGCTCGTCTGGTAGCCGTCCAAAAGCATGCCGCGCAGGAGTTGCAAAAACTCCAGACCGCCGAGACCTCGGAAAATGATGAGATCCATCAGCCCATCCGTGTTCGAAGCATCCCGGAACAGAGGAAATGGACCGCCGTAGTGTCTGCCGTTGCCGATCAGCACCACGGTGCCAAGCAGCGGCGCTTTCCCTGCGATTTGCACGCTGAGGGCCGGCGGCTCCTTCATGAGCACGTTCACCGCGCTCATGACGTAACTCAGCGGCCCGTATTTCTTCTTCGCCTCCCAAGAGGTTTCCTGCACGATCTGCGCGTCGAGCCCCACTCCCGCGAGCTGGGCGAAATACATGTCATTTGCCATCCACAGGTCCACCTTACAACGCCGACCCGAGGTGATCTGCCGCCAACAGGCTTCGATATCCCGTCCCGGCAGCTTGAGCTCCACCGAAAAGACATTCATCGTTCCCAACGGCAGCACCCCCAGAGCCGTGTGCTTTTCTCCCGGAAGGCGGCGCGCATTCGCACGGCAGATGCCCTGTAGCACCTCGTTCATCGTGCCGTCGCCGCCGGCGGAAACGACGAGTTCGTGTCCCTCCGTCGCCAGCGATTCCGCGATCACTGCAGCGTCTGCGGGCCCCTTGGTCAGATGCAGTTCCGGCGCCGGAGTCAGTCTTCGCAGCGCGTCTTCAAGCGCGGCGGCCTTGGTGCTGCGGGCGGCGGGATTCAGAATGACCGGAATGGGCATGAGGGCGGCATTCTTGGCACGTTGACGCCGCTTGGCAAAGACAGATGGCCGAACGCTTGTGAAACTTTTCACAAAATCGGGTTGCCCCTCCCCATGCGGCTCCGATAATCGACTGTATTCCCCCCTTTTCCGCTCATGCCTGCCCCCGCTGAAGCCCCCGCCACTCCTGCCGCACCGCCTCCGGCCGATCTCGTGAATGTGCAGATCGACGGCGTCTGGCACAAGTTCCCCAAAGGCACGCGCATGATCGAGGCGTGCAAGCAGGCCAAAGCGGAAGTCCCGCACTACTGCTACCACCCGAAGCTCAGCTCTCCCGGCAACTGCCGCATGTGCCTCGTGGAGATGGGCATGCCGCCGCGTCCTGTGCCGGGCACCGAGCCCGAGAAAGACGAGCACGGCATGACGAAGATCAGCTGGATGCCGCGTCCCGTCATCGCCTGTGCGAACACCGTTGCCGAAGGCATGGGCATCCGCACCGATTCCATCCTCACCCAGGAGTGCCGCAAGGGCGTGATGGAGTTCCTCCTCATCAATCATCCGCTCGACTGTCCGATCTGCGACCAGGCCGGTGAATGCCGCCTGCAGGAGTTCAGTGTCGAGCACGGCAAAGGCGAGAGCCGCTTCCGTGAGGACAAGGTCAAGAAGCCGAAGAACGTGGACATCGGCCCGCGTGTTCGCCTCGACGATGAGCGCTGCATCATGTGCAGCCGCTGCATCCGCTTCACTGCCGAGATCGCCGACGAACCGGTGCTTGGCTTCACCGAGCGCGGCAGTTTCACCACCCTCGCCGTGCATCCGGGCAAGCGTCTGGAGCACAACTACTCGCTCAACACGGTCGATATCTGCCCCGTTGGCGCTTTGACGAGCACCGACTTCCGCTTCCAGCAGCGCGTGTGGTTCCTCACCGAAACGCCGAGCATCTGCACCAAGTGCGGCCGTGGCTGCAACATGGAGATCGGCGCCCGCGGCGACACGATTTACCGCCAGACACCGCGCGACAACAACGACGTCAACTCCACCTGGATGTGCGACAGCGGACGTCTCGATTTCCACTTCGTGAACAGCGAGTTCCGTCTCACCGACCCGATGGTGAAGACCGGTGGCAAACACGAGATCGCGAGCTGGAAAACCGCGCTTAACAACATCGCCACCGCGCTCGCCGGCAAGAAGGGCGAGGAGATCGCCATCATCGCCAGCGCACGCATGACGAACGAGGAGCTCTTCTTCGTGAAGCATCTCGCCGCACAGCTTGGCACCACGAATGTCGATGTCATTCCGCGCACCGGAGGCGCCGATGAATACCTCCGCGCCGACGACCTCAATCCGAACACCACGGGCGCCAAACTCATCCTCGGCATCGAACCCGGCGCCAAGATCGCCGGTATCACCGAGCTCATGAGCCGCGGTCGTCTTCGTGCGGTGCTCGCCCTTGGCGAGAATCTCCTCAAGTCTGGCTTCGAGCAGAAGGATCTCGAAAAGGTGCCCTTCATCGCGTCCTTGCACATCCTCGCGAATGCGAGCGCCGAACTCAGCGACGTCGTCCTCCCCGGCACATCCTACGCCGAGAAGCGCGGCAGCATGATCAACGTCACCGGCCGTCTGCAACGCCTCAACAAGGCCGTCAAAGCTCCCGGCAACGCCCGCGACACCTGGGAAGTCCTGCGCGACCTCATCGTCGCTCTCGGCGGCGGCAACGGTCTCCATACCATTGAAGACGTCTTCAAACGTCTTGCCGCCGAAGTCCCCGTCCTAGCGGAACTGACCTTTTCGAAGATCGGTGACTTGGGCGTGCAGGTGCTCGAAACCGCCGAGAAGATCCCGGTGCTGGAGCGCGAGAAAGAGCGCAAGGCGAAGGGCATCATCGTCGGCTGATCGAAGTGATCAGCCCTGGCGTTCCTGTTCGCGGAACTGCGTGGGCGTGAGCGTGGTCATTTTCTTGAAATCCTTGGAGAAAAAGAACTGGTCGTGATAGCCGACTTGGCGGGCGATTTCCTTCACCGGATCGTCCGACTCGATGAGGCGGCGTTTGGCTTGATTGATGCGCTCGCGACGCAGCCAGTCAATTGGGCTGGTGCCGATGGCCTCCTTGAACTGCCGACTGAAGTGGCTCTCGCTCATGCCGCTGAGATTGGCGAGTTCCACCACGCGCATAGGCAGGTGAAAATAGAGACGCATTCTCTCAAGGGCGCGGGCAACAGCAGCGGGCAGCTCCGGCTGCACGAGTCCGGGTTCTGAAAGACGGACGTGAAAGGCCAGCCCTATGATCGCCGCCACGGCGGCGCTGACCAGCGCAGCGTCACTCGGCCGGGTGCCACTCATGTGTTCGAAGATTTCTTCATACTCGCGAACGATCGCCAGCTCGTTGATGCCCTCGAAAACAGGCTGGGATCGAACCCTCAGCAGTTCGGCGATTCGGTCGAGCGGACGCCCCTCCACGCGGATCCAAAAAAGCTCCCACGGATCCCGCGTTGCGGCGCCGTAGATGTGCGGATGATGGCAGTTCACCCACAGCATCGTGCCGGGTGTCACATCGTGTCGTTTGCCCGCCACTTGCGCCCAGCCCCGGCCTTTGAGGCAAAAGATCATCTCGTGACCGGGATAGGTCTCGCGATCAATCCGGTGCTCGAGCCCAGCCCGAAGGTGCCCGGCACGCACCACGGAATAAAACAAATCCCTCTGCCAATCCGCCGGCGTGGCGTACAGGTTTCTCAGAAACACCGTTTCTCGAAACAGGGAAGACATGATCGAATAATACATTCTCCCTTCTCGACTGTCGAGAATAGATTCCCTGGGTGTCTTCGCGACGCAGTGGAAAATCCTTTTGCAGCAAAGGGAGCGACGCGGCATAATCGCCACCCCACAGCGCGATCCCTAAAACCCCGCGCAAGTCTCCTTTAACCCATGCCCACCTACGAATACGAATGCCAGAAGTGCGGCCACCAGTTTGAGGCCAAACAGTCCATGAAGGACCCTCATCTTACCGATTGCCCGCAGGCCGATTGCGTCGGCCCGATCAAGCGGAAGATCGGTCTCGGTGCCGGACTGATCTTCAAAGGCTCCGGCTTCTACATCACCGACTACCGCAGTGACTCCTACAAGGCCGCCGCGAAGAAGGATGCCGAAAGCTCCTCGTCGTCATCCGCTTCTTCCAGCAGCACGGCCTCGACGAGCACAGCGGCTTCGAGCACGCCCGCTCCCGCGAAGCCCGCTGCGACCACCTGACCGTCCATCCGCCGACGCCCACCATTGTGACCCGACACCTGCTCCAGATTCTGCGCCTGCTCCTGATCAGTGCGCTGGCGGGAGCGGCATGGGTGGCGCATCGACCCGCAACGCTACCCCCAATACCTGCGGAGAAGAACGGCAAGACGGACGACATTCTCGACCTCATACGGCAGTCGGCCATCAAGCGCGCCGCGCCGATGCTCGTCAGTGAGGACGACGTGAACCGTCATTTGAGTGCGATTCTGACCGGTCGCATGCCGGCGAAAGCAGGGGATTGGATCGTCTTTGACGGCGTGCGCATCGATCTCGAACCGGACAACGCACGACTTTTTCTCGTGTGGAAAATCAAGGGGCAGGAGCGCACCGCCAGTGTCGACTTGGCGATCAGCCGCGACGATGAAGAGTTTCATGTTGAGATCCTTCGGGGCGCCTACGGTCACTTGGAAATGCCGCGCGGCATGATGCGACCGCTTTATCCCGCACTGCAGGCTGTCGCCGATGCGCTCGATCCCGAGATCCGCGCCTTGTTTCAGATGACGAAGATCACCATCGCCAAGGACAAGCTGATTCTTGACCCCCGCTTTCCCCCCGCATGAACCAGCCGCAGTCCAGCCTCTTTGCGTTCGCTTTCTGCTGGTTGGGCGGTCTGTGCAGCCTTTCCGCGCAGGTCGCGCCGCCAGAGCTCAGTCCTGCGGAAAAGGAAGCTGCCGCAGCTGTTGAAGCGCCGAAAACATCCATCCCGCCACCACTGCCTGGCCAGTTGTCCGGCACTGCTCCCAAACCCTCCGTTCCGGCTACCTCGTCTGCTCCACAGGCTCCCTCGGACAACTCCGCGAGCAAGATGGAGGCGCTCAAAGACGCCACACAGGCTCCGGCGCTTCAGGAGGCACCGCGCGTCTCCGCCCCTGCGGACAAACTCCCGGTGACCAGTTCCACCAGCACGAGCCGACAGTTCATCGTGCATGGAAAGGTGTTCGAAACCCGCAGCGCCATGTCCTCCCGCTGCGAGGAAGTTTCCGAGGAGTTGCGAAAAGTCCTCAATGACAAGGAGCCGTGGGCGCTCCCCGTCGTCGTGCTGCTGAACACGGGTGAAGAAGCGGCGAAATCCAAGGGACCGACTGTCTCCACCACGATCACGGAGATGACCCATGGCGGCTTCCATCTCCAGGTCACCATCAACGACCGGCCCGACCTTAATGACGAGGACATGCGCAGGGAACTCGTGCGCGCCCTGCTCGCCGAGCGCATCCTGCGCAATCACCAGCAGATCGCCACGCCTGAAGGCCGTCTGCTGCTGCCGGACTGGGTCATGACCGGCGTTATGCACGCCATGGACTACAAGGCCAGCGCGCGTCCCAGCGCCATGTTTGCCACCATCTTCAGCAGTGGAAAAATCTACGGCATCGAGGAAATCATCGCCGCTTCGCCCGTCGAGATGGACGGCCTCTCCCGCACGATCTACGAGACCTCCTGCTGCGCCCTGGTCCTCGCTCTCGTGGACCAGCCGGACGGCGGCGCCCGTTTCAACAAGTTTCTCAACTCCCTCGCCGCCGATCCGCGTTCCGAACGCGAGTTGCTCGATGTCGCCTTTCCGAATTTCGGCGCGTCGGCCTCCAGCTTGAACAAGTGGTGGGCGCTGCAGCTCGCCGACCTGTCGAAGCCAGGCATCGCCGAGCCCTACACTCCGGCGGACAGCCTGAAGGCCATCGAAGACGCCATCCTCATTCGCTACGAGGCTCCTGCCAACGAAGCCCCGCAGAACGTGAAGCTGCGCCCGTTCGTCCTCCCATCCACGGTCGCCTTTACCCCTCCGCCGAAGACCGAATCCAAACCGGCACCTTCGACCGGCGATCAACCGCGCACGCCGACGCCACCCGCAAAAGAAGTGGCAAAGGCCGACCAGCCCGCCGCGGAGGACGAAGAACCAGAAGCTGACAAGGAAACAGCCAAGCGCAGCCTGTGGCGCCGCCTCCTCTTTTTGGGCGATCCTGCTGTCAAAACCGACGAGGCCAAAGATGAGTCCTCGACCAAAGACATGCCCGCCGAAACGGCGACGACCGAGTCCGAAGAAGAGTCCGACAAGCCCGGATTCTTCAGCCGGCTTTTCGGAGGTGGTGGAACCGAGGAAGAAAAACCGGAAAAAACGGTTTCTGACAGCAAGGCAAAGGCGACTGAAATCGAGAAACCGAAAACCGAAACCAAGCCCAAAGCCGAGTCCGAAGAGTCCCGCGCGGAGGAGGAGAAAAAGCCGTCCAAACTCAATCCTTTGAACTGGTTCCGTGGCGACAAGAAGCCCGAAGAGGAACCCAAAAAAGACGAAGGCGAAGAACAGGCTGCCAACCTGCCGCCCGCGCTCGACCTCACGCGTCTCATGTCACCCGCTCTGGCCGATGCCTGGCTGGCCCTCGCTCCGGCCACGCCGCGCCCGACCATCGAGCCCCTCTTCAACTTCTTGAAAAAACGTTCCAAGCCCGAAGAGGAGGCCCCCAAAGAGGAACCCAAAAAGACTCCGCCGGCCAAACCGGACACTCCCAAACCTGCGGCTAAATCCGATTCCAAACCACGCGGCACCAATCCGAACTCGAAACCGATTCCCAAAAAGTCCGACTCCGCGTCAAGCGCCCCCAAGACCACCAATCCAAACGCCAAGCCGCTGCCCCCCGGCCTTGCGCCTCCGGCCAATACCGCGCCGGGAACCACCCTCAAAAACGGCCGCGTCCCAGTCGTGCTGCCCTTGGAAGAGTTCCAGCTCATCCTGAAGCACCCAGACCGCGTTGCCATTCTGAACTACAATGTCGCCACGCTGCGCGCCTTGGAGCTTCGGGTCAGCGTGCTCTTCAGGCCCGTCGTCACCGGCTACCTCGCCGCCGTGCTCGACATTCAGCAGGGCAAGACCAAGGACATGACCAAGCGCCTCGCCGTCCTGCGCGAGTTCGCCCTCGTCGCCTACCAGAAATCCATCGCCGTTCGCGATTACCTCGACTGGTTTGAGGCGAGTGAAAGCAGCGGCCTCTCCGGCAAGTTCGACGACTACCTCAATCTCCCGACCATCATCGAAAAAGAACTGCCCGCCCGCAGCGATCCCATTTCCAAGTATCTCGACGCGGTGAATCAGGAGTTTACGAAGTAGGGTGCCAGGCATTTGCGAAAATCTGGCACTCAATATAAAAAGCCACTACGCCTTACCTGATCGCCATCAAGCAAAGGCCGTTGCCGATGCTGATACGGCATCCCGTTTTTGTCCAACCAACTCACATAATGATCCGTCTTGTAATCTTGTCCCCGGTTATGTTGCACGAGTAGGAAACGAGATTCCTCCCTGAATAGCCACATGTCTCCCCACAATGGTATGGCAAATTTCTCAGCACTCACGGGCTTCCAACCGGCGATGTCGATCAGCAATCCCAGAGTTGCACCTTTCGGAAGGTAGTAATGCCCCTGCCTCTTGAAGCCATGGGAGGCGAGAACGTGAATGGTTCCGGACACGGCGGTCCCATATTTTGGTAAATTGTCGATGGAGACAAATGTCGTAGAGCAGCTATTTAAACAAAGGATACCCATCCACAAGGCAGCTCTCTTCATGAAGTGCTTCGACGCTTGCTGCTGAGCAGCGTTCAATTCAGACTCACGTCGTCCGGCATGCCGGCCATGACCTTGTAAACCGGCCCCATGTCTTCGAGGATCGCTCCCCACATTTGCTTCGGCTGATCGAGCGTCAGCACCAGCGGCTTGGCGCTGGTTGTGATCCATGAGCGGAGTTCCAGTTCGCTTTCGAGCTGACCTCCGCTCCAGCCGGAGTAGCCCACAAACCCCCGCACCTCGTGGCCGAGGCTCAGTGCGTGCAGCGCGTCCGCCACGGAAAGATGCGTCTGACAGCGCAGCGTGCGACGGCGCTTGTTCCACTGCAGAGCGGCAAAGGCCAGCTTGTCCGTGGCCACCGGACCGCCCATGAACACGGGCACATCACCCAGCGCTCCCAGATCCTGATCAGGCAGCAGG
The DNA here is from genome assembly GCA_041395065.1 of Prosthecobacter sp. Lineage (GTDB taxonomy): Bacteria > Verrucomicrobiota > Verrucomicrobiia > Verrucomicrobiales > Verrucomicrobiaceae > Prosthecobacter. The sequence goes on along the minus strand of JAWLBG010000037.1, from coordinate 13,178 downwards.
TCGGCCACACGCTGCTCGAGCGGGCGGTTCAGGATGTAGCCGAAGGCGCCGTCTTTCGCGCTGTGCGCCGCCATGAAGACCACGCAGCGTGAAAAGTTCGGATCACGCAACGCCGGGGAGGCGAGCAGCAGGTTGCCGCTGAGGGAGGGCGCTGGTTCGTTTTTTGGGGCCGGGTCCATGTCGTTGTTTGACGCAATAATTACGCCAAACACTCGATTCCGCACCGCGAAAAATCATGCCGCCGCCACTTCGAACCCCTTGCGGTAGGTCTTGGTCAGCAGCTTGTCGGCCTCTGGCGCGTTGGTGAAGCGCAGGTTCGCGGCGTCCCACTCCAGCACCTTGTCCGCCTCCTCCATGCGGCCCGTGACGGGGTCGATCTTCGGGATCGCGAGACGCGTGGCCACGTTGCCGAGTTGCACCGTCTCGGCGAGCGGGCCTGCGTAGTGGAAGCCGTCGCTGGTTTTCTCACCGGCGAGACAGGCGTCGATCCAGGTGTGCCAGTGGCTGCGGCCCTCCTCCTTCGGGTATTTGAAACCCTTGAATTTGTCCACCGGATACAAGCGCGGCCCGGCCACGTGCGCCTGCACGAGGCAGCCTTCTTCACCGATGAAAATGCTGCCGCTTCTCGGCAGGTCGATGTCCCCTGGCATCTGCGCGAGCTTGTGGCTGGGCAGCAGGCCACCGTCCATCCACGTCACTTTGAGCGTCTTGTCGGCGGTGTAGGCCGTGCCGGGGAAGACGTAGCGGATGGTCTCATGCGTCGGCCAGATCTGGTCATTGATGCCGCTGTTCTTGGCGATCACGCTGAGCGGCGCGGTCAGATCGAGCGCGGTGAAAACGGGATCCAGAATGTGGCAGCCGAAGTCACCCAGACCACCGCCGCCGAAGTCCTGCCAGTCACGCCAGATGAAGGGATGATACGCGTGGGCATACTCGCGCATCGGCGCCGCGCCGATCCACAGGTCCCAGTCCAGATTCGACGGCACCGGCGCGGGCGGCGGCGGATTGAACATGCGCGTGCGCTCATTGCCCGTCACGCCGACCCACGAATACACCTCCTTCACCTTTCCAATCGCGCCTTCCTTGATCAACCGCGTGCCGAGGCGGTATTCGAGTGCCGAGTGAATCTGATTTCCCATCTGCGTAGTGACGCCTTTCTTCTCTGCCCAGAGGCGCATCTGCCGCGCTTCCCACACCGTGTGTGCCAGCGGTTTCTGGCAATAGACATGCTTCCCAAGCTGCATCGCCGCAACTGCGACCGGTGCGTGCATGTGGTCGGGAATGCCAACCGTCACTGCGTCAAAACCGTCGCCCAAGGTGCGGAACATCTCGCGGTAATCGCTGAAGTGCTTCACACCCGGATGCGCCTCATCCGCCTTGTCGAAACGGTTCGAGTCCACATCGCAAAAGCCGACGAACTTCACCGCCGGGTGCGTTCCCACGTTTTTCAGATCGCTGAAGCCCATCCCGTTCACGCCCACGCAGGCCACCTGCAGCTTGCTGTTCAGATTTTGACCACGAACAAAGGCCGGAAAAGCGACGGCGGCTGAAGTGAGTGTGGAATTCTTCAGGAAGGAGCGGCGTGAGGCGGGCATGGTGATCGTCGGTTGAAGGGTGTGCTTCAAACCTACGTCGCCACGCGCCCGGATTTGCATCAACGTTTCTTCGCCCGTCGAAAACGGTTTTGCCGCTCGGCTTCGGTGACCGTCGCGGGTTTTGGCTCAGGCTTGGATGTGGTGGCCACTTTGGGCTCAGCTTTGGCCGGTGTCGTTTGCAAGCGCTCCCGATGTTGTACCGCTTCTTTCGGTGATTTGGCCGCAAGCGGACGTGCCTTCGCCTCGGCTCGTGCCAGTCGCGGCATCTTCCAGCCGGTGCGGGTCACGAAGGCTTCAAACAACACGAGCAGCAGTGTGAGAATGAACAACCACACGCTCAAATCGGTGAAGCGCGAAATCGTCGGACTGCGCCACGCCTGGCTCATCTCCAAAAGTTCGCGTCCGCCGCTCGCGAGCGAAACGCGCCGCAGCTCCTCCACTCGCTCCTCGTCAAACGCCCACTCCGTGCTCGTTCCGACGATCGCCGGACCGAAGGCGATCGCCTGCCCGCCGACCTGCACCGCGCCGCGCACCATCTCGCCTTCAGGCAGCTCCGTGCTGGCCTGGAAATGCCCTGGCGCGACGCGTTCCCATGCGAGCTCGTGCTGCGACTCCGCGCGCAGACCATGCGCCAGCACCACACGCGGAGCCTTGGCGCGCAGCTTCGGTTCCCATTCCTCGTCGTAGAGCAAATCCAGCGTGAGCGTGTTGCCATCGATGCGATGCCGCACGCCGATCCCCGGCGGCAAAGCTTCACCCATCAGCCAGCGCACCTGGGTCTGGAGAAAGTCGCCATACTTCGGCCATGCGCGCACCCTCTGCGAGTGCTCGCCGCCGAGCGGGAAACTCACCGCCGCCGTGCGTCCTGTGCCTCGCGGTCCAAAGGCGACCAGCGGCGCAGCGTATTCATCCTGCGTGATCAGCCCCTGGCTGGCCCATTCGCGCAGATAACTGAGATTGAAACCGTCCACTTCCTTGGGCCACTCCATCACCTGATTGCTGATCTCAAACCAGCCACCAGCCGCCTTGGCGGGAACGGGTTCGGCGATGAATGCGCTCCGCGCCACGGCCACCGTCTCCTGGCTGAAGATGCTCGGCAACTCCTCGGCCTTGTCCGTGTAAAAGATGCGTCCTTTGCCCCGCTTCGCGATGTCGTCGAGAATCCACGCATCCACATCACGCCGCGTCCCCAGAGCAATCACACTGACCGTGCCGCTGTTTTTTAGAATCTCGTCGACGAGGTTCTGATAGTCGCCCGGCTGCTCCGAATCCGCCGCATCTGAGAAGAGAATGATGTGCCGCTGGCCCACCGGCGCGTTTTTGAGCTGGTCCCACGCCGCTTTAAGCCCGTTGTAAACGTAGATGCCGCCTCCCGTGCTCTCGATGCGGCGCACCGCGCTTTCCATCTTGTCGCGGTTCGGTCCCACGGGTTGCAGCGGCACCATTTCATGCGCTTCGCTGTCCACGGCGAAAACGGTCAGCAAGTCTTGCGGCCCAAGAAAGCGGATCGCGTTCGCCGCGCCCTCGTCGGCGAGCTGCATTTTCGTGAAGCCGTTCTGCACCGTCATGCCCATCGACCCGCTGCGGTCCATCACGATCGCCATCGCGACGACAAGCTTGCGGTGCTCCTGCTTCAACTCCATCGACACCGGCAACAGCGCGTCGAGGGGTGATTCAAAATAACCACCTGCGGCGAAGCTGTGCTTGCCCCCGGCCATCAACACACTGCCGCCCTGCTCGCGCACATAAAAGTCCATCGCAGGCAGGAAGTCGGACGGCAGCTCAAACGCGGGCACGTTGTTGAAGATGACGCACTTTGCCCCGGCGATCTGCCCCGGACGCAGCGAACGCAGCTCCGTGACGGTCTCCACCGTGAATCCCTGTCGCTGCAACGTCTCCGCCACGGGATCATTCGTGTAATTCGTCAGCAGCAGCACTCGCGGCCCACCGGCGATCTCGATCATCGCCTCATGACGATTGTTGCCCGAGTGCGCGTCCTTCGCCGGTTGAATGATCGCCTCGTAATGCGCCACGCCAGCCGTCGGAAGACGATCTGTGAAGCGAATCACACCGCTGCCGAGTTGCACCGCCACCTCGCTCGTCTTCAACTCGCGTCCGTTGCGTAGCAAGGTCAGCGGCACCTTGCCATCGGTCGTGCCGCGCAGTTCGATCTCGATGAGAAACGGTTCCCCAAGCTGCGCACGAGCCGGAATCTTCATCGCTGACACACGAAAATCCGTCGTCTCGCTTTCGCGGGCCAGCCGGTAATCGAGCTCGACGCCCTGCTGCGCCAGCTTGGCGGCGAGACCCGTCATCGGCTCCGTGGAGTAACCGTCCGTGATCGCCAGCACACGCGCCGGCCGCCCGCGCCCTTCACGTTGCGCGAAGGCGAGCGCCTGTGTCACCGCCTGCGCCGTGCGCGTCTGCGTTTGATTGCGCGCATACATCTCCGCGCCTTCCGCGCCGCGTTTCATCACCTCGGCGGCGTAGTTCAGGTAAAAGATGCGGTCCTGCGAGCCGCGCCCCTTTTCGAGCAGCTTCTCCCATTCCGGCAATCCCTTCGCCATCGGGCCTTCGGCGGAAACGGAGCTGTCCAGCAGCACCCAGAGATCGATGCCGTCCGCCAGTCTCTGCCACTGCGGCTGCGCGAGGGTGAGTGTGATCAAAGCGATCAAAGTCAGACGCAACGGACGCCAGATGGACAGCCGCGGCAGCAACCACCCCGCAAGCAGCACGATTGGCAGCAGCGCAAACCATTCTGGATGGCGAAAGATCATGCCGTTGCTGCCTCCCGCACTTCGCGTTTTGAGTTCGTGAACCACCAGCTTCCGAGAAGAAGGAAAAGCAGGAGCAGCAGCCAGAGCCGCTGGTTGGGATCGACCTCGTGCAGGGTTTCAATTTGCGTGGCCTTGATTTGATCGAGCTCGTTGAACGGCTTCGCCTGCGTGAGATCGGCCTCCCGTGTGTCGGCGAAATGCGCGGCGGCGGTGAGAAGCATCAGATCACCCTGCTTCACGGTGAAATGTCCCGGCCTCGCAGGAGCACGGAGCAGACGGGCCTGAGCGAGCGGAAGCTCCGTCTTCGTGGTCGTTTCGATCATGAGCGGAGCGGCCTCGGAGCCGGTGTGATGTGCGACGATGATCTTTTGCCGCACGTCGAAGTTCGCGGCCTCGGGCGCGATCTTGTCGGCGCGCAGCGTTTCGAGAAAGCGATGCAGCAGCACGGCGAAGGCGGGCAGCTTGCGTGCGTTCGAGGTTTGCAGGTCGAACTGGCAGATCAACTGGCGTCCGCCAGACGGCATCTGGCGCAGCATGATCAGCGGACGCTCGCCCTGCCACAGCAGCACGCGGTCCTGCGCCTGGCGCGGCATCGCCTTTGACTCACGCACGAGCAGACCCTGCCAGTTCAGCCCTTCGACCAGCGGATGCGGCTCGGGAACGATGTTCCCTTTGAGATAAGGCGCGGCTGGATCCGCTTTCGACTGGAAGAAGCAGCCGTGACGCTGTTCGGGCAGCGCAAAACTCGGCGTCATGATCGCGGCAACGAGATCGGACTCGCCGGGCACATTCACGAGACGCAGATGCGCGTAGCGGCCGAAGATGTCGGTCAGATCACCTGATCCCTTCTCCAGTGGACAAAGCGCGAGCGTCTTCGGCTTCGGGCGCACGAGCGGGAGATCGTCGTCGATGGGAAGAGCGTCGCCTTGCAGCCGCAGCACGAGTTGTTTCACGCTCTCGGGTGGAAAGGGACCGGAGAGTGTTTGGATCTCACCCGGCGCGATCTTGATTGGCTTCGGCTGCGAGGCTGTTCCATCAGCCACCGCATGCCACTGGCGTTCCTGAGGCACGCGGCTGTAGTTTTTCACCAGCGCATGCCAGATCCACTGGCCGTCTTTCTCTTCCACCGTCACGCCAGCCCAGCCGACGTTGTCAGTCTCCTGCCCCACGGAAACAAGATGCGCGCCAAACGGAGGCGACGCGGCCAGCGGATGATCGGTGATGAGCACCACGACGCCTTTCGGACCGACGAGACCGCGTGCGACTCGCAGCGCGGGACTGAAATCGTGCACGCCGAGCAGCGGCTCCCAACCCGCCAGCGCCTGGCGAAGATCACCCGGCTGCGTGCCGTGATACAAACTCGGCGCCTCGGCATCCGAGGACAACAGCGTGAGCTCCGCTCTCGCGATGGGACCTTCGAGCAAACCGAGAACGTCATCCGCTGCCCTCAGCGCAGGTTCACTAAAGGCCTGCATACTGGCCGAAGCGTCCATGACAATCGCGATGCGTTGAACGGCATCGTTTTTCAACCAGCGCGGCTGCACGAGCAGCCATGTGATGAGCAGCACCATCAAAAGCTGCAACCAAAACGGGATCGACGTGCGCAGGCGCTCGAAGCGGTTGCCCGTGCGGCTCTCGCGCTTCATCTGCTCCAGCAAAAACAGCGTGGTGGCCGGCACGCGTCGGTTGCGACGCTGGAGGAAATGAATGGCGATCACCGCCGGCAAGCCAAGCAGCGCCCACAGGCCCCAGGTGTTGGCGAGCATGAAGTTCATGCGGTTTCAACAGCTCCGGCGACCACGCCTTCGGTTTGCAGCGCTTTTTGAAATTCGGCTTCCGCCGACACACGCGCCATGGCGATGCCGTGCTTAAGCGCGGCGGCCTTCCACAGCTCAAAGTGGCGTTTGTAGGCGGACTCGTAGCGTTTGAGCAGCGCGGACTCGACACGATGTTCGTGCGGCAATCCGGTCTCGGGATCGATGAATTCGTAGTTGCCGTCCCAACCGGGATCCGCCTCATCCATCGCGAATGGCGAGAACACGATGCCGCGTCCGTTGCGCGTGCTGAGACAGCCGAGCGTCGCCTCCGGTTCGCCGGGAAAAAGCAGGTCGCTGATGAAAATGCGCATGGCTCCGGCACGCAGCGGCAGACGATTCAACTCCGGCGCCGCGGACGTGCCGTGCAACTCGCTCACACGCTCGGGCCATTGTCCGCTGAGAATGACCTCCGGCTCCAGCAATTGATGTTTGCCGCCGGCGACCGCATGGCAGCGCAACGTCGCGCCGCTTTGCAGCGACGATTCGACCGCAAAGGCGAGCAGCTCCAGAGCGCGCAGCTCCTTCGAGGGAAAAGCAAACATCGACGCGGACACGTCCAGCACCACGTCGACGAGCGGCCGCACCTCTTCGCGATAAAGCTTCATCGAGTAGGTGCCGGTGCGGGCGTAGGCCTGCCAGTTGATCTGGCGCGGATCGTCGCCGGGCAGGTACACACGATGGTCCTGGAAATCGAGGCTGCTGCCCGTGCCGCTGCCCATGAACTCTCCTGCATGCCCGCGCCAGCGCTGCTGACGGAAGGGCAGCTTCAGCGCCCGCGTCCAGCCCCGGGCGCGTGCGTGCAGGTTGCGCAGGGCGCCGGCGTCATTCAGCAGGTTCATGACGCGGCGGGTTCAGTTGTTGTACTTCGTTTTCGAGCGCGGCATAGGCGGGGAAGTTCAGAAAAGCTCGGACACACGCCGCCACCATCCACAGCACGGCGAAACCTGCACCGAATTGAAGAACGCTGTCACCGCTAGTCCAATCGACGGCTTCGGCTCCGAACAGCGTGGTGATCGGCGTGAACTGGCCTATGAACCCCAGTTCGCGCATGCCCACGCCTTCGCAGAAAATGGCGAGCAGGATGCCCGCTCCGATCATGCAGACCTGCACCACCCACCAATTGACGAACGAATTGCTGCGGTTGATGCGGATGAGAACGGGAGGAAAGACCGCCAGAAGAAGCAAGAACATGGAGACAACGAATTCGTCATCCCAATTCCAGTAACTTGCCTTCGACACCACAGCGCCGAGCACGCTCATCGTGAGAACGCATAGGATGATCGTAAACAGCACGCCGGACGCCCAGCCCGGATGCAGGACTCGGCCCAGCAGGCAGGCAGCGCGGCCTTTCCCTGCAAGCCAAGCCATGGTAGTCGGGAAACGCGGCATGTCTTCCGTCAGCACATCCATGGCGGCGAGCAGCGTCAGGGGAACAAGTGGAACGAAGACCCACATCGCATACTCAGCCGTGTGCCCCAGCCCCCCAAGCAGCCATCCAATGATGGTAAGAAACAGGTGTGCACCGAAGATGATCACACGCTTCCGCGTACTGTGATTCTCCGAAGGCGGCGCGATGCGCGACGCGCCCATCACGAGGAAGAACCAGATGACGTAGCAGGCCAGCACCACGATGCCGCCGCAAATCGCCCCCTGCTCCCACGCCCGCAGCGCAAAGAACTCCCGCAGCATGTAGTCCGCTTCCGACGAGGAGACCAGAAACGCGGTGAAGAAGCCCAGCGGGGCCGCCCCAAAACCCACACCACCCGCAAGCGCAATGCGCAGCAGCACGGACTTCTGCGAAGAGAACGCCAGCAGCGCGGACGTGATGATTCCGGACGCCAGCACCAGCACGATGAGCGCCACCACCTCGCGCAGGATCTCGACACCTCCGAAGTAGTAGCGCGCCACCATGTAGGGCAGCAGCGATCCCGCCACCAGCAGGCTCTGGCTGAAGAGCGCCAGCCACTTCCCACTGAGAATGCGCGAACTCGGGATCGACGTCAGCGTCAGCATGTCCAGCGTCCCATCGCCCGACTCCGCGTTGAGTTCGTTGAAGGCGCGCAGCGGCAGCACCACCAGCAGCATGAGGCCGGCCATTCCCCAGAAGATGCCGCTCACCGTCTGCACCGGCGCATCCAGCAGCACGCTGGCCAGAAGCAGGATGATCAGCGAATGAAACAGCAGCAGCGCCGCCGTGAAAAAGCGCGTGCGCAGCCCCTGGCGCAGCTCTTTGACCAGCATGGGGCTGAAGCGGTCACCGAAATCGTTCAGCAGCGTCAGTGGCATGGTGCTCATGTCAGTCCACGCCTCCTTTCGCCATTTCGAGAGCCTCCATTCGCGCAGACCGCGTCCTGCGCCATGCGACGGCGGCCAGCACGGCGAGCACCACGGGCCAGAGCAGTGAGATGACCGTGCCAAGCATGAGGAAAGCCTGCTTGTCTCCCGGCTGCGCCTTCTCAAACCCGAGCGTCACGAACGGCGGCAGCGCGATGGCAAACCAGGCCGTGACGCCCTTCATGGAGAAGGGCAGCAGGATCAGGCTGGCCAGTGTGGAAAGAACCACGCCCACTGCGATGGCAATGCAGAGGAAGGGCAGCAGCAGGTCGCGCGCACGGCGCGTGGGCAGCATTTGCACCAGCGCGGCAATCATCCAGACCCCGCAGGCGCTGACGAGCGCCAGTTGCGCCTGTTCGGCATTGCCGACCATCCAGCTCGCTCCCACGAACAGTGCCGTCAGCAGCCCCGTGAAAAGGAAGCCCGTCATCCAGCCCGGAGCCAGCAGGCACAGCGCGACACGCCCCGGCAAACTCCTGCGGTAAAACGCCGCGTAAACCGAGGGCACCTCGTTCGCATGTTCCGTCAACGCGTCCAGCATGATGAGCCACAGGAGGGGGGAACATGCCTCGACCATGGTGCCGCTGTAGTTGGTCAATATCACGAGCAGCAGGCAGAACACCACCAGGTTCACGCTGCGCTTCACCACGGCGAGCATTGAGGCGGCCGGAGCGACGCGAGTCGCAGCGAGACTCAGGAAGTAAAAGATGAGCCACGCGGCGACTCCAAAAGCAAGCACCAGACTGCTGGAGCCGCCGGAGAGGACGCTCCAAGGCGAGCTCAGACCGGCGGCGCCCGCCAGCCCCCGCATGACAAAGTACGAAAACATGCCGCAGCCGCCGAACAGCAGCGGCACGCCGATGATCAACGCCCTCAGCCAGAACTGCCGCTGCGTGGAAAGCGCGATGACCAGTGCGGCAAACACGACGCCGCCCAGCCACTTGCAAAACAGCATCGCCACCTCGCCGAACAGGTCCAGCCCGCCGAAGACGTAACGCGCCACGACGTAGGGCAGGATGCTGAAGGCGAGCAGCAGCGACTGCGCGGCGATGGACGCCCACTTGCCGAAGATGATGCGTCCCGCGGAAAGGCTGGTGAGCGTCAGCATGTCCAGCGTGCCCGCCTTCAATTCATCCGCCACCGCCGAGAAGCCGCGCAACGGCAGGATGACGCACAGCGTGAGCGTGGTGATGCCGTCGAACCAGGTGTTGGCGATCTCCGCATTGCCCGACCCGCCACCCACCAGGGTGAACAGCACCAGCAGTACATGCAGCAGGACCATCACCAGTCCGAACATCCGGGTCCGCAGGCCCTGGCGCAGCTCTTTGACCACCATGGGAGAGAGGTGGTCCGGAAAGTCGGTCAATGGAGTGACGGAGGTCATTCGGGTTTCGTCACCGGCAACGGCGGCGGTTGTTTCAGCGTGCCTTTGTCGATCTGCCCGAGCATGTCGATGAACGCATCCTCGAGCCGGCGCTCCTCGCGATGGAAGTCAAGCACCGGCAGCCCGTCCTGGATCATGCGGCGCAGCACGCCGGCCAGTGTGTCGTCATCAGCAGCCTGGATGCGCAGGCGGGCGCCGCGCTTGGTCTCGTCCTCGACCTTGACGAACGGGGCGGTCAGCGCCCACTCGATGAGTTTGGCGGGATCACCGGCGATTTGCACGTTCACCAGCGTCTCGCCGACGGTCTCCGTGTCGCGCAGCATGCTCTGCGCGTCGCCGTGATGCACGATCCTGCCCTGGTCGATGAAGAGCAGGCTGTCGCACATCTCACCGAGCTCGCTGAGAATGTGGGAGCTGATGAGGATCGTCTTTCCCTCCTGCGCGAGAATGCGGATGAGGTTTTTCAGCTCGACGCGCGCCTTGGGATCGAGACCCGCGGCCGGCTCGTCGAGAATGAGAATCTGCGGATCATGCAGCAGCGCCCGGCCGAGGCAGAGGCGCTGCGTCTGTCCTTTGGACATCTTGTTGCTCATCCTGTCTGCCAGCGGCGTGAGGTCGGTGAAGTCCATCACCTCCTGGATGCGGCGCAGACGCTCCGCTCCCTTGAAGCCGAGGGCGCGTGCGTAGAAATCGAGATACTCGAGCACGGACATGTGCTCGTAAGTGCCGAAGGCGTCCGGCATCCAGCCGAGAAGGCGGCGCACTTTCGCCGGATGATGCACCACGTTGTGCCCCCCCATTCGGACGCTGCCCTGCCCCGGCGAGTCGAGCGTGGCCATGATGCGCATCGTCGTCGTCTTGCCTGCTCCATTCGCACCGACAAAGCCCACGACGCGCCCGTGATCGATGGTGAAGGAGACACCATCCACCGCCTTCAGACTACCGAAACTGCGATGAAGATCCTTCACCACGATCGCCGGCTGACTGCGGTCGATCTCTGAAGTGTGATGAGTGGCGGAAGACATTGAATGATGAGGTGTGGCTTCAAGGCTGGAGCACCGGGCCGAAGACGACCACGCAGTCGTCCTCCCAGCGGATGGAAGGCAGCGTTTCGAGCATGAAGCCCGGCGCCCCGGCCGCCTTGGCGATGAAAAACGAGCGCTGGTTGTTCGTGGCCCGGGTCAACTGCGCACGCAGAGACTTCACCGCAGGATTGAACATGGCCTCGCTGCGCATGCGTCGCGCGCTGGCGTCGCTGGCGACCAATGTGGCGCTTCGGCCGGTGACAAGCGGGGCTTCCAGCCTCCACTCCCTGCCCGCAGCATCGACGTAGTGCAGCTCGTCCACGGTGAAGCCGAGCGCGGAGATCAAAGTCGGCGGCGCATCCGGAGCGGTGCCGGTCTTGAGCTCGATCCGTGCGCGGGTGGAGACCGCCGCGCGCAGCACCTGGCCCTGCTCCGCACGGCTTTGGAAGAAATTGCCGGTTCTCCCAGTGCCCTCCTGCGTCAGGTTTACCGCCTGGCCCAGGCGTGTGCTTTTCAGTTTCACCCACGGCGTGTCCGGCAGGGCCAGCGGCTCAATGAGCGCCGGCTGCTTCAACTCAAATCCCGCACCCATCAGCACGCCCGTGCGGCTGACCTGCTCCTGCGTCACATAGGCCGCCGCTTCGGATGGCTCGACATCGATGGCGACAAATCGCCTCCCAACGCCGCCAGTGCCGTCCTGAAACAGGATCAGCACCACCATCACGATGCTCGCCCCAATCGATAGCAGCGGCGTGGTAACGAAGAGCTTGTGCCGCTTCCCCGCCGGAGCCAGCACGAAAAGATTCACGGGGCCCACCAGCACACCGAAAACCACGAGAAACAAAATGACCTGCCACGAGGCAAAACTGCGCGTGCCCAGCAGTCCGAGCAGCGGCCAATCGGAAGCGGTGGAATGATCGGACACAAGGCCCTTCACCCGGCTCGTCTTCCCCCAGTAGCGGGTCACGGTTTCCTTCGCCGGCAGTTTTTTCCCGTCCCATTTCAGCGTGCGCACCTCCCCGAGCGAATTCGCTCCCACGCGCATCCCCGCCACGCTCGCTGCCGCCCCCGCCTGATCATAGATGTCAAGATGGCCCCCCAGCCGCACCCACTCCTGCAGCGCCCGCCGTGCCCCGGGCTTCAGCTTCAGCCAGTCCGTGCTGCTCAGCAGAATAAAATCGTAACCGCTGAATCCCAGCCATGACTCCGGCAGTTCCGCTGGTTCAAAGCGGCTGCCGAACACCGCACTGCCGCCAAAGTAGCCGCCGCCGGCTTTGAGCTGGGTCTCCAGTTCCTTGTTGAGCTGGGTCATGCCTGACTCCGCCAGAGTCTCGCTGAGCGCCAGATGCGGAAATCGGCTGGTGCGGCCGTGATACTGGTTCTGCTGCCGGTCGCCGAACCCGGTGCCGGACAGCGACACGCGCAGGGAGTAACTCTGGTTGCCGGAACCACTATCCCCGTAACCCGCCGTCAGCGGCACCAGAAACAGGGCGGACTGAGTCGAACGCGCCGGGACATCCAGCGGAAAGGCGCTGTTATGCTGGTTCGGTTGGCGAAACTGCTGGGTCTGCGCGTGAAAATCAAATCGCCAGCGGGCATTCCGGCCCGTGCCGTTGGTTGCCACCACGCGCATGGGTGCATAGCCGGTGGAAGGAGGCGGATCAAACACGCTGCGGACCTGCACCCGCGTTCCGGTGGCCAGATCGACCTCGTCGTTCATCAGAACCTTTTGCGCGCGAGCACTCGCGACCGTGGAAAGCACCAGCAGCAGCGCACGGATGACCGCGCCCCTCATGCGGCCTCCTTCAGCGTGCTCGGCGTGGCGAGATTTTGTACCGGCACCTCGGCCAGGATGGCACGCACGATGCCCGCGCTGGTTTTCCCATCCATTCGCGCCGTGTAGTCCAGCAGGATGCGGTGGTTGAGCACCGGCAGCGCCAGCGCCTGCACATCCTCGAAACTTGCATTCGGTCGACCAAACATCAGCGCACGCGCCTTGGAAGCCGCAGCCAGACTCAGCGCCGCGCGCGGGCTCGCGCCATATCGCACGCCCGCCGATGCCTGCGACTGCCCGGGATGCGTGGCATCGACCACCCGCGCGATGTAGTCCGCCACTATCTCCGGCAGGAAGATCCGCCGCGCTGTCGCCTGAATCTGCGCAAACGCCTCGCGTGTGAGCATGGATGAAACCTGCGGCTCCACGCCCAGCTCGCGATGCGTCACGATCTTTGCCAGCGTCTCGGCCG
>JAWLBG010000036.1:0-61321 GCA_041395065.1 Prosthecobacter sp. | reverse complement strand
CCTCGCCTATTGCATGCGCAGCCTGCCCGAACTTGAAGCGTCTCCTACTCTCGGAGTCGAGCGCCTCCGCGCTTACGGCAACATCGGCCAGCTTCAACTCAAGCTGCGCAACAGCGCCCAGGCGGAGACTTACCTCTCCAATGCGCGCGCCCAGGCCGCCGACCTCATCGTCAAAGGCGATCCTGAGCCGGCGAAGATCGCCCTCTACCAGCAGTGGCTGGGCCGCTACAGCCTGCTGCTGTCGGATATTCGCGGACTCGCGGGTCGGCATGACGATTCCCTCACCCTGCTGAAGGAGGCCACACTGAACCTCGATCTGGGCCTTGCAGCCGATCCGAAGAACCGCCTCGCCCGCAACGAATGTGCCCGGGCGTGGCTGGAATACGGCCTCCGCACCCTGCGCAACGGCGATGTGGACGATTCGGAAAAGGCTTTGGCGCGCGTGCCGGGCATCCTCGATCCGGAACTGATCGGGCAGGAGCTCATCAATGACGAAAAGTTCATTCTGGCCCGGGCCACTTACGCCAAGGGGATCAGTCAGCGAGAAGCCGGAAAGATCGAAGAGTCGCTGAACACGCTCATCGACGCCGTGCGGGACATGGGCGAACTCGTTCTCGGCAGCAGTCCGCGGAACCAGGACCAGGCGCTGCTGCTGGCAGAAGCCTACACCGAACTGGCCGAACTCATCGGTCGCCACTTCAGCGGAGCGGACGCCAAGGAAGCCCACAATCAGGCACTGCCGATCCTTTTGGAACTCAACCGCCTCCTTCCCGAATGGGCGGAGGTCAAATACCTCCTCGCCCGCAACTATGGCTCTCTCGCCTCTCTCGCCCGGGACGCCGGGACCGCTTCTGAAGCGGCGAAGAAGAAGGCGGACGCAATCGAGCTGGTGAACGAAATCCTGGCCGACGACAAGGAGAATGCCCGCTACGGTTTCCTTCAGGCGAAGCTCCGCGGTGAATACGCTGAGCTGATGGCCGACAGCGGCAAGACCACGGCCGCGATCCCCATCGCCCAGCAGGCGGTAGAGTCTTTGGAGGCACTGATCCGCGCCCAGCCGAAGTCGGGCAAGCTCACTCCTGAACGACGCATGTGGGCCAGCCAGCTCGCCCAGCTCTACGGCTCGCTGGGTCACACCTGTGAAAGTGCCGGCAAAAAGGCCGAGGCGAAGGAGGCTTTCGGCAAGGCCGTCGCCATCTGGGAGCAACTGGCCTCCGCCGTCGCCAACGATGAAGCCATCGAGGCCGGATTGAGCTGGAGCAAGGGACGCCTCGCCAAGATCAAATGACGCTGGCAGAGAAACAGCAGTCGCTCATCGACGACCTGAACATCATCGACGATCCGCACGAGCGCCTGAACGCCGTCGTCATGCGCGGCGCGGTGCAGACGCTGGATGAAGCGTTCAAGACCGATGCTCATCTCGTGCCCGGCTGTGTCTCCCGTGTCTGGCTACATGGCGAGCAGGCGGACGGTCGCACGCGTTTTATCTGCGACGCCGAATCCCCGATGGTGAAAGGCCTGGCAGCGCTGCTGTGCGAGATTTACACCGATGCCGATCCTGCCGAGGTCGTCGCCGTCGAACCCGCCGTCTGGACGGGCTGCGGATTCACCAAGATGTTGTCGCCGACGCGTTTGAACGGGCTGGCGAACATGCGAAAGAAGATTTGTGAGATCGCGGAGGGCTTTCTCCCATGATTCGCCTGCAAAACTTCCGTGGTGCCGAAATCGAGCCGCATCTCGACGCGCTTGGCGCCCTGCGCATTGCCGTCTTTCGCGAGTATCCTTATCTCTATGACGGCAGCCTGGAATACGAACGAGAGTATTTGAAAACTTACACCGAGACGAAGGGCAGCCTCGTCGTTCTGGCCTTCGACGGGGATCGCGTCGTCGGCGCCACCACCTGTCTGCCGATGCGGGACGAAGGGCCGGAGTTCCAGGCGGCGTTCGTTCGGGCGGGATATGATCTCGGTACGGTTTGCTACTTTGGCGAATCGATCCTACTGCCTGAGTATCGCGGTCGTGGCATCGGTCGGGAGTTTTTCACGCGGCGTGAGGAGCATGTGAAGGCGCTGGGCCTGCGGATCAGCACTTTTTGCGCCGTGGACCGTCCGTCAGAGCATCCACTGCGTCCCGCAGGTTATCGGCCCTTGGATGAGTTCTGGCGCTCCCAGGGTTACGTGAAACATCCGGAACTGCAGGCCAGCTTCACGTGGAAGGAAATCGGGGAGGAGTCAGAATCCGCGAAATCGCTCACTTTCTGGTTGAAGGAGTGGCCGTGACCGGCGGTGGAAATTTGTCCCGGTTCCTTTTGTGAAGCCGCCATTTCGGCCTACTCTCGCCACCCCATGACTGCATCCCCCCTCATCCAATCCAAGATCATCGAGCTTTGCGAAGCCCTTGTGGCCGATGGCGAAGTGAAAAGCGCCCGCATCCAGGCGGAGGCTTTCCTCTCCGACGAATCGGCGATGGCGCTCTATCGCGAGATGGCCACGCTGGGCCGTTCACTGCATCAGAAGCAGCATCAAGACGAAGAGCCGACTGCTGATGAGATCAGCCGTTTCAACGCGCTGCAGGATCGCTGCGAGGGCAATGAGATCATCGCGGGCTTCCTCGGAGCGCAAAACGTGCTCAGCGGCGTGGCCGAGGCGGTGAACGCCTTTGTCGGCAAGAGCCTCGAAAGCGGTCGCGTGCCGTCCCCGGAGGACATGGTGAAAAAGGGCGGCTGTGGCGAAGGTTGCGGATGCCATCATTGATCGGAGCCATGAGAGCGTTTGTCCTTCTCGTTTCGCTGCTGGTCTGGACCTCGTCGTTTGCGGGCGAACCCCAGACGGTTCGTCTGCTGACCATCGGCAACAGCTTCTCCGCCAACGCGACGCATTACCTCAAAGACCTCGCGAAGGCGGGCGGGCATACGCTCGTCCACAACTCGCTCGTCATCGGCGGATCCTCGTTTCAAGTTCACGCGGACAAGGCGAAGCTCCACGAGGAGAAGCCGCAGGACAAAGCGGGGCTCTACACCAGCGGTCGCGGTTTGAAGGAAAACCTCGCGCTCGACAAGTGGGACTACGTCACGATCCAGCAAGCGAGCATCAAGAGCCACGACTACGGCACCTATCAGCCGTATGCGGGCTTCCTGCATGATTACATCGCCAAGCACGCACCGCAGGCGAAGCTGCTCGTGCATGAGACGTGGGAGTACCGCGTGGACGATCCGCGTTTCGCCGTGAAGGAACCCAAGCCTGGCGAACCGAAGACGCAGCAGGAGATGTACGATGGGCTGCGTGCTTCCTACGAGAAGCTCGCGTCGGAATACGGCGCACGCATCATTCCAACAGGCGACGCCTTTCACCTCGCGGGCACAGATCCGAAGTGGGGTTACAGACCCGACCCCAAGCCGTTCAATTCCAAAACCGCGAAGCAGCCTGAACTGCCTGACCAGACCCATTCGCTGCACGTTGGCTGGCGTTGGTCGAAGTCGAAGGACGGCAAGAAGATCACTCTCGGCATGGACGGCCATCACGCCAACATGGCGGGCGAGTATCTGGGTGCCTGTGTGTGGTATGAAGTGCTGTTCGGCGACAGCGTGGTCGGAAACAGCTATGTCCCGAAAGGCCTCGATACGGACTTCGCCCGCTTCCTGCAGAAGACGGCGCACCAAGCGGTGCAGGCCCGTTCGGAGGGGCGTTGAAGTGAAGTGTCGGAAAATGCTTTGATTGCCAGTCGAAGCTACACACCGCCATCGCCCATTGCCTTGTAGATGCGGACCCAGGCGGAGGCGGCGCGGGTGCGGCTGAGGACGATGTCATTTTGAGCGGCGAGGGCGACGCGTTCAGCGTCGAGGACGGTGAGGAAATCGGCGACGCCGTCCTGATAGCGCTGACGCGCCAGCGTGGAGGCTTCACGGGCACTGACGGCGCTGGCTTCGAGGTGGCGGAGACGTTCGCGCTCGCGGTCGTAGCTGGTGAGGGCGTTTTCGACTTCCTCAAGAGCAAGGAGTACGGTTTGCTCATAGGTGGAGAGCGCGGCATCGGCACGATGGCCCGCGGCTTTGATCTGCTGGCGCACGCGGCCAATGTTGAGAAAGGCCCAACTGAAACGCGGACCGAAACTGTAGGCGTTTGAGCCGTACTTGCTGAGACTCGCGAGAGTCTGGCCTTCAATGTTGATGCGTCCGCCAAACGCGATGCGCGGAAACAGGTCGGCGGTGGCGATGCCGACGCGCGCAGTTGCAGCTGCGAGGGCGTTTTCAGCAATACGGATGTCCGGGCGAAGTCGGAGCAGTTCGGCAGGTTTGGCGATGGCGACACCGGAAGGCACGGCCGGCTGTCGGGCGGCTCGTTGAAGCTGCGGGCGAAGTTCGGACGGGTTTCGTCCGCAGAGCACGGCGATGCGATGGATGGCCTTGGCGACACTTTCCTCGTAAGTGGGGATTTGGGCCTGTGTGGCGTTCAGAAGGGCGTTTGCGCGAGCGACGTCGAGCTGCGTGCCGCGCCCGCCTTTGAGCGAGGCCTCGGCGATGCGCAGCGCGTCGGACTGATTGCCGGCGTTTTCGTGCGCGACGGCGAGCTGGGCCTGCGCGCCGCGCAGTTCGAGATAATTGACGACGACCTCGGCCTGAAGCGTGATGAGCACGTCTTGGACATTGGCCTCGGCGGCGGCACCGGCGGCCTTGGCGGCCTTCACGCTGTTGCGCACGCGTCCGAAGAGATCGAGCTCGTAATCAGCGTCGAATCCGCCACGCCAGAAATCGACGGAGCGTCCGCGGAAGGCGGCGTTGGCCGAGGCGCCGTTGAGCGTGGTGTTGTAGCTGGCACTGGAGGTGACGGTGGGCACGAAGTCGAACTGCGACTCGCGCCACAGCGCACGCGCCTCCAACACGCGTGCTTTGGAGACGGCGAGATCTTTGTTCTGTGCGGCGGCTTGGGCGACGAGGTCATTCAGCGTGCTGTCATTGAGCTTGCGCCACCATGCGGAACTGGAGCGTACACTGTTGGAAGGCTTGGAAGCGTAGTCCGCAGGCATGTAGGGCTGCGGTTTCACGAACTTCGGGCCGACGTTGCAGCTTGATAGCACGCAAAGAAGCAGCGGGAGTGATTTAGTGAGCTGCATGAGGGGCGGGAGTGGTGGACGATGACAGCGCGCGTTCGCGACGTTCGACGATCGCGCGAAGGATGACGTAGAAGACAGGGGTGAAGAGCAGGCCGAAGATGGTGACACCGATCATGCCGAAGAAGACGGCGGTGCCTAGCGCCTGGCGCATCTCGGCTCCGGCGCCTGTGGCGAGGACGAGCGGCAGCACGCCGAGGATGAAGGCAAAGCTGGTCATCAAAATCGGGCGCAAACGCAGACGGCAGGCTTCGACGGCCGCTTTGGCGCGGTCCATGCCCTGATCCTGGAGCTGCTTGGCGAATTCGACGATGAGGATGGCATTCTTCGCCGCGAGGCCGACGAGCACGACGAGGCCGATCTGCGTGAAGATGTTGTTGTCCTGCGCTCGCAGCCACACGCCGCCGATGGCGGAGAGCAGACACATCGGCACGATGAGGATGATGGCGAGCGGCATGCTCCAGCTCTCGTATTGCGCGGCGAGCACGAGGAAGACGAAGACGACGCAAAGCGGGAAGATGTAGATGAGCGTGTCGCCCGCGAGGATCTGCTGGTAGGTGAGATCGGTCCACTCGATGGCGAAGCCGTTCGGCAGGTGCACGTTGGCGAGGCGGGTGACTTTTTCGATCATCTGGCTGGAGCTGACGCCGGGAGCGGTGTTGCCGTTGATGTCGGCGGAGTAGTAGAGGTTGTAGCGCTGCACGCGGTCGGCGCCGCCGGTCTTGATGACTTTCACTAGGGCGCCGAGCGGCACCATGTCGCCTGTGTGATTGCGGATCTTGATCCGCGTCACGTCGGCAGGGTCTTTGCGGAACTGCGGATCGGCCTGCGCGGTGACCTGATAAGTGCGGCCAAAAAGATTGAAGTCGTTCACATAGACGGAACCGAGATACACCTGCAGCGCCTCATTCAGATCAGCGAGCGAGACGCCCATCGTCTTTGCCTGAGCGCGGTTGATCTCGAGCTTGAACTGCGGCGTGCGGGCGCGGAAGCCGGTGACGAGCGAGTTGAGACCCGGTTCGTTTTGAGCGGCGGCGAGGAGCTTCTGCGTGGCGGCTTCGAGAGCCTCCAGACCGGCGTTGTTGAGATCCTGCACCTGAATTTTGAAACCGCCGGCATTGCCGAGACCGCGCAGCGGCGGCGGTGGAAGCACGAGCACGCGGCCTTCCTGAATTGTGGAGAATTTTTGACGGATGGTGGCGAGCAGACGATCGCCCTTGAGCTCAGGCGTGGTGCGGTTGTGGAAGTCGTCGAAGACGAGGAAGGCCGCGCCGACGTTCGGCTGGTTTGCCTGCAGGATGGAGCTGTAACCGGAGATGGCGAAGGTGTGGGAGATGCCGGGAATCTCCTGCGCCATGCGGTCCATCTTCCGCACGACCGCGTCGGTGCGCTCAAAGGCTGCGGCATCCGGAAGCTGCACGAGCACGATGGCATAGCCCATGTCCTGTGCGGGAATGTAACCGCCGGGGACGGTGTTGAAGACTTTTTGCGTGAGGAAGAGCAGCCCGACATAACCGATGAGCACGAGCAGGGCGAAGCGGATCAGGCGCCGAACGAAGCCGGCGTAGAGATCGGATCCGAACTGAAAAACTTTGTTAAAGAGCGAGAAGAACCAGCCGAACAGGAAATGAATGAGCCGCGTGAGCCAGTCCGTCTTCGCACCGTGCGGCTGCAGCAGCAGGGCGCAGAGCGCAGGGCTGAGCGTGAGCGAATTGAACGCCGAGATGACCGTGGAGACGGCGATGGTGAGGGCAAACTGCCGGTAGAACTGTCCGGTGATGCCGCTGATGAAGGCCGTGGGCACAAACACTGCGCACAGCACGAGCGCGACGGCGACGACCGCGCCACTGACCTCCTTCATCGCCTGTATGGAGGCCTCACGCGGAGCGAGACCTTTGGCGATGTTGCGCTCGACGTTTTCGACCACGACGATGGCGTCATCGACGACGATGCCGATGGCCAGCACGAGGCCGAAGAGCGAGAGATTGTTCAACGAGAATCCGAAGCCCTGCATGACGGCAAGCGTGCCGATGAGGGACACGGGAACGGCGAGCAGAGGAATGACGGACGCGCGCCACGTCTGCAGGAAAAGCACCACGACGAAGACCACGAGAATGACGGCCTCGACCAGCGTGGTGAGCACGGATTTGATCGAGGCGCGGACAAACTTTGTCGTGTCGTAGTTGATGCGGTAGTCGATGCCGGGAGGGAAGCGCTCCTTGAGCTGCGCGAGGCGATTGTAAACGGCGTCGGCCGTCTGGATCGAGTTGCTGCCGGGAAGCTGGAACACACGCAGCGAGACGGCGTTGTAGCCGTCCATGTAGGTCTTGCTGGAGTAGTCGCGGGAGCCCAGTTCGATGCGGGCGACGTCGCGCAGTCGGACGACATCGCCCTGCGTTCCGGTTTTGAGCACGATGTCGCCAAATTCCTCCGCCTTTTTCAAGCGGCCCGGCGCGGTCAGCGTGTATTGGAATTCCAAATCTTTTGCCGCGGGAGGCTGGCCGAGGGACCCGGCGGCGACCTGCACGTTCTGCTCGCGGATGGCGCGGACGACATCACCGGCGGTGAGGGAGACGCCGGCGACTTTTTCCGGATCGAGCCACACGCGCATTGAGTAGTCGAGTCCGCCGAGCGAGGAGGCTTCGGCGACGCCGGGGAGACGGGCGATCTCGTTTTGAATCTGCAGCGTGACGTAGTTGCTGAGGTAGCCGACCTCGCGTGAGCCGTCCGGGCTGAAGAACTGCGCGGCGAGCGTGAGGTCCGGCGAGCGTTTGTTCACCACGATCCCGAGACGGCGCACTTCTTCGGGCAGGCGCGCCACGGCGGCGTTCACGCGGTTTTGCACAAGCACCTGCGCTTTGTCGAGATCCGTGCCAAGACGAAAGGTGACGGTGATCTGCACGCGGCCATCACTTGTCGATGACGATGACACGTAGAGCATGTCCTCGACGCCGTTGATCTCCTGTTCCAGCGGTGTCGAAACGGTCTCCGCCAGTGTGGTGGCGTCCGCGCCCGGGTAGCTCGCCGACACAACGACCGTCGGCGGGATGACCTCGGGATACTGCGCCACAGGAAGGCTGAAGTAGGAAAGCGCGCCAAGCATCGTGATGACGATGCTGAGCACGGCCGCGAAAATGGGCCGGTCCACGAAGATGCGGGAGAAGTTCATGGCTTTTTCTCCGTGGCGGGAGTTGCAGATGCGTCAGGCCTCATTTCGACGTTGGCAGGTTTCACCTTGGAGCCGTTGCGCACGCTCATGAGGCCGAGCACGACGACGCGGTCGTCAGGCTTCAATCCTTCGCGCACGACGCGAAGGCCGTCGAGCAGCGGCCCGGGCCTGATGGGGCGGTAGATGGCCTTGTCTTCGGCGTCGAGCACCCAGACGTAGCTGCTGCCCTGGTCGTCGCCGACAGCGGAGTCGCGGATGAGCAGCCCGTCATACTCGCCGCTGCCGGGGATGCGCACGCGGGCGAAGAAACCGGGGGACATGAGACGATCCGGATTTGGAAAAACTCCACGGGCGCGAATGGTGCCGGTGGCGGGATTGATCTGGTTGTCCACAAAGTCGATCTCCCCCTTATGCGGCCAGCCGTCTTCGTTGACGAGCCCCATCTCCGCCGGGATGCGGCCGAAGAGGGCGCTCTTGCGTTCACCGGTCCTGTGCATCTCTCGATATTTCAGCACGCTGCGTTCATCAGCCTCGAAATCGACATAGATGGGGTCGAGTGCGACGATGGTGGTGAGCAGCGTGGCATCCTGCGTGCCGCCGCTGACGAGGTTCCCCTTCGTCACGCGCGCATCACTCACACGGCCGCTGATTGGCGCTTTGATCTGGGTGAATTCGAGATCGAGCTTCGCGGCAGCGAGCATGGCCTCGGCGGCGCGGACGGCGGCCTGCTCGCCCGCGGCGCTTTTCAGGCGGCGTTCGGATTCTTCGACGGAGATCACCTGTCCCTCGCGGAGCTTCGTGGCGTTTTGAGCCTCGATCCCAGCGAGGTCGGCATTGGTTTTCGCCTGGGCGAGCACGGCCTCGGCGCGCTGCACGGCGGCCTCATAGGGACGTGGGTCGATGGTGAAAAGCAGCGCGCCCTCCTTCACCTCCGTTCCCTCGTTGAAGTGAACTTCGGTGAGGTAGCCGGACACCCGGGCGCGAATCTCCACAGTGTCACGGGCGATGAGCCGGCCGCTGAATTCATCCCAGTCTGTGAGGCGTTTCGCGATCGGTTTCGCCACGCTGACCTCCGGTACGGCGGCAGGCGGCGCGCCAGCAGAACCTGAGGTGTGAGGTTTGCAGCCGGACAAGGCGAGCGAGGTCATCAAGGACAGCGCTGCGAGCCGTGAGAGTCGGGAAAAGAGGTTTCCAAGGGGCATGGCAGCGTAAATACGAGCCTGCGTTCATCTTAAACAGTGCGGAGATGACATAAACCTTATACCATTATTGCATGACAAATGTGAACGACCTTCAGCAGATCCGCGAATTCGTGCAGATTGCGGATTCTGGCAGCATCTCCGCTGCGGCGAAGATTCTCGGCGTGGCGCAGCCCACGCTCAGCCGCCATCTTGCAGCGCTGGAAACGCAAATCGGCGCGTTGCTCATCCGTCGCGACACGCACACGATGAGCCTCACCGATGCGGGGCGCATCCTGCTGTCTGACGCGCGGGAGCTGCTCACGCTCACTGACCGCATAGGGAAGCGCCTGCATGGCGAGAGGCGGGCCATCCGGGGGCATTTGCGCGTTGTGTCGGTCGTCGATGTCGGCCAGTGGATCGTCTCGCGGGTGCTCTCGCGTTTCCGCAAGCTGCATCCGCAGGTGACGACCGAGCTGCATCTCATCAACCGGCCGACAAAGTTCGTGAAGGAGGGCTTCGACTGTGGGATCACCGTCGGCGGCATCACTGATCGCAGGGTGACGACGAAAAAGATCGCGGAGCTGGACCGGCGGCTCGTCGCGGCCCCGTCGTTGCTTCAGGAGCATGGAACGCCGCAGGCACCGGACCAGTTGAGTCCGCTTCCGTGGCTCGGCATCCTGCAGCCGCATTTTTATGCCCGCGACCGTGTGGATCTCGTGCGCGGGGGGAAAGTCGTGAAGCTCAAGTTTTCCCCGGTGATGCTGCTCGACACTGTCACGGCACTGCGCGAGGCCGCCATTGAGGGCGCGGGTTTCACCAGCCTGCCCGAGTGGATGGCCGCGCGCGACATCGCCGCCGGTCGTCTTGTGCAACTGCTGCCCGCCTGGCACATCGAGCCCATCGACCTCCACCTCGCCCACGCCGCGCACGAACAAATATCCGAGCGTGTGCGCAGCCTCTTGGAATATCTTGAAGCCGAGATACCGAGGGAGATTCACAAGCTGGACTTGGGGGATCGTTAGCCCAGTTTAAAATCATGTCCGAAACGGCAAGGTTTCGTCCTCTTGATAGCCATGACCCGACTCATCACCTGCTTCCTGCTTCTCACTTGCTCAGCTCATGCCGCCATGGAGGCGGATGTGATCGTGTATGGGGCCACGCCAGGAGGATTCTGCGCGGCGATCGCCGCAGCGCGTGAAGGCTCGTCTGTTATCCTGCTGGAGCCCACGGCGCATGTGGGCGGGGTGAACACGGGCGGTCTGTGCTTTTCCGATTCGAATCAAACGGTGCGCAGCACGGTGATGGGACTCTTTGATGAATGGCACGCACGCGTCGAGAAGGACTATCAGCAGCGAGGCGTGAAGCTGCCTTATGAGGTCAGTGTCAAGGACCACACGCACTGGACTTATGAGCCGCATGTGGCGGCGAAGATCACGCAGGAGATGCTCGATGAAGCGGGCGTGAAGGTGCTGACGAAGCGTGTGTTGAAGAATGTGGTCAAAAGCGGCGCACATATCACGCAGATCACGACGAATGATGGCGACTTCACCGCGAAGGTGTTCATCGACGGCACTTATGAAGGCGATCTGATGGCGGCCTCGGGCGTGAGCTGGACGATCGGCCGTGAGGGACGGAAGGAGTTCGGCGAATCGCTCGCCGGAAAGCAGTATCCGAAGGCGAAGATGGCGATGTCCGGTCTCGACGCCGATGGCAGGCCGCTGCCGTTCATCACGACGACGGACGCCGGTCCGGAGGATGAGGGCGACAAGAACGTGATGGTTTACAGCTTCCGCCTCTGCGTGACGAAAGATGCCGCGAACCGCGTGCCGTTCCCGAAGCCGGCGAACTACGATCCGGCGCGCTTTGAAATTCTGCGGCGCTACTTCGCGCAGGAGAAACGTCCGCATCTGCTGTGGGATCTGTATCCGCTGCCGGGAAACAAGTTCGATGCGAACAACGGCATCGGGAAGCAGTTCTCCATGGGGCTCGTTGGTGCGTGCAACGGCTGGAGCGAGGCAGATGAGGATGGACGTGCGAAGATCTGGGAGGCACACAAGCAGTACACCCTCGAGATGTATCACTTCCTCACCACCGACGCCGCCGTGCCTGCGCACATTCGCGAGGAATACGCCCAGATCGGTCTCTGCCGCGATGAGTTTCCCGAATACGATAACTGGTCGCCTCAGCTCTACGTGCGCGAAGGGCGGCGCATGATCGGCGAGTACATCATTTCGCAGAAGGACATCATGGACGAGCCAAAGAAGGATGATCCCATCGTCGTCTCGTCATTCCCCGTCGATTCGCACGACTGCCAGCGCGTTGGCACGAGCGAGTTCGTCGTCGATGAAGGCACGATCATGCCGCAACGCATGGCAGGACGGAAACACGGCTATCCGTATCACATTCCCTATCGCGCCATTCTGCCGAAGGCTGCCGAGTGCGACAATCTGCTCGTGCCTGTGGCCCTTTCCTGCACGCATGTGGGCATTTCATCGATTCGCGTGGAGCCGACTTGGATGATCCTCGGCCAGAGCGCGGGCATCGCCGCTGCTTTGAGTGCGAAACAGAATCTCGCGGTGCAGAAGCTGCCGTATCCGGCACTGCGTGAGCGATTGCTGGCGCAAAAGCAGGTGCTGGAGTTGCCCGTGCTGCCGGATCTTCCGCCAGAGCCGAAAGGCACGGTGAGCATCGATCCCCAAACGCTGCCCGGCATCGTGCTCGATGACGCGCAGGCGGAGCTCAAGGGCCTGTGGAGCCGTTCGTCCAACTTCAAGCCGCACATCGGCACCGGCTATGTGCATGATGACAAGCGAGGCGATGGCCAGTCCCTCGCCATCTTCCAATTCAAGGCGCCCAAATCTGGCCACTACGATCTGCGCATGGCCTATTCCGCCCATGAGACACGGGCGACGAAGGTGCCGGTGACGATTCAAAACGGCGAGCGCAAGATCGAGATCACCGTCGATCAAACCCGGCCGCTACCCGCCGGCGAAGCGTTTCGCAGCATCGGCAAGGTCGAGCTCGACAGCGCTTTCGATACGACCATCACTCTCAGCAACACGGGCACCGATGGCTTCGTCATCCTGGATGCGTTGCAGCTGGTGGAATCGACTCCTTGAACCCCTTGAACCCGGCAGCCTCGGCCCTTCCGTTGGCCGCTTGTCGGGGCAGGCGCGGCCCTATTTCCACTAGTCTCGTCCGGGATGAAAACTTGGCACTCTCGCCGCTGTTTGATACAAACATCTCATGAGCGCCCCTCCCGACCTTCCGCCGTCTCCCGCCCCTCTCACCGAACGCCAGATCGTCGAACTGCTCGCCACCGCCCGCCAGCGCCTCTTTGCGGAAGTCGGGAAGGTCATTGTGGGCCAGTTGCACGTCATTGATGAGATGCTCATCGCCCTGCTCAGCGGCGGCCATTGCCTCATCACCGGCGCGCCGGGCCTTGCGAAGACCTTGCTCATCAAAACGGTCGCGGATGTCTGCCACCTCAGCTTCCAGCGCATCCAGTTCACGCCGGACCTGATGCCCTCCGACATCACCGGCACCGAGATCCTCGAAGACACGCCCGAAGGCGGACGCCAGCTCGTGTTCACCCAGGGGCCCGTCTTCGCGAACATGATCCTCGCGGACGAAATCAACCGCACGCCGCCGAAGACGCAGGCCGCGCTGCTTGAAGCGATGCAGGAACATCAGGTCACCGTGAACGGCAAGACGATGCATCTTCCCGAACCCTTCTTCGTGCTCGCCACGCAGAATCCCATCGAGCAGGAGGGAACCTATCCGCTGCCCGAAGCCCAACTCGACCGCTTCATGCTGAACGTCGTCATCGACTACCTCAGCGAGGACGATGAAGTGTCCGTCGTCACCCGCACCACGGCGGGCAAAGGCGAGCCCGTGCAGCGTCTCTTCACCGGCGATGAACTCATCGCCTTCCAACAGGTCGTGCGCAAAGTCCCCATCGCCGAAGACGTCGCCCGCTACGCCGTCCGTCTCTCCGCCGCGAGCCGCCCCGGCCGCGAAGGCGTGCCTGACTTCGTCAATCAATGGATCAGTTGGGGCGCCGGCACCCGTGCCAGCCAGAATCTCGTCCTCGGCGCGAAGACCCGGTGCCTCCTCCACAACCGCACCCACGTCACCGTCGATGACATCCGCGCCATGGCCCTCCCCGTCTTCCGCCACCGCATCCTCGTGAACTACAAAGCCGAAGCCGAAGGCGTGACGGTGGAAAAGGTTGTCGCGAAGCTGCTCGAATCGGTCAAAGCTTGAGCCATGAGCACGTCACGCAAAACCTGGACCGTCACCCGCTGCGATTCCTTTGAGGACATGCGACGTGTCGGCATCCGCAACTGGCAGCGTCGCAGCGCCGCCGAGCGTCGGCAGGCTGCGTGGGAACTCGTGGTTGAAGCCTGGCAGATGCAAAAACGTGATCCGAATGAACTCCGAATTCAGAGAACCGTTCAAGTAATCCGCAAGACGATAAATCTTGGATCGAATGGCTGACGAAAAAATCTGATTTCCATTCTTTCTGAAGCCATGAGTCAGACGACACAACAAGCACTCCAAAAAGCGTTCATTCAAATTTCGCGATCTAAAACAAAGTCAGATCTGATGTCGGCTGATGAGTTGTTTCGCAAAACGTTTCTAGCATTTGGTTCTGAGACCGATGACAACAAAGCTGCGCTCAATGCTGTCGTTGTTAGGGAATTCGATCCTGAATATGACTTTGGCTTTGGTGGGCTTGCTACGTCAGGGGGTCCGTTGTCAGCGATTCTCAATTCAGCGGAGGGCTGCGATATTCCCACTCAAGTTCGGACCAATTATCCAGACCTCACACAAGGTGAGTGGGACGCTGCGCTTCGAGTGGCGACAATGGCCTTAATCTCCTTCCAGGCTCCTTCGAGCCAACCATAATTGTATGGGCACCACCTTCCTCGACCCTGCCGCGCTCATGCGGATCAAATCGCTCGAGCTTCGTGCGAAGGTCGTCGTCGAGGGTTTGTGGAAGGGGATGCACCGCAGTCCGTATCACGGCTTCTCGGTCGAGTTCAGCGAATACCGAGCCTACGTGCAGGGTGATGATCCGCGCTACATCGATTGGAAGGTGCTGGCGCGGAGCGACGCACCCACATCCAAGGAATTCGAAGACGAGACGAACCTGCGCTGCCAGCTCGTCATCGATCACAGCAAGTCGATGAAGTATGGCTCGCAGGGCTACACGAAGGCGAATACGCGGCCACGCTGGCAGCCACGCTCGCGTCCTTTCTCATGAAGCAGGGCGATGCGAGTAGGACTGACCACCTTTGCCGATGGCATCGAGGAGCATCTGCCACCGCGCAACCGTCCCGGTCGTTTGCGCCGCATCATCACCGAGGCTCGAACGCCCGGCGAAGGCCGCCGGCACCTCGCTCGAGGCTCTCCGTCGGCCAGTTAGCCGATCTGCTGCGGAAGCGCGAGCATGATCTGCCTCATCACCGACCTCCTGGCGCCCGTCGAACATCTGGAGAAGCAGCTCGCGCTTCTCAGCGCGATGGGCCACGACCTCGTGCTCTTCCATCTCATGGACCGCGCCGAGATCGACTTCACCTTCGAGAAGTCCGCGCACTTCCGCGATGCCGAGACCGGCACCGAGCGCTTCATCGATCCGCAAATCGCCCGCGAGACCTACCTCAAACGCCTTCAGGCGCATCGCGACACGATCCAAGCCGCCACCGACCGGCACAACGTCGAATACCATTTCTGTCCCACGGACCGCCCGCTTGAAGAAGTCCTCTTCGATTTTCTCAGCGCCCGTCAGCGCAAGAAGGCTTCCAAAAGCATCACCCAGAGAGTTTAGCCGAAAGAAACGAAAAACTTAAAAGAGGCATGATCTCAGCATCTTCATTTTTTCATTCTTTCGTCTTTTTCGGCCATCCATCCGCATGAACTGGCTCTTTCCACTCTACCTCGCCGGTGCCGCCGCGATCATCGCGCCGATCCTGCTGCATCTGCGTCGTCGTCCTCCGCAGGATCGCGTCGAGTTCAGTTCGCTGCTCTTTCTCGATGCGCAGACGCCTGTGCCCGTCAGCAAGCGCCGTCTCGAAAACTGGCTGCTGCTCCTGCTGCGCTGCCTCGCGCTCATCCTGCTGGCGCTGATGTTTGCGCGGCCCTTCGTGCAGAACGAAACAACAGCCGCCGCATCGCCGAACCACGCCACGCTCATCCTGCTCGACCGCAGCGCCTCTATGCGTCGTGCTGATTTGTGGAAGCAAGCCGTCGCCGAAGCAGAAAAGCAGATCAAGGCCGCCAAGCTGACCGATCGCATCGCGCTCGCCGTGTTTGATCGCGACCTCACGACGGTGTGGAGCTTCGAAGAAGATCGCAACACACCTGCGAACCGCCTCACGGCCTCGCAAAGCCGCCTCGCCGATCTCACGCCCACGTGGAACGCCACGCAACTCGACCGCGCGCTGATCGCCGCGGTGCCGAGCTTTGATTCCAGCACCGCCACGCTGAAGAAGCGCATTCATCTCATCACCGATCTTCAGGAGGGCACGCACCTCGACGCGCTGCGCACGATTGCCTGGCCTGCGGAACTCACGCTCAAGGTTCATCGCATCGATCCGGCGACGAATGACAACTTCAGCATGGCGCTCGCCGCCCGCGAGGAAAACGGCAGCACCGATGCGCTCATTCGCATTCGTCTAAGTAACACGCGCGACTCCGCGCTGCGTGATTTCACCCTCGCCTGGAAGGACGCGCCCAAAACCGACACGATCAGCGCGCAGATCCCGCCCGGCGCCTCGCGCATCCTCACCGCGCCGCCGAATTCGACGAACGCCACCGCGCTCAACCTCAGCGGCGACACCTTTGATTTCGACAACCGCATCTTCATCGCGCCACCGCAGCCGCGTTCGGTGCGCATCCATTTCCTCGGCAAGGACGCCACGCGCGACGAGGCCTCCGCGCCGCTCTACTACCTCGCCCGCGCTCTGCAGCCGACCGACACGCTCGCCCCGCTGCTCACGGCGGATGAAAAACTCCCGGCGCAGGCCCCGGACGTCCTTTTCATCGTCGGCGACGCCCCGGCCGCCGGATTGCGCGACTATGTCGAGCGCGGCGGGTTTCTCGTCACCGTGCCTTCCGACGCCACATTGCTCAAAGCGGTCACCGGCCTCGACCTCACCGTCGCCCCCGACACTGACGACGAGTATCGCATGCTCGCAAACGTCAAAACCGAGCATCCGCTCCTGAAACCCTTCGCGGATCCCAAGCTGCGAGACTTCACCAAGCTCCGTTTTTGGAAACACCGGCTGATCGAGTTCAAGACGCCGCAGTCGTCGCTCGAAACGCTCGCCAGTTTCGACAACGGCCATCCGGCCATCCTCAGCGGGCGCATTGGCAAAGGGACGCTCATCGTGCTCGCCTCAGGCTGGCATCCGGGTGACAGCCAGTTCGCACTCAGCACGAAATTCGTGCCACTGCTTTACGGCTGGCTCGCCGCCGCCGGATTCAGCCATGACCCCGCTGCCACGCTGCTCGTGGGTGACACGCTCCCGCTCGACGCCACGCAGACCCACACGATTACCGATCCCGAGAACAAGACGCACACCCTCAAACCGGGCGAGACCTTCACCGCGACAGGGATCGGCCTTCACAAGGTGCAAAGCCCCGCGCATACCCAGATCGTGGCCGTCAATCTCCCGCCCGACGAAGGTCGCGTTCTGCCGTTGGAGCCGCAAAAGTTCGCCGAGTACGGCATCAAGCTCGCCAGCGCCTCCGACACCACCGCCGCGAGCGAAACCACCGACCAGCGCCTCACCGCCACCGACACCGAGCAGCGCCAAAGCCTCTGGTGGTGGTTCTTGGTCCTACTTTTGGCCGTGCTTTTGCTCGAAACAGCCATCGCAGGCCGTTCAAGGCACAGCGTCCCAGCTCAAACCGCGTAATTCCTTCTGAGTTTCTCCGCGATGAACGACAATCCCGCTCCTCATGACAAAAGACTGCATTTCGGATGCGGGCTTTTTTTTGGAGCCGTGATTACGTTCCTGCTTCTGATCACGTCCGTTGCTGCCATGGAAACCAGGCAATGGATGATCGTCGGCGCAGGTGCTCTCATCGGCGGCCTGCTCGCCGCGCGGCATGGGGAGCCCTTCTGGGCGAAAGCATCTTCAATCATTGCCGCCGCGTCTCAGTGGCTTCGTCACTGACAATCCGATAACCTGCTCCACCATGATCGCACGCACCATTCTCGAAGCCCGCATTTCCGAAGTTCGCGAGGCCCTGCGTCGCGCGCGACTTCTTCGCCACCTCGCGCTTGCTTTTGCGATCGGGATTCTCGTGCGCGGGACGTTTCTGCTGGCCGCGTTGAACGGTCATGCCCTGCCGAAGCGCTGGGACCGCTGGTCGATGCTTGGCCTGATCGTGCTTTGCCTTGTGGCGTGGCTGAAGGGCCGCCGGAACATTTGGAGTGACCACGATATCGCGCGCATCATCGAGCAGAAGCATCCCGCGCTCGACTCGCTGCTGCTCACGGCCATCGAGCACGAGCCGGAGGCCGACGAGCCGACGGGCTTCATGCATGAGCGGTTGATCGATCACGCACTCGCACGCGCTGCCACGCAGAACTGGCCGGTCACAGTCGCCAACAAGCCTTACACGCGTGCGCTGGCCGCCGCCTGGCTCGCGGTGATTGCGTTTGTCGTCACCGATGTGGCACTGCGACTCAACACGCCGGATCAAAAGTCCAAGATCGCGCAGCAGGTCGCCGAGACGTCTTCGAAACCCACCGCGTTTGAAGCGACGCTGACTCCCGGCGACGCCGAGGTCGAGCGCGGTTCACGGCTCATCATCGAGGCGCGTTTCAACGGACCCGTGCCCGCCGATGCGATGCTGATCGTCAGCGAGCCGGATGGCAAAGTTCGCGAGCGCCTGCCGATGCGTTTGACGGTGGATGAGCAGGTCTATGGCGGCCTGATCAGCAAGGTGGACGCCGACACGAAATACCACGTCGAGTTTGCGAATCAGAAGTCGAAGGAGCACACGATCACCGTGTTTGATTATCCGGCGCTGGTTCGTGCGGATGTCATCGTGACGCCGCCGGAATACACCAAGCTTCCCGCCAAGGAGACGAAGAACACGCAGAAAGTCACCGCGCTCGAAGGCTCCAAGATCGCGTGGAAGATCAAGGTCAACAAGCCTCTCATTCCATCGGATGAAGGAGCGTCCAAGAGCGAGTCAGGTGCCTCGCCTTTCGCGCCGCATCTCACTGCCGCCGAACTCTTTGGCGAGGACAAATCGATCATCACTTTGACGCCTTCCAGCGAAGATTCAACGGTGCTTGAAGGTGTGTTCACGGCCGAGAAGTCGCAGAAGTATCGCCTGCACCTCGTGGACGAGGCGGACCGTGCGAACAAGAATCCGCCGTGGTTCAAGGTGACGGTGCAGTCCAACCAGCTTGCCAAGATCGAGGTCGTGTTTCCAAAGCGCGACCTGCAGGTGTCGAGCATTCAGGAACTGCCGGTCGAAGCGAAAGTCTCCGACGATCTCGGTGTGACGAAGTCAGGCGCGGTCTTCAGCATCAACGGCAACAGCAAAGAGATTATCTTCAAGCATCCGATCACCGAGCCTCTGAAGAAGCAGGACGTGCGCGCCGAACTAACGCTTGAGAAGGAAAACGCGCAGCCGCGGCAGTTGGTGAGCTATTACCTCTGGGCGGAGGACACCGGACCGAAGGGCGAGGTGCGCCGTTCGATGAGCGACATGTTCTTTGCCGACGTGCGCCATTTTGAAGACATCTTCCGTGAGATGGAAGCGCCGCCGAGCGAGCCCGGTGAGCCGGGACAAAAAGCTCAGAGTGACAAGCTCGTCGAATTGCAGAAGCAGATCGTCAATGCGACGTGGCGCATCATTCGTGACACGAATGCCGGACGCGTGATGGAAGCCGCCGCGCCGGATGTGGACGTCGTGCATGAATCGCAGGGGCTCGCCTTGGAACAGACGAAGGAGGCGATGGAGAAGGTCGAGGACGCCGAGGCGAAGAACGCGCTCACCGAAGCGTGGAAGAGCATGAAGGACGCGCTCGATCCGCTGCAGCAGGCGTCGGAGGAGAAGAAGCGTTCGCCTTTGAACCAGGCGCTGACTTATGAACAGAGCGCGCTGGAGTGGCTGCATCGGGCGCAGAGCCGCGAGCATCAGGTGATGCGGCAGAACCAGCCGTCGAAGTCCATGTCCGGCAGCGAGAGCCAGAAGCAGAACCAGCTCATGGATCTGGAGATGAAGCAGAAGGAGCAGCGCTATGAGGAGGAGAAGACGGCCACGGAGGAGCAGACCGCCGAGCAGCAGGAGAATCTGCAGGTGCTGAACCGCCTCAAGGAACTCGCCCGTCGTCAGGAGGCGCTGGCGGAGAAGATGAAGGAACTGCAAAACCAGATCGCCCAGGCAAAGACGGACGAGGAGAAGGAGGAGCTCGACAACCAGCTCAAGCGTCTTCAGGCCGAGCAGGAGCAGCTTCTGCGTGATCTCGATGACCTCAAAGACCGCATGGAGAAGCCTGAGAACGCGCAGAACATGGCCGAGGCCAAAGAGCAGCTCGATCAGACGCGTGAAAAGGTCATGGAAGCTGCGGAACAGCTCAAAGAGGAGAAGCTTGCCGATGCCGCGAACTCCGCGACGCGTGCGCAGCGCGAACTGGAGAAGATGCAGGAGGACTTCCGCCAGAAGACGAGCAAGAAATTCGCTGAAGAAGTGAAGCAGCTCCGCCAGCAGGCGCGCGAGGCCGCGGAGACGCAGAAGAAGATCAGCGAAGCACTCGAAAATCAAAAGCCCGCCGACAGCGACATCGCGCAGAGTTTGCAAAACCAGGCGCAGGCGCGTCAGGTGACCGAGCAGCAGGAGAACGTTGAGAAACTGCTCAACAGCATGCGCGATCTCAGCGAGCAGGCCGAGCAGAGCGAACCGCTGCTGCATCGCAATCTCTATGACGCCGTTCGCAAGGCGCAGACGAGTGGATTGGAGGAGAACCTTCAGGAGACGCGCGATCAACTGCGCTACGGCTCCCAAGCCGAGGCGAAGGAAGCCGAACGCAAAGCCGCGAATGCGGTCGATGAATTACAGAAGGGCGTCGAGAAAGCCGCGGAGAGCGTGCTCGGCAGCGAGAGCGAAGCGCTGCGTGTCGCGAAGAACGAACTCGATAAACTCATCAAGGAGGCGCAGGAGCAGGAGGGCGGGGAGAACGGTCAGCAGCCTTCGAAGAAGTCGGACCAGTCTGACTTGTCTGACAAGTCAGACGCGAAAGGCCAGAAGCCTGGTGAAAAGGGCGAAGGTGAGGCTCAAGACGCAAAGACTGCCGAAAAAGGACAGCAGCCCGGCGAGAAAGGCGACGACGGACAAAAACCCGGCCAAGGAGCGGGTGAACCGCAAGATCCCAAGATGGCGCAAAGCGGACAGAAACCCGGTGAAGGTCAGGCGGGTGAGAAGCCCGGTGAAAAGGGCCAGGGAAAAGGCCAGCCTCAAGACCCGAAGACCGCGCAAACTGGCAAGCAGCCCGGCGAAGGCAAAAACGGTCAGCAACCCGGTGAACAAGGCGAAGGCCAAGGTCAAAAGCCCGGCGAAAAAGGTCAGGGACAGGGCGAAGGCCAGGATCCCAAGATGGCTGAAGGCGGACAACAGCCCGGTGAAAGTCAACAAGGTCAAGGCCAGACGCCGGGCGAGCAAGGCAAGGGCCAAGGTCAAGGCCAGCAACCCGGTCAGCAAGGTCAGGGTCAGCAACCGGGACAAGGCCGCGGTGAAGGCCGGCAGCAAACCGCCGACACGAATCAGCCTCGCAATGGTCAACCACGGCCGGGAGACAATCGTGGTGGCAACAACACGCCGGATCAATTCGCCGGCGGTCGCACGTCGGATCGCGATTCCGACAACGATCGCTTCCGTCCGCAGATTGTCGGTGGTGCGGTGCCCGAGGCGCTCTTCTTTGACGACTCCAAAGAGGAGCCCGACAACGGTGTCTTCACCGGCAACGGCTATGACCAGTGGAGCGATCGTCTGCGCAATGTGGAAGAGCTTCTCAACAACCCGGAACTCCGCAACGAAGCCGCCAAGGTTCTCGATCGCGCACGCGACCTGCGTATCAACCTCAAGCGCAGCAACGAAGCGCCACAGGTCGCCGTGCTGAACCAGCGCATCACCCAGCCGCTCATCGAGCTGCGGGATCGTGTCGCCGAGGAACTCGCCAAGAAGGGGGCGGGCAAAAATCTGGCTCCGGTGGATCGCGACCCGGTGCCTGCCGAGTTCCGCGATTTGGTGAAACGTTACTACAAGGAACTGGGGGCTGGAAAGTAAGGGGGGCCTAGCTTCTTTCGCTGAAACCGGACTCGACGACCGATGCGGGGGCTTCATATTCGGCTTCGATGGTGCCCACGGTCCTTACTCTCCATACGGCAGACGGGCTGCACGAGCTTGCCTGTCTGCCGGGCGCATGCATCGAGGTGGGCACGGATGCAGCCTGCGAGATCGTACTGGAAGGTTCCGAGATTCTGCCCCGACATTGTTCGCTGACGCGGACGGGTGAACAACGGTTTCGGATCCAACAGCTCGACAAGGCTGCAAAGTTTTCCGTGAACGGTGTCGAAGCACCGGAACTGGAGGTGGAGGTGCCGTTTCAGTTCGGCATCAGCGGGGAGACAATCACGTTTGATCTGGTTTTCGAGGAAACCGGCGAAGAGTTGCCGACCTCCAGCGAGTTGCCGTTTGCGAGTGCGAGTGGTGAAGATGAGGCGCGTGGCGCTCTGAGGGCGGGGCGGCGAGACTATCTGCTACATCCTCTTTCGGTGCGCCCACGCGTGTCAGAGAACGTGGGGGAAGTCCGCTTGGAGGCAAAGCCGGAGATATTCCCCGAGGGAACAGGACCCGAGATGCCGCCGGATGAGTTGCCGCCCTCTGTTGATCATGAGGAGGAATCATCCGACACGGCCCAAGATGTTCCTTCCTCCCGTGTGTTGTTTGCCGGATTGGTTTTTTGCGGTTTGATGATCGGCGCCACTTACCACTGGCAGCGTTTTTTGGATACCCTGCCCGAAGCCGAAAAGTCGCCGCAGGTCGTCGAGACGGCGAAGGAACTTTCGGACGAGGACTTTCTGCGGGCCGGAATGGCTCTTTACCGGGCCGGGCTGTCGACCCATGCAGTGCAGATGCTTCGGTGGTCGACTGAGTTGCACACGGAGCAGGCTGCGCACGCTTTGTCGTTGGCCAAGATCGAGAGTGGAGACTTCAGCGAGGATCCGGTGGGTGTGTTGCGACGATTGGCCGGAGAGGGAAGCCGCAGGGCGCTGTCGGATCTCGTCATCGTCGTGGACTCGCCGTTGAATCCGGCAAGACATTTGGCGGAGTCGGTTGAGCATTTGGAGTTCGCGGCAAACCTTGGCGAGACGGCGGCGTGGATGCCTTTGGGCGAACGCCAGGAGCAGGGCCTCGGAGTTGAAAAGGACCTGAATGCCGCACTGGCGTCCTACAAACGCGCACGGGATGGCGGCGACGTGCGTGCTGAGGCAAAAGTGGCTGCGGAACATGACGCGCTGGACTGCGTGGCGGTTTTTGTCCGCTCGTGGAACGAGGTGTCTGTTACCGCGGTTTTGGATCAATTGTCTGCCGCCCCTCGACGCTACTTCGAACAGGACGAGCCCGGATTGGAAACGGTGTTGCGCATGGAGGAACGGTTGCGCGCGTTGTGGCCGCTGCGTCGGATCAGCGTCGCTGAAGGAGCCGTCGCCACGCTGCGGAGTTTTGAGGTCGTGGAGGTGAAACAGCCGTTTCAGTTCGAATTGCAGCGTGGTGTGCGGATCGCCCGGGGCAGGGGAATGCTGACGTGCGAGGTGCGGCGCGCTGACGATGGCTGGCGGGTCGGGAGTGCGGCGGACGAGATCGCACTCAATGAACTGCTGCCAGCACCGGATCAGTTCGTCACGGCGATGTCCCTGCGTCTGCTGGCGCCGGCGTTCACCATGGAAGAGCAGATGGAGGAGGCCCGGTTGGAGATTCTGGATCGAATGCGCGGTCTCGAAAACACGAAGGATTTCAAGCCCGCGCTCACACTGGTCCTGGATACGGCAATGACCTTTCCGAAGGAGGATTTTTGGCGCCCTTTCGCGGACAAACTTTGCGACCGCATGGCGCGTGAATTGTTTTCCCAGGGCAAGTGGCTCGATGCTGCATGGGCCGCACCGGTGCATCAGTTGTCTGAGTTGGGGGCCGTATCCGCCATGCTGTTGGAGGGACATCTGCTGATGGCTGGTTACGGCTACTCCCGCGACGATCGGCGCGGAGCGGCGCTGTATCAGAAGGCCTTTGATGCGGGGAAGCGCGCGGATGCCCGATTCTATTACGCCGAGGCGCTCTTTCAGGGGCGCGGAGTGATGCAGGACATCGACAAGGCGGGGGCGCTGGCTCTCTCCTTCATGAGCCGGTCGAAACACCCGATGGAAGCCTATCTGGCCGCGCATCTGCTCTGGCGGAAAGCGGAGGTGGATCCGTCGCTGTGGCAGGACGTGTACGACACGCTCTCACGCGTCGCGGACCGGCATGCGCCGGCGAAGCACCTAGCCGCGATGGTACTCCTCAACCACGGCAACACGACTCGCGAACGCAAGACGGGCTTTGCCGCGCTCCAGGCGGCTGCGGAAGAGGGCGTGCCGGAGGCAATGAAGAACCTGGCAAAATGCTACCAGGACGGCGTCGGCTGCGAGAAGGATCCGCAGGCGGCCATACTGTGGAAGCAGAAGGCCGCCGTCACCGAACCACCGCGACGCAGGCACTACACCGAGTTCGAGGAATGAACGGTTCGCGGCTGTCAGGATGCTTCCGCAATCTCCAGTCGCGGGAATAATGGCACAGGTGAGCCGAGTTGGTGACCGGCTGGCAGCAGGCCCCACTTCAAGTCGCCGACCTGAAAACTCTCTGGCATCACCCAGCCGATTTGAGTGCGGGCGGTGGCCATCGCGGTGGGCATGATCGGATTGAGCAGCACGCTGGCGTGCGTGAACGCTTCGGCGAGGTGGTAGAGCACGCTGTCGAGGCGCGCCGACTGGGCGGGATCTTTGGCGAGTGCGAAGGGCTTGGTGGCATCGACGAATTCATTCGCGTGCCGGATGATCTTCCATGCTGCGGCGATGCCTTCGTGAATGTCCCAGCCGTTCATCTTTTCGACGTAGGCGGGCACCGCCTCGGCGACGGTCTGGCGCAGAGCTTGATTGAGTTCGTCGTCGTAATTACCGGGCACGAGCACGCCGCCACGATACTTCTGCGCCATGTTGATCGAGCGGTTGAGGAGATTGCCGAGGCCGCCGGCGAGTTCCTTGTTGTAGCTCATGATGATGCGTTCGTCGCTGAAGTCGGAGTCGTAGCCGGTGGCAATGTCGCGCATGAGGTAATAGCGCAGGCCGTCGGGTGTGAAGGTGTCCGCGAGCACGTTGGGATCGATCACATTGCCGAGGCTTTTGCTCATCTTCGCACCTTTGACGTTCCACCAGCCGTGGACAACCAGCTTGGGGATTTGATCGTAGGGGAAACCGAGCGCGTGCAGCATGATCGGCCAGTAAACGGCATGGGCAGGCACGAGAATGTCCTTACCGATGATTTCGGCATCAGCAGGCCAGAGTTTTTCAAATTCGGGCAGGCCTTCGTTGCCGACTTCCTTGGCCAGATAACCTGCGAAGGTGATGTAGTTCGACAGCGCATCGAACCAGACATAGTTCACGAATTTCGGATCGAAGGGCAGGGGAATGCCCCAGCTCAGGCGTTCGATGGGACGGCTGATGCAGAGATCCTGGGCGGCGCCTTCGAGCGAGTTGAGCACGTCGTTCGCGCGATGCGGCGGGTAGATGAAGTCCGGGTTGCCGCGAATGTAGTTTTTGAGCCACTCGACGTGGTCGCTGAGGCGGAAATACCAGTTCTCTTCCTGCAGTTCCACGACCTCGCCCCATTCCTCGCCAAACTGGCCGTCGGGGCCGCGCTCCTTGTCGGTGAGAAACTGTTCCTGACGCACGGAGTAAAAGCCGGCGTAGCTCTTTTTGTAAAGCTGGCCGCAGTCGTGGAGCTTTTGCAGCATGGCCTGCACCACGCGCTTGTGTTTGTCATCCGTGGTGGCCGCCCAGCCGTCGTAGCGCACGTTCAACTTTTCCCAGAGCGCGATGAAATGCTGGGTGATGCCATCGACGAACTCCTTCGGTGTCTGTCCGGCCTTTTCTGCGCTTTTCTGCACCTTCTGGCCGTGCTGGTCCACTCCGGTGAGGAAATAGACCTCGCGCCCGTTGAGCCGCTGGAAGCGGGCCATCACGTCCGCCAGCACCTTCTCATACGCATGGCCGATGTGCGGCGGTGCGTTGGTGTAGTCGATGGCGGTGGTGATGTAGTAGGGCTTCATGGAGGGACATCTCCATGCCGCCCTTCGCGCTTCAATTCAAGTGCCGCCGGAGGTGAGTTTCTCGCGTGCCCCTCTCAATCCGTCATGGGTGGATGCCAGCCGGGTATTTCAATTGCGACAGCAGTCAGCCAAGTTCAGGGTCATGAATGCGAGCTTTTAGCTGCGAGTGCGGACAGATCCTGTTTTTTGAGAATTCGGTGTGCGTGACATGCGGACGAGCCGTCGGCTACGAGCCGGTGTCGCAGTCGATGAGGACCTGCGATCCTGCGCAGGGATTCGCACGGTGTGCGAACGGCGTGAAACATGGCGTGTGCAACTGGCTGGTGCCGCATGACCCGAGTGTGGGCGCGGCGGACCTGCTTTGCACCTCGTGTGTGCTCACCCGCATCATTCCCGACGTGGGCGATCCTGAAAAGGTGCGGCTGTGGGGTACGGTGGAGGCCGCCAAGAGGCGGCTGTTGGTGACACTGTGGGCGCTGGGCATCGATCTGCCGACCAAGTCGCAGGATGAGTTGAATGGCATCGCCTTTGAGATCGTGAGCAGTCACGCTGATCCGACTGTCATGATGGGACACGGAGATGGCGTAATCACGATCCATCTCGAAGAGGCGGATGACGTTCGAAGAATGGAAAACCGCCAGCGCTTTCGTGAGGCAAGCAGGACCATGCTCGGCCATTTCAGGCATGAGAGCGGTCACTACATCTGGGACCGCTGGCAGAAGGGGCTGCCAGAGGATCATCCGCACCGGTTGGCATTCCGCGAACGGTTTGGCGACGAGCGCCACGACTACGGGGATGCCTTGAGACGCCACTACGCCGTGGGAGCACCTGCCGACTGGCGGGAACGCTTCATCAGCGAGTATGCGACCTGCCATCCGTGGGAGGATTGGGCGGAGTCATGGAACTACTACCTTCACATGATCGAGGGCTTGGAGACACTCAAGACGATCGGATTTCATCCTGCGAAGGCGGCGCTTCAATTGAAACCGTTCGCCATCGAAGTCGCTAGGCTGCCAGCGGTGCTTGGCGGCTCCAGGCGCCGCGACGCTGCATTCCTGAAATCTCTGAACCAATGGGCTGCGGCATCGACGGCACTGAACATGGTGGCGAAAAGCGTTGGCGAGCCGCCGCTCTCTCCTTTCGTCCTGTCCATCCCGGTTGTCGGAAAGCTGCGCCTGATCCACTGGTTGATTCACGAATCAGGCGTGTTCTCCTCGACGGCGGCAAAGTCCGGCATCGCCCGCTTTTTTGCGGTTCGCTGACACGGGGCTGGCCTGATGCCGGCTCATTTGGGCAGCATCGTGAGATACTGCTCGTTGAGCTTCTTCACCTTGGCGCGCAGCGGATCGAGCTGGGGCTGAATTTTGGCGAGTTCGGCGGTGGCTTCGGCGATGATCTTGTCCTTCTCGGGCATCTCTTGTGTGGCAGCCACGATGGTTGCTTCAGCGTCGGCTTTCTTCTTTTTGCCGGCTTCGGCGTCGGCACCGGTCTTGGCGACCACGGCTTTCTTCGCGTCGATGACTTTCTGTTCGGCATCGAGTTTGCCATGCGCGTCGGCGTAGGCTTTTTCGAGGGCGGGCAGGGCGGCCTTCGCGGCGGCGAGGGCGGCATTGATTGGGGCGGTCTTGGCGGCGAAGTCCTTCTCGATCTCGGCGGGTGCGGCCTTTTTAGCGGTCAGCGCTTTGGACTGGGCTTCGATCTCTTTTTCAATCGCATCGCGCTGGGCGCGTGGCGTGGCCGCGACTTTGTCTGCAGCGGCGAGTTCAGCTTTGGCGGCGGCGAGTTGTTTTTCAGCCTGCGCGGCAGCGGCAGCGGAGGCTTTGAGATCGGCCTGGGATTTGCCGACCGAGGCGCGGGCAGCGGCGAGCGCTTTTTCACCGTTGGCGCGGGCAGTGTTGCTGTTGCCAATGGCTGTCTGGGCGTTGGCGAGTTGGAGGGCTGAGTCGGCGGCTTTTTTCTCCGCGGCGGCGAGGGCGGCCTGACTGTCTGTGGCGGCTTTTTCGAGCACCGGTGTGACGGTGTTCTTGGTCTTGGCGTCGGCCAGATCTTTCTGAGCCTTGGCAAGAGCCTGACGTGCGGCCTGCACCGCGCGACCTGATTCAGCGGTGGCGTTTTGGACGTCCGACTGCGCCTTTTCCGCCGTCTGTACTCCCGCCATTTGCTTGGTGAGCGCGGCTTCGGCGTCCTTAACAGCCTTTTCTTGTCCGGGGAGGGCGGCGGTGAGGTCTGCGGCGGCTTTTTTCGCGGCGGCAAGAGCTGCTTCGACTTTAGCGACGTTGGCCTTTTTGGCCGCGACCTGCGCCTCAGGTCCTTTGAGTTGGGCGGCGATTTCGGCCAACTTCTTCTTTCGGGCGTCGATGATTTTGGAAATGTCGTCCGCGGCTTTTTTCGCGGCGGCCAGTGCTGCATCCTTCGTTTTGACCGCGGCTGCGATTTCAGCCTCCCTGGCGGCAATAACCTTCTTCTGGTCGGCGACCTTGGCAGCGGCAGCGGTGTCGGCATCACGCGTCGGCTTGATCGAGGTTTCGAGAGCGCCGAGTTCGCCCTGTGCTTTCTTCAGCGCGGCGTC
The DNA here is from genome assembly GCA_041395065.1 of Prosthecobacter sp. Classification (GTDB taxonomy): domain Bacteria; phylum Verrucomicrobiota; class Verrucomicrobiia; order Verrucomicrobiales; family Verrucomicrobiaceae; genus Prosthecobacter. The sequence goes on along the minus strand of JAWLBG010000036.1, from coordinate 32,906 downwards.
CAGTGCGGGCTGGGCGGCTGCGGCTGCAGCAACAACTTTTTTGGATGCCTCAATTCGGGCGGCGGCCGCAATCTTGGCGGCTTCGGCGTCCTTCTTGGCTTCGGTGTAGGTGGTGAAGTCTTCCTCAAGCTTGGTGAGCTTTTCCTTCTCGGCGAGCACGCCGGTATTGAATTCCGCCGCCTTGAGTGCGGTCGGCACCTTTTGCAGCACGCCGATTTCGTCGCTGGCCGCCTTGGCGGCAGTCTGAGCCACAACGATGGCGGTTTTGGCGGCAGCGGCGGCGGCTTCGGCGCTCTTGATGCGGTCGGGGCCGGCTTTGACGAGGTCGGGTAGTTTGGGCAGCTCGGCTTTCTTGGCGGCAATGCTGGTGGTAGTGGCTTTGATCTTCGCGTCGGTTTCCGCGATGAGCTTGTCCAGATCGGCAGGTGCGGCGGGCGCAGTTCCGAGCGCGGCTTTGGCTTTGGCAATAGCAGCGGTGAGTTGGTCGGCCTTGGCCTTGAGGGGGGCAATCTTTTGCTGCGCGGTTTTGGCGGCGGCGAGTTTGCCCTCGGCTTCCGTCACCTTCGCCGTCAGAGCGGCGTCACCTGATTTGGTGGAGAGCTCCTTTTTCGCGGCTTCGAGCGCTGCGGTGGCATCGGCGACAGCTTTGTCCGCAGCGGGGAGTTTGGCAGCCTCGGCGGCAACTGGAGCGAGTTCCTTTTCCTGGGCGGTGATCTTGGCGGCATTTTCCGCGTAGGCCTTGATGGCGGCGTTGCGTGCGTCCTTGTCCTTCGCCGCCTTGTCGCGGGCGGCCTTGAGGGTGGCGAGGGCTTTCTCTTCGTTGGCGATTTCACCGGGGTAGGCCTTGCTGCGACGTTCGTATTCGGTGGCGTCAGCGCGAACTTTGGCGAGTGCGTCGGCGCGGGCTTTGGCGTCAGCCTCGGCTTTCTTGATGGCTTCCTGCAGTGCCGGAAGTTTCCCGTTCAGTTCAGCCATGCGCTGCTCGGCCTGCACGATGCGCTGGGCGATGGGCGAAGGGTTGCTGACGTAGCGGAAAGCCTCGACGAGACTTTTGTCGAACAGGTTCCACTCGATGATTTCACCGCGCCAGTTCGCGGAAACAACGCCCTTCGAGTCATGGCTGGCGACGACCTTGGTGACCAAGTCCCCCTGGCTTGGCGCCTCTGCGAGTTTGTTACCATTGATGTCCCAGATGCGGACGAGACCATCGTTGCCAGAGGAGACGATTTTACCATCCGGGGTGAAGGCAACGCTCTGCACGCCGCCGCCATGGGCAGCCCAGTCCTTCACTTTCTTCCCTTCGTTCATCTCCCAGACAATGATGGTGCCGTCTGCGGAGCAGGAGGCGAGGATGTTCGAGTCCGCGCGCCAGGCGATGTCATTGCAGGGACCCTTGTGCTGGCCGAGGATGTAGAATTCTCCGCCATTGGAGGCTTCCCAGACCATGACGTTGCCATTGCGATCCGTGGTGGCGAGAAGAACACCGTCCGGGCTGAACTTGGTCCCGAGCACCCATTCGGTGTGCTTGCTGATGGTGTACAATTCCTCACCCGTGCCGGTGTCGTAGCACTTCACTTTTTTCGACGGACTGCCGATGGCGATCATCTTGTGATCGGGGCTGATGTCGGCTGCCTGCACCTGGTCGAATTCCTTTCCGACTTCGGTGATGCGCTTGCCGGTCTTCACGTCCCAGACAATGGCGTGACCAACTTTGCCGGCGCGACCACCGCCCATGATCAGGAGCGATCCGTTGCGGCTAAACTGCAGGCTGCGGGCATAGCCTTCCTCATAGGGGAAGATGCCGACGAGTTGGCGGGTGTCGGTGTCGTAAAGCAGGATCTGCTTCGGCGCGGCGACAGCGAAGAGGGAGGTCCACGGGCTGAATGCCATGGCCGTGATCGCGGTGGTGCGCGGAGTGACGATGACGGGTTCCAGGAGGACGTGCTCGGGTTTGGCGATGGGACCCTCCGGCTTGCCGCTGGTGACGGCCACAGCCATGTCCACCTTGGGTTTGTTGGATTTCTTCGCGATGGAAGACTTGGTTTCCAGGACTCCTCCCTTCACCCATGCGGCGAGGAGGTCGAGATCCTTGGTGCTGAGTGGGCTGCCTTCCGGCGGCATGAAGGGCTCTTCCTTCTTCGCACACGTGGTCCAAAGGCGGCTGCCGTCCACATTGCCGGGATCGACGACGGCACCGCCGCCGCCGCCGGTCATCAGTGCGCCGAAACTGGTGAGGTCGAGGTCACCCTTCTTCTTATCCGGGCTGTGGCAGGAGAAGCACTTGTTCTCCAGCATCGGGCGGATGTGGTCGTCGTAAGTGATTTTTTCGCCCGCATCCTGGGCATGAAGGGACACTGCAGCCAATGCCGCACAGGTCAGCGAGAAGGTGGTTTTTTGCATCATAGGGGGATGATGGGGTGGACTACGCTCTTGGATGGCGCGGCCTTTCGTCGGAGAAGGGGTGGTCAAGAAATGGTCAACCGAGCCAACAGGCGCCCAAAGGCACGACGACGGTTCGGTCGGCTCTTGACGACACAAATGACTGAGAGGCGCGGAGGCCTTATTTGCCCAGCTTGTAAATCGCTCCGTTCCAGTCGAGCACGAGCATTTCACCGGCGGTGTTGGCGCAGAAGGCAGTGGGCTTGACGAGAACGGTGGGCTTCTTCTTCGGGTTGTCGGCCGGCGTCTGCGGGCTGGTGTAGAGCAGGTCGTTGGAGAGAACTTTGCCGCTGTCGTCGGTCTTGAGGGCCCAGATTTTGCCGAGGACGAAATCGCCATAAACATAGGCGCCGCCAAGCTCGGGCAGCGACTTGCCGGTGTAAACGATGCCGCCGGTCACGCTGAGGCCGTCGGCGTGATTGTAGGAGTGAATCGGCTCGATGAATTTGGCATCGGCAGGTGGCGTGTCGGTGTTGAGCGGGAAAGGGGCCGGGCCTTCGCGGAACTGCCAGCCATAGTTGCCGCCGTTGGTGATCCAGTTGATCTCCTCCCAGATGTCCTGGCCGACATCGGCGCACCAGAGGTGGCCTTTGGCGTCGAAGCTCAGGCCCCAAGGATTGCGGATGCCGTTCGCGTAGATCTGTGGCAGGGCGTTCACGCCGCTGGCATAGGGGTTGTCGGCAGGAATGCCGTACGCGTTGCTGTATTCGCGGCCGTTGACGTCGATGCGGAGGATTTTGCCGTAAAGCGTCGCGTTGAGCTGGGACATCTTGAGTTCGCCGTTGCGCTTCGAGTTGTCGCCGACGCCAATGTAGAGATAGCCGTCGGGACCGAAGACGATGTTGCCGCCGTGGTGGTTCCAGTTGATGAGCGGAATCTCCAGTAGCACACGCTCGGTTTTTTCATCAGCTTTGTCGCCGTCGGCTTGCATCTCGGAAATGACGAGGCGCTTGGGCATCTGCATCGTGTAGCAGAGGTAGAAGAGGCTATTGTCCTTGAACTTGGGATGGAAGGCGAGGCCGTTGAGGCCTTCTTCGAACAAGCCGTCTTTCGCTTCCATGCCGCGCGGGGAGAGATCGAGGAAGGTCTTGGCTTCGGAGCCCTGTTCGTCCTTCGGCAGGATGAGGATCTGGCCGCGCTGAAGAGCGAGAAACTCACGTCCACTGCCATCCTCCGGAATGATGACGGCGATCGGACGCTCCGTGGTGATCTTTTCGTAGACGCGGGTCAGTTTGTGCGTGTCGGCGGCGAAGGCGGACGTGGCGAAGAGGGCGAGGCAGAGAAGCGGGCGCATAATTTGGAGGAAGGAAGAAAGCGTATGCCGGAGCTGTCTTGCAGGACAAGGCTGTTTTTTTGCGGGAGTGTGGAATGCCCAGCGGCGGATTTGACCGGCTGCGGTTTGCCTTTACTCTGCCAACCCCTCATGAGCAACGCCACCGCCATCTCCCCCACCCGCGAAAAAGACTTCCCCGAATGGTACCAGCAGGTCGTCCGTGCCGCCGACATGGCGGAGAACTCCGAAGTGCGCGGCTGCATGGTGATCAAACCGTGGGGCTATGGCCTGTGGGAGAACATCCAGCACCAGCTCGATGTGAAGTTCAAGGAAACCGGTCATGTGAACGCTTACTTTCCGCTGCTCATCCCGCTCAGCTATCTGGAAAAAGAAGCGCAGCATGCCGAGGGCTTTGCCACCGAGTGCGCCGTGGTCACACACCACCGCCTCGAAGCTCAGAAGCAGCCGGACGGAACGACCAAGATGATTCCCACGGGCGAACTGGCCGAGCCTTTCGTTATCCGTCCGACTTCGGAAACGATCATCGGTGCCGCCTTTGCCCGCTGGGTGGAAAGCTATCGGGACCTGCCGCTGCTGATCAATCAATGGGCCAACGTGATGCGCTGGGAGATGCGCCCGCGCCTGTTTTTGCGCACCGCCGAGTTTCTCTGGCAGGAAGGCCACACCGCTCACGAAACTGCCGAGGAGGCGATCGCTGAAACGGAACTCATGCACCGCGTGTATGAGGAGTTTTTGCGCGACCATCTGGCCATTCCGGTGATCCCCGGTGAAAAGACGGAACGTGAGCGCTTCCCGGGTGCCGTTCGCACGTTGACCGTGGAAGCGATGGTGCAGGACAAGAAAGCCATTCAGGCGGGAACTTCCCACTACCTCGGGCAAAACTTCGCCAAGGCGGCGAACATCCAGTTCCTGGGACGGGATAACACGCGGCAGCTCGTTCACACCACGAGCTGGGGGGTCAGCACGCGCCTCATCGGCACGCTGATCATGGCGCACGGCGACGACGACGGTGTGATGATCCCTCCGCGTGTGGCTCCCCACCAGATCGTCATCCTGCCCGTCACACCAAAGCCTGACACGCGGGACGAGATCCTCGCCGCCTGCGAGGCGCTGGCCAGCACGCTGCGCGCGCACTCCTTCGCCGGCGAGCCGATCCGCGTGCATGTGGACAAACGCGACCTGCCCGGCGGCCAGAAGAACTGGGAATGGATCAAGAAGGGTGTGCCGATACGCGTCGAGATGGGGCCGCGCGACATTGCCAACCGCAGCGTGGCTGTGGTGCGCCGCGACAAGACACCGAAGGACAAGGAGTTTATTCCGAAGGAAGACTTCATCCAGACCGCCGCCGAACGCCTGCAGGAGATTCAGGATGCCATCTTGGAGCGCGCCACCGCGCTGCGCGACGCGAACATGAAGAAGCTGGACACCCTGGAGGAATTCAAAACCTTCTTCGCCGACGACGCTCCGGGCGGCTTCGCACTCATGCACTGGGCCGGCAGCATGGAGGAGGAGGAAAAGATCGCGAAGGAGAACAAGATCACGATTCGCTGCATTCCTCTTGGAGACGAGTATGCCGAGGAGGGAAAATGCTTTCTCACCGGCAAGCCAAGCTCCCGCCGTGTGGTGTTTGCCCGGAGCTACTGATCCGGCTAGCGGATGAAGTAGCTTAGGTTTTCCAGCTCCACGGCCAGATCGACGCTGTTCACCACGACGTGCTCCGGCACGTCGAGAACGGTCGGGGAGAAGTTTAGGATGGCCTGGATGCCGTCTTCGACGATTTCATTGGCCACAGTCTGGGCGCTGTTTGCGGGAACGGTTAAAATGGCCATCTTGACATTGTTTTCCCGGATGAAGTCCGCCATGTCCAACATCGGCAGCACGGGCACGGAGACCTGCGGCAGTTTGCGCGGAGCGAGGTCGAAGGCTGCGGTTACTTCGAAGCCCTCCTTGCGGAAGCCGCCGTAGCGGAGAAGTGCGGCGCCCAGATTTCCGACGCCCACTAGAATTACCGGCTGCAGGCGGTTGTGGCCCAGCACCTCACCGATGGTGCTGCTCAAAGCATCCACATTGTAGCCAAGACCGCGAGTGCCGAGCTGCCCGAAGTAGGCCAGATCTTTGCGCAACTGGGTGGATTTGACACCGGCGGCTTTCGCGAGTGCGGCGGATGAAACCGTATCCACCTGGTTTTCGCGCAGACGTTGAAGACAACGCTGATAGATGGAAAGCCGGTAGATGGACTTCCGAGGAATGTCGATTTTCGCTGGCATTGGTTGGGGTATGTGAATTTTCACCTAAAAGTGAAGGAAGTCAATCCGGGGAGTCCCGGTCGTCTTGGCCTCAACCCGTGCTTCAGCGCTGCTGCATTGGGTAGTCCGGGGAGGGATCCGGGATCCGCTTCGCCGCCGGGATCTTCATTTTTTCCTCCAGCATCTTGATGTGCTGGACCAGTCCCGGCGTGACCTTGTCCGCATCGTAGTAGCGTTTCAAAATCGCGTAACCGTCCTTCCATGCTTCAGGATTGTCCGACCGGGCGTAGGCGAAGCCGGCAAAGCGCTCCGTGAAATTCAATCCACCGTTGCGTGCTGATTCCAGGTACGCGTCTCCAGCCGCCTTGAAGTCCAGTGTCTTGTGCCAGTGCGTTTCCGCCAGCTTCTGCCAGAGGCGGGCATTGTGGGGCAGGACTTGCAGCCCCTCCTTCAGAATGGCGACGCCCCGCAGCACATGGTCTTGGTAAAACTGCTCTCGCAGACCCGGTTTCAAAGCCTGGTTGTAGCGGTAGTAGGAGGCGGCATTGTAGGCCATGTGCCAGGACGCCTCCTCCCAGTAGCGGGCGGTTCGCGGCTGCAGACGCGTGATGAGCTTGTAGAGGCTGTCCACCTTGGCCCAGTTCACATGCGTGAATTCGAGATGCGCCCGCAGTTGCAGGATGCACGCAGCCAGTCCGCGCAAGCCGCCCAGCGAAGCCGCCAGGCCCGCCTGCCCAATGCTCTCGCCAACGCCGAGCCGGATCGGTTCATCCACCATTTTCAGGCGGCGCATTTCACCCGTCACCCGCTGCTCCAGCGGCAGCTTCGCCACACCGAAAACCAGCAGCACGGTGATCGCCTGGAGAGTCCGTTTCATAGCTCTTTCTCGCAGAACAGCAGATGCGTCGCGAACAGGTATACCGTTACATAAAGGGCCGCGATGCCCGTCATGTCGAAAACCGCTCTCCAAGGCACGAGTTCGCCATTCACGACGCTGTCCACAATGTCAAATTGCGCCAAGTCCGGACACAGGGCCGCCAGCAGAAGCGTCGCAGCTCGTCCCACGGTGCTGGAGAGGTTCGGTGTAAAAAAGAAATCGCGGATCAGCGCCTCGCCGTGACCGATGATCGTCACGCAGAAAGTGATCACGATCGTGAAAAGGGTGGAGCTCGCGATGCTCGACAGCAGCAGCGCCACAGTGGTGACCACCGTCGCCTTCAAAAAAATCGCCCACACTGCCCAGTGCAGGTTCCAGGTCAGTCCCTGCCGCGCCACGATCTCCCGCACCTGCTGCTGCACCTCCGGGGAGTCCATGCCGCGTTGCTTGATCTCCGCCAGCGTGTCTTCCAGCACCAGGGACTGGCGCAGCCACAGGATCAGACTGAGCACCGCGTCCATCACGATCAGCCCGCCACCGATCAGCAGCAGCACGCCGATGAGTTTTCCCAGCAGGTAATCAAAACGCGGCACCGGCTTGGACAGGATCGTGTAAAGCGTGCGGTCTTCCATGTCCTTCGGCAGCAGAAGCGCCGTGGACACCACGCCGATCACAATGCTGAAGATCTGCAGCGCTCCCAGTGTCACGCTTTTCAGCAGATTGAGCTGCTGTTCCGGGTTGATCACCGAAAACGCGAAGCCCGCACCCACGGCCAGCAGGCAGAACACCACGAGAAAGGCGAGGATTTTCATCCGCACGAGCTGGGTCACAGTCGCCGCAGCCAGTGTCCAGACACGTCGCGGCGAAAAGCGCACTTTGGGCGTCTTCGAAAGGGGCAAGTCGTCTTCGCTGACAGGCATGGGGATGGGATTCGGTGGGCGAACTCATAAACCATGCGACTGGGGATTGTAAACCCGTCGAAAGGTCAATCGCCTGTTCGTCTTCGCGGAGCAAGGCGCGTGGACTCAGGCGCGCTCGGATTTGTGTTTGGCAAAGATCGCCAAACAGCGGTCGCGTTCCGTGTGGTGATCGACCATCGGCAGGGGGTAGCCTTGGGCGAGCGGCAATCCCGGCTTCGGTTTTTCGTGGAGGAGCGGTGCGGGGACATCCTTGAGTTCGGGCACCCACTTTTTGATATAGGTGCCGGTCGGGTCGAAGCGGGCGCTTTGCAGCCAGGGATTTTGAATGCGGAAATAGGGCGCCGCATCAGCTCCCGTGCCAGCGGACCACTGCCAGCCGCCGTTGTTGCTGGCGTTTTCACCGTCAACGAGCTGCTGCATGAAGAAGGCCTCGCCCATGCGCCAGTCGCAGTGCAGGTCCTTGGTGAGGAACATGGCAGTGATCATGCGCAGGCGGTTGTGCATGAGGCCGCTTTGCAAAAGCTGCCGCATGCCAGCATCGACAATCGGGAAGCCGGTGGTGCCGGTGGCCCAGCGCTGGAAGTCTTCGTCAGTCCCCGGCCATGGGAGACCGCGCCAGTCGGGATTGAACTCGTGTTCGAAGACCTCCGGGTAGAACCACAGGATGGCGAAGTAGAATTCCCGCCATGCGAGTTCCTTGATGTAGGTGCTGGCCTTTTCGATCTTCGCGCAGCGTGCATACAGATCGCGAATGCCGATGAGGCCGTAGCGCAGATCCTGGCTGAGCAGGGAGGTGGTCTGGCCCGCGGGGGTGTTGCGATTCGCGCTGTAACCTTTGAGGATGCCGCCCTCAATGAAGTGCTTCATGCGATCCCGCGCGGCGCGTTCACCGGAGGCAACGATCTGCGCCGTGGGGGCGGGGACATTCCAATGCGCGAGCGTCGGCAGCGGCAGGCTCATCACTATTTCATCGGTCTTCGGTCCCAGCGAGGTCACGCGGGGCAGGGGAGCGGACTTTTCGAGATTGAGCCAGTTCTTAGAGTAAGGCGTGTAAACGCGATATGGCAGCCCGGCACCTGTGAGCACGGTTTCGGGCGCGTGCATGACGCTGTCGTCAAAGCCGTGGCACTCGATGCCGAGGTTTGCGCAAAGCGCGGCGATCTTCTTTTCCATTTCGCGGCCGAAGGGATCGTAGTCGCGATTGAAATAGATCGCTTCGGCCTTCGTCTCGCGCACGAGCCGCTCCAGTTCGGCGTCTGCCTTGCCACAACGAACGATGAGGCGACTGCCGATGGCTTCTAGATTCTTCGCCAGGGATTCGAGATTGCCGCAAAGGAAGGACTGGCGGTTGGGTCCGGTCCAGCCGTGCTGGTTTTTCCAATCGCTAAGCACATAGACCGGAACGACCTGTTGCGCAGCTTTCGCGGCATGATGGAGCGCGGTGTTGTCGGTGAGGCGGAGGTCGCGGCGGAACCAGTGGAGGACGGTGCGTGGCATGTGGCAAAGCCGTACCTACGCCTGACAAACCACTTAGAGCCCAAATGATTGCGATTTCCGCCCCGCCGGAGCGGCGTGACGGAAATCGCTTCGGACCCGATGACAGGGGGAATCAGCGTGCGGAACGGCGGCGACGTATCACGAGGCCCAAGAGGCCAAGCAGGAGCAGCAGCGCGCGTGAGGGTTCAGGAACGACGACAATGAGGCCGTTGCTGGAGAAAAGATCGGTGTTAAAGGCGAGGCCCTCGCTCAGCATGATGGCGCTGAAGTCAAAGCTTGTTGTGCCGGTGATGCCGCCGACCGCTGCCCAGTCGAGGAGGTCGAAGATGTCTCCGTAGACCGGGGCGTAGGACGAGATGGTGGAGAGTTTCACGGTTCCGTTGATGACCGGAGTGGTGGCGACTGAGCCGATGGAAAGGAAATCGTGCAGGCTGGTGTTTTCGATTTCGTAGGAGGCCTGGATTGTCAAACCGGTCAGGCTTTGTCCGTTCGTATTGAAGTAGCTGCGGACGGTCTCGGCGTCATTGGTCGTGGCGCCGCCGATTTCGAAGGCCAGTGATCCGCCGGATGCGACATCGAGGTTTCCAGCGACGGTGAACTGACCCGCGCCCGCATCGCCCGGAGCCATGGTGCCGCCGTTGGCCACCATCAGGTCGCCGCCCACGCCTCCGCTGCCGCCAAGCACGCCTGCGTTGACGACCGTTGCGCCCGTATTGGTGTTGGCGACACTGAGGATCAGCGTGCCGTCACCTTCTTTGGAAAGGACTCCGTCACCGGTGATGACGCTGTTCACGGTGGTCGTGGTTCCGGTGGCCGTTTCGATTGCACCACCCGAACTTCCCACCGTGATGCCGCGGTTGCTGTCGTCGATCGCGAGGGTTGCCGTGGTCTGGAGGGTGCCGCCGTTGAGCAGCAGTTGGTCGGCGGTCAAAGCACCGGGATTGTTCCCCAGGTTCGCTTCGCTGGAGATCGAGAGTGTGCCTCCGGTGACGGCGGTCTGTCCGGTGTAGGTGTTGGTGGCGGTCAGCACTGTCGTGCCGGTGCCGGCCTGGGTGAATCCGCCTGCACCGCTGATGGCTGCACCGCTGAAATCGGTGCCCTGCGTTACGGTGTCGCTCTGGTTCACCGCAAAGGTCGCTCCAGCGGCCACGCTGATGGCGCTTGTGGTGGCGATGCTGCCGCCAGTGCCGCCGTCTCCGAGCTGAAGTGTTCCGGCGGTGATCGTGGTGGTGGTGCCGACATACGTGTTGGCGTTGGTGAGTGCGACTGTGCCAGCGCCGACCTTTTCAAGGCCGCCCGCGCCGCTGATGACGCCAGATAGGGTCAGCGTGCCGCCCGTATCCGCGCCCACATCGAAGTTGGCGGCAGTGGTTTCCGCATTCGAGATATTGCCCGACCACGTTCCAGAAGTCGCACCGCTCAGGAGCTGGAGGACCTTGTTGTTGCCGGTGTTGCTGATGGTCAGCGCGTTGGCGATGTTGACGCCGTCGGCCAGTTCGAGGACGGAGTCGGTGTTGATCAAGGTGACCGTTCCGCCAATGCCGAAGGCCTGGCTGTTTCCGGCGCGCAGCACGCCCCCCCCGGCGCTAGTTGTGCCGGTGTAGGTGTTCGCACCGTTCAGCGCCCAAGTGCCGGCTCCCGTCTTGCTCACATTGATGGTGGCGACCGCCTCGTGGATGAGGGCCACGCTGTTCACGAAACCGGTGGCTGCACCGCCGAGTGTCAGGGTTTTGGCTCCGTTGTTGGAACTCTGAATCGTGCCGAGTGCGAGGGCTCCGGTACCGTCGGAGTTGATGGTCAGGCCCCCAGTGGTGCCCTGCATGCCGATGATACGGTCAGTGCTGCTGCCGGAGCCCGTGTAAGTCAGCGTCACAGAGGTGGTGGTCAGTCCCGTGCGGATGATGCCGTCCTCCACCGTCACGGGAGCGCCGAGAGAGCTGGCACCGCCGCCGACGTTGCCGATGGTGTCGAAGACGATCGTGCCGGCCTGAATTTCTGTCGTGTCTGTGTAGGTGTTGGCGCCGGTCAGGGTCAGGATGTTGGTCTGGAACTTAAAGAGGCCACCCGAGCCAGCCAGCACGGCGGCCACTTGGATGTCGCCGGTGTTGCCAAAGACGTAGCCCTGGGAGGCGATGATCGTGCCGGTGCCGGAGATGGTGGGGCTGATGCCGAAGGTGGTGACAAGTCCAGCTGTGATGCTGTTGGTGCCGAGGTCGAGAGTCGCACCCGCGCCGAGGTTGAGGGCGCCGCCGTTGCCGGTGGCGTTGTTCGCACCGACGGTCAGCGTGCCGCCGAGAATGGTGGTGGCGCCGGTGTAGCTGGCCGCAGCATTCAAGGTCAGATTTCCCGCGCCAATCTTTGTCAGGCCGCCGAGACCGGATCCGATGTTGTTGGCAAGAGCGAGGTCGATCCCGTTGGTGTCGATCGTTCCGCCGCCATCAAACAGGGTGATGCTGCGCAGTGAAAGGTCATCGGTGAAGCCGGCACCAAGGCGCAGGGTGCCGCCTGCAAATACGAGGGCCCCGGTGTCACCGCCGATCTGGTCGAGGTCGGAGATTTCCAGCGTTCCTTCGTTGATGGTGGTCTTGTTGGCGCCGCCACCTGCGGTGTTCGCTTGGGTGAAAATCAGTGTGCCGCGGCCGGACTTGGTAATGTCGGCGTTGGAAACCAGCGGGGAACTGATCGTGGCCGTGAGGTTCTCGTTGGTCGAGTAGACGAACTGCTGGGAGGATGTGCTCAGCACTGCCGGCAGGGACATTTCAAAGACCGTGGCGCTGGTGATGCTGGCCACAGTCGCTCCGACGGGAATGCCTGCTCCGAAGACCGCCATGCCGACTTGCAGTCCCGTCGTAGATGACACCGTGACACGGGTGGACCCGATGGTAGTGGCGCCGGTGGCCGTTCCGAGGTTGGTCTGAGTGTTTGGATTGACGACGCTGATGACGTACTCGTTGGTGCCACCCACCGTGATGCCGCTGTCAAAGCTGCCAAGGATTGTGCTGTAAGCCGTGTTGGTCACCGCACCTGTGACGGTGAACAGCATCGCACCGCTGGTGATGTTGAGTGCTTGGGAAGCACCGGTTCCGGCTACATTGAGCGGTGTGGCCACGGCCTGGTTGTTGATCACGAGGGAGTTGATGGTCGTGCCGGCCAGTAAGGTAAGGTCAGTGGTGAGGCTTTCACGCACGTTGTCCGTCGCCGCGGCGGCCGCGTAGGTGTTGTACTCCGTTGTGAAATCCAGCGGGCGGAAGCCCGTGCCACTAACATAAGTCACGAGCGAGTTACCCATGTTTCCGACTGCCAACGCGTTGCTGCCGATGTCTTCCCCGATCGCCCAGGGAATAATGCTGACGTTCATGGTTCCCGCGGCACCGCCACCGCCGACGAGGTTGGCGGTGATGAAGGCGCTGTCGTTTGCCGTGACGATGCGGAACTGGTTGCTGCGGACGTTGGTGCTGCCGAGGTTGGTGCCGCGCACGTTGAGTGTGGCCCTGTTCAGGCGCACGATGTTAGCCGTAATGATGTCGGAATCGTCGTTAGCTGTGGTGGCCTCCATGCCGACGTAGCTGGCACCGGTGTTCAGAGTTATCACACCGACGGTTTCATCCAAAGTGGCATCTTGGTCGGTGCGGATGGCGAGGCCGCGAACTGTTGCCGTTGCGCCGAAGCTTCCATCCGCGGAGTTCAGTGTGATGGCGGTCGTGTCGAGGATGCGTGTGCCGGAGCGCGTTGTGCTGTTGTTGTCGATCAGCAGGACGCCGCCCTTGTTGATGCGGATGATGTTGGCGTTAATCTGACCGATGCCGCTGAGCAGTATACCTCCCGACTCCACGGTGAGCACGCCGGTGAAGCCGCTGCTGAGGTTCGACAAGGCCAGATTGCCCGGGCCCATCTTGGCTAGGTTGCCAGTGCCGGTGATGAAGCCCGCATAAGTCGTGTTGGAGGTGTTGTTGATGATCAGAGTGTGGTCACCGATGGCCACGGTTCCGAACTCAGAATCCGTGTTGCGTCCCCCGCCAGAGAGGCGACCGATCGTCTCGTCGGCGAGCAGTTCCAGGGTCGAATTGCGGCTGGCGGAGAGGGTGACCAGCGAGTTGTCGCCGATGCTGTTCCCGGTGACCTGAAGAATGCCTTCCTGAATCTCCGTCGGACCTGTGTAAACGTTGTCGCCGCTGAGAAGAAGAGTGCCTGTGCCTGTCTTGGTCACCGCGCCGTTGATGCGGATGTCGGAGCTGATCTCAAAGGTCTGCGCGCTGTCCTGGGTGATGACGAGTTCCGTCGCGCCGGAGGCCAGCGTGCCGCCCATGACGGACGGAGTGCCGCCCACATTGCTGGTGACAAGGAAGCCGCCACTGCCAATGAGCAGCACGCCACCTTCCTGAATAACGAGGTCCGAACCGCCCGCCGCATTGAAGCGCAGGCTGTTGATTTCAGCGCTCGCGAGTGTTCCCGTAAAGCCCGTGCTGTCGGTGATGTGATCGCCGGTCGACCATGTGCTTACATCATCCTTTGCCGTAGAAATCAGTGCGACGACGTTGCCGCCGCTGGCCGTGGCAAACCAGACGCCGGTGCCGTCATCTACCGTCGCGTAAGCCGAATCTGCTGAGACCGCGGTTCCCGTGCCAAGCATGCCATAAGAGCTGTTCGGGCTGGTGGTGGTGATGCCGTTGGTGGCGCTCTGCACGCCGCTTGGCAGCACGAAGCGGATGGTGCCGTCCTGGGCGAGGTTGCCTCGGGTGATGGCACCCAGGTTGAGCACAATGCTCTGACCTGCACCGGGATTGAGTATGATCCAGTTCGATCCACCGGAGGCGAGGGTGTAGCTGCCCACGGACTGGCTGGTCGCCGCACTTGCACTTCCGTTGAGGATCAGGGTGCTGCCGCGCATGTCGAGTGCCGAGGCGGTGCGAACCTTTGTGGTGTTGCTCGCTGTGTAGTCAAAAATCATTGTTCCTTCATAGAGGATGGTCGAACCGGTGGAGGTGAGCCCGCTGTTGTCGCCGGCGAGCGTCACCGTGCCATTACCGATCTTTTCAAATGCCGTGCTGCCGGTGCTCGCGAGGTTGGCATTGATGGTGCCCTTGTAGAGGTCCAAGTTTCCGATCACAGTCAGCGTGCCGGTGCCGTTGACGAGTCCGACGCGGTCAAAGTTGCGGTTCCCCAGGATGAACTCGGTGACGGTCTGATTGAACGCGTTCATTTCGAGTGTGCCGAGTCCCGTGCCGTCGGTGCCGATACGCAGGCCGTCGAAATCGGTAACCAGCACCGCGTTGGTCGCGCCAAGACTGATGGTGCCGCCGGTGTAGGCGCGCAGGGAGGCATCGGCGCTCAGGGTCGTCGTGCTGAAGGAGAGAGCTCCGGCACTGTTGATGTTGAGACTCGCGCCCGCAGTGACCGCTAGATCGTCCCTTATCCCCCACACTCCACCGTTGAGGTTCAGAACGGTTGTGGCGCCCGTCACGGTCATGTCATCGGGGACTACCGTCGTGCCTGTGTGGATCCAGGTCCCGCCGTTGACGGTGACATCCGAGGTATTGTTGGTTCCGGAGATCGTCTGTGAGATTCCGCCACTGATGATGCCTATGCTTCCCGCACTGCCCGTCAAAATGATTTGGCTGCCGTCGCTGGTCGTCGCCGGAATCGTGATTGTGCCCGCGTAGGTGATGCTGGCGGCGGGGGTGGCGCCGTTGGCGGACAACGTCAGCACGCCGGCGCTCACCGTAATCGGCCGGTCCGTGGTCTGGGCACTGGTGCCGATGAAGCTCAGTGTGGCCGTGTTTGTGACGTTGATCGTGGTGCCGCGGCCGAGGCTGCTGGCTGCGCCGCCGATTCCGGTGACGGTGTCGAACTCCAGAGTCCCCTCGTTGATGGAGATGTTTCCGGAGAAGGTGTTCGCCCCCAGAAGGCGCACGGTGCGGCTCGTGACGCCCCAGCTGCCAAGTTCATCATTGATCGCCAGATTGTAGCCGGAACCGCCGTCGGATATGACGCCCGTAATGATCAGCGGACGAACTGACGAGCCCTGGTATGTGATGCTCGCGTTGTTGCCCAAAACCACGGAGTTGAGGATATTGATGACGCTGAAGTTGTCGCTCGCCTGGCTCACGCGAAGAGCGTTGTTGGCGTTGGCTGCGCTGCCGATGGTGATGACGCCCGTGAGGTTCACCGTCATGTCGCTGACCGGAGTTCCGGAGGCGTCGGCGCTCAATTCGAGAATGCCGCCCGGGGCATCCACGGTGATGTTTTGAGCCAGATTGTAGGTCGTGCCGCCGACGGTCACAAACTGGATGCGTCCCAGGCTGGCAGTGATGTCGCCTGTGCCGAGACCGGTCACAGTCTGAGTCTGGATGTTGCCCCGAATGAGATTGATGCCTCCGGACCACGAACTGTTGTCAGCCTGGAAGTAGAGTGTGCCTGTAAGCTGGTTGCCGGATGAGACGGTGTTGATGCTGTCAACGGTGAGTATTCCCGCGCCGCTGACCGCACCGCTGAGAACCACATTGCCCTGGGTGGCGGTCAATACGTCGGAGTTGGAGCCCCGCATGTTGACGAAGGAGTCGGCGGTCACGTTCACCGCCCCGGTGTAGTAGTTGTTGCCGGCATTGCCGCCAACGGAAAGCGTGCCTCCCGCCAGTGTCAGGTTGTTGGCCACGCCCGTGGCCGCAGAGTTCGCCGCGCCGTTGTAGTAGAAGGCCCCCGTGCTGTTCACCACGACGTTCGCCAGATTGGCGTTCACCGTGTTTCCGAGAGCAGTCGCGTTGGTGATCTCGAGCGAGCCCGCATCAATCGTGATGGTGGCGGTGACGCCGCTGTTGAAGGTTGGGTCGGCAGCGTTTGTCAGGGTGACCTTGCCGGCACCGCTCTTGGTCACGTCGGCCTCACCCAGAAGTGATCCGATGGAGAGACTGGAGGCCGAATCTGCGACGCTCCATGTCTGGTCGGCATCCAAGCGAACGGGGGCGCTGATAATCACCGAAGCGGGCCCTCCTGTCGTGATCTTGATGCCGTCCGTCGCGAACTGGGGTGCGATCGCGAGACGGTAGGTCGGATCGACGCCGGAGGCAATCGTTACCGATGAAGGCGTCGTGGCTCCTGCCTCGAAGGTCAGGGAGTTGATCTTGAAGTTCTGTTCCAAAGTCGTGTCCAGGGCTCCCGTGCCGGCGCTGTCGAAGGCGAAGATCACGTCCGTTCCTTGTCCCGGGGTGGACAGAGCGGGGATGGTGTCGGCTTTGTCCTGGGACCAGTTGTTGGCGTTGGAATTCCAGGTCGTATCCGTCAGGCCGCGCCAGTAGGTGGACCCGGTGATTAGAGTACCCGTGGTGATGGAGATGAGGTTGTCGGTGCGATTGATGGTGATCCCGCTGAAGCCCCCAGGAGTCAGTCCGAGAATCCAGTCGGTGTCCGCAAGCACCCCGCTCGTCAGCCCTCCTGAAACCGACGAAATCAAATTGTAGGTCTGCATCGCGTTCAGACCAATGTCCGTCAGGTTCAGGGTGATCTGGTTGCCGGCGAAGAGACTGAGCGTTCCGCCCGAGGTCAACTCGATGAAGTCGGTGTTGAGGTTGTCGCCCGCAGTGGGGCCGTCGCCGACATTGAGGCGCAGCGTCGTCATGCTGCCGCCGCTGGAGCCAAGTGTCAGTGACGTGAGTTGATCAAGTTTGTTTCCGGAGCCGTCGAGAAGATTCAGGGTCGATCCATGGTCCACCAAAATGCTGGTGACCGCCCCGGGAGCTGAGATGCCACCCGTCAGGTTGAGGCTTGTGCCTCCGGTTACGCTCAGCCCGGTCGTCCCGTTTAGCGATGAAGCGATCGTGAGGGAGCCTCCGATCACGGCGGTGGTGCCCGTGTAGGTCAGCGTCACTCCGGTGGGTATGGTCGCCGCCGCCGCGCCGGTCTTGATGATTGAAAGGTCGCCGCCGCCACTGTTCTGGATGATGTAGGTTCCGATTCCTCCTCCAAAACTCACCGCAGAATCCGCCGCACCGAAAGTCAGAGAGGCGGCGGAGGCTGATGTGTTGTCGATGATCGAGGTGCCGTCGGTATTCGCTGTCAGCGCGTTGATCGTCTCATTCTTGCCGTTCAGATCGAGGATGGCAGTGTCGCCATAGGCCGCCTCGGGGCTGAAGGTGATCCCGCCGTAGGCCACTGGTGTCGCCTGGTCGTCAAACCCGTCCGCAATGACGTTGTTGGCACCGATGCGGATCGTTCCGCGATCGATGTCAATGGCCTGATTGTTGCGGTTGAAATTGGAACCCGTGCCCTGGAGTTCGAGGGTGCCGTCCCCGGTCTTGGTCAGCAGCACACCGCGGTTCGTGGTCTGGTTGGTGGTGATGTCACCCGTAAAGATCGTCTCGCCGGAGCCGTCAACAGTCCACGTGCGGTTGGCCGTGATGCTGTTGACCGTCATGCCGGCAATCATGAGCGTTTTTCCCGCAATGAGACTGTTGGTGAGGCCGAAGTTGTTCGCTCCGGCAGTGCTGACCAGTGTCTGAGTGAAGTTAAGGCTGTATGCGCCGACAAACGCGATCGTAGTGTTGTTGTCCTGATCGATGGTGTTCGCGATCGTGCGATCCGCTCCGTAGGCAAACACGCTGCCGGTGTTGAAGGAGAGGAGGCCGGTGCCGAGGGCCGTGTCTGCCCCAATGCCCAAGGCGCCGCCGTTCACGCTCACCGTGCCGCTGAAGTCGTTGGCCGCGTTGGTCAGAATCCACGTCGCGGAACTGTCGAGTGTGATGCTGAGCGCACCGCTGTTGTCGGACAGTTTGCTGGTGATCATATTTCCCGACTGGTTTGTGCCGCGCAGGGACAGTGTTTTGGCTCCTGCGGTCATGTCATTGACCACGTTGGTGAGGATCAGTGCCCCCACCCCGTCAGCGTGAATCTGCGTGGTACCCGTTGTTGTGTTCAGTCGGATCTTTCGATCACTGGTTTCACCGAGGCCGACATACTCCAGAATTCCAGCACCTGTTCCGCCGTTGCCAATCGCAATGGCTCCGGCGTCGGTGTTCGCATTGAGTTGGTCGCCGACGCTTGTCGCACCTGCCGACCCGCTCATGCCAAGCGTTTCCACTACCAGGGTACCCACACGAATAAGCGTCTGACCCGTGTAGGTGTTCGCGCCGCGCAGGTTCAGAATTCCTGCACCTTCCTTGGCCAGATTGCCCGCACCGGAAATCACGCCGCTCACTGTGGCGAAATCCGCGCCAATGCTTGTGAAGTCACCAACATTGATCTGGCGGTAGCCGCCAGCGAGGACGTTTGTCGCCACACTCGTCCCGGCGAGCACACCCGTTGCGCTGTTCAAGGTGAAGGTCGTCGGACCCGTGATCGTCGCAATGGTGTAACCGGCTGGAATATTTGCGTTTCCAGTGATTTCCTGCCCAATCGCCAAGCCCGCCGTGGTTCCGCTGGTCAAAGTCACCGTCGCACTTGCCGCCGTGGTCGTGGCTGAAAGAACTCCCGTCGAAGCGATCCCCTGGGTGATCTCGAATCCGCTGATGATCTCCACGTCGGACTTGGCAACGCCCGAGTTGTTGAGAAGCAGTGCGCCGGTGCCGATGAACGGTCCCACTCCCCACACTGCTCCCGTTCCCCAGTCCACGGTCAGCTTGGAACCTCCCGCCGAAAAACCACCCGCGCCGTTGGCCGTCCACTGAAGCTGGTCGCCTGCCGTGCCAAGGGTTCGTGTAAAGGTGCCCGTGCCAGCCAGCGAACCGCCGTTGAGCACAATGTTCGATCCAGACACGGCGTCCTTCTTGATGTTTGTGCCGTCCTGGGCGTACAGCGTGCCGGCATTGATCTGAGTCACGCCGCTGTAGGTGTTGGTGTTCTCCAGATACCAGACGCCGGCATCGGATTTGTAGAGGGAGGTGGCGGCCGCGCCGTTGTCCATGATGAGAGGGGAGAAGCGGTTGTCACCGGTCGAGGCACCGCCAAGCACGAGGCCCTGTGGGTTGCCCGCGGCATTCGCTCCGAAAGCCAGCGCTCCAGTGTTTGTCCAGCTGCTTGTTGCCTGGTTGACGCCGTTGGACTGGATGCGCACGCCTCCGTTAGCTCCACCGTCGAAGGTGAAGAGGCGGTCGGTGGAGTCATTTGTCGTTCCGGTGTAGCTTAGTCCCCCGTAGGCCTGCGTGGTGCTGGTGCCGTTGAAGATGAGGTTTGACGCCGCATTGC
Source organism: Prosthecobacter sp. (assembly GCA_041395065.1). Lineage (GTDB taxonomy): Bacteria > Verrucomicrobiota > Verrucomicrobiia > Verrucomicrobiales > Verrucomicrobiaceae > Prosthecobacter. The sequence goes on along the minus strand of JAWLBG010000036.1, from coordinate 13,460 downwards.
TGGACGCTCCGATGCCGCTAGCATCTCCTCCGTTCTGAAGGTTATTGATGCTGACGATTCCGGTAGATCCGATGGTGGTGGTGCCGGTGTATGTGCTCAGCCCTAGCCAGGACTGGTTGCCGGTTCCCACCTTGACCATGTTCACCTTGGCGAGGCCACCGTCTTCGATGATGCCGTAGGACGTGCCGGAGCCGGAGCCGTTGCCCACCGTCAAAGTGACATCCGTGGTGGCGCTGGTGTTCCGAACAATGCCATTGTTGTTAAACGCCGCAATCTGGCTGGTCGGCGTGACACCATTGAGTTCGAGCACGGCGTCCTGACGAATGGTCAACGCGCCGATGCCACCCAGAGTACCGCCAGTCGTGAGACGGATCGTGCCTTCATTGATGGATATGGTTCCCGTCTGCGTGTTCGCACCAGCGAGACGTAGAGTGCCCTGTCCCACTTTCGTCAAGCCTCCGGTGCTGGCCAGCCTGCTTTCAAGAGTGAGTGTGTTAGCGGCCCCGTCCACATTGATGACAGTCGTGCCGCTGCCGTTGGTGCCGACGATGAAATTCCCCGTGATGACGCCGGAGCCGCCCGTCTGGATGATGCCGCCGGAAGCACTTGAACTCGCCGCCGTGCGAATCGTCAGGTTTCCAGTCAGCGTGAGCGTGTTGTCACCATTGATTTTCAGGGAATCGATTGCCAGCGCTCCGGTGCTGAAGCTGCCAGTGATTTCGTTGCTCTTGCCAGCTGACAGTGTTGTCGCGCTCGTCGCGAAGTCCGCGTCGGTCGCGTAGTTGGCCGCCCGAATGGCCAAGCCGGCACCTGGGATGAACGCAAAGTCCGATCCATTGAAAAAGAGTCCGGCATTGGCAATGTTATTGGAGATGCTTGTCGTTGTGAATGAGACGATATCGGAAGCCGTGGGCGCGATAATGTTCACCGTTCCGCCTCCACCAACCGTTCCAAGCGAGGCGAACACAATTGAGGCTGTACCTCCGCTGCCGGGTGTCAGCTTGACGGTTCCGGAACCGTTGGTCGGTGTGAGGACGCCGAGGGTTTCAACGTTGTTCGTGCTTGCCTGCCCGATGAACTCCAGTGTGCCGCCCGCGTACACATTCGTGGCATTGAAGGTGATCGCGGAAGCGTCAGCGAGGATCGTGGACACGGCGGCGTTGGCCTTCAACTGCAGCGTTCCCTGCGAGATGGTCGTGGCACCGGTGTAGGTGTTCGTTCCCGCCAGCACCCAGCGCCCGGCGTCGATCTTGGTCACGGAGGTGGCGGACGTGCTGTTCACAATGGCCCCCTCGATGGTGTTGGCGGCAATGTTTGTTCCACCCAATATGAGCGTTTTCGCCCCCGCTCCGGTGGCGGTGAAGTCCGACGTGAAAATCACACCAGGACTGGTGCCAGTTTGATTCGCAAGAATGGAGCCGCCACCGGTGGTGCCTGCGAGATTGATCACCTTGGCAAAAGTCAGGTTGGCCTGGCTCACGTTGTTGCCGATGATGCTCAGAATGCCGGCCGTGTTCGTGCTCCCACTGTTAAATCCAAGGTTGATGGCCGAGGAATTGTTCGTGATCGCGCGCCGGTCGCTGATCGCCACAGTACCGTTCTGAATATTGATGTCTCCATCCAGCGTTGAGGCCGTGCCTGTTAGGGTGAGTATGCCCGTGCCTGACTTGGTCAGGCTGTGGTCATAGGCGGCGGCGGAAGCGATGATGCTACCACTGATCGTCGTATTGCCGTTGCCATTGAATATGACCGTGCGATTGCCCGTGTTGTTGGCGTTGCTCCAAAAGTTGCCCGTGAAGGTGAGTTGGGCGCCGCCTTGGAGGTTGTTGGTGAAGGTGCTGTTGTTGTCGCCTGCGGTCGATCCCACCACCGGCGCGGCGCTGAAGCTCATGCCGTATCCGTTTCGACTGTTGAAGGTGAGGGTAATGTTGTCTTCAAAAGCCAGCTGACCAAACGCCACGGTCTGATCCGAAACGGCACTGTTCGGTGTGTGGTCAGCGAAGATCGTGCTGCTTGCGCGTCCGTAGACGTTGGCGTTGGTGCCGTTCGATACTCTGACGTCAGGGGAGTCCATGAGCACCGCCAGGATGCCGCCATTCAAGTCCAGAACCGAACTGGTCGTGGTGGCCGTGCGGGTCCCTAGTACACCGGGAGAGTCAATGCGCAGCACGCTTTGCCCACTAGCAGCGCTGGCACTGACACGGATCGTGCCGGAGAAGCCTGATGAATCGGACGGGTTAAGGAAAAGGGTGCCACCACCCGAGGCTTCGAGCGTGCCGGTGCCCGCGAGAACGCCAGTGACATTGTAAAAGCTGGCGCCGGCCTGGTTCACGCCGCCGAGATTGCTGATCGTTGTCGCCGCTGTTCCCAGAATGTTGAGCGTCCCCGTGAAATTCAGCGTGCCGTCTGCGGCGATGATGCGGGTATTGAGGAAGACGGGAGTCGCCACGGCGGTGTAAGGCGTGCCCATCGTCACGGTGCCGGACAATGTATTGTTTCCGGAACTCACCAGGGCCGCTCCTCGCACCGATGTGGCTCCCTGTCCCTGTAGTGACAGGTCACGGGAAATGGTGATGTCGCCTCCCAAGCCGTCGAGCACCAGTGTGCCACTGTCGGCGCCACTGAGGCCGGTGGAACTCGATGGAGCAAAACCAGTTACGATGATTGCGCCTGTGTCGAGCCCGAGCGCTCCCTGCCCGGTGATGACAATGCCGCCATTGCCGATGGTCGTGGTGCCCGTGTAAGTGTTGGAGTTGTTGCCGAGACGGATGAATCCGCCGCCGAGCTTGGTGAGACCGTCAGTTCCTGCGATCAAACTATTGATTGTCACCGTCTCGCCCATCTGAGCGAACAATGTCGGCGTGATCCCCGCCAAGGTGATGTCACCCGAGGTCAGCGTGTATCCGCTGCGATTGAATTGAAGCCTGTTTGCCGTGAGACCTGAGTCCAGTGTGACCGTGTTGGTCACGGGAATGCCAAGCGAAGGGTAGTCGTATGTGAAGACGGCGATGTCTGCGTTCGTGTCGGGCCAGAGGCCGAGGCTCGAGAGATCCCACCAGTTCGAGGTCGCCATATCCCATGTGCCTGATCCGCCGAGGCCGGCCCCGTTGCTGTCGTTGCCGATCGTGCTGGCGTCGGTATCCCAGTAAATCGTTGCCGCGCGGCTCTGAACCGACCACAAAGTGAAAGTGAAGAGCAGCAGGCCGGTGGTGGGAATGCGGAGGTGCTTGCGGAACCAGCCGAGTGCCGAGGAGTTGTGGATCATGGTGTTGCGATTGAATGCTGAAATTCTCGTTCGCCTCCTTCGCGCTCCGACTGGTCGGCTGGGGCGGAATGATGGCGGTGGTTGATTTCATATTCTGCTCACACACGGAGCATGCTCGCTACAGGGGCCGAGTTTGCCGTTGGCTAAGATCCCTGCCTTTCAGAACTAAACCAGATCCTTAGTTCCATCCGCTTGCGCCGGTTTGACGAGTATGCACGCTGGTGCGATGCTCCTGAGCCCACCCATCTCACATCCAGCCACGCCCATGCCTTCCACCGATTCCAAACTCAAATTCCGGGTCGCGATCGTGGATGACCACACCTTCATGAGGGAGGGCCTCAAGGTGCTGGTTGACTCGCTGCCCGAATTTTCGATGGCCTGGATGGCGTCCACAGCGGGCGATGCCCTCAAGCAGCTGCAAACGGACACCCCCGACCTGCTCCTTGTGGACATCACCCTGCCGGATCGCAACGGCCTCGAACTCATCAAAGACGTTCACGCCCTCTATCCGAACCTGCGCATTTTGGTGCTGACCATGCACAGCGAGAAGTTGTATGTTCAACGGGCCCTGCGTGCGGGAGCACGCGGCTATCTCACGAAGGACTCCAGCCACGCGGAGTACGAGCGTGCGATGAAACGCGTGGCTTCCGGGCAGTTAAGCGTCAGCGAGGCCATCGCGGAAGAAATGATGATGAACTATGCGCTCGGGGATGCGAAGGCGCGTGACCGCACCGGCGTGGAGTCCCTGAGCGACCGCGAACTCGAAGTCTTCATGCTCCTCGGCGAAGGCAGCAGCACGACGCAGGTCGCCGACGCTCTCCGCATCAGTCCCAAAACGGTGGATGTGCACAAGATGAACATGCGCGCGAAACTCGGCCTCGAAGACGGTGCCGCAGTCACTCGTATGGCCATCCAGTGGACGGAAGCCCGCCGACACGGTCGGGCCTGAGGACTGCGGTCTGCCTATCCTTCATCCGAGAAGTGCCTGGCTTCTAGCGGCACCTCGCATGACGCGATGCTGCCGCCTAGGGACTTCTCTCTGGCCTGAATGTGCCAGTGCCCTCCAAGTGCTCTTACGCGCTGCGCCACGAGCGCCATTCCAATGCCTTCTCCGCTGGTGCGCAGCAGACCGCCACCATCGCTCGCCACCTGAATCGTCAATAACTCGGGTGTGACCTTTACCGCGACTTCGATCAAGGACGGCTTGGCATGTTTGGCCGCATTGGTCGCCAGTTCCTGAATGATGCGATAGATGTGCGTGTCCACCCATACCCCCAGCGCCTTCTCGCCCAAGTCGCACAGGCACTCGCAACGCACGGAGAAGGACTCTGAAATCATTCCCGCCAGATCTTGCAGGGCTTCCTCGAGTCGTCCCTTCTGCACCAGCATAGGCGCCAGCCCGTGTGCAAAGCCGCGCGCCACCCTGGTGGCCTTGGCCAAATCATCCGCCACGGCGCCAGCCAAAGTCGCCTGCGCATGATCTTCCCGCTTCAGCGCCGATTCAAGAACACCGATTTTCAACTGCGCCGCGCTCAGACGCTGACAGACGTCGTCATGGAGATCGGCCCCGATCCGGCGCCGCTCCACTTCGGCGGCCTCCACCAGTCGCAACTCCGAGGAGCGCAGGTTCGCAACAGACTCCTCAAAGCTTCTGGTCACGAGGGACAGTTCGTCGGCGATTTCCCCCTGAGTGTCCCCGGCCTCGCCACCGACCTTCCTGGCGTAGTCGGCGAGGTTCTTCAGGCGTCGCGTGAGCATCACATCCAGCGCAAGCCACAGCAGCAGGCACAGAGCGAGCACGGCGCAAGCCTGCGCAAACGACTCCAGTGCCGCCTCCCGGGCCGAATGCCGCAATACGGCGGAGGTGTCATACCTCAGCAGCAGCACGCCCCGATTGCGCGAGTTGTACTCCTCGTAGAACGGAAATGCTCCCGTGATGGCCGCCCCCGCGTCGTCGGAGACCATGAGAGGACTCATTGCAACACGTGCCTGCTCCGTCAGCGTCAAGGCATCCCTCAATGGAGTCTCGGACAAGGCGGTTCGATTCCATTGCAGTTGCGTGGAGAATCTCACCATGTCGTTGCAGTCGCAAACCGCACCCAGCTCCAGATGGGGGGATGCCGCCGCATAGCTCATCTCCAGTTCCGCCGGTGACACGAGGCCCCGACGCACGAAAAACTGCATCATGCCCGCCAGGCGGATGCCCGTGTCCATCATTTCCGTCTCGAAACGCTGCAGGACACGCTCATGGTTCCGGCTTTGATTCCGCCACCAGTTCGCCCCCACCAGGATCAGAGCGAAAAGCATCAGCAATGACAGTCGTGTATTGAGTCTGTTCAGAACGGTCATCGCACACCCTCCAGTAAGGAACGATCAAGCCACGCGGAGTTTGGAATCTGCTGCTCAAGCAGGCCTGCGTCGAGCATCCACGCTTCCATCGCGACTGAAAGCGCTTCCAGTTCCCCGTTCGGTTTCATCAATCGAGAGCCCGTGTCCCGGTCGATGATCTTTACCCTGGTCATGCATTCCTCAAACTCCTGCTGATTCAAACCCTCGCGCCGCAGAACCACGGCCCGGGCTGAGTCTTCGATACTTGAAATCAACACTTCTGCTGTCGCTAAATGCGCTGTCATGACCATCTGCAGTTCGGCACTCTGGCTCCGAACGGCATTCCCAGAAGCAACAAGCACCCGGTACATCGGGTGTTTTAACTGGCGGGAATCGAAGATGGCATGCCCGCCGGCTCGCCGCAGTCTTGTCGCCCATGGTTCCGCCACAGCCACCGCGTCGACACGCTTTTCTTTCATTGCCGCGGCCACCTCCGAGGGATTCAGTGGAACAACATCGACATCGTTCGCGCTCATTCCCGCTGATTGCAGCGCTGATTCAAGCAACACCATGCCTGAAGCGCGCAGATCCACTCCCACGCGTTTTTTGCGCAAATCTGCCAGATTGCGAACATCTGCGTCGCTCAGAATCACATCCCCACCGGTGGATGCGTCCATGATCATGACGACACGTAGATCGGTGCCGCTTTCCCGGAGGCGAAGCACTTCGTCGAGCGTGAGCACGGCGGCATCCACCGCTCCGTTTCCAAAGGCCCGCATCGCCGCTGAAGGCCACGCCATGGCGATCAATTGAACTCGCTCCTTCGGCAGAAGACCTTTTTCCCGGGCCACGATCAATGTCTCCACACCAGGCCAGAGTCCCAGCGCCAACTGCAGGCTCTCCGTCCTAGATGGGCGGGGCAAGGCTCCCGCGACAACGAGCAGTACCGCAGCCGCCACCAGGGCCAGCCATCGCGTGCGGTTGTTGCGCGTCGGTTTCAAAGCGGCCATTCATCGAATGCGACTCTGCAAATGTCCACCGCAACAATGGGACTCCTCGCGAGTGGTCCCGGGTCTCGCGCAGGGCGGGTTTTTTCCTGTGAAAAATGGCGGACAGAGAGGGATTCGAACCCTCGGTACCGGATTAGGGTACACACGCTTTCCAGGCGTGCTCATTAGACCACTCTGACATCTGTCCTTGGGGAAACGCGAGCGCCGATAGTGGCGCATCAGGCTGCACAGGCAAGCTTATTTTCAGTCGGTATGCAGAGAGTGTCCTCACTCGCTCTTCTTCCAATTGTGCACGAGATAGGTTTCGGCGGAGGAGCCGAGGGCGGTAACGGCCTGATCCTTGGAGAGGGATGGTGAAGTCGATGTGACCGTGACTTTCTGCGTGCCGGGCTTGTCCCCGGCGACGATCTTGACGTCGGTGACGCCTTCCAGCTTCTTGAAGGAAGCAGTGACGTGGTCTTTGCATCCGGCGCACACCATGCCGCTCATCTCGACCAAGTAGGTGAAGGGTTTCTCATCTGCCGCAGGCAGGGTGGCGGCGAGTGAGAACAAAATGGAGACAAGCAGGAGGAGGTTTTTCATGATGTGAATGAATAGTCAGGTTGGAAGGCGGGCCAAGTCCAAGTTTCGACGCTTCCCACACGTTGAGTGTGGCGGGATTCAATGAAATCGCCACATTTCGGCGTTCGGCGTCCCGTTTTTACGTGTTACTCCTCCCAATCTTATGAATTCACCCTCCACTCTGATCCTGACGGCATGGTTCATCGCCTGCACTCTCTCCGCCCAAGTGGCTCAGCCGGAACCCGACACGCCGACATCGCCGATACTGACACCGGCTCAGACGATGAACATCCTGAAGCAGTTGGAAGAGATAGAGGCCAAGATCGGGCAGGGGCGCAGCTCGATCTTCAATGCGGCCCTGACGAAGTTTCGAAGCGCCATGGGGAGTGAGGCGGCGGCGTTGTCACTCTACCTTGATTGCTACAAATTGGAGCACTTCGAGCGCAAGGACCTCAAGCAGACGGACTTTATGGACTGGCGTGATCGCAATCTGGATCGCCTCAAGGAAGGGGATTTCTCCAAAGGGCTCGCAATGCAGCTCGAGTACCTCGTTATGACGATCCAGGCGCAGGGATACACCAAAATCGAAGACATGGGATCGGTGGTGCCCGCGCTTCAGGCGTTCATCGCAAAGGCGGTTGGCGCAGTGCAGAGCAGCACGAAGCACACGGCATCGGGCGCTGTGGAGGTGAAAGACGCCACGAAGGGTCGCAAGGGCGGCGGTGGAGGTCCCCCTGCTCCCCAACTCCTCGGCATGCTTCGGCAGTCGGTGAAAGGAAATGATTTTAGCCGCGCCTACCAGCTTGACCTGCATCTGCTGCAGAAGCACTGGGAGTATTCACCGCTCAACGTTGGTGGTATCTACGAGGCGGTTATTTTGCCCTATTATCTGGCGGGGAAAAAGGACGAGCTGCCCGCGCAGTGGGATGCACGAATCAATGCGGAGCTGGCTCTCGAAAAAGCTATGCTGAGCGAGACCGAATACGGCATCTTTTATCAGGAGGAGTATCCGCGGAGACTGTGGGAGAAGAATAACTATCTCGTTTCCAACAACGTGAACGCACTCGCTGCGATGGCGGACATGCTGAAAATCATCCGTGATAACCCCAGTCATCCCGATGCGGAAAGCTGGGTGAGGGACTTTAGGAAGCAGGTCGAAGCGGTCTCGGAACCGGTTCCCGCTCCCGCTCCTCCTGAAACTTCCATCAGCACCCAGTGATCCACCAACGGGATGAATTGGGTCATCGCCGTCGTCCGCAGCTTTGGACCCGCTTGGTCGGGTTTGTGCTGGGCGCTGAAGACGCAGCGCAATCTCCAGGTGCATGCGGTTGCGACGGTTCTGACCCTGATTCTGGGTTTCTGGCTGGAAATCGCGTCTTATGAGTGGCTGGCGGTTCTTTTCGCCGTCGGAATCGTTTGGGTGGCGGAGTTGCTCAACACGTCCATCGAGGTACTGGCGGATCGTGTCAGTCTGGAGCGGGAAGAGCCAATCCGCCGGGTGAAGGACGTCGCCGCGGCTGCCGTGCTGATGGCGGCCCTGTCGGCTACCGCTGTGGCGATCGTCGTTTTTGCACCTCGAATCGTGCGGCTTTTTGAGAATGTTCCGGCGCCTCCTTGACGCCACGGAGGGGGCTTCTATGATGGGCGGCCTTTATTTCCCCAAACACCCCCACTGACTCATCCCGATGGCCATTCTCGTTGAAACTGACACTCGCATCCTTGTCCAAGGCATTACCGGAGACTTTGGCTCCCGTCATGCGAAGGCTTCCATCGACTACGGCACGCAGCTGGTGGCGGGGGTGACTCCCGGCAAAGGTGGTCAGGTCTTCGAGCACAATGGTGTGAAAGTGCCCGTGTTTGACACCGTGGCCGAGGCCGCACGCGAAACCGGGGCCACGGTCAGCGTGATCTTTGTGCCGCCGCCCTTTGCCGCTGACGCCATTCTTGAAAGCGTCGATGCCGGACTCGATCTGGCGGTCGCGATCACCGAAGGCATTCCGGTGAATGACATGATCAAGGCCAAGGCGGCGATGAAGGGCAGCAAGACGCGGCTCATCGGTCCAAACTGCCCCGGCCTTGTGACACCGGGTCGCGGAGAGAAATCCCACGGCGGTTGCCGCATCGGCATCGCTCCCGGTTACATTCACAAGCGCGGCAACGTCGGTGTTGTCAGCCGCTCCGGAACGCTGACCTACGAAGCCGTCTGGCAGCTCACGACACGCGGTTACGGCCAGAGCACCTGCGTCGGTATCGGCGGCGACCCGGTGAACGGAACCAACCATTTGGACGTGCTGAAAATGTTCAATGACGACCCCGAAACCGAGGCAATCATCATGATCGGCGAAATTGGCGGCAACGCTGAGGTCGAGGCGGGTCTGTGGGCGAAGGAGAACTGCAAAAAGCCCATCGCTGCATTCATCGCCGGCGCCACAGCGCCTCCCGGACGCCGCATGGGGCACGCCGGTGCGATCATCGGCGGTGCCGATGACACGGCTGCAGCCAAGAAACGGATCCTTGCCGAGTGCGGCATTGCCGTGGCGGATTCTCCGGCCGACATGGCTTCCACTTTGCTCAAAGTCTGGGGCGGCAAAGCCTGATCCGGCGCGCCTTTGGGCGAGCCAGATTTTTTAGCTCCAGAAGTGGAACCACTGGTTCAGCCAGCCGACGATGGCGGCGATGGAACCAAGAACCACGACGCCCTCCACCCACAGGCGGAGGTTTTGTCCGCGCATGGCACGCTGCTGGGCGATCGGGCGGCGGCGTGCGCGCACTGTGGGTGTCGGGAGTTCCATGGGCGGGACCATGTTGACGTTTGCAAGGCGCTGACGGCGTTGGATGCCGGGAGCAGCGGTGATGAAGCACTCAAGGCGATGGATGCGGTCACTCACGTCATCCGCCTGTCGGGAGAGTTGGCGGGATTTTGCCCGTGGTGACACTTCAGGCTGCATTTCCTTCGCGGTTTTCGGGCGGCGGGAGCGGACTTTGCGGTTTCCAGAGAACATGGCCGTGGACGGTGGGAGTTGAGAGTGACGGGGAAATCAGAACATCAGCCGAATGAGAATGATGGCCACGAGAAGGGTGGCCATCAGAGGCAGGGTGAAGGCGAAGCCGCGACGCATCCATGCCACGATGTCGTCCGAATGCGCCGCCGACACTGGTGAATTTGCAGGCGCCTCACCGTCTTCGAGGTTGGCCAGCTCGTCGGCGTTGGCGTCAGGCGGCGTCAGGGCATGCAGCCGGCGCAGTCCTTTGGCGTAGTCATTTTCGGCGTTCTCGATGGCGGACAGGGCGTTTTCCAATTCCTCGTCCACTTGGGAGCGGTGCCATTTCTCGGGTTGCAGCGCTTTGAGAATGTCGAGATGGCGGCGGAACTCATCGTAGGTAAGCGTCAGCTGCTCCACACGCTTCTGGGAGTCAAAGAGCTCACGCTCCACATGATTGTTACAGCGGGCCAGCTTGTCCAAGAGCTCGCGCTTTCCCGCCATGAAACGTTCCTGCTTGATACGCAGAGCCTCGAGATGCTGCTTTTGGCGCTCGATTTCCTCCTGCTGCATGCGCAGTTTCAGAAGCTGCTCCTGCGCGTCCTTGACCTTTTGATCCACGTTTTCCAGGGAGTCGCTGGGGGACTCGTCGTCCATGAATTCGGGCGCCTCGTCGAAAACGAGAACGTTTTCGTCAGTGTCGTGGGAGGACGGCGCAGCGGGAGCTTTGCGGATAATCATGGGAGTGCTGGAATTATTTCCAACCTCTAAATACTACAGCTCTCTTAAATATTCCAAGCTTTTTGTCCTCTTGCGGGCAAAAAAGTAGGGTATGCCGCCAAAAACCATCGTCAGCAGAGCCAGTCCGGCTAGGGCGGTCAAATCCAGCCTCCAGTTGGCTGTCGGCAGTTCGATCAAATCCTGCCGCAGGTAGGGCCATGACGGCAGCAATGTCATCGCCGTGCCACTAATGATGTAAATGAAGCTGGCGATCAGGCAGACCGTGCCGCCGAATCCTGAAACGATGCGGGCGGGATTCGATTCCCGGAAATTCGGCACCAGCGCTCCCAGTGACAGAGCCAGCGAGGTCAGCCCATAGGTGAGCAGCACGATGGCGGCGGAAAAGTAGATAATGCGCTGGCCGGGCAGGCCCAGCGAAAAGCCGGAGACGACGACCAACAGGCCCATCAGCAGGGCCAGCACGCTGGCGCTGAGTCGGAGTTTCAAGGCCAGCACCCGGTGCAACGGCACGGGGGAGAGACCCAGAATCCACATCCGCCGTCCCTCCATGCTGAACTGAGGGTAGATGAAACGTGTCGTCAAAGTGGATAGCGCCAGACAGCAGACCAGCAGATTCAAGTGACTGACGACGATGATCCAGAACGGACTCTGCAGGTCGTAGCCGAGCTTTCTCAGATTGGTGGAATACATCAGCAGCAGGCCGAAGATGATCGCAGACTGTCCCCACTGAACCGGCTCGCGCAGAAACGTTCGCGCATCCTTCACCAGCAGCGAGAATGACGCGCGGTCGAGTCCCAGAACTCTCCGGGACCAGAAGGACAGGGCTCCGGGCTGCCTTCTGAAGGTCGGTTGTGGACGTGAATCAGAGATCGTCGGAGCGGCGCTCATGATCCGGTCCCATGCGGGCATGAACTGGGATGAGGCCATCCTTGCGGTGACGAGGATGCTCATCAGCGCGTTGGAAAGCAGCACAAGATTGAAAAAGGAGGCGCGCCATGGGCTGCCGCGGCCGGCCGCCTGGATCGTTTCCGCCACCCACGAGCTCGGCAGCAGGGGGTGCATGCAGGCCTCGGTGTGTTTGAGAATCTGGTTCAGGCTGGAGGTCAGGTCGCCTCCCTGCAGGCTTTCCAGGCTCGAGTGCCACACCGGCAGCGTCCGCACGAGAAGAATCAGAGCCAGCAGAGCCACAGGCTTCAGCATCCACCGCCTCACCAGCCGCACGAGCAGCAGCAGGATCCACGTCGCCACGTTCGCGGCGATCATCACCAGCGCCAGCAGCGCCGGGAGCACGGCGAGCATGAAGCCGGCCCCTGCCTCGTAAACTCGCGCGATGGCCAGCAGAATCGGAGCGCTGAGCAGCAGCAGGCCCCAACTCGCCAGCAGCATGCCTTCCGCCGTTTTCCAAAGCACTAGGCTGCGTGGCGGCAGCGGTAGCGCCACCTGCCACTCCATGTCCTTTCGGCGAAAGAGACCCATGCCGGTGATGGTGGCGTTTGAGAGCACCAGCATGACAAAGAAAAAGAAGAACAGCAGGAAAACCATCCGCTCCGTCAACAGCGGGCCGACGAGTGGAATCTTGGCGATGAAATCGAGACCCCTTGCCACCAGAAAGTAGGCGGAGAGACTGTAGAGAAGCAGGAAGGCCGAAACAGTCAGTCCCAGCAGGCGGTTCTCCCGCCAGCCGTGGCGCAGCTTGTGCAGGAGCATGCGCCAATGCGCGCCTGCCAGCAGAGTGGTGGCTCGTGCTACGGTCATTTGGAGCTTTTCGCGGGGGCCGCATTAGCGGGGCGGGCCACCTGCTTGTTGCTGACGACATTCTGGCCGATGACGTTGGCCTTTCCGCCCACAAAGACGAGGGATGCCTCCTTACTGCGCCTTTCCTGATCGCGGTCATCGCGAATGATGTTGCCGGTGATCATGCTGTTGGTGACCTTCTCCAGGCGAATACCCACACCGTCGCTGTCCAGCACGCTGTTGTTGCTGATTTGCATTCTGTTGCCGGATTCGATGTCCACGGCGGCGCGCTTTTTCCACACGCCGGAGACGATGTTGCCGCTGAGCACGCAGTCCTCGCATCGCAGAAAGACGACACCATTGTTCTCCGCGTTCTCGAAGCCGTTCACGAGGTAGCGGGGATTGCGGTCAAAGTTGTTGCCGGTGACGACGATGTTGCCGCTGTCCTCCACCAGCAGGTCGTGCTGAAATCCCTCCCAGAGAGTGTTGCCGCTGATCGTGACACCACGGGCGTGGCGGATCTCGATGTTGACTTGAACGTCGCTCATGACATTCGCGCTGATGGTCACGTTGCCCTCGCGCGTGTGTTCGCGCCCGACGCGGCGGAGCAGGGAGGGGTCCGAGCCGGAGCCAATGATGCGGATGTTGGCGGAATCGGGAGCCTTGTTCGTATGCTGGATCGTGCAGCCTGTCACAGCTACTTCGCCGATCGAGCCGTTGCGTGAATCGAGTTCGATATTCGCGCTCGGTGGGCCTTCGGCGGTGTGATTGCCTTCGATGTCGCAGGTGCCGATGTGGACGTTGCGGACGTTGCCGCCGCGCGACACGATGCCGCCGCCT